>NZ_FNPG01000009.1 GCF_900107245.1 Lachnobacterium bovis DSM 14045
TCTTTTTCCTGTTCTCTGATACGTTTTCTAAGTTCGATTAGTTCCTCATTCAGTGATAAAGCATCATCAGGTGTATGAACTGCTGATGCAACATGTAAACGGCCTTCTTTAAATGCTTTTATCCAACAATAGATAGTACCGTCTGGAACACCTAATTCTTTCGCTGCTTTATGTCCACCTATTTCCTGTGCGAGTTTTACTGCCTGTGCTTTGTACTCCATGTCATATGTTCTTTGTTTTTTTGCCATATTGTCCTCCTGTTTTCTGATTGATTATCATTATATCAAAAACCTTGAGGATAGGGTGTCAAATTTTATTGTACAATACCACAATTGTTTTGATGTTATTACTTTACACTCTGACCTGTACGTTAAAAACACCAGCTCATTTTTACCTGAATTTGAGCATAAAAAAAGACAACCCAGATAAACTGAATTGCCTTAATCTCTGTCCATTCCTGAGGACGCCTCAAATGTTTCAGTTCCAACATCTTTAATTACTTGTTCAAGCATTAACCCATTACTAATTTGGATTAGCTTTTGACAAACTTTTTATGCGTAACTCTTGCTCCAATCAACTCAGCAAACATTATTACTAGCCTCCCTTTATCATCTCATATTCTCAAAATATGCTTTTCCGTATTCTTTTAATTCTTCAACCACATCATCCGGTCCAACAAGTCTAACTTTAGGTCCCATGCCAAACAGCCATCCAAAGAAATGTTGGCTTACACTGACTTCAACACTAAACTCGCTCCAATTTTCCCCGATAGGTTTAAAATTAATATCTTCTTTTCCAAAGCGGTCTAGAAAAACTCCACACATACTATTTTCAAATTGAATCTTCACTCTTTTCTTATGACCGCCATACATTCCAAAAGTTGTTTTTGAAAGCTTAGACATATCAAATGCCTTAAACTCTTTCTGTCCTTCACGCTTTTCATCTAAAATCGAGATTCTCATCATCTTGTCTACTCGATAAGTTTTAACATTACCATCCCACTCATCATAAGCAATCATATAGTAATTCTCATCTGCCCAGGTTAGTCCCCACGGACTGATTTCAAACCAATCGCCGCCTTTACGCGCAATCAGCTTTTTATTGATATCCCACTTGTAATACTTAAATCGGATTTTCTTATTTTCATTAATTGCTGTATAGACCTCATCCACATTATAGAAAACACTTTCATTCATAGATTTTACACGATCATTAATAATGACCTGACGCTGTAATGTGCTTCCTTGATACTGGCTAACAAATGACTTCATCTTGGTGATAAGATTTCTCGACTTAGTCTGCGTAATAAACTTTGATGATTGAATTGCATCAACTAAAAGCTTCACCTCTGCAAGTTCAAACGCTCTTGTTCCAACGTGATAATACGTTTCACGTCCAATCTGCTCCTTAATAATCTCTACACCGAACTTTTCCATATCCGCAAAGTCTGCATAGATACTTTTTCGTTCTGCAGTCACACCATATTTTTCAAGTTCTTCCCTAATCTGCGGCATTGTAAGAGCGTGATCATCATCAGTCTTTTCCTGCATCATCTTCATCAGATAAGTGAACTTAAACTTTTGATTTGTGCCTCTCGACATATTAAAGTCCCCCTTTTATATTAGTCAGACACTCTGTCTTGTCTGATATAGTCAACATCGTTATGTCAATTATATCATATGCTGCACATTTTAAAGGACTTATATCCAACAAAAGTTCTTCTCAAGATTCTATCCTCCCATCCCTCACTTCAAAAATATAATCACACAATGCCAAATCATTTTGTGCATGGCTTGCGATAACAACAATTGCACCTTCTTCCTTTTTCTTTTGAAGGAGTTGACTCACCATTTTTTCACCTTCGGAATCTAGTGCATTGCATGGTTCATCTAAGAGCAAAATCTTTGGATTCTCCATTATGGCTTGAGCTATGCCTAGACGTTTTTTCATACCAAGAGAATATTTTTTTATGGTACGTGAATCATTTGGCTTTAAGCCAACATATTCTAACGTTTTTTGGATTTCAGGTATTCCTATTTGCTTTTTTATTTTTGCAATCGAATAAAGCGCTTCTTCTCCTGTATAACTTGGCCAAAAATCTGGGTTTTCTATTAAGGCACCAACATCTTCTGGAAAATCCATATCTTTGTGTAATTCCTTTTCATTTATAAAAACTGCACCTGTTGTAGGCTTAATAAGGCCCGCTATCATACGAAGAAGCATCGTTTTTCCTGATCCATTTATTCCGGAAAGTCCATAAATTGTTCCACCTTCTAATTTTATGTTAATACCAGAAAGGACTGTTCGTCCTTTAATTATCTTAGAAACATTATTTAAAATAATTTTTTGCATACTGTTCTCCTTACCTGTTGCATACTTAACTTTATCAAAATTACTCTTTTTACCTACTTAACTCTATCAAAACCACTCTTTATGATTTAATAGGCGACCGCATATTCTAATTGTTACCAAACATAATATTGCTCCTACAATAAACGGAATTAAAAAATACTGAAAAAATACTGTTATAGTTATACTTTTTTCTAAATAATTAGTTCTGCCAGCAATAATACTTATTGGAATAACTTTTGAAATTTTATCATATATGTTATTATCAACTGCTTTTGCTAGTATCATTACTTCAACAATTTTTACGAAAAACACTATTGCCGTTGCCTCTGCTGCTCCCACAAAAATAGCTAAAACATTAGCAACCATTATTGAAAATGCCATATAAACTGCATAGTTAACAACCCAAAACAATAATAAAACAACACAATTTGATTCTAAGTTTCTGCTTTGTAATATTCTTAGAAAAATAATAATTGCATAAACGCTCAACACTGAAACCACTACTTTAATTAACAGCATCTTAGCGTACTTATTTACTACGTAATTATTTTTTTTGTTTCTTATAAAAAGCATACATGCATTGTTAATTATATTAGTATTAAAAAAATCTCCAAAACAAGCAAAAAATATTATCTGGGGTAACAAAAATCTCATCATTGATTCAAATACATATGCATCCGCAATTCCTTTCCTAATGTTAAAAATATCCAAAACTAATGCATATATATTTTTTGTGTCAGATGGAATAAATCCACCTATAACTATTAGTACTCCTAATAACACTATAATTCTTTTATTCATTGTTTACTCTCGCCTTTCCTGCCAAATAATCTCTTTTTTGTGCGATTTTCACTGTAACTACGTATATTACTACGATACACCCAAAATAAAAGAATGTTTTTGCTAAATTAATATATAATCCTTGATTCATAAACCCATACATATACTCTCTAACTTGAAAATAATCCAATTTTCCTGACTTAGATAAATCGAATCTAAAATTCAAAAGTATTGTCAATGCCTCTAATATTGCAAAAGTAATAACTGGTTTTACAAAGATAAACATGACTAGCAAGCTTAGACCTGATAGCAATAACCACCCTACAAATTGTGTAATAAACATTTTAAAAAGCATTAAACTATCAATTTTTTCCAAACCAAATAAATTTATTGATATTTCTCCCCACAATATCGTAATTACTGCTGAATATCCTGCTGAAATCATCATTATTTTTTTCTCTAAAAACAAAATATAATCATCTATATCTGACAATTTAATAATTTTTTCTACTACTACAGCTCTTTTTAAATACATACAAATCACGAAAAGGAATATTAAACTATATACGCCTATGAATAACCTATAATTGAAAACGCATTCCACGCATTTTACAAAATTATATTGATTTACATCAACGTCACTAACAATATAATACATGATTCCATATAATAAGATGCTAATTAGCACTACTGCTTGTAATATTCTTTTTAATTCTGCTTTAATCATATTAAAGTTCCCTCTTACTTCCAATTATTGTCATTACTATACCTAAAACAATTCCTGTACATATAAAAATTAATGTACCTAAAATACTTTGATTTGTTCCATTAGTATTATATATGTTTATTCTAAAGATATCATTTGGAAAAAGTAAACCTAAAATCTGAAATGCATAATAATACAGCACTCCTGATAAAAGAATTATATATCTGTTTTCTGTATATAATGTTGAAAATCCAAAAGCAAAAACTGCATAACATACAGCAGTCATTATTCTTATTAACGAATACACCAAAAAATTAATATATGGTTCTTTAACTAATAATTCCTCAAACTGCAATTCGTTTTTTACCACAAATGACAAATAAGTCTCAGTATTAGTATATGCTCCTTGTATTGGAAATGTTATTAATGTAAGAATCATGTTAAGTGCCAATGGAATTGCGACTAATATAACAGTTGCAATAACAATTGCAGCTAGCTTACTCAAAAGATTTTTAGTAATTCTTCTTTGAACATTCCCATCTATTTTCCTCCATACCTTTTATAAACCTGATTACCTATATAAATATATTTGTTTAAGACTTTAGAACTATCTGTAAAAATTTCATAATTTTTTACTGTATTATATTTATATGGCTTACTTTCTTGGTTTAATCTCTTTTTTTCAAGTGTTTTTACTTTTTTATAGGAATTATTTGTAGGATATTTTCCTAGAATTGGTGACACAGGAGCATATATGCTATCTGTATCCATTTTTTCTCCAGAATTATGTTCAATTGAATAATTACGATTTTTAAATTTTTTCAAGAAAACTATATATTCTTTACCTTCTTTAAGTGCATTATAACCATTTACAGACATAATCTGATTTTTTGTTGGCTCAATAAATTCAAGCAACATTATATTTTGTTTTTTTAAAAGCTTACCCTTATATACTTCAAGGACTTTAACCTTAGAAAGTAATGATGTAGTACATTTTTGCCTTTTATCAGCATCTATCAATTTAATTTTTACCACGCAATCGCTTATATTTATCAAATCCTCAACGGATGAAATGTCTCCATCATACGCATACCCATCGTTGTTACAACCAAGTTCTTGACTATATGTTGATAGAATAATTTTTTTATCTTTGAAAAAATGGTTATTTTTAATATCATTTCTAAAACTTCGTTTTGTGTATTCTCCAAATATTGCAGCTACTATAAAAATTATTACAATTAATGACAAAAGAAATATTGTAATTTTTTTCCTCTGCTCATTTTTCCATGTATACTGTTTCACTTCACTTACCTCATTTTATACTCTTTATTATTAATAAACACTGAAACAACATTATCTATATCTATGTCTCGTATGACCGTTATTGCAGCTTTTTTTTGTTTTTCGCTAACAAATTCATCCGTCATATCAGCATCTTGAAATGACACTCTTGAGTTCGAAGCTATTAAATCCTTTGTGTAGTATTGTTTCGTATTGCCATCCTTATATTTTATTACTACAGAATCACATATGTCATATCCTACACTTTCTTCATTCTCATTTGGTTTTAATTTTTCTAATTTTTTCTTATACTCACTAATTTGTTTTGAAATATTTAATTCAATATTAATACCGTATGAGTTGATTTCTATTTTATTGACATATTCTTTGTTGTTTCCCTTATATTCTAATGTTTTGTCAGTAGCACACTTATCAGGACATGCAAAACGTATTTTGTTATCCTCGCTCCCCCTATTTTCATCTATATCTACTTCTTCGATAAATCTAGAGTTGCCTGTTTTATTTAATTTCAAACCCAAAGAATTATAATATATTCCACCTTTGACTATCAATTCTTTTTTATTAGTGGAAAGAATAAATCTAGGTTCGATAACACTTCCATTTATCAAAAAATCCACTGTTATTTTCCCTTTTGAATATAATGATTTAAATTTATTATAATCATCGTTCGTCCATTTTGATTCATCATTCTTTTTTACACAAAAAGAACACAAAGCAACGTTAACTTTCTTTGTTTGAAACCATTGATTTAACTTATATTTATAATTGTAAACTTTACCACCTCGATATTTACCGAGTATTTTATATGTTTTTGATTCGATATTCTGTCGTAAATTAGACTTGTCGTTTTCGATTATATCTGCTAACTCCGAAAATTCAATCTTTTCATATTTACATTTTGTAAGTTTTATCTCCTCGCCAGTCAAACGACGCTGTATAAAAAGTATTCCGCCTAGCACTACAATTGTAAATACAACAACTCCTACAATTGTTCTAAGCCCTACTTTCTCGTATTTTTTTCTCATTATCTTCTCCCAATATATACAGATTCTGTGTTTATGCAACATGCCCACTATATTGTACTAAATACACAAATTCCTCTATTTATTTATCATTTTTCACATATATAATCGTAACTCAACACAAAAGATTATGCAATAACATTTTATATAAATTATTGTACTATAAAAAACCAAGACATTTTGAACTTTTTTAAGTCCTACTCTGCCTTGGTTTTCTTGGATTTTATTATATTATTGCTTTCATAATTTTATGTTTATATATAATTTTTATGTACTACTTTTTTAAACTAAAACTTTTTCTTTTTTGCTTTTTGAAGATAATAAAATCTCCATTGATTTTCTTTCTTCTCTTTCTTTAATGGATGCCTGCGCTGCGGCGAGTCTTGCGATAGGTACGCGGAATGGGCTACAGCTTACATAATCCAAGCCAATCTTATGACAGAACTCAACTGATGATGGATCTCCTCCATGTTCTCCACAAATACCAATGTGTAATGATGGATTAACTGGTCTACCAAGTTTAATTGTCATTTCTAACAATTTACCAACACCTGTCTGATCTAATTTAGAGAATGGATCGTTTTCAAAAATCTTATTATCATAGTATGCATCTAAGAATTTTCCAGCATCATCTCTTGAGAATCCATATGTCATCTGTGTTAAATCGTTTGTACCAAAGCAGAAGAAATCAGCTTCGCTTGCAATTTCATTAGCTGTAAGTGCAGCTCTTGGAATTTCAATCATTGTACCTACTTCATATTTGATATCGCTATTTGCTTTTCTAATTTCCTCATCTGCTGTTTCTACAACAATTTTCTTAACGAATTTTAATTCTTTTACATCACATACAAGTGGAATCATGATTTCTGGACGTAAATCCCAATCTTTATGTTCATTATGAACTTCGATTGCTGCACGAATTACAGCTTTTGTCTGCATTCTTGCAATTTCAGGATAAGCAACTGTTAATCTACATCCTCTGTGTCCCATCATTGGGTTAAATTCATGTAATCCATCAATAATGTCTTTAATTTCATCAACAGATTTTCCTTTTGCTTCTGCTAATTTTTTGATATCAGCTTCTTCTGTTGGAACAAACTCATGAAGTGGTGGATCAAGGAATCTAATTGTAACAGGATTTCCTTCAAGTGCTTCATAAAGTGCTTTAAAGTCTCCTTGCTGGTAAGGCAAAATCTTATCGAGTGCTTCAACTCTTTCTTCTACTGTATCTGAACAAATCATTTCTCTAAATGCTGCAATCCTATCAGCCTCAAAGAACATATGCTCTGTTCTACATAAACCAATACCTTCTGCTCCTAATTCTCTTGCTTTCTTAGCATCACGAGGAGTATCAGCATTTGTTCTAACTTTTAATCTTCTAAATTTATCTGCCCAAGCCATGATTCTTCCAAATTCACCTGCAATTTGAGCATCAACTGTTGGAATTACACCATCATAGATGTTACCTGTTGAACCATCAATTGAGATAATATCTCCTTCATGATATTCTTTTCCACCTAATTTAAAGCGTTTATTTTCTTCATCCATTGTGATATCGCCACAACCAGCTACACAACATTCACCCATTCCTCTTGCAACTACGGCTGCATGTGATGTCATACCGCCACGAACTGTTAAGATACCTTGAGCAGACTTCATACCTGTGATATCTTCTGGTGATGTCTCTAAACGAACAAGAATAACATCTTCACCCCTGTTAGCCCATTCTACAGCATCGTCAGCTGTAAATACTACTTTACCACATGCTGCACCAGGAGAAGCTCCTAGTCCTTTACCCATTGGAGTTGCTGCTTTTAATGCTTTTACATCAAACTGTGGATGTAATAATGTATCTAAGTTACGAGGATCAATCATTGATACAGCTTCTTCTTCTGTTCTCATTCCTTCATCAACTAAATCGCAAGCGATTTTTAAAGCAGCCTGAGCAGTTCTCTTTCCGTTTCTTGTCTGTAACATATATAATTTACCATTTTCTACAGTAAATTCCATATCCTGCATATCTCTATAATGTTTTTCAAGGATCTGACAAACATCTTTAAACTGTGCAAATGCTTCTGGGAACTTCTGTTCCATTTCACTGATTCTCATTGGTGTTCTTACACCGGCTACTACGTCTTCACCTTGGGCATTTGTTAAGAATTCACCAAATAAGCCTCTTTCACCTGTTGCAGGATCTCTTGTGAATGCTACACCTGTTCCACAATCATCTCCCATGTTACCAAATGCCATTGACTGAACGTTTACAGCTGTTCCCCATGAATAAGGAATATCATTATCTCTTCTATATACGTTAGCTCTTGGGTTATCCCATGAACGGAATACAGCTTTAATAGCTCCCATTAACTGTTCTTTTGGATCATCTGGGAATGGTTCTCCTACTTTTTCTTTATATTCATCTTTAAACTGATATGCTAATTCTTTCAAATCATCAGCTGTAAGTTCAACATCTTGTTTAACTCCACGATTATCTTTCATTTTGTCGATTAATTCTTCAAAATATTTTTTACCAACTTCCATTACAACGTCTGAATACATTTGAATAAAACGTCTGTAGCAATCCCATGCCCATCTTGGATTATTAGATTTTTTAGAAATTACATCGACTACATCTTCATTTAAACCTAAGTTTAAAATTGTATCCATCATACCAGGCATTGAAGCTCTCGCACCTGAACGAACAGATACTAATAATGGATTTTCCTTGTCACCAAACTTTTTACCTGTAATTTTTTCCATCTTTGCAATATACTCATTAATCTGTCCACGTATTTCTTGGTTAATTTCTCTGCCATCCTCATAGTACTGTGTACATGCCTCGGTAGTAATTGTAAATCCCTGAGGAACTGGTAAACCAATATTAGTCATCTCGGCTAAGTTAGCTCCTTTTCCTCCAAGTAATTCTCTCATGTCAGCATTACCTTCTGTGAATAAATAAACCCATTTCTTTGCCATTTTACACATCCTCCTAATACTTCATTTTTACCCTCTTTTAACATTTTTCAGTAAAATGTATAACCAATACTATATTTCGTGCGATTTTTTAGTTATATCGTACATATTAATTTTAACACACTTAGGATGTTTTACAAGTATTTTTTTTAAATTCATCATATTTTTTATTGTTTTTTGTATACTGTACGCTTTATTCGCTATTGTCGTATTTATTTGCCTGCTTCTTTATATTTTCCGACTTTTTGTTTTTACAAAAAAAAGAATTCAACTAACTAGTAATTTTAAATTTTCTAAAAATTACTAACAATTAATTTGAATTCTTGTTATAAATGTCTTACCATGTTGAATAAATTTTATTTTACCATTATATTTTTCTACAATATGACATACTGTTTTAACTCCATTACCACCATTTTCTTTATCGGTAACAGGCATTCCTTTCTCATCAAATAATACCTTCCTTCCACAATAATTTTCCATCTTTATATCAATTGTATCAGAACTTGTATCATAATCGAGATATAAACGTATAACTGGTTGATCATCTATTTGTGCTTCTTTATAACTGTACGCCATCCTAGATGACTCAATTGCATTCTCTAGCAATGCTGCCATTATATACACTATTTCCTTTGAATCTAAACTAATTTGAACCGGCACCAAAGTCCTTACAAACAGTTTACAATTATTCTGTCTTGCTTTCTCATCAAATAAAATCAGAACTCCTTTTATTGTTTGATTGGCACAATTACTATATGATTTTTCAGAATAATCTATTTGCCCATTAACTCTTTCTATATACTCTAGTGCATCATCATACTGTTTCTGTTCTATATACTTCATCAACATAAGCACATGCCTATTCATTTTAGAATAATAATTTTGAATTATGCTATTTTTTTCTCTATACAACATTACCTGTTCATCGTATCTTAAAGCATATTCCTTTTTTTGTACATTATGTTGCTCTATTAAATCTTCTTTGTTCTTTTGGAATTCAATTAATTCATAGTTTAAAAGGCCTGCAATGCATATAATTGAAGGATATATTATAGGATAATAATGTAATAACCCGCGTGCACAAAAACTTATTCTTTCCTTTAACGGTGACCACATCAATACAATTGTAACTATTTCTAGCGGGAAAAAAAACATTATTCCATTTTTTATTCCAATAATATTCATCAAAAATAATGAATTGACTAATATTCCAACAAAGCCCAATTCACAATACTCTTGTGTCAATCTTTCTGTTACACACATATAAAAAAAGATTATACAAAAAGCATATAAAATTAACACAGCCATCAATTTATATATTATTCTTTCTTGTAACATTTACTTCCTCATTAACTTTAAAAGGTAGATCAATTAGTAACCATTGACCTACCTTTTAATTACTAAAGCTTTTAATTAGAATTTGAACTTATCTGCAAAATATGCATCTAAATCTTCGATTTTAATTCTTTCCTGTTGCATTGTATCACGATCACGTACTGTTACTGCATGATCTTCTTCTGAATCAAAGTCATATGTAACACAGAAAGGTGTACCAATTTCATCCTGACGACGGTAACGTTTTCCAATTGTACCTCTATCATCATATTCACAGTTATATTGTTTAGATAACTGTTCAAATACTTTTTCTGCACTTTCGTTTAATTTCTTAGAAAGTGGTAATACACCAATTTTAACTGGTGCTAATGCTGGATGGAAATGGAAAACAGTTCTAACATCAGGTTTTTCTTCTGTACCAATGTTTTCTTCATCATATGCAGCACATAAGAATGCTAATACTACACGGTCTGCACCTAATGATGGTTCGATAACGTATGGTAAGTATTTTTCGCCTTTTTGATCATCAAAGTATGTTAAATCCTGTCCTGAAACATTCTGATGACATTTTAAATCATAGTCTGTTCTATCAGCGATTCCCCATAATTCACCCCATCCGAATGGGAACATGAATTCAATATCAGTTGTACCTTTTGAATAGAATGATAATTCATCCTGATCATGGTCTCTTAATCTGATTTCGTCTTCTTTAATTCCTAATGATAATAACCATTCTTTACAGAAGCTTCTCCAATAGTGGAACCATTCCATATCTGTTCCTGGCTCACAGAAGAATTCTAACTCCATTTGCTCGAATTCTCTTGTACGGAATGTGAAGTTACCCGGTGTAATCTCATTTCTAAATGATTTACCAACCTGTCCAATACCAAATGGAATCTTCTTTCTAGATGTTCTTTGAACGTTCTTAAAGTTGACAAAAATTCCTTGTGCAGTTTCAGGACGAAGATATACTGTATTTTTAGCATCTTCTGTTACACCCTGAAATGTTTTAAACATTAAGTTGAACTGTCTGATATCTGTGAAATCATGAGCTCCACATGAAGGACATTTAATTTCATGTTCTTTAATGAAATCTTGCATTGCCTCATTTGTCCATCCATCTACAGATGTCTCTAATTCAATATCGTTTTTAGCTGCAAATTCCTCGATAATTTTATCAGCTCTAAATCTCTCGTGACATTCTTTACAATCCATAAGTGGATCTGAGAATCCGCCTAAGTGACCTGATGCAACCCATGTCTGTGGATTCATAAGAATGGCACAGTCAACACCTACATTATACTTATTCTCTTGGATGAACTTTTTCCACCAAGCTTTTTTTACATTATTTTTTAATTCTACACCTAAATTACCGTAGTCCCAAGTATTAGCAAGACCTCCATAAATTTCAGAGCCAGGATATACAAATCCTCTTGCTTTAGCTACTTGTACAATTTTATCCATGGTTTTCTCCATAACAGATTTTCCTCTCATTCTCAGTGATTTTTATAAAAATATTAGGAATAATCCTAATGACTTTTAGCAATATTATTAATCAAATACAACGTATGTGAAAACATCTGAAATCTGTGAAGATGAACTTAATTTATCTTCTTTAAAATTGAATTTAACATCTTCTTCTTTGTCTTTTCCTACTTCAAGATCTTTTTCATCTACGCTTCCATCAGATTGTACTTTGTCTTTTTTACTTTTTTTAGATGACTTATCTTTTGATATAGAATTCTTATCTGATGACTTCTTATTTGATGAATCCTTATCTGACTCTTTCTTATCAGGTATTTTATCAAGCAAATTAGTGTTTTCTTTAATGTCAACAGTATTATCATTGACTAATTCTACATCCTTTGCTGATGTATATTTAATTGTACCTGAAATATTAACTCTTGTATTAGCTTTAATTATAACAATCTTATCCGAATTGTTTTCTAAAACCTTATTACATGATACTTTCTTAACAGGCTTATTGTCCTCAATTTTAACAAAATTAGTGTCTATAGAATAACCTTCAGCTACTGCATCAGAAACACTTCCTACAAACAAATCAATATCATTAAATTTCGAATAATCTTTATATGATTTATACGAAATAGTTAAAATTGCATTGTCATTATTAAATTCAAGTTCTTTTAGCTTGATAGCCTTCGAATCCATTTTTTTGTTATAGTCATCAATTCTTTGATTGACGTATTTTCTAAATGATTCTTTACTATATTCGTGTGTATCAAATGCCTCTATATCCTTTGATACAACCCCTCCATCACTTTCTATAAATAGTGTACTCTTCTTTGCTTCGTAATTCTTACCACACCCTGTACACATTCCCAGCACTAGTACAAACACTGGAATTATCATAAATAATCTTTTCATGTTTTTTCCTACCTTCTTGTCCGTTACTTAAGCATTAACTCTTGTAATTATACACGTCTTGTTCTATTATTTCAAGAGACTTAAACCTATGCTGTATGTGATAATCAATAAATTTTTTTATTATATAACTTAATTCACTTAAAATTTCATCCGTCAATTTAAAAGTATATAATTTTTCAATTCGTTGACTGATTATATACTGCATAGTATATCGTGTGGCATCTGAAATCTTATAAACATGTATATCTTTCTTACATTTTTGACATACAATACCTGAACGCTCTATGGAAAAATAATTAAGCTTTTCTGTCGTATGACATCCTATGCAATGAAACATCATCGGAGCAATTCCTTCAATCGTAAGCGCCTTTAATTCAAAAATCGCCTTCACTAGTTTATTATCAAACCGTGGACTCTCTAACGCACGCAGTGACTGATAAATAAGCTTTAAGAATTCTAAGTTTTCTACATTTTCCTGGCAGAAATAACTTGCAAATTCTAAAAAATAAAATCCATAATACGCAGTAGAAATATCGTTTGCCAAATCTCTGAAATAATTTTGTATGTTAGCTTTAGACAATGTATATGCATTCTTTCCCTGATAAAGTTCAAATTCGCCAAAACAAAATGGATTAGCTGCTGCCACCAATTGATTATTTGGCCTTCTTGCACCCTTTGCAAACGCAACTATTTTTCCTCTTTCCCGAGTTAAAATGCTTAATCTCTTATCATAATCGCCCACAGGCATAGCCGACAATACTATGCCTTTTAATACTAAATTATTATTAATCATAACAATTAATTTTCATCTTTAAAGCCAAAGTTCTTGATTAAGAAATCGCTATCTCTCCAATCTTTTTTGACTTTAACCCATAATTTAAGATTTACTTTTGCATCTAATAATCTTTCAATTTCAAAGCGTGCATTTGTTCCTATTTTCTTAAGCATTGCACCTTGTTTTCCGATAATGATACCTTTATGTGAATTCTTCTCACATACAATTGTCGCATCAATATCATAAATCAATCCAGATTTATTTTTTCTTGTTTTCATTGAATCAATTCCAACAGCAATACCATGTGGTACTTCTTCATCTAATGCATGTAAAGCTTTTTCACGAATAATTTCTGCGCAAATTGCTCTTTCAGGTTGATCAGTTATAGTATCTTCATCGTAGAATTGTGGCCCATAAGGCATATACTTAAAAATACTATCTATAACATCATCTATATTATTACCTCTGAGTGCTGATGTTGGAATAATTTCTGCAAAATCATATAGTTTTCTGTAAGTATCAATATATTCAAGTACCTTATCTTTTTCTACAGTATCAACTTTGTTAATAATTAAAATAACTGGTGTGGTAACTTTCTTTAATTGTTCTATAATATGTTGTTCGCCTGCGCCAACATATGTCGAAGGTTCTACCAACCATAAAATAACATCTACTTCTTTTAATGTTTTTTCAGCTACATTCACCATAAATTGGCCTAGCTTATTCTTGGCTTTATGAATTCCAGGTGTGTCTAAAAAAACTAATTGTCCCCTTGACATATCTGTATAAACTGTTTGAATTCTATTTCTTGTTGTTTGAGGCTTATTTGATGTTATCGCAATTTTTTGTCCAATAATTTTATTCATTAATGTTGATTTTCCAACATTGGGTCTTCCAATAATTGTAACAAATCCTGATTTAAAACTTTCGTTCATTATCTTTCGTATAAACGCCAATTGCGCCTATACTCTCCTTTCTTCTATTGCATTTGACTTTTATATTAACACTTTATATTTGATCATTGAGTCTATCTTCTAAAAACACACACTCGCTTATACATTACGTTACTAGTTATAATGTTTCAACATTATTAAACAAGTCTTTTTCTTTTTTGATTGTAACTTCATTACCAATTACACAAATGTTATTTTCCTTTAAAACTGCTTCTAACATATCGGCTAGTTTCCTAATATCTTCCTGTGTCGCATTTAAAATAACATTTCTTTCTTCTTGTATACGTTCCTGTGTTTCTCCGACTAAGTATGCCACAAATGATCTTAAGCCTAATGCTTCCGGATAAAGTGGTGCATCAAGTGAATTGAAAGTTCCAATAACGTATTTAGTCATATCTCTGTCATCAACATCAAAGTTTCTAACATAGTCTGGTATTCTTTCATAAATATCATTTGTTGCAGATAGATTTGGATCTCTGTAAGAAGTAAACATAACTTCTCCTGTCTTCTGGAATGAGCCTGAACAACCGTATGCTCCTCCCTTTACTCTGACATTAATCCATAAATAATCATAACTCAAAATCACCTTAAGAATTCTAAGAAGTCCTGTGTAATCATAGCCGTGTTTTTTAAAGCTTCCGACTCTGGCAACGTAATGTATTTGTGAGGCATCCATAAATGCTTCATTTTTTTGTTCAAATTCAACTGGTAAAGCTTTACCAGCCTTAGAGCCAACAGGACATTGACAAATATATTTAGAAATCGTCTTCTTAGTATCCTCAAATAAATCCTTATTACCTGTATAACTGATTGTCAATCTGTTTTTTGATATAGCTTTAACAAGAACTTTTCTGACATCTTCAATAACTGTATCAATTTTTTCATCAAAATTCTTATCTATATCTGATATAAATCTATAAAACTCTATACCGACAACTAAATCAGAATAATATCCATATTTTGAAACATAAGACATTGCTCTTAAAGCTGCCGCCACATTTCCACTACTACTTAAGCTATTCTTTAATCTAGTAGTTGTTTGAGCTATTAATTCTTTTATTCTTGTTTTGTCTGAAAAATCAGTATTTAAAAGAATTTCCCACAAAAGTGAAAGTCCCTTGTCAATGTTTTCATGCAAAGCACGAATCCTTGCATTAATATATATAAGAGGCTCATAATCTGTAAGTTTAGTTACAGATGAAACTGAAAAATTAATTCCTCCTGTATAAATACTAATTTGATTAGATAAATCTGAATATTTATATTCTTTAGTATCTACAAAACTTAACAGTGCTTTTAACAATCCCAATGTCTGTAATTCCTGCGATGTAAAGTCTGTTGTATCAAACATGAAATCAACGTAATCAATTCCATTTGTTTCATAATCATGATAAATAACAGGCACATCTTCTACTACAACTTTTTCGTTTTTAAATGGCATTGCATTAGGTGAAATATCTGTTCTTTTAAGCATTGGAATCTTCTCTAAATCTTCTTTAGAAGATGGTTCTTCCTGGTATTGTTTTAAATGCTTAGTTTCTTTAACAAGATCTTCTATTTCTTGTTCAGACATCTGACTTTTAATCTTGGCTAACTTCTCTTCCTGCTCTTTTTCATATTTTGAATTTAATCCTGCAACAGGTTTTAATGTTATCACTGCACCATTTTTCTTAGATAACAAGTACTTTTCTATTAATTTTTCATAATAATCTGTACCTATCTGGCTCTTAAGAAATTTATAAGTATCCAAACACTCTAAATGTAAAAATGGTTTAGTATCATCATACAACCACGAATCAAGCATCTGTAATCCATATAGTAATCCCTTAGGGAATTGACCAAAGTCTGCTTCTCTGAAACGGAATTCTGATGAATTAATTGAAGCTAAAATTGCTTCTTTATTAATACCTTCTTTTACAACTTTTCTAAGTGTTTCATCAATAATCTGCACGAATCTTTCTTTGTCACATTCATTAGCATTTTTAGCGCAAATCGTAAATGTTGGCTGTAAAATGCCATCGTCATAAGAACTTGAAATATCTTTACCAATTTTTGCATCAATCAAAGCCTTCTTTACAGGGGCTCCCGGTGCAGAAATTAAGCAATAGTCAAGAACATCAAATGCATGATAAAGCTTAGTGTCTAACACGTCATCTATAACTTTACTATATGACAAATAAGCTTTATCTTTAGTATCTTCATCTGAAGCTATTGAATATTCTTTAACAATGTCCTTTATTCCATCAAATTCCGGCTGTTTTTCAATTTCGGAATCAACAACAATTCTATCGTACTTACTTAAATATTCTTTATCCAACCAATCTAGTTTTTCAACCACATCCATATCTCCGTATAAATAGATATATGAATTAACTGGATGATAATACTTTCTGTGAAAATCAAGATAATCCTCATATGTTAATTCTGGAATATGTTCTGGATTACCGCCTGAATCTTTTCCATATGCATTGTCTGGGAATAACGCTTTACTAATTTCTTCCTGAAGTACCTCTTCTGGTGAAGAATAAGCGCCTTTCATCTCATTGTAGACGACACCATTTATCTTAAGAGATGAATCTTTATCCTCTAATTCGTAATGCCATCCTTCTTGTTTAAATATTTCTTTATACTTATAAATATTTGGATTAAAAACTGCATCTAGATATACATCCATTAAATTCTGAAAATCTTTATCGTTACAACTTGCTACTGGATAAACTGTCTTCTCTGGATATGTCATCGCGTTTAAAAATGTATTAAGTGAACCCTTTACCAATTCAACGAATGGGTCTTTGACAGGGAATTTGGCTGATCCACATAAAACTGTATGCTCAATAATATGTGGTACTCCTGTCTCATCTTTAGGTGGAGTTTTAAATCCTATATAAAAAACTTTATTTTTATCTTCATTCGAAATAACACTGACTCTTGCTCCACTTTTAATGTGTTCCAAAATATAACCTTTTGAATTTATATCATCTATTTTCTTATCTTCAATAATTCTATAAGTAGTTAACTCTTGTATCTGCATTTCCTACCTCCTGAACGTAAGTGTCTATATTATAACACACACAACTCTTTTTGCCTATGTATCTTTTAATTATAATTTAATAGCATTACGTTATATGTTTTTATTTTTACAGATTTTTCTATCAAAAAGAAACCATGATAGTTTATTGATTCTACCATGGTTCTTTTTTAATTCATTTTTTCCATACTACTTCAGATGGTCACTTCTATAATAATCCATTATTCTGTTGATTAGTTTGATATTTTATGAAAGATGAATAAATCCAAGCATATACAAACCAATTGCAACTATTCCCGCAAAATTTATTAAAGACAATGCCATAACTGCTTTTAATAATCCTTTTACAGAATTTGTGCTATCTTTTACGTTTTCTATATTATATAGTTGCTGTTCAATATCTTTTAGAGCATCTTTTGTATTTCTATATAATTTTACATCTTCACTATGTATCTTTTCTGATAAAACAATTTTAGTTTCTTCCAATTGTTCTTCAACAATTCCTTCAATTTCTCTTGATGTTACAACTGTTCCTAATTTTTCATCAATTTTTTTAAGAGCCTGTGTATTAGAATCTGTAACTGTCTCTTTTAACTGATTATTCATTTCATTCGCATTTGAAGTATTTTCTTTTAAACGTGAATCTATAGTTTCTTCTATAACATTAATTTTTTCAACCAATTCTCGTTCCATTTCTTTTATTCTTTTATTTACTTCACCTGTAATACCATCAGCTTTTTCTTGTCTTTCATTCACGATTTGTTGAAGTTTTTCGGCCTTATCTTCTTTTTCAGCTACAATTCCTTCTAATTTTTTTGCTTGATTTTCTTTTGTCTGTATTAGTGTCTGTAACATTTTTGCTTTCTCCCTGAATTCATCTATTTGCTGTAATAATCCGTCATTTTCAACTGCTAATAAATCTGCCTCCATATCATTTCCCCCTTCTTTTTCTAACCTATTCTCCTTTGTATCATCTCCCATGTTGACTATAGTAATATTACTAGCTGTAAATTGTGTTCTTTCTTTTGTTCTTTCAGTTTTTTTTTCTAAGTTTTTTTCTTGTGGTTTCTCTTGTATTTTTTCTTGTTTGTTCTCCTGAGTAACTGTATGTTCAAGGTTATCTGTTTTTTCTAGTTCCTGGTTCTTTTCAACAACGTTCTCCATTTCTAATCCCTCATTTTCATTTTGTTTATGATCTATTGTTTCTTTTTTTATCTTATTAACCCTTTGAGTTCTTGCAGTTCTTGTTCTTGTAACATATCTTTGCTGACGTGTTTTTCCCTCTTCAGCCAACGATTCATTAAAAACTTCTGTTAAATTTTCATTAAATTCTTTAGGAAATTTAACCTTAGGATCAATTGTAATCTCCATTATATCATCACTAGCATTATCAGCCATATCAATATCTTCATAATCTAATATCAAATCCCTGTTACTATTATCTGTCTCTTTTTGGAATTTTATTCCCTCTTTTTTCATTTCTACCTCTCCTTTTTTTTATACTAAAACCCTATAATACATAATTAAATTTTATCATTAGACATTTTTAATGTCAAACTTATTTGTCTGAAAATTAATAAATTTGCATGAATTTTTAAAAAATAAAAAGGACACTACTCTTATTCAGAATAGTGTCCCCATTTAAGATTACATAAAACTCTAAACATATTGTTTAGACATGAAAACCTTTATTATTTACCTGCATATAAATCTACAAGTTTCTTTAAGTGCTCATAACGCTCTTTAGATGTTTGCTCTGCTTTAGCAAATAACTCAGAAGCTTTTTCTGGGTGGAACTTAACTAAAGAAGCGTAACGGTTCTCACCTTTTAAGAATTCTTGATAATCACCTGTTGGCTCTTTGCTGTCTAAGATGAATGCATCTTTTCCTTCTGCAGCAAGTTCAGGATTATATCTGAAGTTGAACCAATATCCTGATTCAACAGCAAGTTTTTCTTCTGTCATTGCTTTGCTCATACCTTTCTTGATACCGTGGTTGATACATGGAGCATAAGCAATAATTAATGATGGTCCTGGATATGCTTCAGCTTCAGCAAGTGCTTTAACTGTCTGAGCCATGTTTGCACCCATAGCGATGTGTGCTACGTAAACATAACCATAACTCATAGCGATACCAGCTAAGTCTTTCTTCTTAGTTTCTTTTCCGCCTGCTGCGAATTGTGCAATAGCACCTGTTGGTGTAGCTTTTGAAGACTGTCCACCTGTATTTGAATATACTTCAGTATCAAATACCATTACGTTGATATCTTTTCCTGAAGCTAAGATGTGGTCAACTCCACCGAATCCGATGTCGTAAGCCCATCCGTCACCACCGAATACCCACTGAGATTTCTTAGCAAGGTAATCTTTTTCTTTAAGGATAGCTTTTGCTGCTTCTGAACCATCTTTTTCTAATGCTTCAACTAATTTATCTGTTGCATCTTTGTTTGTGATACCACTTGCAAATGTTTCTACCCATTTGTCTGCTGCATCTTTAACTGCTGTGCTCTCTGAAGCTAATTTTTCAACTTCATCTTTTAATCTATCACGAATAGCTCTCTGAGCAAGTAACATACCATAACCAAACTCAGCTGCATCTTCGAATAATGAGTTAGACCATGCAGGACCCTGTCCTTTAGCATTTACTGTGTATGGTGTAGATGGTGATGAGTTACCCCAAATTGAAGAACATCCTGTTGCGTTTGCAATGTACATTCTATCACCAAATAACTGTGTGATTAATCTAGCATAAGGAGTTTCTCCACATCCACCACAAGCTCCTGAGAACTCAAGCAATGGTTTCTTGAACTGAGAACCTTTAACTGTTGTAAGTTTGAATTTCTCGATAACTTCTTCTTTTTCTGGAAGAGATACTCCATAATCAAAGAATGCCTGTTCGCCTTCGTTTTCTTCAAATGAAGCCATTGAAATTGCCTGAACTTTATCAGGACAAACATTTACACAAGATCCACAACCTGTACAGTCATATGCTGATACAGTGATTGCAAATTTGTATCCTGGCATTGTATTTAAGTCTTTAATTTGCATTCCTTCTGGAGCATTAGCAGCCTCTTCTTCTGTTAATGCAACTGGACGGATTGCCGCATGTGGACATACATATGCACATTGGTTACATTCGATACATTTTGTTGAATCCCATACTGGAACATCAGTAGCTACACCACGTTTTTCAAATGCAGCTGTACCTGATGGTGTGTAACCTGTTTCATATTTTTTAACAACAGATACTGGAATTGTATTACCCTGCTGTGCGTTAACTTTTGCCTGAATTTCTTTAACGAAATCAACGGCATCTTTACGGTCACCTTTAACTTCTTTAGAGTAATCATCATCTGGGCAATTCTTCCAGCTTTCTGGAACATCTACTTTAACGTATGCTGTAGCACCAGCATCAATAGCTTCATGGTTCATACGTACAACGTTATCACCTTTTTTAGCATATGATCTTGTAGCTGCGTCTTTCATTAATTTAATAACTTCTTCTTCTGGAATTAATTTTGTTAATGAGAAGAATGCTGACTGTAAAACTGTATTGATACGTTTTCCAAGTCCGATTTCTTTACCAATTTTAACACCATCGATAATATAGAAGTTAATGTTATTTTCTGCGATGTATCTCTTAACCTGTCCTGGTAATTTTTCATCTAATTCATCTACAGACCACTGTGTATTGAATAAGAATGTACCACCTGGAACTAAGTCTTGTACCATGTTATATTTGTAAATATAAGCTGTACAGTGACAAGCAACGAAGTTAGCCTGTGAAATTAAATATGTTGATCTGATTGGTGTATGACCAAATCTTAAGTGAGAAATTGTAACGCCACCTGATTTTTTAGAGTCATAATCGAAATATGCCTGAGCATACATATCTGTATTATCACCAATAATCTTGATTGAGTTCTTATTAGCACCTACAGTACCGTCTGCTCCAAGTCCCCAGAATTTACAGTTTGTTGTTCCTTCTGGTGTTGTAACTGGATTTTCTTTTACTTCAAGTGAAAGATTTGTAACATCATCAATGATACCAATTGTAAATCTTTCTTTTGAGTCATTATTGTATACTGCAACGATCTGTCCTGGTGTTGTATCTTTTGAACCTAAACCATAACGTCCACTAAATACTGGAACCTGATCAAATTTAGAACCTTTTAATGCAGCTACTACATCTAAGTATAATGGTTCACCTAATGAACCTGGCTCTTTAGTTCTATCTAATACTGAAATTCTCTTAACTGTATCTGGAATTGCTTCGATTAAAGCTTCTTTTACGAATGGTCTATATAAACGAACTTTAACAACACCGACTTTTTCGCCTCTAGCCATTAAGAAGTCGATTGTTTCATCGATTGTTTCACAAACTGAACCCATAGCGATGATAACTTTTTCAGCATCCTGTGCACCATAGTAGTTAAATAATTTATAATCTGTTCCAATTTTTTCATTAACTTTATCCATGTACTCTTGTACGATTGCTGGTAATTCATCGTATGCTGTGTTACATGATTCTCTTGTCTGGAAGAAGATATCTGGGTTTTGTGCTGAACCCATCTGACATGGATGGTTTGGATTTAATGATCCTTTACGGAAAGCATCAACTGCATCCATATCTACCATATCTTTAAGATCTTCATAATCCCATGTTTCAATTTTCTGAATTTCGTGAGATGTACGGAATCCATCGAAGAAGTTAATAAATGGAATTCTTCCTTTGATTGCTGCGCAATGAGCTACAGGTGTTAAATCCATAACTTCCTGTACAGATGATTCACAAAGCATTGCAACACCTGTTTGACGACAAGCGTAAACATCTGAGTGATCACCGAAAATATTTAATGCATGAGAAGCTACACAACGTGCTGATACGTTAAATACACCTGGTAATCTTTCTCCTGCTACTTTATATAAGTTAGGAATCATAAGTAATAATCCCTGAGATGCTGTATAAGTTGTAGTTAAAGCACCTGCAGCCAATGAACCATGTACTGTACCTGCTGCACCTGCTTCAGACTGCATTTCAGTAACCTGTACTTCCTGGCCAAAAATATTTTTTCTTCCTGCTGTTGCCCATTCATCTGTTGCTTCAGCCATTACAGATGATGGTGTGATTGGATAGATTGCTGCTACATCTGTGTAAGCGTATGATACGTGAGCTGCAGCATGATTTCCATCCATTGTTTTCATTGAACGTTTCATGTAAATCCTCCTACTCTTTATTAAACAAATGTCCAAAATTTTTGTATCGACCTTTCAATCGATCCCCTACATATAAATATAGACATTTTTTCAAAAAAAATCAAGCAAAACCACTATAATGGATTGTATTTTTTGAGATACTTTTTAGTTATTTTATATATAAGGTGGTAATTATTCATATAATTAATAGTGCTATTGCATATAAATCCGCTTTTTTTATAATTTTTTTATAGTTGCTTTTTAGGTTGTTTTTTAGTATTATATCATTTGAACATTATGTAATATGATATATTTGTGCATAGTATAGAAGACTTCATGTTTTTATACATCTAGGACTCTATTTTTTTTTCACAAATTATAATTAAACAGTATATTTTATTTATTATTTTATAGGAGAATTAAAAATTATGATTCAAACAAGTAACGTAACTCTACGTCTTGGTAAAAAAGCTCTTTTTGAAGAAGTTAATATCAAATTTACCGAGGGCAATTGTTATGGATTAATCGGTGCTAACGGTGCTGGTAAATCTACTTTTCTAAAAATACTATCTGGACAAATTGAACCAACTAGTGGTGAAGTTATTATCACTCCAGGTCAACGTCTTTCTTTCCTACAACAAGATCACTTTAAATATGACGACAAAATGGTTCTTGATACAGTAATCATGGGAAATAGCCGTCTATATGATATTATGAAGGAAAAAGAAGCAATTTATGCTAAGGAAGATTTTAGTGACGAAGATGGAATTCGTGCTAGTGAATTAGAAGCTGAATTTGCTGAGATGGACGGATGGAATGCTGAAAGTGATGCAGCTACACTTTTAAATGGTCTTGGTATTCCTTCTGAAGAGCATTATACATTAATGAAGGACTTACCTGGTGCTTCTAAAGTTAAGGTTTTACTTGCTCAGGCTTTATTTGGTAATCCAGATATTCTTTTACTCGATGAGCCTACTAACCACTTGGATTTAGATGCTATTTCGTGGTTAGAAGAATTCCTTATTAACTTCGAAAATACTGTAATCATCGTATCACATGATAGATACTTCCTTAATAAGGTTTGTACTAACATTGCAGATCTTGATTATGGTAAAATACAGATTTATGCTGGTAACTATGATTTCTGGTATGAATCAAGTCAGCTTATGATTCGTCAGATGAAAGAAGCTAATAAGAAAAAAGAAGAAAAAATCAAAGAATTACAAGAATTTATTTCAAGATTCTCTGCTAATGCTTCAAAATCTAAGCAGGCTACTTCAAGAAAGAAAGCTCTTGAAAAAATTCAGCTTGACGAAATTAGACCTTCAAGCCGTAAATATCCATATATTGATTTTAGACCAAACAGAGACATCGGAAATGAAGTTCTTACAGTTGAAGGAATTTCAAAAACTATCGATGGTGTTAAAGTTCTTGATAATATTTCTTTCATCGTTGGACATGATGACAAAATCGCCTTCGTTGGTGGAAATGAATTAGCAAAAACAACATTATTTAAAATTTTAGCAGGTGAATTAGAACCTGATGAAGGATCTTATAAATGGGGTGTAACAACAAGCCAGTCTTACTTCCCTAAAGATAATACTGAGATTTTTGACACTGATTCATTAATCGTTGATTGGTTAACTCAATTCTCAGAAGTTAAAGAAGCTACTTATGTACGTGGATTCTTAGGACGTATGTTATTTGCCGGAGAAGATGGTGTTAAAAAGATGCGTGTATTATCCGGTGGTGAAAAAGTTCGTGTACTTCTTTCTCGTATGATGATTGAAGGAAGCAACGTTTTAATGTTTGATGAACCTACTGACCACTTAGACATGGAATCAATCACTGCATTAAATAATGGTATGATTAAATTCCCTGGTGTTATCTTATTCTCAAGCCGAGATCACCAAGTTGTTCAGACAACAGCTAACCGTATTATTGAATTCTTACCTAACGGTAGCATGATTGATAAAGTTACAACTTACGATGAATATCTTGAAAGTGATGAAATGGCTAGAAAACGTCAGGTATTCTCAGTTGAAGAATCTGAAGATTAATATCTAATAATCTTTTTTTAAAAAGAGAGATGCTATTGTACAAAACGTGCAATAATATCTCTCTTTTAAATGTTAAATGTCAAATTTATTTTTTATTATCCGATTAATTTATATTGTCAAATTAAATAATTAAATAATGAGCCACTATTATAGTTATTTGTGTATGCTCCATCAAAATTATATGTATTTGATTTATTGGCTTCATTCTTTGCATTCATCTGAATCATAGATGCATTAAGCCTTGTACTATAACCATATGATGCATTGTCTTTAAACAAAACTTTTAACTTGTCCTTATCTGCATTTTTTAAAACTTCATCATCAATCTTAAGCGTTTTATCTTCATTTATTGTTATTCCGACCGCTTTTAATAATTTTTCATTAGATTTTGTCGCATTAACTAGATTTTCATATGATTTATCAATTGTAGTTGATTTAATATTTTCCTTTTCTTTAAGCAAACTATTATAATTATCTACAAATTCATTAATCTTTTTATTTAGTTTTTCTGAATCATCATAAATCTTATTGTCAGAATTGAGCTCTTTCGCAGTTTTAATCAGCTTATCTGCTTTTTCCTCAACTGCTACAATTGTCTTGTTTGATTCTTTAGAAACTGATGTACTCTTAGCATTATCTTTATCAATATTAAGTGATTCTTTTATTCTTGCTAAAGTATCAACATCTTCATATTTAGTTTTACTCTTGCTTGAACTACTACTTCCTTCAACTTTATTTATGTATGATTTGACCAATTGTCCATAGCCACCAAATTTAATCGTGCTATAATCACTCGATAATTTGTAAATGCTTGATATGCTATTGGTATTGGTTTTATTATTCTGATTCTGTGAAAAAAGCATACTTATAGATTGACTATTAAATCCTGTTGTTATTGCCATAAATTCACCCCCTTTTGATAATTTTGCATACACTTACGTATATTATATCGTCAAAAGAGGGTGTTTTATGATTAAATATAATGATTAAATATAATGACTAAATATAGTGATTGAATATAATAATTAATTTATATTTTCAATCTGCCAATCAATCGGTTTTATACCATTTTTTTCTAAAAAATCATTTGTTTGACTAAAATGTTTGCATCCAAAGAATCCTCTATATGCTGATAAAGGACTTGGATGAGGAGCTTTTAAAACCAAATGTTTAGGATTTGTTACCATTTTTTCTTTCATTTGCGCTGGTCGTCCCCATAACAAGAATACAACTGGCTCTTCTTTCTCATTTACTGCTTTTATGATTGCATCAGTAAATTTTTCCCATCCATGTCCTCTATGCGAATTTGCCTGATGTGCTCTTACCGTCAAAACAGTGTTCAACATTAACACTCCCTGCTTGGCCCATTTTTCAAGGAAACCATTATTAGGAATATAACAACCCAAATCACTATTTAATTCTTTATATATATTTTGCAAAGATGGTGGAATTTCTTTTTGATCCGGTAAAACGGAAAAACTCAATCCATGAGCCTGATGTTCATTATGGTAAGGATCTTGTCCTAAAATCAACACTTTTACATCTTTTAATGGTGTCAAATGTAATGCATTAAAAATATCATCTGCTGGTGGATATATAGTTTGTGTTTGATATTCCTCCAAAACAAATTTATATAAATCTTTATAGTAATCTTTTTTGTATTCTTTTTCTAAAACATTCTGCCAATCATTTGTAACTTTCATTCTCTAGTATAACTTAATATGTTATCTCCTTCCTACAATCTAACCGATATTCCCTTTTTTGCTAAATATTCCTTTAAATCTTTGATTTCTAACTCCTTATAGTGGAAAAGTGATGCTGCAAGCACTGCATCTGCTTTTCCTTCTTCTAGTGCATCGTAAAAATGTTCTTTTACTCCAGCACCTCCAGAAGCAATTACAGGAATTGATACATTTTCAGCAATAGTTCTTGTGAGTTCTATATCGTATCCATTTTTGGTGCCATCACAATCCATACTTGTAAGCAAAATTTCTCCTGCTCCTAATTGATCTGCTTTTTGGGCCCACTCAACTGCATCTAAGCCTGTATCAACTCTACCTCCGTTTTTATAAACATTCCAACCGCTATTATCTTCACGTTTTCTAGCATCTATCGCCACTACTACGCACTGACTTCCAAAACGTTCTGCGGCTTCTGCAATTAAATCAGGATTATTTATTGCAGCGGAATTTATTGAAATCTTATCAGCTCCTTCTCTCAATAAGGCCTTAAAATCCTCGACAGTTCTGATTCCTCCTCCTACTGTAAATGGTATAAATACATTTGAAGCAACCTTAGAAACCATATCTATCACTGTATTTCTGTTATCGGATGAAGCTGTTATATCTAAAAATACTAATTCATCTGCTCCTGCTTTATCATAAACTTTTGCAATTTCAACTGGATCTCCTGCATCCTTTAAATTGATAAAATTAACTCCTTTTACTACTCTTCCATCTTTTACATCTAAACATGGAATTATTCTTTTTGTAAACATAGTATTCCCTTTCTTTTTTAACTGCAGTTTTGATACTATTTCTTTGAAATTTTTTTATTATTTTTAATTATTTCTATTAAAAAAATTCTCTAAAAATTAAATTCAAAACTTTACTTTATGTTGCAAAAATTTTCCAAAATTTTTAATCCTACGCTACTACTCTTCTCTGGATGGAATTGACATGCAAAAACATTATCCTTTTCAACAGAAGCATGAATATTAACGCCATATTCTGTAGTAGCTTTAACTATTTGCTCATCTTTTGCTTTCAAATAATAAGAATGGACAAAATATACATAAGGATTAGCATCAAGTCCCTTGAACAAACGTCCATCTGGGGTGATATCTAAACTATTCCATCCAATATGAGGAATCTTTAATCCTTCCTTTGATGGAATTCGTATAATTTGTCCATCCAAAATATTTAATCCCTCAACGCCGCTACTTTCTTCACTTCCTTCAAATAAAAGTTGTAATCCAAGACAAATTCCCAAAAATGGTTTACCTTCAGAAACTACTTCCTTTATTGCTTTGTCGAGTTCATATTTTTTTAATTGTACCATTGCTTTTCCAAAAGCTCCGACTCCTGGCAAAACAACTTTGTCCGCCGAAAGAATAGTATTCAAATCTCTTGTAACAACACATTCTTCTTTCAGCGAAACAAAGGCTTTTTCTACACTTTTTAAATTGCCAGCATTGTAGTCAATAATTGCTATCATAGTAGTGGTCTCCTAACTTTCAAGTAAGCCTAATTCTCTTACTTTCTTATATATTTCGATTGAATATTGATTCCAATCTCCTATATTATACCACTGCTTGGCCTGTTCTGGCGATACCCCAAATGAATCTTGTAATGCAGCATCAATTTGGTTTTCATAATCTGTTAGCTCTTTTTCACATTTTAGTTGTTTTGCTAATTCTCTATAATTTTCACATCTACCTTTACCACACACAAGAGCATCTAAGGCCATATCATATTTATGTGCTTTATAAAATGTCATATACGCATTGTATCTACCTTCTAGACTTGCAAACATTTCTGCTTTTGCATACATTTTTTCATCTGTTTTTTTTATGTCTAATCCGGATAGTTCTTGATATGCCTGAGAATATTTTTTTTGTTCAAACGAAGTTTTAGCATTCTTCATAAGCATATCTTTTCGTATTAGATTGGTTCCTAAATATATAAATGCCAAAAGTGACAATGCCATAATCCAAATTGTAATTACTGGGCCTTTTGGTAATGGTGGCGTATTATCTACTTCTTTTGGTTTCTTTTCTTTTTTAGGTTTTTCCTTCTTTGGTTTCTTTTCTTTCTTTGGTTTTTCTTTCTTTTCTTTAGGCTTTTTCTCTTTTTTCTTTTTTTCTTTTTTCTTTTTTCCTTTGGAATCGGCACCTTCTGCGCCACTCATCCCTAATTCTGCTAAAATAGCTGCATTTTCTTCTGAAAGTTCACCTGCTGTTGCATCTCCTGCTCCGGCAGTGCCTTCTTCATCTTCATCATCCGGTCCAAATAGCATTCCCACTAATTTTGCAAAAAAGCCACCTTTTTTTTCACCAGCACCTTTATCTTTTTTCTTTTTTCCTTTTTTCTTGCCCTTTGAATTATCTTCATCTGAACCTTCTTCAATTGATTCATCCGAATCATCTCCACTATCAGATGTATCTTCTGTTTCAAGATTTGATAATCCTTCAGCCAATTCCTCTAACGAGGGTTCTCCTGAAGATTCACTTGAAGTCTCAGCCTCTAAATTTATTTCATCACTTGAACTTTTATCTTCATCATCTTTAAACAAATCATCTAAATCATCTAAACCTAAATCCAAATTAGAATCGTCTAACAATTCCTCAATTGATTCATTTTCTTTCTCTGCCAAATCTATTTCACCTTCTTTACTCTCAGAAGTAATATTTTCTATTTCTGGCTCAGTCTGTGTAGTTTCTGCTGTTTCTAATTTTTCTGTTTCATCATTTTCTACATCTTCTTTTTCTTCGTCTTCTCTTACTTCATCTTCTTTTTCTTCATCTTCTTTTTCTTCCATCTCACCGTCGTTACCAAGTTGACTAACTAAATCGTCAAACGATTCTTGTATGTCTGCTTCTAATGAATCATCCTCGTCTTCTTCGATATCTAAATCAAGAGTATCAATCTCATTTTCTGGTTCTTCAACATCATTTAACTGAATTTCATCTATGTTTAAGTTTAATTTTTCTCCTTCTTTGAGTTCTAAATCGTTTTCTGTATCCACGTCATTATCTAAATCTAAATCACCATCTAAATCAAGATTACTTTCTATGTCTAGGTCACTTTCTAAATTGCTATCTGATTCTAGATTGCCTTCTAGATTTAGGTCATTTTCTAAATCTATGTCACTACCCAAATCCATAGATTCTATATCAGTTTCAACATCATCGCTTTCTTCCTCGTCTTCATCTATAGGGCTCGTTCCATCTGTTCTTCCTAATAACTCTCTAAGCTCTTTGCCCTCATCAGTTTTAAATATATTATCGTTATTTTCTTTTTTCGCACGCTTTGTTGAATCATTTATTATTTTTTCAAATTCATCTAGTTCTTTTTCAATATTTTTTGCAAAAACTCCATTATTAGATGTTTGTTCTAATTCTTTATTGAAATCTCTTAAAAAATCGTCCGCAGATTTTCTACCAAATGCACGAGATGGATCTACTTTTTCATCTAAATGATTGACAGATAGAGCAGAAGCTTCAGCTTTATTTAAAGCCGAATCACTAACAGTTTCATCCATAGCTTTTAACAAATCATCTAAATAATCTTCTTCTGGATGTTTTTCCATTTTCCACTCTCCCTCCAATCTTACTGCCCGTTTATTAAACACACAGTTTATTCTTTAGTTTTATACTATATAATCAAAAGAACTACAAATACTCTCTTTTAGTGAAAAAGGATGTGACACTCTTATCACATCCTTAATTATTTTCTACATTCATCTAGCCTCTTCTTGAACTATGAGCTTTATCAATTAAATCGTCAATTGCTGATACTAGCTGACCAATCTCTGGCTTAGTTAATTGTGCATCTGCACCTAACGACTCGCCTTTTCTTCTCATTTCATCGTTAACAAGTGAAGAGAAGATAATCAATGGAATTTCTTTCATTTCATCATCACTTTTTACCAATTTTGTCAATCTATGACCATCCATCATAGGCATCTCAATATCCGTTACTATGCAATCAATTTTCTCGGCGACACCGCCTTCTTTTTTCATAGCTCTCAAACGATCCCATGCTTCCTGACCATTTCCGTTTATAATTAGGCTTGTATATCCTGCTTTCTTCAGACAATCTGTAATAAGTTTACTAAGTAGTGGAGAATCTTCTGCAATAAGAATAGTTGAATCGCTTCGGCTTCTTTCTTCTTTCATTGTATCTACGTCTGAAACTCTAAGACCTGTCTCTGGACTAATGCTTGATACAATAGACTCGAAATCCAAAATAACGACTAGCTTTGCTCCTAATTTGATTACACCGGTAGATGTGCTTGTATCCTGTGCATTTATTGTAGCATCAGGTTTAATTATTGCATCCCAAGATACACGATGGATTCCTAATACCTGATCAACATGAAAAGCAACATTTAATTTGTTAAAATTCGTAATGATAAAAAGACCTTCACCTTTTGTCTCAGGTAAACCCAAACACTTTTTCAAACTTATAACAGTAATCATAGTATCTCTAGGCATAAAAATACCTTCTACACTTGGATGCGAATTTGGAACTGGCGTAATTTGCTGATATTGTAAAATTTCTCTAATTTTGGCTACGTTAATTCCATAATGATTATCACCTAACGTGAATTCTAATAATTCTAATTCATTGGTTCCTGATTCTAATAGAATATTTGTATCCATTTAGTCTCCTCCCCGAGCAATGACAACATAACAAAAACGTTAACATAATATATCTATATTCAGATATCTATGTCTTATATATCGTCACACACTCGCTATTTTTATAATTTGACAGCACTTTTTGTTCCATTTACAGTCGCCTCTAACAAAATTCCACCTAAACCTGCTGCCGCATCACTAGGTATTTCAAAAAGCATTACCATATCTATAGAACTATTAGCTGTTACTGTACCCGTATATGTAAAGAAATCATTTGAAAGCAAACTCTTCATTGCAGGATAAGTCTCTCCATTTATTTTTGCAGATATATCTAATGTTTTCATTAAATTGTTAACTGCCACATCCGAACTAGTCTTATTAGTTACTTTCAAATGAACTACTGCGTACAACATGCCTGGCTGAGGTGAAATAGAATACACGCCCTTTTCATTGAAACTTTGAGCGGTTGTTGTACCAGTACACTCTATCGTCAAATCGTTTTCATGTTCCATTAATTTAGCTAAGGTTGTCGACGATGAATTATCTTCTTTATTTTCTGATGTCGTTTGATTATTTTCTTTATTCTCCTTCGTATCAGATTTCTCAGTGTTTTTCTCTTCATCTACCTCTGTACTCTCTTCCGTATTTTTCTCTTCAACTTTTTCCTCTGTAGACCGTTCTAGCACCGGATCAGGTAACGTACAATTTAATCCATCTTTTTGATAAGTATTATATTTTGCTACTACTTTAGCCGAATAATTAGTAATCAACGCATTTTCGTCATCGGTTAATTCAATTAGTGGAGTTACTACGCAACCACTTAAAAGTAACGAATTTGAAAGTAGTAACGCTAAGAGTATACCTTTTTTGTTTTTCATAGTATTCCTCCGCCTTTACTTTTATGAAAAAACACATCTTAACTTATTATTATAACTATCATAAGTTGTCATAACACAACTCCACAGACAATCATAATAATTCTACTTTAGTTATCGTAATAATCCACTATTTTTTTAACCTTACGAATATTCTTAAATTATAAACATTTTAAAAACTTTATAGCAATTAGCCTTTTTGAAGTTCCATCCAGAATGCAACTCCATTTTTTTTGTTTTCTACTCCACATTTTTGATGGAAGGAATCCATTATAGCTTTTACAATTGATAAACCAATACCAGAGCCACCATATTCTCTAGTTCTTGCTTTATCAACTTTGTAAAATTTAATCCAAACTTTATCAATTTCTTCTTCTGGAATCAAATCTCCCGTATTAAATACTGTTGTTCTTACAATATCATCTTTTACTTCAACATTTATTTCAATTTGTTTTTCATTTTTTGCATAATGAATTGCATTACTTAAAAAATTAGAAATAACCTCCTCAACCTTAAATTCATCGCCCCACACATAAATCGGATTGTTAATTTTAAATTTAATATTTATGTCATTCTGAGAAGCCATCAAGGATGACGCATTAACAACTCCGTCAATTAATTCACCTAACTCAAATCTCTTCATTTCAACCATTTCGTTACCAAACTCTAATTGGTTTAATGTCAACAGTTTTTGAACCATTTTATTCATTTTGCCAGCTTCATCAATAATAACATCGCTGTAAAAATCCTTACTTTCAGGATCATCATTAATACATTCTTTTAATCCTTCAGCATACCCCTGAATCAATGCAAGAGGCGTCTTTAACTCGTGTGAGACATTTGATAAAAATTCTTTTCTCATCTCATCAATTTTTTCTTTCTTTTCAAGGTCTTGCATAAGTTCATTATTTGCCTCTTTTAGCTCAGAAATAACGTCTTGCAAAGTATCTGATAAAATATTCATATTATTTCCAAGTTCGTCAGTTTCTCTACTACTAAGCATATAACTTTTATATTTTGCATCAAAATTTAGATTAGTTATTTCTTTAGAAATCTTTGACAATTGAAGAATTGGTCTTGATATTCTTCTCGACACAAAAATAATAACTATTGCACTTCCAATAACTGCTAGTCCACCTACACATTCAAAAAAGAAATTTGTAAGTTGCGCACTTTCTCTAATACTTTCTAAAGGTGTTCTCATAAAAATTGTTGATCCATCGCCGAGTTTTCCATATAGAGTCAAAAAGTAAGCATTCATTCTATCGTCAAAACGTTTTTGTAGGACATAATTTTTTTCTTTCTTCAAAACAACGGCATTATCATCATCTCCATAAATCATGTCGTTAATTTGCATAAAAATATATGGTTCATTAGTTGATGACGATCTAATTGTTGTTTTATCGCTTCCTACTATAGCAATCGTAAGATTTTTATTTGCGCATATGGATTCAAACTTTATATCAAATTTACTTGAAGATAAATAATTATTATTTGCTGCTTTATTAATTATTTTGAATCCATCTATAATTGAATTTTCTTTTTTATAAACATAAAAGCGTTCCAAACAAGTACTGTTTATAAAAGCACACAACAATATTGTGCCCGCAACCAAAGAAACCATAGTAACAATTAGCTGAATTGTTAACGGCGCTCTCTTTTTTTTCAACACGTCTTCCATACATTTCTCCATTACTTCAAAATATTTTGGTTTTTATACTGTTTTATTTTTTTACATCAAACTTATATCCCATACCCCAAATAGTTTTAATAAGTTCACCTTTTTTACCCATCTTATTTCTTAATTTTTTAACATGAGTATCTATTGTTCTTGCATCACCATAATAATCATAATTCCAGACATTATCTAAAATCTTATCTCTAGACAATGCAATTCCTGCATTTTCCATAAAATAAGACAATAATTCAAACTCTTTAAAGCTTAAATTAATAACTTCTCCATCAATTTCCAATAAATGAGCACTTTTATCTAGTTTAATTCCGTCCATTTCATACACTTCATCTGTATCATTTTGTGATGTTCTACGAATAATAGCGCCAACTCTTGCGACAAGTATTTTAGGTGAAAAAGGTTTCGTTACATATTCGTCAACACCTAGATTAAATCCCATCAATTCATCTGATTCATCACCTTTAGCTGTTAACATAATAATTGGAACCTTTGAGGAATCTCTTATTTCTTTACAAACCTCCCAACCGTTCATCTTAGGCATCATAATATCTAAAATTATCACTGCAATATCCTTATTTTCATAAAAAACTTTTAATGCTTCCTCTCCATCACCAGCTTCTAATACTTCATAGTCTTGTCTAACCAAAAAATCCTTTACTAATTTTCTCATTCTAGCTTCATCATCTACTACTAGTATTTTTAGTTTATCCATTTTATTTACCTCACTCTATTTTTACGTTCTCTAATTTGTTTCTAGTATAATCTACTCCTATGAAAAAAATGTGAACAAAAAGCCCATCTTTCGCACCACTTATATGTAAGTACTTTAAGATGGACTTTTCCCTATTTATCCGTTGTTTGATTTGTTGTTTTTTCAGTTTTTTTCTCTGTTGTTTTTTCTTTAGATTCAGTTTGAATCTTTTTAAGCTTCTTCTCTAAGCCTTCTAAATATTTTTCTTTTTTATTTAGTTCTTTTTCTTTTTTGTTTAATTTTTTTTCCCACGCCTCGTACTTGTTAATAATCTCATTTTCATAATTAACGATAGTTGTCGTCGACCTGGTATAAAACATTATTGCAAACATTCCAATTATTGAAATACCAAAAATAATCGCTAAAAAAGTAACAAATTTTTTTCTTTTACTCAAAGTCGCATATTCCTTCTTAGAAACCATATCCCTTTTAAATTGAGCTAATTCTCTTCTAGCAGCTTTTCCATCATCTAGCTCAATTTCTTCTTTCTTAGGAATATAAATAGTAGGTAGTTGCTCTTCACTTGCTCCTAATTCTAACGCTCTATTTCTAAGGGACACTAAAAAACTGATTCCGACTACTGTCGAAAAATATTCTTTTTCTATTAGCATGGAATAAATCTTTATCACTTGATTAACATCCTCAAAATTCCCCTTTGATTTAACGTATTTAATTCCTTCGACTTCTTTTTTAGCCTTTAAAGCTTCTTGGTTATCCTCAAAATTAAAATCATTTACAATTGGCATTATTTGGTTTTCTCCTTAATTTCACCTAATCTATATGCTTCTATAAGTGCTTTCAATTCTTTTATTCGGCATTTCATCTGTTTTCCATTATCTGTATCACCAACTAAAATTCGATGATCTGTATATTGAACTGCCTCTTGACGTGATGCAATATCAATTTCATTGGAAACAGCTTCCTCTCTAGAAACAAATGGATCATGTGCTGCAAGCGTCAAACCATATGAATTGTATATTAAAGTGTAACCTGCTATTCCAGTTTCTTTTCTATATGTTTTTGAAAATCCACCATCAATAATAATCAACTTTCCTTCGCATTTTACTGGTTTTTCACCATCCACTCTATGAACTGGGACATGACCATTAATTATGTGGCCATTCTTAGGCGACAAACCAAATTCTTTTAAAATAGTAGCCGCTAATTCAGCTTTATCTAGCCTCTGATAGTATTCATTTTTATACTCTTTTTTAACTTCTGGATCATCTAAAAAGTACCTCTCAAAAGTTGCCATTTTATCTCGTCCATACAAAGGTGACCTTGGTCCAGTCCATAAAAACCAGAAAATATCTTCTGCCTGCTTCTTTTCTACAGAATCGACTGAAAAAACAGCTTTTCTAACATATGATTCTATAACATCATATAATTCTTTTCCCTTATACTCTTTTCCGAAAACCCATACCTTTGCAAAAGTTCCATCTTCATTCATTGGCATACATCCATGGTACAATAGATTTCCGTTAAATGTTTTATACATATTGCCTTTTTTCATTAAAAGATTCATATGTTTCTGAAGCTTTTCACAATGTATAAAAGACGATTGTAAATGATTCATTACATCCTCTTCCTCTGGCGAAAGCTTCGTTGGATCATTAGGATCAACTGTTGGAAAATGCATATCCCTCATCTGATATTTCTTTCCATCAATAGTAACCCAACCGTGTTCATAATCTATCTGGTCCATCATACTTCTTTCAGTCATTCCAAATTCCGGATACTTCTTGGCTAACTGACCATCTAATTTAAACTTAATTATTGCAATCGCTTTATGCATTTTTTTTACTAATTCAGTTTCAACTTCAGTCGCTACGACCTCACCTTTTAAAACAAATCGGGTACAAGGATCCTTTTTATAAACATCCATTGCAAATGTTGCTAAAGGTAACATATTGATTCCATAACCTTCTTCAAGCATATCTAAATTACCATATCTGATACTGTTTCTAATCGCACTTGCAATACATGCTTTGTTACCTATTGCTGCCCCCATCCAAAGGACGTCATGATTGCCCCATTGAATATCTAAAGAATGATATTTACATAATCTATCCATTATCAAATGAGATCCTGAACCTCTGTCATAGATATCTCCTATAACATGAAGTCTATCAATTACTAATCTTTGAATCAGTTCCGCTAATGCAACGATAAAATTCTCAGCATTACCAAGTTCAACAATAGTATTTACAATGGCCTCATAATATGCCTCTTTATTCAAAACTTCCGGTTTTTCTGCTATTAATTCTTCAATTACATACGAATAATCCGGTGGCAAAGCCTTTCTAACTTTTGATCTTGTATATTTTGATGAAACAGTCTTACATACTTCAATTAATCGATATAATGTTATCTTATACCAATTGTCCATATCTTTTTCTTTCTTTTGGACTAATTCCATCTTCTCTTTTGGATAATAAATAAGCGTTGCAAGCGCCGATTTATCCGCCGTTGTTAGTGAATGACCAAATACATCTTCTATTTTTTTTCTTACCGCACCTGAGCCATTTTTTAAAACATGTGAAAATGCTTCAAATTCGCCGTGAATATCCGACATAAAATGTTCCGTTCCTTTAGGTAAATTCAAAATTGATTGCAAATTTATTATTTCTGTCGATGCCGCTTCAATTGTTGGAAATGTACACGACAATAGTTCTAAATAACTTTTTTCCTGCTTATTCACTTTACTCCTCCAATATCTTTAAAAATCTCCTATGATAATTATAATACATTTTATAGTCTATGAAAACAACTATACCTCTCTAACACACTCAATAATTGCTTTATTATTAGAAATATTTATTCAAGATATTTATTCAAAATACTTGTCAATGATATTTCTAACTTCGTCTTCATGAATTGGAGTTGCATATTCATTTTCCCCAAAACAAACAACATCTCCTATACCATTTTCTAAAACAAATCTTAATTTGCCATCTCTTACTTTTTTATCTGTATAAAGCTTATTTATCAATTCTTCTTTATCTACATACTCCGGAATTTCTGTTGGAAGTTTAGCTTTTTTTAAAAGATTAATAACTTTTTTTACTTCACTTTCTGTCATATAACCCTTTTCTTTTGCTAAATATGCCTGTGCAACCAAACCTATTGCTACAGCTTCTCCATGTAACAAACGATAATCACTTACAGTTTCAATTGCTCTACCTACTGTATGACCTAGATTTAACACTTCACGCAAACCGCTTTCTCTTTCATCTTTCATTACAACATTATATTTGATTTCACAATTATAATTGGCTATATATTCGCACGCTTCAACATCATTCGAATATATTTTATCCATGTTTTCCTGTAAAAAAACAAATAATTCCTTGCTCGCTAAACAAGCATGCTTAATTGTTTCTGCCATACCACTATACATCTGTCTCTCAGGCAATGTCTTCCATGCTTCTAAATCAATATATACTTTTCTTGGTTGGTTAAAAAGCCCTATCAAATTAGTTGCAAGAGGTGTATCTACTGCAGTTTTACCACCTATTGAAGCATCTGCTGCTGATAAAAGTGTTGTTGCATATGTAATAAATGGAATACCTCTTCCATAAGTTCCCGCTAAAAATCCAGCTAAATCAGAAACAACGCCTCCACCAACTGCTATTACAGCACAATCTCTTCTGTATCCTTTTTCAAGCATGGCATCTTCGATTTTGCTCTTTGTTTCTCTTGTTTTACTTTTTTCGCCTGCCTGAATAATAAACAAATCAGCTTTATAACCTTTTTCAACTAGCATCTTATAGATTGGTTCCGCATAAATTTCTAGAACGTTTGTATCAGTAATGATAGCAAATTTCTTGATTTTTCCAAGCAAACCATCTGCTACATCATCAACCAATTTTTTTCTTAAATTATGTCCTATTAAAATGTCATAACTATCATCTACTACCTTTTTTAATTCAACTCTAAACTCACTCATAACTAATCCTCTCTATTTCGTTTTTTATTTTATATTTTTTATTTTATTATAAATGATTATACAAAAGATGTACTATAAGAATAGCATTAAATTCCTACGCTTTCTTTTGCTAGTCTATCAGCTTCTTCGTTTCCTTCAATACCTGAATGACCTTTTACTTTAACAAAATTTACTTTTAATGCCGATTTAATTGAATTATAGTAGTCATAATAGGCAATTGTACCTTTTTTATTTCTTTTCCATTCGCCTTTTGCCCACATTTCAATTCCCATATAATCATAGTAAATATTGATTTCTTCTATTCCTAGCTCTATAGCTTTTTCCATTGCGGCCATACTACCTAATATTTCGCCAGATACATTTCGCATACTTGCCATTTCTTCATCTTTTCCGTTTCCCTGCAAAACATAACGTTTTCCATTGTAATTCAAAAAGCCGCCATATCCGTATACCTTTGTAGCAATATTAAAAGAGCCATCAACAAATGCAAATGGCAAATTTTCATCTATTTTTTTAGAAGATGAATCTCCTAAATACTCCTTTGCTTCATCTAATGTCAAAAAGCTTTTATACATAGCTCCTTTAAAACCTTTTACAGCCTTTTCGCATTCTGCCCAAGTATTAAAAACACCTGTCTTATATCCTTTTCGAACTGCATAAAATTTTTTTGCCATATTTTTCTCCTATTTATTATACTTTTAAAAAAAGATTGTAGCAAAACACTACAATCTTTTTTATTAATCCTCGCCCATTTTACTTAGTTTCTTTGCTTGATCTGCTGCGATACATGCATCTAAAATTTCCGCAATATCACCATTTAAAATTTTATCTAATTTATATAATGTTAAGTTGATTCTATGATCAGTTACACGTCCTTGTGGAAAATTGTATGTACGAATCTTCTCTGAACGATCGCCTGTACCAATTTGACTTAAACGCTCTGCAGATTCAGCATCCTGCTTCTTTTGTAACTCTAAATCATATAATTTAGTTTTTAATAAAGCAAATGCTTTAGCCTTATTTTGAATCTGAGATTTTTCAGTCTGACTATAAATAACAATACCTGTTGGATAGTGAGTTAAACGAACAGCTGAATCAGTTGTATTTACACACTGTCCACCGTTACCAGACGCTCTCATTACGTCAATACGAATATCTTTCTCATCAATTTTAATATCTACATCTTCAGCCTCAGGCATAACCGCAACCGTAATTGTAGATGTATGAATTCTACCTGCAGATTCTGTAGCTGGTACACGCTGTACACGATGTACACCTGATTCATATTTCATTTTTGAATAAACGCTTGGTCCACTTAACATGAAGTTAACTTTCTTCATTCCACCTATACCGATTTCTTCTACTTCAAGTGTCTCTACTTTCCAATTCTGTGTCTCTGCATAATGAATATACATTCTATAAATTTCAGCGGCAAATAAAGCTGCCTCATCTCCGCCGGCACCTGCTCTAATTTCAACGATAACGTTTTTATCATCGTTAGGATCTTTTGGAAGAAGTAAAATCTTTAATTTCTGTGCTAAAACTTCTAAATTTTCTTTAGACTCACTTAATTCTGCTTTAGCTAATTCTTTCATCTCTTCATCTGATTCTTCACTTAAAATTTCTAATGAATCATCAATATTCTGCTGACATTCTTTATATTGTTTATATGTGTCAACAATTGGCATTAAATCGCTTTGTTCTTTCATAAGCTTTCTAAAACGATTAGTATCATTTGCCACATCAGGTTCACTTAATGTGTTCATCAACTCTTCGTAATGTCTTACTGTATCATCTAACTTATCAAATAACATAATTACACTGTATTCCTTTCTTTCACATTGCAATCTAAATTTATTAAAAATAAATAAATCTACTCTAACTGTCCCACAACAACTCTATCATTGCCTGCAAGATCCTTTATAACTTGAACATTCTTAAAATCCGCTTGATTCATCATAAGATCTAAGCTTTTTCCCTGATCATATCCTATTTCAAGAATAAGATATCCTTTGTGATTTAAGAATTCTTTACTATGTCTTACTATTTTTCTATAAAAATACAAACCATCTTCTTTGCCATCTAATGCCCCTATTGGTTCAAACATTGCAACTTCAGGCATAAGATTTTGTATTTCCTCAGTTTTTATGTATGGCGGATTTGAAACAATTATATCATATTTGTCTTTTACATTTTCAAATAAATCACTTGTTTCAAATTCAGCAACAACATTATTAATCTTTGCATTCTCTTTAGCAAGATTTATTGCATTCTTAGAAATATCTATCCCTAGACCAGATACCCCTATCGAGTTTTTCAATACACTTATTAAAATGCAACCGCTACCTGTACACATATCAAGAATTGACATATTAGGTTCTATTCTCTTAAGTACTTCTTCAACTAGAGTTTCCGTATCTTGTCTTGGAACAAGTACCGAACTGTTAACTCTAAAATTCAAGCCATAAAATTCCTGCTCACCAGTTATATATTGAAGAGGTACCCTTTCCGCACGCTTGCCAATTACAAGATCATACTCTCTAATATGCTCTGCCAAAACCTCATCTTGCATATGCATGTAATAATAATTTCTATCTATTTTGCATACCATCTCTAGTAATAACCAAGCATCATTCTTTGCATCAACAATTCCTACGTCTAATAAACGCTCAGTTCCATTATCTAATACTTCTTTATAAGTCATATATTCTCTGTTCCTTTTGCCATTTACTCCAATCAAAAACTGCTTCAACTGAAGCAATTCCAACTTCTATCATATCATCGTCTGGTTCTTTTGTCGTTATTCTTTGCATCCAAAGACCTGGTGCGCTTACTAAATCAATAAATTTATTATCGTTTTTACCAGCTAATTGAATAAACTCATAAGACACACCTGCTATAAGAGGAACACAAATCAAACGAACTAATAATTTAACAATATGAGAATCAAATTGAATGAACATAAAAAATACAATACTTATCATCATGACTAAAATCAAAAAACTTGTTCCGCATCGTTTATGATGTTTAGAACTTTTTCTTACATTTTCGACTGTTAGTTTATGTCCATGTTCAATACAATTAATACATTTATGCTCAGCACCATGATACATATATACCCTCTTTATATCTGGTGTAAATGAAATAAGACTAATATATAAAATAAAAATCACAAGTCTTGTTATTCCTTCTAAGAAAACCACAAAAAAATTAGACTTAATAAATTTTTCAAAAAATATTGATATAAAATAAGGCAAAACAAAAAACAATCCAACTGCAAGCAAAATTGATACTATCACCGTACCTGCAATCATAATCCCCTGAGAGTTACTTTCTTTAAGACTATCATTCTTAGTTATACTCTCTCTGGAATTGCTTTCTTTAGATTCTTCTTCATCCTCAAAAAAAGAAGCCGAATACATAAGAGTTGACATCCCAAGATACAAAGATTCCACAAAAGCTATCATTCCTCTTAAAACCGGGATTTTTCTAATACGTTTGTTCTTTATTATTCCTTCATATTCTGATACTTTTACTTCTATTTCTTTATCAGGCTTTCTTACAGCTACAGCATAATAATCCTTATTACGCATCATCACGCCTTCCATAACAGCCTGTCCGCCAACACCTGAAAATTTCATAATATCCTCCACTCATAATACATTATTAACTTATTGTATTATATCACAAAGCGAAATTATGTAAATGAAAAAAATATAAAATAATGAATATCTCATCTAAAATTTCAATTAAAAAGGTTGAGATTCAACAACCTCAACCTTGTAATAAAATAACTGCTTAATTCTATTTCATACCGTATTTCTTGTTGAACTGTTCAATACGTCCACGAGCCTTATTAGCTTTCTGCTGGCCTGTATAGAAAGGATGACATTTTGAACAAATCTCAACGTGAATCTCTGGTTTTGTAGAACCTGTTACGAATGTGTTACCACAGTTACATGTAACAGTTGCTTGATAGTAATCTGGATGGATTCCTTTTCTCATGCTTTTCACCTCTTTTATATTCTTATCGTTAATCTATGCTTCATTCTTCTGCACCCGTATACCCGATCCGTATATGATACTTATAACGAAGAACGACACTTTCGTCCGCTTACATCCCGATAAACAGCAGACTTATTATAACATGATATTTTGCATAAGTCAACACAATAATACCACATTTCAAGTTTCCTATTTATGTTTAAAATTTAATGGTTTTAGCTTTCATCACGAATTCAGTGTTATCATCTGTTCGACTAAATAAGTTTAAAATCATCTCTGCTGATTCATCAGCTTTCATTCCTCTTAATCCTTTTCTCATTTCTTCAACAGCCTTATACTCATCTCTATCTAACAATAAATCCTCTCTTCTCGTACTAGATTTAGAGATATCAATTGCTGGGAAAATTCTCTTTTCTGAAAGTTTTCTATCAAGTACAATTTCCATGTTACCTGTACCTTTAAATTCTTCGAAAACCACATCATCCATTCTACTTCCAGTATCTACAAGTGCTGTTGCAAGTACAGTTAAACTTCCGCCTTCTCTCATCTTTCTAGCTGCACCAAAGAATTTCTTTGGCATATGAAGAGCTGCTGGATCTAAACCACCTGATAATGTTCTACCACTTGGCTGTACTGTTAAGTTATATGCTCTTGTTAATCTTGTAATACTATCAAGTAAAATCATAACATCTTGTTTGTGTTCTACTAAACGTTTTGCTCTTTCAATTACCATTTCTGAAACACGCTTATGATGTTCTGGCAACTCGTCAAAAGTAGAATAGATTACTTCTACATTATCACCAACAATAGATTCTTTGATATCTGTTACTTCTTCTGGTCTTTCATCAATTAATAAAATAATCAAATGCATATCTGGGTTATTTTTTGTAACTGACTTGGCAATATCCTTCAATAATGTTGTTTTACCTGCTTTTGGTGGCGAAACAATCATACCTCTTTGTCCCTTACCAATTGGAGAAATCAAATCAACAACTCTCATAGCAAGTGAACAGCCAGGTCTTTCTAGATGAATTCTTTCATTTGGGAAAATAGGTGTTAGATCCTCAAAATTTGGTCTAGAAATTGTTGCTGATGGTGGATATCCATTAACAGTTGACACATACAACAACGCAGAGAATTTCTCGCCCTGTGTTTTGATTCTTGTATTACCACATACAATATCTCCAGTTTTAAGGTTAAATCTTCTAATCTGTGATGGAGCGACATAAACATCCTCATCACCTGGCAAATAATTTGCTGAACGAATAAAACCAAAACCATCTGGCATAACCTCTAAAATTCCATTAGCTGTATATCCACTATCTAAATCGGCATTTTCTTCTTTAATTAACGAAAGCTCATTATTGGTGTGATTATTCTTATAATTTCTACCATTATCTACATACTCATTATTTCTACTTGTTCTATAAGATGATCTTTCATTATTATTTCTTCTTGCATCATGCTGATTATCATCTGGATTTGACTTATTATAATTATTATTAAATCTATTCTGATAATTATTTCCACTATCTCTTGAATAATTATTATCTCTTGAATATCCATTAGAACTATTATCAGAATAACTTATTTCTACTGTTCTAGTGTTTTTGCGATATTCATTTCGCTCATTTTTCGCATTATTTTCTCTGTAGTTATTATCTTTGTAATTATCGTTTCTAAATTCTTGATTATAATTCTTAGCAACAGAATAATTCTGTTGTACATCATTTGCCTGATTAGCATAAGATGTATAAGTTGTTGTGGATTTTTTTTCATTAGTTGGATTTAAATTTTCTTGCTTTTCATCCTCTTCAACTAATCTATCGATTAGTTCCCTTTTTTTTAATGTAGAAAATCCTCTGATTTTTCTCGCTTTAGCGATCTCTTTCAAATTAGAAAGTGACAAAGTTTCATACTTTTCTCGCATCATATTCTCCTATTTTTAATTTATTTTTTACTGAATTTACGTTAATAGAAATCATCACTACATAATACCACGAATTGAAATATTAAAAACAACAATCAAATATTTAAAATTCCAGTATTCTTGTAGCCTAATTTGCTCCATTCCAAACTTTCTAGTTGTGTCATCTAAATACATATGTTTGGGAATTTGTCTGAACTGACTCTGACTCTTAAAAGAGTTAATAACATTTATAAATGAAACCATATCTCTTGATTTACATTTTCAATCGTGTTACTATATTTCTAGAAGTAGTTTATCAGATTTTGTATTACTTTTCAATACTATTTTTAAAATAGTTTTTATTAATTTTTAAAAATGAATTTTGGAGGTACTATGGCTGAACCAAATACATTATACAAACTCATCATCCTTGATATGTTGGAAAAAGTGGATTTTCCTTTATCTAATTCGCAAATAACTAATTTTTTCTTGGATGCTGATTACACTAATTATTTTAACGTTCAGGAAATAATCCAAGACTTGGAAAGTGCTGGATTAATTTTTGGCACCCGAACCCATTCTAACACTTTATATTCGATTAATGATTTTGGTCGGGAAACATTAGGGTATTTTAAAGATAAGATATCCGAAGCAGTCGAGCAGGATATTCTTAAATATTTTGAGAAAAATAAATTTGATTTGAAAAAAGATAATTCTATTCGTGCTAATTACTATAAAACAGATAATCAAAAATATGCTGCACATTTACAAGTATATTCAAACAATCAAGCTGTAGTAGATATCACCTTGGTTGTATCATCTCAAGCGCAGGCAAATGTAGTTTGTACTAATTGGAAAAATAAGAATACAGATATTTATGAATATTTAATGGATAATCTAATTCAATAGTTATCGGTTTTTATAATCGTATTCTAAAATGTCTTTTATTGTCAACTATCTTTTATTGTTGGATATCCTTTAATAATAAAAATCTTTTATTGTTGAGTATCTTTTATTGTTAAAGTTCCCTCCAAGGAGAGTTCTTTAACAATATGTAAGATATCTACTTTTACAAGTTCAATTATTTTGCATTTATTATTTGATGCTTTATTTTTCTTTTGTTTTTTTATCCTTTTGTTTTTTATTTTTTTTGCTTTTTTTGACACTATATCCAAATTTACCAAGTTTTTCACCCAATGCGAAGTATTCACCATGAGAATACATTATCAAATTTGTATCATTTATATGAAATCTGTTAGTTTCATCAAAATACTTATCGTCAACAACTACGCCCACAACGTCGGCTATAAACATATGATGACTTCCTAACTCTTCAATTTTTCTAACTTTGCATTCTATATTTACTGGACTTTCTGCAATACCAGGCGCAGATACGTGTTCCATTTTGCTTTTTGTTAGGCCTAATTCTTTATATTTATCAACATCTCTACCACTTCTAACTCCGCAAAAATCTGTTTCCTTAACCAAATCCTTAGTTGTAAGATTTACTACAAATTCATTCGTTTCTTTAATCATGTGGTATGAATATCTTTCGGGACGAACTGAAATTGACAGCATTGGAGGATTGGTACAAATTGTTCCTGCCCAAGCTACTGTCAAAATATTTGCATTTCCTTCCTTATCTGCGACGCTTACCATCACTGCAGGCACAGGATTAAGCATATTACCAGCTTTCCAAATTTCTTTTCCCATTAATAACAACTCTCTTTCTATATAATTGATTTTTTTATTTTCAAAATCTTTTATACTTTTATAATTTTAAAAAATATAATTTCACATCTTAATTAGTTCTCTAATTGCAGATTAGCTTACTAATTATGTAATAGCTCTCTAATTGCAAAATACTCCGATCAAACAAATCTTGTTTAAAACCGGAGTATATTAATCGATCTAAAAGTTATACGTGTAAAAACTATGTTAATGTTTACACACGCAATTTACATGTAAAACAATGCTTTAGGAGACTATTATATAATACATGCATTCTTCATTGCAAGTTCTAATTCTTTTTTATGAGATTCTTCTAATTCTGTCAAAGGCAATCTTAATCCACCTGCTTTATAACCCATGATATTTGCAGCCCATTTCACAGGAATTGGATTAACCTCGCTAAATAAAGCATGGATTACGTTCAAATATTTAAGTTGTAATGATAATGCTTTTTTAGTATTTCCTTCTAAATAACTCATAACCATATCATGTGTATCTTTAGGAGCAACATTGGATAATACAGAAATCACTCCAATTCCACCTAATGATAAAATGGGAATAACCTGATCATCATTTCCTGAATAAATATCTAAAACGCCATCATTCATAGCTGCTAAATCGGCAATTTGAGAAATGTCTCCACTTGCTTCTTTGATAGCAACAATATTTTCAAATTCTTTAGCCAATTTAATTGCTGTCTCTGGTAAAATATTACATCCTGTTCTTGAAGGAACATTATACATAATAATTGGTAAATCAACAGCTGTAGCTACTGCTTTATAATGTTCATATAAACCAGCCTGTGTACATTTGTTATAAAATGGAGTTACAACTAATATTGCATCTGCACCTACTTCTTTAGCTTGTTCAGATAATTTAATTGCAGTATGAGTTGAATTAGCACCTGTACCAGCAATTACTGGAATTCTTTTATTTACTGTTTTTACCGCAAATTCAATAACACTTTGTCTCTCTTCATAAGACATTGTTGCAGGTTCACCTGTAGTTCCACATACAATAAGAGCATCTGTGCCACCAGCAATTTGATCTTCAATAATTTTTCCTAATTCTTCAAAATTGATTGTATTATCCTCATTAAATGGAGTTAATAATGCTACTCCAGCACCTTTAAAAATTGACATAATATTTCTCCTTGTCATCTTATAAATCTAAATTTGGATTTTCTTTAATAATATCTGCAATAAGTTCTCTTTCATCCATATGATGTTTAACACCCTTGATTTCCTGATAATCCTCATGTCCTTTACCAGCTAAAACAATGATGTCACCATCTAGAGCATTTTCCATACAATACTTAATTGCTTCTTTTCTATCAGGAATTGTTACATATTCTCCATCTGCTTTTTTTACACCTGTTAAAATATCGGCAATAATATCCATTGGTTCTTCATTTCTTGGGTTATCTGATGTGATAACTGTTAAATCAGCAAGTTTAGAAGAAACCTCTCCCATTTCAAAACGTCTTGCCTTAGCTCTGTTTCCGCCACATCCGAATAAACATACCAATCTCTTTGGTTCATATTTTCTTAAAGCTTTTAATAAGCTCTCTAATGACATAGCATTATGAGCATAATCAATCATTAATGTATATCTTTTAGTTACTGGTACAATCTCTATTCTACCTTTAACTGTTACATTTTTTAAAGCATTCTTAATTATTCCTGGTTTAATATCAAAATAATTACAAATTGCAATAGCTGTTAAAGAATTATATACACTAAATGAACCAGGAACATTTACTTCCACATCAAAGTCACATTCTCCTGAAACGTGATATTTAACACCTAATTCACCGTGAGTTTTCTTAAGTTCTACATTTTTTGCAACTAAATCATTTGAATCATTATATCCGAATTTCAACACATCACATGTATGGCCTTTAAGAATTTCTTCAACGTGCTCACTATCTCCATTGAAAATACCCTTCTTACACTGTCTAAATAATAGGCTCTTACAATATGTGTATTCTGCAAAATCCTTGTGTTCATTAGTTCCGATATGATCTGGTTCTAGATTAGTAAATACACCAATATCAAAAGTAAATCCTTCTACACGACTTAATTTTAGTGCTTGAGAAGAAACCTCCATTACAACAGCATCTAATCCAGCATCTACCATTTCTCTGAAGTATTTTTGAACTACAAATGATTCTGGTGTAGTATTAGCTGAAGGAATTTTTTTATCACCTATAATTGTTTCAATTGTTCCAATCAAACCTGTCTTTATTCCTGCAGATTCAAGGATTGATTTAACCATATATGTTGTTGTTGTCTTACCTTTTGTTCCAGTAATACCAATTGTTTTAATTTCCTTTGCTGGATATCCAAAATATGCAGCCGCCATATAAGCTAATGCTTTTCTAGAATTTTCAACCTTAATAACAACAACATCATCATTTACTTCAACATCTTTTTCAACAATGACACAAGCTGCACCTTTTTTTATAACATCAGGAATAAATTCGTGTGCATCTCTTACTGTACCTGAAATACATACAAAAACTGATCCTTCTTCAACTTTACGCGAATCATACACAAGAGTTGTGATTTCTCTTTCTACATCACCTTGTACTAAAGTATAATCTAATTTTTCTACTAATTGTTTAATTGTCATTTTCAAACCTCTTTTTATTCAATCTATAAACTATATGTATTAAATTCTATATGTATTAACTTTCTATAAAACAACCTAAATAATTCCGTTAAACACTTCTGTAGCCGGACCTGTCATAAAAACATGATTGCTAGCTCTATCATATTCAATTGTCAAGTCTCCACCTAATAAATGAACTAAAACTCTATCTTTTGTATATCCATTTAAAATACAAGCTAAAACACATGCACAAGTTCCTGTACCACAAGCCCAGGTTTCTGCGGATCCACGTTCCCATACACGCATTGACACTTCACTATCACTAATAATTTCTACGAACTCTGTGTTTGTTCTCTTTGGAAACATTTTATTATTTTCAAAAAGTGGACCATATTTTTCAATCTGAAACTCTTTAACGTTGTCTATAAAAACAACTGCATGAGGATTTCCCATTGAAACACAAGTCATCTTCCATTCTCTATCACCAACTGTAATTGGATAATCTACAACCTTATCCATATCCAATGCTACAGGTATATCTTTTGCGTTAAAAACTGGTTCTCCCATATCAACACGAACTGTTTCAACTTTATCATTTTTGACATTTAAAATTAAATGCTTAATTCCAGCACCTGTTTCAACATCAACTTCTTTTTTATCTGTTAATTTGTGATCATATACGTACTTTCCAACACATCTAACACCATTACCGCACATTTCTGCTTCTGAACCATCTGCATTAAAAATACGCATTCTAAAATCAGCACAATCAGATGGCCCTATAGTAATTAATCCATCTGAACCAATACCAAAATGTCTATCACTTACTTTAATTGACATCTTTGCATAATCATCTATCTTTTCTTCGAATAAATTAACATACACATAATCATTGCCGCAACCATGCATCTTTGTAAATTTCATTTATAATCACCTTTTTCCTTCTAAGCTTAATAATCATTTCTTACTTTCCATTATATATAATATATAACACATTTTTTATAAAATACAAATAATGTGCTTTATATATTGCAAATCGTGCTTTTTCATTGTAACATATAACCATAAGGAGGTTCGTATTCATGACTTCATATAATCGAACAGGTTATTTAAAATCAAATTTTAAAATTTTTCATTTAAAAGATCAAAAAAAACATGATATTGAATACCATTACCATAATTTTCATAAAGTATTAATTTTTTTGAGTGGTCACGTAACATATTCTATTGAAGGACGATCATATCAACTTCAGCCAAATGATATTGTTTTTGTTAATTCTGGTGAAGTTCATAAACCTATTATTTGTGACAATACAACATATGAACGTATTATTATATATATTTCCAAAGATTATTTAAGTAGTTATAGTGAAGAGAACAATGATTTAAGCCTTTGTTTCAAAAAAGCTTCACATAATAAATCTCACGTTCTTCGTGTGCATTCTTTTGCAAACAGTAAACTCGGAAGCATAACTAAAGAACTTGAAGCCTCTTTTAATACTGATGAATATGCTAATGATTTGTATCATAATATTTTATTTCTTGAATTTATGATACAACTTAATAGGCTTTCAATAAATGACGGTGTCGAATACATTAAAAACTCTTCACCCAATCAAAAAATCGTTGAAATTATAAATTATGTTAACAATAATTTAACTGATGAAATATCTATTGATTCTATTGCAAATACATTTTTCCTCAGTAGATATTATCTGATGCATATTTTCAAAGAGGAAACTGGTTATACTATAGGAAACTATATAACCAATAAAAGATTACTTCTCGCAAAAGATTTGATAGCACATGGAATGCCGATAACTGCGGCTTGCTATGAGAGTGGTTTTAAAAACTATTCAACTTTTTCTCGTGCATATAAGAAATCCTTTGGAACCACTCCAACTAATGCTTTCAAAAATAAATAAGCACACAAAAGGCTGAATCTAAGAAATTATAGATTCAGCCTTTTTTATAATAATTGTGGTCTTTATATTAAGTCTCATCTAAAATGACGCTTTAGAAAATCACTTTAGACTACAACGAAATACCTATTCATTTTACATGTTTTGACATTATGCGTCAATAGAAGACATGAATGAAGGAATAAGTTGTTTCTTTCTAGATACAACGCCTTCTAACCATAAGCTGTCTTCACCTGTGGCCTTTGGATATGCTTTCTGAGCTACTTCTCTTGCGCCTTCACCACCACAGATCAAATCAGTAGATTCTGTTAAGATATCTGTTAACATTACAAATACCATATCGATTTTCTTTTCTTCAATCATAGCATCTAATGCAGGGATTAAACGAGCTTTAACTTCATCTAACTGTTTTTTACCCATTGCACTTACCTGATCAACACCAAATGCAACGTCTCCAGCATGGAAAATCTTAAAGTCTTGATTTAAGATTTCTTCTTCTGTTTTCTCAGCGAAATTGCTTCCTGCTTCAAACATCTTAATAGCTAACTCTTCTACATCTACTCCGGCAATTTTAGCCAATTCTTCGCCTACCATTTTATCAACTGGTGTGCATGTAGGAGAACGGAACATAAGAGTATCTGAAATAATTGCAGAACATAATAATCCAGCTATCTTTGGTTCAATTTCTACGCCATTTTCTTTATACATCTGATATACGATAGTTCCTGTACATCCTAATGGTTGATTTCTAAAATATACTGGTGCTAATGTCTGTAAATCGCCAATTTTATGGTGATCAATAATTTCTACAACTTCTGCATCATCAATGTTATTTAACGCTTGTGATTTTTCGTTATGGTCAACTAAAATAATCTGTTTTTTATCGAAGCTTAATAAATTACGTCTTGAAATCATTCCAATGTAATTCATATCATCATCAACAACTGGAAAATCTCTGTGTCTTACTTCTGACATTGTTTTCTTAACATCTGATAATAAATCATCTAATGTAAATGTAGTGAAATTATCTCTTGCCATAAAAAATTTAATAGGCATACTCTGATTAATTAAACGAGCTGCTGTAAATGTATCATAAGGTGTACTAATAATAACAACTTCTTTTTCTTTAGCAGCTTCTAAAACTTTCTCACTTGCTCCAAAACCGTTACTTACAACGATACAACTGCAATTTTCTTCAATTGCAAGAAGTTGAGCATCTTCTCTATCACTTAAAATTACTAAATCGTCTGATTCAATTTTATCTTTTAAAACTTCAGATGTAGCTGTTCCGATAACTACTTTTCCTTTTACAAAATAGCCATGTTCATTACCACTTAAAAGTTTACCAGCTAATGTCTCAATGATGTTTTTATATTGAGTTCTAGCAATAGCTAATGTTTCATTATCATATACGTCCATGTATGATTCTGCGATATCTCCAGTAACAATTAAGCCCTCAAGTTTATTTCTTGTATTAACTACAGGTAATGTTGCGATATCCTGGTCTTTCATCATATCCCATGCTTTTCTGATTGAAATATGACTACTTACGCCTTCTGTCTTACGCATTTTAATATCTTTAACCTGTGAACCAGCATCTTCTACTAATTCAGGAGCTTCAACCCCAAATCTTTCTAAAATATAAGCTGTTTCAGGATTAACTTCACCTGCTCTTCTTGCTTCATATTCTACATCTTCTTTTTGATTAATTGCATTCTTGAGATATGCATAAGAAATAGCAGAACAAATTGAATCCGAATCTGGATGTTTGTGTCCTACTACCCATACTTTCTTTTTTTCCATATAAAAAATCTCCTATTTATTTATATTTAATTATTATTAATTACTTTTAAATACACACAATATCAGTTATACTAGAAAATCCTACAACTGTCAACCTTTTAGCGCATTAAAAAACACAGACCATAAAAATTTGGTCTGCGCTTTTTTTATATCTTTTCTAATAAATCTTCTATTGTATAGGCGATACATTTGTTGCCTGTGGGCCCTTTTCTCCATCAACTACTTCGAATTCAACCTTCTCTCCATCTTTGAGTTCTTTGAATCCTTCCATATTGATAGCAGAGAAATGAACAAATACATCTTTTCCTGCTTCATCTGAAAGAAAACCATACCCTTTTTTTGCATTAAACCATTTTACTGTACCCTGCATAACTAAATTCCTCCTACCTAATTAATTAAACTTTTTACAACAATTAAAGAGTATCACAATCATTAGGTAATGTCAATAATTTTCAGAAAATTTCTTTTACTATAGTTATTTATTAATCTTTTTTCAAGGAAACATCTAATTGTGGATAAGGTATGTTAATATTATGGGCATCTAACTGATTTTTTATTTCTTCTGTTAAATCCCATTTTACTTCCCAATAATCCTCAGCATTAACCCAAACTCTAAGTTGCATATCAACAGCGCTCTCTCCAAGCTCAGATACAAAAACTTTTATACCTTTGTCTTGTAAAACTCTATCATCATTTGCTGCAATATTTCTTAGAACTGTTTTAACAATGGATAAGTCTGTATCATATCCTACACCAACTCCGAATGTAATCATTCTTTCTGACATCTTTGATACATTTGTTAAACTTGTATTTGATAATGTACCATTTGGAATAAGTATCATTCTATTATCTACAGTTAATAGTTTTGTATAAAAAATTGTTATTTCATGAACAGTTCCTTCTTCTTTAGAACTATTGTTAACAATATAATCACCAACTACGAATGGTTTTAAGAGTAAAATCAAAACTCCTCCTGCGAAGTTTGACAAGCTTCCCTGCAAAGCAAGACCCATTGTTAAACCTGCTGAACCGACAATAGCTACAACAGAACTTGCAAGACCAAATTTAGCAAGTATACCCATACCAATCAAAATATAGATAGCATATTTAACTAATGAGCATAAAAATGTATTTACACCTTTTTCAACACCAAATTTATTTAATGATCTATTAAGAATCTTAATTACTGCTTTTACAATTTTTCTAGCAATAAAAATAACAATAATGACCGCTACAATATTTAATAAGAAATCTAAACCTTGAGGTATGAGATCCTCCATCCATTTTTTTAAAATTGATGGTTTCTCTACTACATTTTGAACTGCATCAGCTGCACTGTCAGAAACCTTATTAATCTTATCTTCTGTTGTCTCTTTAGCAAGCACATTATTGAATATCTTAGAAAATTTCCCACATGCACCAATAAAATCGTACGAATTCATCCTCACTACTTCCTTTCATATCTTAAATTCACGGATAGTATAACATAGAATTTTGTATAATTAAAGTAGTGAAAGAAAAAAGAATAAATTATTTTACTCTTCTAACTCTTAATACTCCATCAATTGCTCTTAATTTTTCTAAAACATCTTCATCTAGCTTAGAATCAACATCTATAAGAGAATATGCATAATCGCCTTTTCCTTTATTTGTCAAATCTGAAACGTTAACATCAGCATCTTTTAAAACAGTTGTATATTGAGCAATCATACCTTTGTTATTTCTATGTAAAATACTAATTCTTCCCTCGCTATCACAAGATCCCATGCTACAATCAGGGAAGTTTACTGAGTGTACGATATTTCCATTTTCAATGAAATCACGTAATTCTCTAACTGCCATCATTGCACAATTATCTTCTGACTCAGATGTAGATGCTCCTAAGTGTGGAGTTACAATACAGTTTTTAGCTCCTGCTGTTGTTTCATTAGGGAAATCTGATATATATTTTCCTAATTTATCGTTATTTAATGCATCAACTACAGCTTCTTCATCAACTAATAAATCTCTTGCAAAATTTAGTAATACTGCATTTGGTTTCATCATAGCGATTGCATCTTTATCAATCATTTTTTTAGTTGAATCTAATAATGGAACATGAATTGTTATAAAATCACAATTTTTATAAATTTCTTCAACATTACTGATATGTTTGATATTATGTGATAAATTCCAAGCTGCATTAACTGAGATATATGGATCATATCCGTAAACTTCCATTCCAAGGTGTTGTGCAGCATTTGCTACTAAAACACCAATTGCTCCAAGTCCAATTACACCTAATTTTTTTCCTGAAATTTCGTGACCTGCAAATTTCTTTTTTTGTTTTTCAGCTCTTTTTGCAATTGTCTCATCATCCTGGTTATCTAGAATCCATTCTACTCCACCAAAAATATCTCTTGAGGCATATAACATTCCTGCTAAAACCAACTCTTTTACACCATTAGCATTAGCACCTGGTGTGTTAAAAACAACAATACCTTGTTCTGCGCATTTATCTAAAGGTATGTTATTTACTCCTGCACCTGCTCTTGCAACTGCTAATAATGATTCTGGTAATTCCATATCATGCATTGCGCAGCTTCTAACTAAAACTGCCTCTGCTTCTTCAACTTTATCTACTTTTTTATAATCTTTAGAAAATAATTTTAAACCTACATCTGCGATAGGATTTAAGCATGTATAATTAAACATTTCCTACTCCTTACTATTTATAAATTCTTTTTTTCAAACTCTCTCATAAACTCAACTAGTTTTTCAACGCCTTCTTTTGGCATAGCATTATAAATTGATGCTCTCATTCCACCAACTGTTCTATGTCCTTTTAAGTTAACAAATCCAGCTTTTGCTGCTTCTTCAACAAATTTAGCGTCTAATTCTTTATCTCCTGTAACAAATGGCACATTCATTAATGAACGATCTTTCTTTTCAACTGTTCCCTTAAATAATTTACTTTGATCTAAGAAATCATATAATACTTTAGCTTTTTCTTCATTAAGCTCTTTCATTTTTTCAAGACCGCCTAGTTTTTTAAGCCATTTAAATACTTTTCCGCAAATATAAATATTGTAGCAAGGTGGTGTATTATATAATGATGCACTATCTGCCTGTGTTTTATATTTTAACATTGTTGGTGTAAATGGCATAACATCATCTCTTACTAAATCTTTTCTAATAATTACAACTACTACACCTGCTGGTCCAACATTTTTTTGAACACCACCATAGATAAGTGCATATTTGCTAACATCAACTGGCTCAGATAAGAAACATGAAGATACATCAGCTACTAAATCTACACCCTTTGTATTAGGTAACTGTTTATATTTTGTTCCATAAATAGTATTATTTTCACAAATATATACATAATCCATATCATCTGTAATAGCTAAATCTGAACAATCTGGAATATATGTAAATGTCTTATCTGCTGATGAAGCAAGTTCAACAACTTCACCATATTTTTTTGCTTCTGCTGCTGCTTTTTTTGCCCATTGTCCAGTAATAATGTATCCGGCTTTTTTATTTTTCATTAAGTTCATTGGGATTGCTGCGAACTGTTGTGAAGCTCCTCCCTGTAAAAATAAAACATCATAATTGTCTGGAATATTCATTAATTCTCTTAAATCTGCCTCTGCTTCTTTAATGATGTCATCATATACTTTTGAACGATGACTCATCTCCATTACAGACATCCCACACCCTTTATAATCAAGCATTTCATCTGCTGCCTCTTGTAAAACTTCCTCTGGCAAAACTGCTGGTCCTGCTGAGAAATTGTAAACTCTACTCATTTTTAACTTCCTCCTAAATAATTACTTTTAAAACTTTTAAAATCTTATTTTTTTTGCAAATCACTTTCATCAAATGATTGACTTATTGGTGCGCCTGGGGCAACCATTGGCCATACTTTCTCATCTGAATCAATTATGCAGTCTATTACAAATGGACCATCACATTTAATTGCTTCTTCTAAAGCCTTTTCAAACTCTTCTCTTGAAGTTACACGTTTTGCTATTGCACCTAGACCCTCTGCAACCTTCACAAAATCAACACCATCATCTAAAACCGTAGCTGAATAACGCTGACCATAGAAAAGATTTTGCCACTGACGAACCATTCCTAACACATGATTATTTATTACAATTTGTATAAGTGGAAGATGTTCTCTTGCTGCTGTAGCAATTTCGTTTAGATTCATTCTAAAACATCCATCTCCCGCAATATTTACGACCTGTTTATCTTTTAATGCAACCTGAGCTCCAATTGCTGCTCCAAGTCCATAGCCCATTGTTCCTAATCCACCTGATGTCAAGAAAGTATGTGGATTTTTAAATTTATAAAATTGAGCTACCCACATCTGATGCTGACCAACTTCTGTTACAATTACAGCATCTCCCTTTGTCTCTTCGTAAAGTTTTTCGATGATATATGGACCGCTTAAACCTTCTTTTGGATATGTAAGTGGAAACTGTTCTTTATATGATTGAATTTCATCTAGCCAATCTTTATGATTTGCCTTCTTTAATTTTGGATTAATTAATTTTAGTATTTCCTTTACATCGCCAATTACTGCTGCATCAACTCTTATATTCTTATTAATTTCAGCAGCATCTATTTCAAATTGTAAAATTTTTGCATTTTTTGCAAATTCTTTTGGATTACCAATTACTCTATCAGAAAATCTAACACCAACCGAAATCAACAAATCACACTTACTTACGCCAATATTTGATGTTTTAGTACCATGCATTCCCAACATTCCAGTATAATTTGGTTTAGTACCATCAAATGCACCTTTTCCCATTAATGAATCACAGACTGGTGCATCAACTAATTCAACAAACTTACTAAGTTCTTCCGAAGCACCAGAAATAACTGCTCCACCACCAACAAAAATAAATGGTTTTTTAGCCGATTCAATTAGTTTAACTGCTTCTTCTATTTCTTCACTTTCTATTTCAGTTGAATTTAATTTAATTTCTACTTTTTTCCCATTTTTTAGCACTTTATGTACTCTTGATAGTAAATCTGTTTCTTTCTTAGTAGCTTTTTTCTGTGGTATAAACTCATATTCTACTTCCGCGCCAGTAACGTCTTTTGCAATGTCAACAAGCACAGGGCCTGGTCGGCCGCTTTGTGCTATTGAAAATGCTCTTCTCATAGTAGGTGCTAAATCTTTTATATCTTTTACAATAAAATTATGTTTCGTAATAGGCATAGTAATTCCCGTTATATCTATTTCTTGAAAAGAATCTTTTCCCAATAATGGAACTGTAACATTACATGTAATTGCAACAATTGGAACTGAATCCATATATGCAGTTGCTATACCTGTAACTAGATTAGTTGCTCCTGGTCCAGATGTTGCAAAACACACTCCTACCTTACCTGTTGCTCTTGCGTATCCATCAGCTGCATGAGCTGCTCCTTGTTCATGAGATGTCAAAACATGATGTATATCTTTTTGTTTGTATAACGCATCATATACATTCAAAATTGCTCCACCTGGATAACCAAATACTGTGTCTACACCCTGTTCTCTTAAGCTTTCTAATACTACTTCTGCTCCTGTTTTCTTCATCTTCATGTCCCCTTAATCTTTAATAGGTTTATTTAAAATTGTTTTCTAAAATTGCTCCTCTGTTTCCAGATGTAACCATAGCAGCATATCTTGCTAAATAGCCAGTTTTAACTTTTGGTTCTCTTGGCTGCCAGTTTTTACGTCTTTCCTCTAGAACATTTTCATCAACATCTAACTCTAATTTCATATTTGGGATATCAATTTTAATGATGTCTCCCTCTTCAACTAATGCAATTGGTCCGCCAAGTGCTGCTTCTGGAGAAACGTGTCCAATCGAAGCACCTCTTGAAGCACCTGAGAAACGTCCATCTGTAATAAGTGCAACTGAGCTTCCTAGCCCCATTCCTGCAATAGCTGATGTTGGATTAAGCATCTCTCTCATTCCCGGACCACCTTTTGGACCTTCGTATCTGATGACTACAACATCACCTGGTACAATTTTTCCACCTTTAATTGCTTTAATTGCATCTTCTTCACAATCAAATACTCTTGCAGGTCCTTCATGAACCATCATCTCTTCTACAACTGCAGAACGTTTAACAACCGATCCGTCTGGTGCTAAATTACCTTTTAATACTGCTAAACCACCAGTTTTTGAATATGGATTATCTGTTGTTCTGATTACTTCTGGATTCATATTAACTGCATTTTTAATGTTTTCGCCTATTGTTTTTCCTGTAACAGTCATACATTCTGTATTAATTAAACCTATATCAGCTAGTTCTTTCATAACTGCATAAACTCCTCCAGCTTCATTAAGGTCTTCCATATATGTTGGACCTGCTGGAGCTAAGTGACATAAGTTTGGTGTTTTTTCACTGATTGGATTTGCAAATGAAATGTCAAAATCGAAACCAACTTCATGTGCAATAGCTGGTAAATGTAACATTGAATTTGTAGAACAACCTAATGCCATATCTACTGTTAACGCATTTAAAATTGCATCTTTTGTCATAATATCTCTTGGACAAATATTTTTTCTATACATTTCCATAACAGCCATTCCAGCTCGTTTAGCAAGTTTAATTCTTTCTGAATAAACTGCTGGAATAGTACCGTTTCCTCTTAATCCCATTCCCAAAGCTTCTGTTAAACAATTCATAGAATTTGCTGTGTACATTCCTGAACATGAACCACATGTAGGACAAACTTTTTCCTCATACTCTTTTACATCATCCTCTGTCATTGAACCTGAAGCATATGCGCCAACAGCTTCAAACATAGATGATAAACTACGCTTCTTTCCGCCAATTCTACCAGCTAGCATTGGACCACCTGACACAAATACAGTTGGTACATTAATTCTTGCCGCTGCCATTAATAAACCTGGTACATTCTTATCACAGTTTGGAACCATAACTAATGCATCAAACTGATGTGCAAGTGCCATACATTCTGTTGAATCGGCAATCAAATCTCTTGTAACCAATGAGTATTTCATTCCAACGTGACCCATAGCTATTCCGTCACATACTGCTATTGCAGGGAATACTACAGGCATTCCACCTGCTTCTGCAACACCTAACTTAACAGCATTTACAATTTTATCAATATTCATATGTCCTGGAACTATCTCATTATATGAACTTACAATTCCGACTAATGGTTTTTTTATTTCTTCTGGAGTAAATCCTAATGCATTTAATAAACTTCTAGCTGGAGCCTGTTGCATTCCAGCTTTCATATTATCACTTTTCATAATATAAACTTCCTTCCTGATTTTTCGCCAAATCAAATCTTATCTTATGGTAAAACAAAAATGGAAAAATTTCAAGCTTTTTTACTGTAATGTATGACAGTAAATTTCTTCTACAATAAGATCTCCAATCTCTTTTGTTCCTACTTGTTTGACATTTTCAGTGTTTTCTGCATCATTTTCATTCTTTTGAGGCATAATATCAATTGTACGATATCCTTTTTCTAATACTCTTTGAACAGCATTTTCAACATCTTTTGCTGCATCATCTAAATCAAATGAATATCTTAACATCATTGCTGCACTTAAAATTGTTGCTATTGGATTAGCAATTCCTTTTCCTGCAATATCTGGAGCTGATCCGCCACTAGGTTCGTATAAGCCAAATTTTGTATCATTTAAGCTTGCTGATGAAAGCATTCCGATTGAACCTGTTATCATACTAGCTTCATCTGATAAAATGTCACCAAACATGTTCTCTGTTAAAACTACATCAAATTGTTTTGGATCTTTTACAAGTTGCATAGCTGCATTATCTACTAACATGTGCTCATACTGAACTTCTGGATAATCTTTTGCAACTTCTTCTACTACACTTCTCCATAGTCTTGATGAATCTAATACATTAGCTTTATCTACGGAAGTTACTTTTTTATTTCTCTTCATTGCTATATCAAATGCTCTAATAGCAATTCTTCTTATTTCGTTTTCATTATATGTTAAAGTATCTGTTGCTGTTTTAACTCCGTCAACTTCCTCTGTATGTCTTTTTCCAAAATATAAACCACCTGTAAGTTCTCGCATAATCATCAAGTCAAATCCACCTTCAATAATATCCTCTCTTAATGGACATGCCTTTTTTAATTCTTTATATAAATATGCTGGACGTAAATTTGCAAAAAGATTTAATGCCTTTCTAATCTTTAAAAGACCTGCTTCTGGGCGTAATTCAGGTGCCAATTTATACCAAGGAGATGTTGATGTATTTCCTCCTATTGATCCCATTAAAATTGCATCCTGTTGTTTTGCTGTTTCAATTGCTTCATCTGTTAGTGGAACTCCAGTTGCATCGATTGAGCAACCTCCCATTAGAATATCTGTATAACTAAATCCTAGTTTATATTTCTTTGCAACTGCATCTAAAACCTTTTTTGCCTCACCTACGACTTCTGGTCCTATACCGTCTCCTGCTATTAATCCAATTTTATAATTCATTTAACTAAACCTCCATTTATATTAATTTTCTTTAATCTTCTAAGTTTTCTGAATCTTTTTACTATTCCTGAAATTTATAGACTACTAATAATGATATAACAAAATGGAATTTTTGACAACGTTTTAATCTATCGTAGTTTTTTATAATATAAATAACATATAGTTATACTAATCTGTTTTTATTATTCCAAATAGTGATATTGTTTTTCAAAAAAAATCTACACTCGAAGCCATGTATTAATACTCTTGTTAAAAAACAATATATTAAAACAAACACAACGAATGTAGATTTTAAAAAATTATATTCTTTTATCAGAATTATTTATCCTGTTTTTCAACTTGTACAATAGCTGATTTTTGCATTGGAATACGACAATTTCTGTTGTTTCCAAATTCAACAATAACAAGATCTTCCTGAATATCTACAACACTACCATAAAAACCTGCTGATGTAAGAATTGAATCGCCTACTTCAAGTTCTTTTATCATGATTTCTTTCTGCTGTTGTTCTTTCTTCTGTGGTCTGATCATGAAAAAGTACATAAGACCAAACATTACAACTAAAAGTGCCATTGACAAATAGTTGAATCCTGCTGAAGAAGATGACAATAAAATTGTACTCATATATTTATCCTCCTAAGTTTCCTTTAGCTTCTATTCATATTTTTATATGATTAGACATAAACACACACACTATTTTACACAAATATTCCAAAGGATACAAGATATTTTAACCATTTTCTTGTTCTTTTTCTCTATTAATTTGACCCATATTGTATAATTTTTCTTCTTTGTAACTTTTAAATCTTCCTTCTTCAAGAGATGTGCGAATTTCTTCCATCATAGTATTGTAAAAATAGAGATTATGTAATACACAAAGTCTCATACCAAGCATTTCTTTTGCTTTTAATAAATGACGAATATATGCTCTTGAATATGACTGACATGCAGGACATCCACAACCTTCTTCGATTGGTCTCATATCTTTTTCATATTTTTTATTAAATAAATTAATCTTACCCTGATTAGTATATACATGACCATGACGACCATTTCTACTTGGATAAACACAATCAAAGAAATCGATTCCTCGTTCTACGCCTTCTAAAATATTAGCTGGTGTACCGACACCCATAAGGTATGTTGGTTTATTAACTGGCAAATGCGGAACTACTGCATCTAAAACGCCATACATCTGTTCGTGAGATTCACCTACTGCAAGTCCACCTACTGCATAACCATCTAAGTCCATTTCAGAAATTCGTTTTGCATGATCAATTCGAATATCATCATATACTGCACCCTGATTAATACCAAACAATAATTGTTCTTTATTAACTGTATCTTCAAGCGAATTAAGTCTCGCCATTTCCTTTTTACATCTTTCTAACCATCTTGTAGTTCTAGCGACCGAATCGCTTACATAGCGTCTTTCTGCTAACGCAGGTGGACATTCATCAAAAGCCATTGCAATTGTCGAACCTAAGTTAGACTGAATTTGCATACTTTCTTCAGGACCCATAAAAATTTTACGACCATCAATATGAGAATTAAAGTATACGCCTTCTTCTTTTATTTTTCTAAGCCCTGCAAGTGAAAATACCTGGAATCCGCCAGAATCTGTTAAGATAGGTCTATCCCAATTCATAAATTTATGTAATCCACCAACTTCTTTAATTAATTTATCACCTGTTCTAACATGTAAGTGATAAGTGTTAGAAAGTTCAACCTGACATTTAATATTCTTTAAATCATTAGTTGAAACGGCACCTTTAATAGCCGCTACTGTACCAACATTCATAAAAACCGGAGTTTGAATATCTCCGTGAATTGTATGAAATACACCTCGTTTTGCTCTACCTTCTTGCTTCAATAATTCGTATTTTGCCATTATTGATCTCCTTTTTTCTCTACTTGTGACATCTTAAGTTCAATTTCTAAAACACAGTTAGACGAACCTTTAGAAATATATTCTATTAAATTATAACGAATGTAATGCTATAAAATATACATCTAAAATGAAGTCACTGAGCTTTAATTATATACCCTTTATTCTTATTTGGCTACATATATAATATTTTTTTATATATATTCATTTTTGTTTCTATTTTTGTTATAATTATAATTAGTTTTTTATAAAGGAGATTTAAATATGGCAGGGTCAATTTTTGGGAAAAATTTCACTATTACTACATGGGGCGAATCCCATGGAAAAGGTCTTGGTGTCGTCATCGATGGTTGTCCGGCAGGATTAGAGCTTTCAAGCGATGATATACAAGCATTTTTAGACCGACGTAAGCCTGGTCAATCTAACATAACTACTCAAAGAAAAGAAGATGACAAGGTAACAATTTTATCAGGTGTTTTTGAAGGCAAAACAACTGGTACACCTATTTCTTTAATTGTAGAGAATACCAATCAAAAATCTAAGGACTATTCGCAAATTGCAAGTTATTATCGTCCAGGTCATGCTGATTTTGGTTTTGATATGAAATATGGTTTTCGTGATTACAGAGGTGGTGGTCGTTCATCTGGTCGTGAAACTATAGGTCGTGTGGCTGCTGGAGCAATCGCAAGCAAAATATTAAACCAACTAGGCATTACTTTACTTTGTTACACCAAATCAATAGGTGGTATATATATTGATTATGACAACTTTGACGAGGATTATATTAGTCAAAACAAATTATATATGCCTGATAGAGATGCTTTTTTTAAGGCTGACGAATATTTGGCTAAATGCATGGAAAAAAAAGATTCTGCAGGTGGATTAATTGAATGTGTAATTGAAGGTATGCCAGCTGGTATTGGAGAACCTGTTTTCGATAAATTAGATGCTCAACTAGCAAAAGCTATTTTTTCTATCGGTTCAGTAAAAGGTTTTGAGATTGGAGATGGTTTTGACGTTGTAAGTTCTACTGGTTCATATAATAATGATGAATTTTGCATTATAAATGGCGAAATATCGAAAAAGACAAATCATGCTGGAGGAATTCTAGGTGGAATGTCAGATTCAAGCCCAATTGTTTTTAGGGCAGCAATTAAACCTACTCCTTCAATAGCTTCAAAACAACATACTATAACTTGCGATGGAGAAGAAATCGAAATATCTATTAACGGTCGTCATGATCCAATTATCGTTCCACGCGCAGTTGTTGTAGTTGAATCAATGGCTGCAATTACTATTTTGGATTTGCTTCTTGAAAATATGCATGCAAGATTAGATTCTATTGAAGATTTTTATATGAGATAAAGCTATTTAGCTGCAAAATAATTAATAATATTATTTTTTAGTATATTTATATAAGCAAATATTTTTTTAATACATGCATTAAAAACCTCTATGGATACTATATTTTCCATAGAGGTTTTCTTATATAAATATTATCGCTTTTAAATATAATTAAAATAGTATTACTATAACATTATGCTTCTTCGCTGCATTCTGAAATTTCAACTTCTTCTGCAATACTTTTATCTGAATTCCAAGATTTTAATTTGTTTTTTAATAAGTTTGAAACAACTACTGCACATGAAGCATCTCCTGTGATATTAACAGTTGTTCTACCCATATCAAAAATTCTATCAACACCTGCAACAAGTGCAATTCCTGCAAGTGGAAGGCCAACTGATTGTAATACCATAGCTAACATAACCATACCAGCTCCTGGCACACCTGCTGTTCCGATTGAAGCAAGAGTTGCTGTTATAACAATCATAAGAAGTTGTGTTGGTGTTAAATGAATTCCGTAACATGCTGCGATAAATACTACACATACACCTTGATAGATAGCTGTTCCATCCATATTAATTGTTGCACCTAATGGTAAAACGAATGTTGATACTTCTTCTTTTGCTCCAATTCTTTTTGTACATTCTAAATTAAGAGGCAAAGTACCTACAGATGATGCACTTGAAAATGCAAATAAAATAGCTGGCATCATTCCTTTAAAGAATTTTACAGGACTCATTCCTCCTAATGTTTTAACTGCTAATGAATAAACTACAATAACATGAATAACATATGCTATATATGCTGCCATTAATACCATCGCTAATGAACCAATAATTCTTGGTCCTTCTTCAGCAATAACTGGTGTTAATAAACAAAAGACACCAATTGGTGAAAGCTTCAAAATCATATCCATCGCCTTCATAAATACTTCATTAGCTACATCAATTGCTTTAATTGCAGGCGATGCTTTTGGTCCAGCAAGAATTACAGCAAAGCCTAAAATCAAAGCCATAACAATCACCTGTAACATATTCGCCTCTGTAATTGGTGCTAAAAAGTTCGATGGAAAAATATTAACGATTGTATCCATCAACGATTGACCTTTTTGTGCCTTATATGTAACACCCTCTACTGATAGTCTAGGGAATAAATTCGAAAAAATATTAGCAACTCCTAATCCAATTGCTGTTGCAAATGCTGTTGTACATAAATAGTAAAGAAGAGTTGTTCCACCAACTGCTCCTACCTTTTTTATATCTTTCATAGAAACAACACCAGCCATTATAGAAAACAAAACGATTGGCCCAACAATAAATTTAACCAAATTTAAAAATATTGTACCAAATGGCAAAATATACTTATCTACTAATGATATATTCTCTCCTAAAAACGCACTACTTGCCAAACCTGTTAGTATTGCTAAAACTAACGCAATAAAAATCTGTACCGCAAGAGGCATAGGTTTTTTCTTTGTTGATTTCTCCACAGCATTACTCATACTTCTAATTTCCTCCTATTACGTATAACAACTGTAAAATTACATTTTTTAGTTTACAATAATTATATATATACGTCAATAGATTTTTGCATATTTTTATAGTAAAATATTCATTTGCGTTTCCTGGATAATCTTATTTTTTTAAATTTTACTTATTTTTAGCACTTTTATTCTAATAAGTGATAGGTTGTTTATTAGAATAGTGATAAATGTATGTTGTCTTGCAAGTTTCCGAACAGTTTCTTGCATTTTTCATCAATTATATATTCTCCTTAATTATATTTTTCCATAAAAAATCTCTTCTATTACGATATATCCTTATAATTCAAGTGATATTTCATCATAGAAGAGAGTAATAAATAATAATATTTAAATATTGTTTTCTATAATCCTAAAAATTCTTTTAATCTATTAACATCGCCATCAGCAAAGCAATATCCGTCCATACCGGTTTCTTTTGAAGCATTAATATTATCTTCTAAATCATCAATAAATAAACATGTTGATGGATCAAGATTGAATTTTTCATAAAAACGATTGTATATTTCTTTTTGTGGTTTCAATAATTTTTCTGGTGCTGAATAAAAAACACCATCAAATAAATCTGCTTTTGGAACTACTTCTTTATACATTTTAGGTAAACGTACACTTGCATTTGATAAAATATATACGTTATATCCTTTATCTTTAAGTTGTTGCACAACTTCTCCCATTTCTTCATTAGGTGTCATACACACTTTATCCCATGTTTCAAAACTTTTTCTTCCTATTTCTCTAGCCTCTTCAGTCTCAAATCTACTTAACATTTTTTTAAGAGCTTTTTCTTCTGTAATTAATCCACCATCAAGCATTTCCCACTCAATTGATTTAAAAACTATCAATCCTACTTCTCTGATAATTTTTTTGTCATCTGTAAACTGTCTTGCTGCTGCATCTGAATCATATTTTACTAATACATTTCCCATGTCAAAAACTATATTCTTATACTTCATTCTGTTCTCCTTTGTTATAATACTACTTTATTTCTTTAATAACTTTAGGCTGTTTAAATAAAAAATAAATAAGCACCAAGACTGACACTATTGTCCAACTTATTGGATAACAACTTAATATTTTCTGCAAAGATTCGCCTGGAACAATAAATTTTACCCAAACTACTCTATATGCACAAATTCCTAGTAATGTTGTAACTGTTGAAACCATAACATAATTTTCAGCCCTTAACGTTGCTGATAAAATTTCAGCAATTGCAAAAACACTATAAAACGGTGCTAAAATCTTTGAAATAGATACACCAATCTCTATTACTTCTTTATTATCTGCAAACAGTCTTAAAAGTATAGGTGCCATAGTTATAAACCCAATGGATAAGACTATGCCAATACCGACTTCCATCATAATAACCTGTATATTTGCTTTTTTTATTCTTTCTGATAAACCTGCGCCATAATTTTGACCAACAAAAGTTGTAATTGATACAGAAAAAGCTTGATTTATCATCCACCATAATGCATCAATCCTTCCATATGCCGTCCAGGCCGCAACAACACTGACTCCCATTTGATTAAGAGAAGTTTGCACTATCATATTTGAAACAGAAAACATACTTCCTGCAATAGCTGTAGGCAATCCAATTTTAAGAATCATTCCCAATGTTACTGGATTAATATGTAATTTCCTTAATGATAGCTCCATTCCCGGTGTTTTTTTCATTAACAAAAAGGTTATCAAAAAAGCACTAAACGCTTGAGAAATATCCGTAGCAAGTCCTGCTCCAAACACACCCATTTTTAATATTACAACAAAAAACACATCTAATGCAATATTTAAACCACAACATGACATCAAAATATATAATGGACGTTTCGAATCTCCGATTGCCCTTAAAATACCTGATCCAATATTGTATATTAACGTAAAAACAAGGCCAACAAACAGTGTTCTTACATACAAAATAGAATTAGCCATCAAGTTATCCGGTGTTCTTAGTAAAACTAAAAATGGTTTTACTCCGAAAAAGCCGATAACTCCAAGGGCTAATCCTCCCACTACTGCAAAAGTATACGCTGTATGTAATGAATCATCTACCCTATCGTACTCTTTTGCTCCAAAGTATTGTGCAATAATAACTGTTGCACCTGTTGCTAACCCCATGAAAAAAGTAAAAACAAAATTTAATATTTGACCTGACGATCCACCAACACTAGCAAGAGCTTCTGATCCAGCCGACTTACCTACAATTGATGCATCAACCGTATTATACAATGTCTGGAAAAAAGCTCCTACTAATATTGGAAAGAAAAAAATCAAAATCTGTTTCCAAATTACTCCTGTGGTTATATCGTTATTCTTTCTTACTTCCATATTACACCTCAATATAACTCAATTCGTATCTTTTTAGTATAACATACTTAGCATCATCTGCCAAACAATAATGTTTAACATCCATTTTAGACAACAGTTTTAGGCTTATTTCTCTTTCTTGCCTGTTCTAATCCAGATATATTAGGATCCCATGGCACATCAACAACCAATTCTTCAATTGCAGCTCTTCTTCGAGGTTTTTGAGTAGCCTTTTCGTGTTCTAGTAATTCTTCTTCAGCACGTCTTCTTTCTTGTTCCCTCTCAGCTTGTTGTCTTGCCCTTTCTCTTGCTCTTTCTTTTTTTTTCATATCTATTTCTTTATTTGCTCTCACTCTTGCGGCCAAGATATCAGCTTGTGTCATAACTTTTTTGGGTTCATCTAAATATGCCTCCTTTTTTGCATCTAGCTCTTTTGAAGCTTCTCTTTGATTTTTTTCAGCCATAAAAACATCTATTATATTCTGGTCCGCCTTAGATATACTAGTCTGAATATCAATATTTTTAGAGAACTTCTCAACTGCGTGGTCACGTAATTCTTTTGCATCCTTTTGAACCGCTTCAATTTTTCTTGCTTCTTCTTGTTCTTTTAATCTTTTTTCAATTTCTCTTTGTTTTCTTTCTTTTTCAAGGCGCTTTTCTTCTTCAATTCTAGCTTCACGCTCTTTTTTTTCTTTTTCAATTCGTTTTAATTCTTCTTGTCTTTTTTCTTCTTTAATCTTTTCTTTTTCTTTTTGTTTAATCTCCTTTATTTCACGTAATTCACTAGTTGTTCTATTTACAGCATCATATATGCCTTCACTGGCAGTTTTAGAAACGAATTGATCTTTATCAAATTCATTAATTCTATCAATTTCCTCTGCAAGCTCAATAAAATCATTGTTCTCGCATCGATTATATGCTGAATTCTTAGATCTTTTAATGCTTTTTTCAGTTCTTTGTTTAGCTTTTTCACGAGTATTCTTAAACTCTTCTACAAAATCTTTTGAATTAATCCCTATCAAATCTTTTTCATTACTACTTTCTGTAGTATTTACTCCTTCATTGTTTACCTCATTATTATTGTTTACTTCATTATTATTGTTTTCGCCATTCATAGTATAAACAATACCTGATTCAGACGCACTAGCTTTATTTATAAGCTCATTCTTTTCTTCTGCAAGTTTGCTTACTTTAATGTTCTTTTCTGACTTATCTTCTTTTAACATATTATTGATTTGATCCATTATATCTCCTATAAAAATAGAATTCTGTCCCATCTGATTGACCTTTGAATCAACATCTTTTTTTATAAGCTCTATTGCATTTTTGTTATACTCAATGGATTGTTTTAATTTAGAACGTCTATTAACCAAATTATGTTTTATTTCTATCATTTCTTTTTTCTCTGTTAATGCTTCTATATATTTCTTCCAAAATTTAGGATCAGTTAAGTCTAAATCTTCAATTAAATCATAAAGTTTTTCTGTATAATATTCTAAATCATCATTAATTATCAATAGTTGTTTCTTTTCATGACAAATTGCACTGTATTGTTCCCACAAATATAAAAATTCATACGCATTCTGAACATTGTATTTTTCTCTCGCAAATCTTACTGCATTCGTTGCATTTACATATTTCAATTTTGCTCTATTTTCAAGAATTATTGCTTGCTTTGTGTTTACTTTCGATTTTTTTATATTAGTCATCGTATCTTGAAAACGAATTACAATATATCCCACAGAAAGAACAGCAATAAATCCTGTTAAAATCATGTATTTTTGCACATCCATATACAAAGTAAAATATGCTACTCCAAGTGCAATAAGAACTCCACCAAATACAATAGTTAAAAAAACTGATAAATATCTCAGTAAATGTTGCTCTTTAATGCTTTCTTCTTCAATATCACGCCATCTTATTTTTTCACCTTCAAGATAATTCATATCCTTTTTTGCAGCATTCTGAAATGCTTCATTATTCTGTAATCTACGAATCGCTTTAGGTATTTCATTCTCATTAGCTTTAAACTCCTGAAATCTTTCATCTGGCAAATCATGTTTTTTCTTTAAAATTTCATCTTTTGAATTATAAAGCTTTACAATAGATTTCGCAGCTTCTTCTATAGGCTCTTTTTTCTCTTTAGATAATTTTTCAAACACCTTAACATCATTTAAATAAGATGAAACAACATTATACTCGTCACGAGCATCTATTACATCTTTTGCAATTTCTATCATATGCTCACATTGATCAACTATATATTGTTTTACATCATTACTTGATTTTTTTTCGCTATCACTTGTTGAAACATTAACGTTCTTTTTCTTATTCTTTTTAAACAACATTTTCTTCAACCCCTTGTTAGCTACATAATTTTTTATAATCCTTTTTCAAATCCACAATAAAATTTTTAATATTCTCTTCCTTTTTCTCTTTACTACTGTCTTTAAAAAATACATTTTCACTATTGTTTAAATAATAATCTTCCATTTCCTTTTTTATTTCTGATAAAACCACAGTATCTACATCATATTCTTCGGCTATTTCATAAAATTTCTTTTCATTTTTTTCACAAAAAGCAGCATATAATCCCATTTTTAATGAATTTAAATTAGCACTCAACGAATATGCCTTTAAAAAACAATTAATTGCCTCATTAAATTGAAACAATCTTGCATAAGCGCTTCCTATATTGTGCCAAATACTTCCTAATACTTCATCGCTCATTATATTTTTGCTAACGGCGGATAACAATTTATAATACTCTTTAATACTTCTTAAAACTTTTCCTGCTTTTAGCAACTGGTCTGCTTTTAGCTTGCCTACTTCAATTTCCGACTTTGTCTCTAAATCTGCTAAAAGCTTTACAGTATTTTTTATTTCAGATTGTGATAAATACCCTGTTTCCGTCAACAACTTTTCTATAAAGCTAGAGACTTTATTGTTAATTTTCAAATCATTTCTTAAACTTTCTGCAAGTTTTTTATCAAATAATTCTTTTTCAATCCATGTACATAATTGGTCAGAAGTAAGTGATTTTTCTACCAAAAACACATTCTTTTTTATCAAATATGATAATTCTTCTAAGCTATATACATTTTCAGAAATATTTTCCCAATAAAATGGTGTCTTTGCAAGTGAACTAGTGCATAAAATTAATTCTCCCATAACTACATCCTTTTCTTTTTGTTCTTTCTTTTTTCCTATATTTTGGTTTTTTTTCCTTTTTCTAAGCCGGCATTGACATAACATAATGCCATGACTTATTTGAAGATTTATATATTTCTCCAAATCCCATATCTTCAACGTATATATCAATTGAATTGTTCGAAATAGGAGTCGCTACAATTTTTACTCGAGTAACTCTATCTTCGCGTAAAGGCAAATCTTTTAAACTTATTGATTCTATTTTTGCTTCTCTACTATCCGGTAATTGCTTCCAAAAATCAATAGTATTCCCTTTACTCAAAATCACTTCACATGAATTTTTTGCTTCAAAATAATTGTCACCTGCATTTACAAGTGTTAAAAACTCCATCTGATTACGATTTAAAACCTTAATGCTTAAATTAAATTTAAGATCATTTTCCCCTAAATATACATATTCTGAATCAGAATTATTGTATTTTAACATAGCAGCATAACAAGCTCCCTTCGAAAACAAATTTTTTCCAATAAAAACTCGTCTTCCTTTGCATAAAAACTGAATTGATTCTAACAACCAATTTCCATCAAATCCACTTCCCACAAGATACACTGAAGTTACTCTTTGATTTGTGAGTATTTGTTTTAAAAAAGCACAAAACTCCTTATCTTCTCCACTTTTAAATGTATCTATCGAATCATAAGCAATATTTATAACTACCGGTGTAGTTCTATGACTTTTTGATAATCTATAACTCTCTAAAATATTACTATTTGCACACAACAAAAGCACATCATTTTGACTCAACTGTGGTTCCTGATTTATCATATAATAATAAAAACTCTCTTTATAATCTATCACTTTAAAATTATGATTTTTAAACCCTAGTCTAAATCCTATATCCTCAAAAGCTTCATAGATTTCACGATTGATTCTTTTTATAGAAATAACAACTTTTGGCTTAATTCTACAGTTTATGATTTTACTAGGTAGAGATATTATTTTGCTTAAAAAAATCTGAAGTAAATCTTTCCCTTCAAAAACATCATCAAAGCATTCATATGTTTTTTCTATGCTCTCTTCTTTAAAAAAATCATTTGCAATGAAACATTCTTTATCAGCTTCCGCAGCTTTTATTGCCTCCTGACCATATAGCCAATTTATATCATTTATTTTTTTTGCAAGAACTTGTGGAATCTGAAACACTTCACTTCCATAAGTTGCGCTTACAGTTTCTGGAGTTTCCATATTGTTGCAATAATAACTAACCATTGCATAATCTGAATTAAGGTCTATTCCAATATAATATTCTCTTTCAATTGATTCCTTATTTATTATCTCATTTTCAATTGAATTTTTTACATTTGCATTAAATATTTCCATATACCCTCCTCCAAAATGCGCATGATTTTACATTATAGTAAAGATTTTTTTTGTCAACTCATCTAGGTTTTTATACTCGCTTAGCTCATGTTCAATATCAGCTTCCTTTAATCTTGAAGTTACGACCATCTCATTTAAACGATTATATCTATCTTTATCATAATTTTTTCTTAAATCATAGTTATTTACAGTATTATTTTTTAGCACTTTATAACCATTTTTGCTATCTTTAAAAATCTTATAACTTATTGTTTCTCCAAAGAAAGCTGTTATGCTAATACTATAAATTCCTGCATATATTTCATGCATTGTTTTTATATTTACTTTTTTTTGCGACTCAGAGAGTACAGATGACTCAAAATCATTCAAAAATTTATACTCAATCATAACTTTATCATTTGGCTTTCCCTTGAATTCTATATAAACTTTATCTCTTATGTGATATTTTTCAACTATTTTATTAGGCAATGTTTTAAAAAATTCAAAGTTTAAATCTCTAAGTGCAAAATCGCCCAGCATCATATCTATAAGATCTTCCTCTTCATCGGTAAAACTGTTCTTATTTGAATAATACTTGAGCAGACCTAACTTACATGTCTCATTTAATAAAGCTCCATTTTTCAGCTTTTCTTCAACAATTCCGATAATATAACCTGTAATCGCTTTATCGTTTACAAAATAATCATGCATCATTTTTGTTATATATGCGATGATTGTAATTTCTTTTCCTCCATTTTCACAATAATTTAAGAAAATGCGATTCTTCATCGGTATATCAATTGATGTATAGAGTATATTATTTATAATTTTTTCTTCTAGTTTACCTGTTTTAGCAACAATATCATGTGCTATGCTCCATAGATTCGTCATAATGATAGTTGGTCCTTCATAATTAAGTGATAAATACTCTATGATTTCCGTATTATAATGACCACTTTTAAATACTCTCATTGCCAGACTAATTATAAATTTTTCATCTGAACCACCATTTTTTACAAGATATTTCGTTATGCCAACCTCATCACTAGCATTAATCAAATCTATTCCTTTATTCTTTAAAATCTCTACAACAGCTCTATATTGTTTATATTTCAAATATAATTCAGCTAATTTTTTAATTTTTTCATCATTAATATAGTGGCTATCTATTTTTTTTAAGCAACTACCACACTTAATTGAATCCTTCATTTGATCATAATATAAAGCTTGGTTAAAATACAATCTATTAACAAATTCACATGCAATTTGACCATTATTTAGAAATTCTATTTCTTCAAAACTGTTTTTTTCTGAGAAGTAGTCATTCTCTACAGAATAAATAAAATAGTTTTGATTTTTTAGCGCCTGCTCTGATATAACTTTTTTATATTTTTCAATATCAAATAATGGGCGTATCTCACTTTCGATATCTTGTCCATACCTTTTTCCGTCTCTATCTTCGAAAATTAATTCATAATCATTTGAAACATGAAAGAAAAAACCTTCGTGATTGCTAAGTCCAACCTCTAATGGTACATCTCTCCATTTTTCATATACATATACTCTTACAATTTCATCACTTTTTACAATTATTTTATTTGTAAAAATTATCTCTGATAACAAGCCCGCAATCTGCGCATTTATAATTTCTGGTTTGAAAATTTCTTGATATATAACTGCATAGCTCTCATTAATGTGTTTCTTTTTTATTTGATCAAAAGCAAATTCTCTCATTATGTCTTTATATTTTTCATATGTAGATGGGTCATTTACTTCATCTATGATTATATTTTTGTACAAAATGGCAAGCTTATTACTTGGAATATTATTCTCATATTGAAAATATCTTTTTACCATATCTGGTAAACTATTCATATCATTCTCATCTGCTGACAGAAGAAAAGCTTCATATAATTTAGTTATTCTCAAATTATAATTTACTCCCATTTCATACCACTTATGATACTTTTTATCAAATTTTTGTGCTTTAATCAAATAACTGCAAATTGTAGAAAGGTAGCTCTCTTTTGAATAATATTTGTAACCCTCCTCCATTATAGAAAAGACTTTAAAATCAAATTTTTTTAAAGAATTTGTAGCCAAGAAAAACTGATCCATTACTTCTTCTGTAAAAGCTTTATTTCTTAAGGCCCACATCAACATTCGAATTTCAAACTCTTCAATTTTATCTAATAAAAATGGATCTTGCCATATGATATAATACGCTTCGCATAGAAAATAAGGTGAATTTTTACCTATTCCATCCCAATATTTTATTGCTTTTAATTTTTCTCCGGGATTTTCTATGTATTTTGCATTCAAAAAAGACAATACCCAAAACAACACTGCATTGTTTGGATGTTGCTTAAATATTTTTTCTATTTTCTCTTCACATTCATCCACATTAGCCGGTTCTCTCTCAAATAATGTACATAGGAACAAATAGTATCCATATTCTGGCACATTTTCATCACCAACTTCTGCTTCAAATTTATTTAATAAAACCTGTGCTTCTTCTATCTCATGATTATAAATATATGTTTGAGCCATCATGAGCCTATAAAACAACTTATTTTCTTTTTCAAGTACAACTAAGTGCTGTAAAATATTTAATGTTTCGTTAGCCCACGCACCCGTTCCAATTCTCTTCAAACGATACTGCACATATAATTCCATTAAACCAATTTTATAATCTTTTATTTTATGTTTAACAGATTCAACTATTTCTTTAAAATCATCATTTTTTTGTGCTATAATTTCAACCGAAACTTTTTTAGTAGCATTACTTATAGTTATTTTGCCAAAATTCTTTCCCTCATGCATCTTTTCTTCATTTAAATAAAATGCATACTGCAAAGTATTTCCCATAAAATCATCTGTAGTAATGCAAGTTTTGTTTAATTCGATAAATTCACTATCTGTTGAAATATTACATTCAAAATATCCCCAAGAACTCTTACGTATTTCTAAATACTCTTTTATTTTCTCATTTACGCTAAAAAAATTATATTTATCTTTTGTAACTTCAAAATCTATCTTTTCTTTTTTAGATGCTAATTCCAAAAACTCTTCCAAATTATGGCTATTATGTTCCTTAACATTCAAACCTTTGTAAGCCATAATCAGTCTATTTTTATATTTTAATGTCGTTTTCTTTAAAATATTATTTTCAAAAAAAGGAGAATAAAAAATTCTTAGAGCCTCATGCCAGTTGGCTTTTGCTAATCTTGAAAAATCATCTAAATCATACAACTTTCCTACAGCAGAATTTACATATTCATCTACTACTGTAGCATGAAAATGAATACTTGATTCTATTTGATTGAATACAAAGTAAAAATCCCCTTCAGAATTATTACCTGTATGCAGTCCCCTAGAATCAAAGCGATATCTTATATATTGCTTATTTCCAACTAGTTCAGAATTAATGCACTCCATTCTAGAATTAGTCGAAAATATCTTTCCTTCTATTTCATCATTATTGCAGTTTTTAAACTCCATAGAGAACTCGCCTTCATACACAACATTTGCAAAAACTTCAAATGCAATATAATCTGTTGAAAATGAAATATCTATATTAGAATTTGGGATTTCTCCCCTAACAATCTTCCTTATTATTTTTTGCATTATATCACCCACTTCTCCTCGATAAATAAAATTATAAACTATTTGTAAAGTCTATTCAACTAATTAGTTATTTTTTTCAAAAGATTATTGATATTGTCGATTATTTTTTTTGCGATTTTGTTATTGTGTATAAAATTATATGTTTTTACAAAACCAATTTCTAAGCCTCTATATACTTCTCCAACTACAAAAGCAAATAAAACAATAAGCATAATTCCTTTTTTGCTAATTTTATTTATCGAAAAAGCTTCATTCATCAAAAGCATTACTAAAACTAATCCGCCCCCCAATAAAAGCATCATAACTACATGCTTTTTCTTAAATGGATTAATCACCTTATGAAGAATTATGAAGCCTATTATTGCAACTAAAATTGTTGCTGTTGTAGAAAGAATTTGATTTTCTATATTAAATTCTCTACAAAAAACAGTCAAACCACTTACCACAAAGAAACTAGCCAACGCTGCAGGAATAGCCTTTAAAAACACTTTTGTTAAAAAATTCTTCTGTATCTTTTTATTGTTTTTTTCTAATGTTAATAAAAACGAAGGAATTCCAATTGTAAACAAACTAATTATTGTTACCTGTGATGGCATCAATGGATAATTATACACAAATATAACTGCAAAAATAGCTAATAATAAAGAAAACGTATTCTTTGCAACATATAATATCGCTGTCTGTTCTATATTGTTTACTACTCGTCTTCCTTCTTTTACTACTAAAGGTATCTTCGAAAAGTCACCGTCTGTTATTACTAATTGTGAAATCTGAGCTATTGGGCTCTTACCTTCTGCTGCCAAAGCTATACTACAATCAGCTTCTCTAAGCGCAAGTACATCATTTATTCCATCTCCAACCATCGCAACAGAATGATTAGATCCTTTCAATCTTTTAATTATTTCTTGTTTTTGGGCTTCTGATGTTCTGCCAAAAACTGTATATTTTTCAACTGCTTCTTTATAATCATCATCATTTAAAAGTTTTCTAGCATCAATATATTTGTCTGCATCCTCTATTCCAACCTTTTTAGCAATTTTTGAAACAGTAATTGGATTATCGCCAGATATTACTTTAATTTTTGTTCCATTCTCCTTAAAAAAAGAAAATGTTTCTTTTGCATTTTTTCTAATTGGATTCGTCAAAAAAATAACTCCAAGTGGAATCACTTCATCCACAAGTTCCTTTTCTTCTTCCAATTCTCCTAAATATTCTGCAAAAACAAGAACCACAAAGCCTAATCTTGAGTATTTTTCTATTTCTTCCCTATATTTTTCATAATCATCTCTAAAAACATTTTCTGCTGAACCAAGTACATAGTTTTTACCACCAAGATTCATTCCAGAGTATTTTATTTTTGAAGAAAATGGAACTTTTTTTCCAACTTCCATATGTGCCTTTTCTATAAAAAAATTTTTTAACGCATATGTTGTCTCAGTTTTTTCGTTACTATTTGCAACAAATTCTCCCAAAATATGGTATAAAGTACTTCTTGTATTCGAACTATTTTCTTCTCCCAAGGTATTATAACCCTTAACTTTCATTTTACCTGCCGTAATTGTTCCTGTTTTATCAACACATAAAATATCAGTTCTTGCCAATTCTTCTATACTTCTCATATCATGAATAATAATATCCTTTTTTGCTAGCCTTAAACTACCAACTGCCATCGTAAAACTTGCTAAAAGATATAATCCTTCAGGAATCATTCCTATTAAAGCCGCTATCATACTTTTTACTGAAATCTCAAATGACTCTTTATTGTAAATAAATGATTGAATAAACATTGCAATTGCAACCGGAATAATAATAATTCCAATTGTCTTAATCAACTTATCTAACGCTACATTCATTTCAGATTTTTTAGTACTTTTTTCCTTAGAGGCTTCTAGTGTTAATTTAGATATATTAGAATCTTTTCCAACTTTATCTATCTTAGCACGCGCTGTTCCTTCAATAACCCAACTACCCGACAATAAATTAGATCCCTCTTTTTTAAGAATATCATATGATTCTCCTGTTAAAAGTGATTCATTTACCCTAAGTTCTCCATAAACAACAACTGCATCTGCCGGGATTTGATCTCCTTCATTAAATTCAACTATATCATCTAAAACCAAATCATTCGAACTAATACTATTTTTTTTCCCATCACGAATAACAACATATTTGGAATCATTTGTAAACTTTAATTTTTCTAATTGCTTTTTAGAATACACCTCTTGGGCAACACCAATGGCCGTATTTGCGATAATTATTGGTAAAAAAATTAAATCTGACCATCCTCTTACCAAAATAAGTAAAATTGTAATTATAAAAAATATAAAATTAAAATATGTATATACATTCGATTTAATTATGTCATTTAAAGATTTAGTATATGGTTCAACTGGTGTATTAATTGCTCCAGCAACCACTCTTTTGTCAACAAAATTTGATGATAATCCATTGTGTATATCAGCATAAACTCTATCTACTTTTTTATTTTTTTCACCAAATTGTCTGTCTGTTTCTGCTATGTCTGCCATGCATGCCCTCCCCATTTGAAATTATTTGATATTTTTCGTACACTTCTTTCATTTTACCACAATATACTATGTAATAGTTATATTTTTCACTATTTATACAACAAAAAAACTCTACTCTACATCCTATGCATAAACATGTTGCACACTGTAGAGATAGAGTTTCTATAATGTATTTATTTTTTTAATAATATATATTACTCTAAATTGATTTTTGAATCTTCTTCTTGTCTACGAATAATATCATATGGCTCAAGTTCTACACCTAAATCAATGTATAAAATTTCTTTTGGATGTGGAGCTGATTCAACATCAACGCCATCTTCATTAACAATTCTTCTTACCTGAACTGGAATGTTATCACCATTTGGTTTCATAATTTCAATTGTTTCACCAACTGAGAATTTATTTTTTTGTTCAATTTTATAAAGTCCTTGTTCATTTTTGCCTTCAATTAATCCTAAATATGTGTAGCCTTTAATATATGTGTTATTATCATAAATTTGAGCCTCTTCACTTGGTTTGCCATAGAAGAATCCAGTTGTAAACTGTCTATATGTACAGTTAGAAATCTGATCTAAATACCAAGGCATATTTTTTTGATATTTTTCTGGTGATTCTAAATAATCATCAATAGCTTTTCTATATGTTCTAGCTACTGTAGCAACATATAATGCAGTTTTCATTCTACCTTCAATCTTTAAACTGTCAACACCCGCATTAATCAAATCCGGAAGATGCTCTACCATACATAAATCTTTTGAATTAAAAATATATGTTCCTCTTTCATTTTCATATACTGGTAAATATTCACCAGGACGTTTTTCTTCAACAACCGCATATTTCCATCTACATGGATGTGTACATGCTCCATGGTTTGCATCACGTCCTGTAAAATAATTTGATAATAAACAACGTCCTGAATATGAAATACACATTGCTCCATGAACGAATGCTTCTATTTCAAGTTCACTTGGAATTCCTTCTCTAATTTGCTTAATTTCATTTAAAGATAATTCTCTAGCAGCAACTACACGAGATGCTCCTAGATTATGCCAAAATTTATATGTTTCAACATTTGTATTATTTGCCTGAGTACTGATATGTCTTTCTATTTCAGGACAAATTTCTTTTGCAATCATAAAGATACCTGGATCAGCAATTAATAATGCATCTGGCTGATAAGGTGCTAAATCCTTAATCTCCTTTAAATACTTTCTAACACCCTCTAAATCATAGTTGTGTGCCAAAATATTTACAGTCACGAAAACTTTTGCTCCATGTTCATGTGCAAATTTAATTCCTTCTGCCATATCTTCCATAGAGAAATTTTTTGCCTTTGCTCTTAAACCAAATGCTTCTCCACCAATATAAACAGCATTTGCTCCATAGATTACAGCAACCTTTAATACTTCTAAACTACTAGCTGGACATAATAACTCAATATCTCTCATTTCTTGTATTTCCTCTCATATAACATCTATCGCGAAAATCTATAATATATAATTATATTCATTAATCTTTGAATGTCGTAACTGTTATTCCATCACCAATAGGCATAATCGATGTAACAAGTTTTTCATTATGTGTTAATTCGTATAGATATTCTCGCATGCGCTTATAAATTGTTCGATTTCTTCTATCAATCATATAATGTGATTCTATAATGTCTCCATCTTGTAGGACATTGTCTGATACCAATATACCATCTTTACTTAATAAACGAAGTACCTCAGGTAAAAAATTAATATACTGGCCTTTTGCAGCATCCATAAAAATCAAATCAAATTCTCCATCTAATTCTCTTAATATTTCTGTTGCATCTCCCTCATATAGAGTAATCTGATCATCTTTTCCTGCTCTTTTAAAATTATTTTTAGCTATAGGTATTCTCTTTTCATAGTTTTCTATTGTAACTATTTCACTTTTAACAGGATTATACTCTGCCATTAAAATAGTGGAAAATCCCACAGCCGTTCCAACCTCAAGAATTCTCTTTGGTTTTTTTATTTGTAACAATAACTTCAAAAAACTCTGCATTTCCTTACGTATAATAGGAACAAAGGACTGCAGAGCTTCTTTTTCTATCGTGTCTAAAATTTTAGTGTTACTCGTTCCAAGAGAATTGATGTAGGTAGTTAGACGTTCATCTACTATCATTTTTAATTCTCCTACTGTGCTTGAATCTGTTTCTCTGAAGTTTCATTTTGCTTAATCATCTTATTAATTATCTCATCCATACTCATAGACGTATTAAGCACATATGTACCCGGTTTCACTTTAGACGAAAGGGACGCCATCTCACAATGAATCCAAAAAAGGTTACTGTTTTTTATTAACCCTTTTTTCTCTAATAATTCTCCTATCTCCTTATTTGACATATCGGATTTAATTACTACTTTAACTTCTTTGCCTTCTCCTTTAGTAACCGATTCCTCGTTAAACAAACTGTATCCCAAACGGTATGCCTTTCCTGCAAAAAAAGAAATGGCATACACTAACAAAAGAACTATCATGATACTAAATGCAATTTTAATAAAATTAAACAGTACCTTATTGATATTCATATAGCTTCCCCTACACTTCCATAATAATAGGCATAATCATTGGTCTACGCTTAGTCTCTTTCCAAACGAAATCCCCAAGTACCTCTTTTACTTCTGTTTTGATTTTACCCCAATCCTGAATATGATTATCCATACAATAATCCATTGTTCTGTCTAGAAGAGCTTTAGCTTCATCTATTAAACTTTCAGAATTTCTAACATATACAAATCCTCTTGTTACAATATCTGGACCAGCTAAAACTTGACCTGAACCACTTTCTAGTGTCATAACGACAATAATAATTCCATCTTCTGCAAGATGCTGTCTATCTCTTAAAACGATATTTCCTACATCTCCAACACCAAGTCCATCAACCATAACGTTGCCAGTTTGAACTCTGCCAACAACTTCAGCGCTTTCATCATCAATCTCTAGGACATCACCCGTCTGTAAAATCTTAATGTGATCTGAATCATAGCCTAACTCTGAAGCAATATTAGCCTGTGCATACAAATGTCTATACTCTCCATGCACTGGTATCGCAAACTTAGGATTAACAAGTGAATATATCAATTTAATATCTTCTTGACAAGCATGACCAGAAACATGCACATCCTGGAAAATTACTTCTGCACCTTTTAACATCAATTCATTAATGATACCCGAAATAGACTTTTCATTTCCTGGAATTGGACTAGAAGAAAATACAATTGTATCTCTTGGCTTAATAATAACTTTTCTATGCATTCCTGTAGCCATTCTTGAAAGAGCTGCCATCGATTCTCCCTGACTTCCTGTTGTAATAATAACAGTCTTCTCATCTGGATAATTTCTAAGTTGCTCCGCATCAATTAAAATATTTTCTGGCAAATTCAAATAACCTAATTCCGAAGCAATAGAAATAATCGTCACCATACTTCGTCCTTCAATTGCAACTTTTCTACCGTATTTATACGCCGAATTTATAATCTGCTGCACCCTGTCTACATTTGACGCAAAAGTAGCGATTATTATTCTATTTTGTTTATGTTCTGCAAAAATGTTGTCTAAAGTTTTTCCTACTGAACGCTCTGACATAGTAAATCCTGGTCTTTCAGCATTAGTACTGTCGCATAATAATGCCAAAACGCCTTTCTTTCCTATTTCTCCAAAACGTTGTAAATCAATTGCATCTCCAAAAACTGGTGTATAGTCAACCTTAAAGTCCCCTGTATGAACTACAATACCAGCCGGCGAATAAATCGCAAGCGCTGCAGCATCTTGAATGCTATGATTAGTTTTGATAAACTCAACTCTAAAACAACCTAAATTAATGTGTTGACCATAGTGACAAACTTTACGTTTAACTCTCTTAACCATCTCATGCTCTTCAAGTTTATGATCAATAATTCCCATTGTTAATTTAGTTGCATAGATTGGGACATTAATTTCTCTTAAAACATATGGAATTGCACCTATATGATCTTCATGACCATGAGTAATAAAAAAACCTTTTACTCTGTCAATATTATCTTTAAGATAAGTAATATCAGGAATTACTAAATCCACTCCATACATATCATCATCAGGAAATGACAAACCGCAATCGATAACAATAATACTATCATCATACTCGAATGCTGTTATATTCATTCCTATAAGTCCTAATCCACCTAATGGAATTATCTTAAGCTTGCCTTTATTCTGTTCATCTTTTACGTTCTTCAAAATCATTCCTCCATAATAAACGAAGAATAGAAAAACAGAAAAACAGCTCCTTAGGTAAATATTCTCTTTTATTTTAACAATATCTAATTAAGAAGCCTATTCCGCTTCTATACCACGTCATTTAAAATTCTACATTAGTATCCTCATCTAATAGCTCAGCAAAAATCTTACCAAGGGCTTGTACTTCGTTGTCATCATCAACCATCTCGTAAGTGACCTCTCCGTCCTGCTCTTGAATTTCTCTCAAAATATATGCATCACTATCTCCTGTCTCATTTTCCGAAACCAAGAGATACTTAACACCATTCAATTGAGTTTCTTCTTGTATAAAAAATTCAATCTTCTCATCTGTTTCTTCTAGTGTAAATATTACTTTTTCCATCGCATCTCCAATAAATTTATTTTTCTTTTTGATTATGTAGATAGTCTAAATATCCCTGTAAAATAAAGATAGCAGCAATTTCATCCACATAATTCTTACGATTTTCTCTTCTAATTCCTGTTTCCATCATAGAACGGTCTGCCGCAACTGTTGTAAGTCGTTCATCCCACAACACTACTGGCAAACCTGTTCTATTCTCTAACATGCCTTTGAATTCTTTTGTTTTTTCGCAACGTTCACCCTCAGTACCATTCATATTCTTTGGGTACCCTAAAACGATTGTATCAACTTCATATTCATCAGCTAATTCTTTGATTCTGGCCAAAGTCTGACGTAATTTAGACTGTGATTTTCTTCTAATAATCTCTACTCCTTGTGCTGTTAAAAGTAATCCATCACTTACAGCAACGCCTACTGTTTTTGATCCAAAATCTAATCCTAAAATTCGCATAATTCTCCACTTCTCGAATTATTTCCATTGATTATTTTTAATGTAATCCTTTAAAACCTCTTCAACAAGCTCATCTCTTTCAACCTTCATAATAAGTCCTCGTGCATTCTTATAGCTTGTAATATAAGTTGGATCACCAGACATAATATAACCAACTATCTGGTTAACTGGATTATATCCTTTCTCTCTTAAAGCTTCATAAACCACTTTAAGAACTTCTTTCACTTGATTTTCAGGTTCTTTCCCTACATTAAAATATTGTGTGTTATTGATATCTTGCATATTTTTCACGCCCTTGCTTATGTATTTTTACCACAATAGCTTATCAATTCTATTGTATACTACTGACGAGAAAAAAACAATGCTATCTTTCTAGCAAATAAATATCATTAGCGATTTCTTTTACAATCTTTCCTCTAACAATTTGATTTACTAAATCAGCTTCAGACTCTACCGCCACTTTCACATATTCCATGGTATAACCCGTATAATATTCTTTTCCTTCAATAGTTACTTTTTCTTCAATCAACGCTGTTCTTTGACTATCTAAATAAAAATCACGATATTCTTTTGACATTCGATGATCTAAATCAATAAGCTCTGCGCTTCTTCTTGTTTTAACTTGTTCATCAACTTGATTTGGCATAGACTCTGCACGAGTTCCTCTTCTAGGTGAATATTTAAAAATATGCATCTTATAAAAATGAACATCTTCTAAAAATTCTTTTGTAACACTAAACTCATTCTCATCTTCACCTGGAAATCCAACAATTACATCAGTTGTAATAGCTGGATGATTAAAGTATTTTCTTAAAAGGTCGCAGCTTTTTTTATACTCTTCTGTTGTATACTTTCTATTCATTCTCTTTAATGTTGCATCACATCCACTTTGTAAAGAAAGATGAAAATGTGGACACATCTTAGGTAATTTCGAGATTTCTTCTGCAAACTCTTTTGTAATTATCTTAGGTTCTAATGAGCCAAGACGAATTCTTTCAAGTCCTTCAATTTTATGGACTGCTTGAATAAGTTTAAGAAGATTCTCTCCATCGTTCAAATCTACACCATATGAACTGAGATGAATTCCTGTTAAAACAATCTCCTTAAATCCATTATCAACCAATCTTGCAACTTCTGCAAGTACATTTTTTAATTTTCTGCTTCTTACCCTACCTCTTGCATAAGGAATTATACAATAACTGCAAAATTGATTGCATCCATCCTGAACTTTAATAAAAGCTCTTGCATGCTCAGCTGTTCGTGATAAAAACAACTCTTCATACTCCTGTGGCTCTTTATTTATATCGGCTACTGCAACATTATCCGAACTATCAACAAAAAATTTATCTATTTTTTGAACCAATTCATGTTTTTGATTGTTGCCGATAACGATATCGATTGCTGGATCTAACAACGCCTCTTGTTCTTTAGTCTGAGCATAACATCCTGTAGCTACAACTACTGAATCAGGATTTTTATGCTTTGCTTTATGTAACATTTGACGAGACTTCCTATCAGCCATATTTGTAACAGAACATGTATTTATAATATAAACATCTGCTTTATCTGTAAATGGCACAATTTCATAACCCGCATTCTCTAACATCTGCTGCATAGCTTCTGTTTCATATGAATTAACTTTACATCCTAAATTATGTAATGCTGCTTTTTTCATTTTCTCTCCATTTCTGATTGACTTTTTATTCAAAAACTATTACTATCTTAATTAGAAAAAGATTCAAACTAAGGAGGTTTTCAATATGAAAACAGTTCAAATTTCATTAAATTCAATTGGAAAAGTAAAATCATTTGTTAATACAATTACTCAATTTGATTTTGATTTTGATTTAATTTCAGGAAGATATGTAATTGATGCGAAATCAATCATGGGTATCTTCTCATTAGATTTATCAAAACCAATTGATTTAGCAATTCATGCAGATACAAATCTTGATGAGATTTTAGAGGCACTTGACCCATACATCGTTAAATAATTTGTAATCGCATAATTGTAAATATGATTTTATATAAAGGCTCACAATGTGAGTCTTTTTTTTATACGATACTTTATATAATATTCTATATAAATATTTAAAACAAAAAATTTTATACGAATATTTCTTATATCATAATATTTCTTTACTTCCTACATCATTTAAAACTGTTTTTTATCTTTTTCTCTTTGTTTTATTCTATATAGCCCATATTTGCTATTATATGCAATAAAAAATGTACAACTTGATTAAGCTATACATTTTTATTGCCTTTATAATAAAATGTCTTATTTAGCCTTTAAATTTCTTCTGGCTCGACCTTAATAACTTCCACAGTATCAATTGCCTCTTTAACAAGTTCTTGAATTTTCTCTGTTAATTTAAGTTCTGATTTTTTGATATAACTTAAATTAGGTTTAGTTACCGGATGTTTTGCCACGAAAATGGTACAACAATCTTCAAAAGGTAAAATAGACGTCTCATATGTATCAATTTTATCAGCAACCTCTATAATATCTTGTTTGTCGAATGCTATTAGTGGTCTATAAACAGGTAATTCACACACTTCATTTGTTGCAACTAAAGACTGCATTGTCTGGCTTGCAACCTGACCAATACTTTCACCTGTAACAAGTCCTAAACAACCACTTTCTTTTGCAAAATGTTCAGCAATTTTCATCATATATCTTCTCATGATAATTGTTAATTGTTCATGCGGACATTTTTCATAAATATATAATTGAATATCTGTAAAATTAACAACATTTAAATTGATTTTACCAGTATAACGTGACATTTTCTTTGCTAAATCAACTACTTTTTGTTTGGCTCTTTCACTTGTGTATGGTGGTGCATGGAAATATGTTGCCTCAATTGTTACACCTCTTTTACTTACCATGTAACCAGCAACCGGACTATCAATTCCCCCTGACAATAGTAGCATTGCTTTACCAGCTGTACCTAATGGCATACCCTTAGCACCAGGAATTTCTACTGAATAAATATTAATTTGTTTTCTGATTTCGATATTAATTACAACATCTGGTTTGTGAACATCAACCTTCATCTCTGGAAAGGCATCTAACACTTTTTCACCAACAAGAGCATTGATTTCCATTGAATTTAATGGATAGTTTTTTCTTGCTCTTCTTGCATTAACCTTAAATGTAAAATTCTTGTCTTTATATGTAGCGTCAATGTGTTTAATAACTGTTTCACATAATTTATCAAAACCTTCATCTTCTGTTAAAATAACGGGACAAATACCAGTAATACCAAAAACTTTCTTTAATGCTTCTACTGTATCTTCATAGTCATATTCACCAGAAGTTTCAACATAAACACGACCTTGCTCTTTTCTTACTAAAAATTCACCATCAACATTACGTAATTTATATTTAATATTACTAACTAATGCATCTTCAAAAAGATATCTGTTTTTTCCTTTGATAGCAATTTCTGCATACTTAATTAAAAATGCTGAATACATAATTTCTCCTTATCTTCTTGTATATTTTCTTAACTGTGGAATAAGCTTCATCATTATTTCTATTGCATAATCAAGTTCTTCTTTACTAGTAAAACTTGACATGCTAAATCTGATTGTTGAATCAAGCAATTCCTGTTTTAAACCAATCTCTTTTAAAGTCGAACTGATTCCCGGATGATTAGATGAGCATGCACTTCCAGCTGAAACAAATACTCCATATTCTTCTAAAGAATGAAGCAACACTTCGGCTCTTACATCTTTTACACTCACACTAATAATATGTGGTGCACAATTTTTATCTTTTCTTCCGTTGACATATACGTCCTCTATTTCAGACACTTTGCTGATAAAGTATTCTTTTAGCTGATATAATTTATCAATTTTTTCCTGAAAATCATTATAAGCTTCTTCTGCTGCAATACTTAATCCAACATAAGCAGGTACATTTTCTGTACCAGAACGCATTCCATCTTGTTGGCCACCACCTAAAATAATTGGATTTATTTTAGTTTTGTCTTTTATATATAAAAAACCGCTTCCCTTTGGTCCATGAATTTTATGACCACTCACAGATAATAAATCAATATTATTTTTTCCTGGAACGATTTTAAATTTACCATATGATTGAATAGCATCAACATGCATAATACATTGAGAATTCGCTTCTTTTACAATACTTGCTGCCTCATAAATTGGCTCTAATGCACCAATTTCATTATTCACATGCATAATAGATACTAAAATTGTATCTTTTCTAACTTTATTCTTTAAATCTTCTAAAGATATTTGACCATACTCATCAACCTTTAAATGTTCAATCTCAAAACCCTTAGACTCTAAATACAACATAGGGTTATTAATTGAAGGATGTTCAATTGATGTTGTAATAATATGTTTTCCTTTTCTTTCGTTTGCCAATGCTGTTCCAATTATAGCTAGATTATTTGACTCTGTCCCACCTGATGTAAAAAGAATTTCTTTATCTTTTGCCTTTAAAGTTTTAGCAATTTTTTTCTTTGCTTCTCTAATTTGCATTTCAGCAGCAACACCCTTTAAATGCATTGCTGAAGGGTTTCCATAATTTACTGTTAATAACTCTACCATTTTATCAGCAACTTTATCTAAACATCTTGTAGTTGCCGAATTATCTAAATATGCTTCCATCTTTATCATCTATCTTTCTATTATAATTCTAGTCATCTAAACAAAAAACAAGCATAGCTAATGTTGCTAGTCCCGCAGTTTCTGTTCGAAGAATTCTTCTTCCCAAAGAAATAAGTGACACATTATCCGGTAAACCTGTAATTTCATCTTCTGCAAATCCACCTTCTGGACCAACGAAAATTCCTATTCGTTGCCCTTTTTTAATGTTTCCAATTATCTCTCTTGTTGCCTCCATTCCTCTTTGGTTCTCATAAGGCAACAAAATAACATCTAAATCTCTTGCAAATTCCATAGCCTCTTTATATTTTATTGGCATTGTGACTTCAGGAATAATAGTTCTTTTCGATTGTTTTGCAGCACTCTCTGCAATTGTTTGCCATCTTTTTTGTTTGTTTTTTGCTTTTTTATCATCCAATTTAACTACACAATTTTTCATAGAAGTTGGTATCACTTTAGTAACACCAAGTTCAACTGCCTTTTGAATAACAAGTTCCATTTTATCACCCTTGGGTAATCCTTGAAACAAATAAATCTCATTATTCAATTCAGTTCCAACTTCATCTATTTCATCTATTTCTGCAACAACATTCTCCTTGGAAATTTCAACAAGATGACAAAAATAACTGACATTATCACTGTCACTAACACGAATCTTTTCACCTATTTTCATCCTAAGTACATTGACAACATGATTAATGTCATTTTCTTCAAGAATTATTTTATTGCCGTTTATAGATGATTTTTCTACAAAAAACTGCTGCATAATTGTACCTCTTAAACTAATTTTTTCTAGCTGTTATATTAACCCACTCACCTTTATGGTTAATCTCAACTACTTCTAAACCTGCATCTTCAATCGCTTTTTTAACTTCATTTTCTTTAAAATCGATTATTCCAGAAGTGATGAAATATCCACCTTTTTTCAATCTTGCTGGAATAACTGGAGCCATAGGTATAATAACATCTGCCAAAATATTTGCAACGACAATATCATATTCCTCTGTACCCACTTTATTTTGGAGTTCTACATCATCTATCAAATTTCCAACATAGAACTTACCTAAATCTAAATCCAAATGGTTTACTTCCATGTTTTCTTTTGTCGAAATCATACAATCAGGATCTAAATCTGTTCCTACAACTGACTGTGCTCCAATTTTCAAAGCAATAATCGACAAAATACCGCTTCCGCATCCAACGTCTAAGACCTTTGGATTTTTAACTGCTGGAACATACTCTTCATTGCCTCTAATATATTTTAATAATTGGCTAATACATAACTGAGTGGTTTCGTGTTTTCCTGTTCCAAAAGAAATACCAGGATCTATTTCAATCAAAAATTTATCCTTATCTTCTTCTTTTAATTCTTCCCAAGTAGGCTTTATTAAAATATCATCAATATAAAATGATGAGAAAAACTTCTTCCAGTTGTTAATCCAATCTAGGTCTTCCGTTTCACTTGATGTAATAATTCCACTTCCAACATCAACTGTACTTCTAAGTTCTTCTAAAGCTACTTTTACTTTTTTTAAAATTTCTGTTTGATCACTGCCATCATCTTCAATGTAAAAGCTTACAGCACTTCTTCCATCATCAGGTGGAAGTTCTGGTAAAAAATCAATAAACATTTCTGTTTGATCAGCTTTACTTAAAGGAATCTTATCTTCGATTTCAATACCTTCAATTCCTAAATCTGATAGCATCATACTTATAAAATCTTCTGCTTGCGTGGTTGTATCAATTGTGTATTTTTTCCATTTCATATTTGTTCAACCTCTCTATTTATAATAGTGTCATATGATTTACTTCACAGTGCACTTCTTTATTATCGATTTATATATATTGTTTCTATTACTTCTAATTTTTTTACATAATCCTTAAAATTATATCACAAAAAACTTTGCATAACAAGTAACAGTATTTTTAAAACTTAAAAACTCATTCTTCTATGTTTTATGACACCAACCCGTAAAATCCACGGTGTACCTTAACACAAAAAAATGAGTTTTTATATTATTTTCCAAACCTTTTTATCAATTCATCATATTCTTTATTTATTTCTTGTATAGTCCCTGTGTCACCTTCTAAGTTGTCCGGATGATATATTTTTATTAAATCTTTATATCTTTTTTTTGCTGAATCACTTGAACTAACACCAATAAAAAATAATTCTCCACTTACTACTCTATCTTCAACTCTTGCCGGTTCTTTATATTCCTCAAACATAGCCACTTGTTTATAAAAGGTTTTTTGTTTTTCTAGTTTTTCTTTTTGATAGGCTAATTTTTTTAATTCGGTCTCTAATATCTTGAATTTATTTTCAAATAATGATTCCTGGTTTTTTAATTGCTTTTCCAAAAACATATTATTCGATTTCTGTTCTCTTTTTTCTTTTTCAAAATTCTCTTTTTCTTTTTTTAAATTTTTTCTTTCTAATTCTAAATTTTCCACTTGCGCTTTTAAATTCTTTTTTTCCCTTTCAACTTCTTTAGCTAACCCAACCATATCTTCTCTTTGTTTTTCAAGACTTTTTACTTCTTCCTCAACCTGCTCTTTAATATTTTCCAATTTAGTTTTAAATAATTCAAAACTTCTCTTTTCATCTTCAAATTTTTCTTTTTCCTTAGCAAATTTAACTTTTTCATCTCGCAAAATTTGAATCTGTTCCCTAAACAAAGCAACTTTCTTTTGGTATTCAACATACTGATTCTTTAGCGCTTGTTCTTTTAGACTTAAATCATTCGTAGCTGTAGCTGTGCCAAAATAAGCATTTTTACTGGTCTTTTCTATCCCTTGTGAATTTGCATTCATATTTGCATTTGCGTTTATATTTTTATTTTTTAAACTTTGTGTATTATTTTCACTCGTTTCAAATTGTTTTTCAAATTTTAAGCCTATCCTTTTTCTCATATACTGATCCTCTCTATCCTTTTTATATGCTTATTTCCCTTTATCAACCCAACTATAAGTATTAAATCGGCTAAAAAACATTATTTATAAACAAAAAACAATACGATAGAACATACACAAATATGTACATATCGTATTGTCTCAAAAATTATCCAAAGAACTTTTCAAATGGTCCTTTTTTCTTTTCTTTTGGAATATCAACTGTATCCACTTCTTTATTAAGAGAATCGCCTGTTGCTTTATCAAATTCTCTTAAAGCCGCTTCTGCTTCTTTTGAAATCTTAGTAGGTGTCTTAATTACTAATGTAACATAATGATCACCACGTACATCCTTGTTTCTAAGTGAAGGCACTCCTTTACCTCTTAGTCGAATTCTTGTACCTGTCTGAGTTCCAGCACCAACTGTATAAATTATATCTCCATCAACAGTCTTAATTCTAATATCTCCACCTAAAACAGCAATTGGATAAGAAATACTTACTGTTGAATAAATATCCATATCTTGTCTTTCAAAATCATTACTTCTGGCTACTACAACTTCAACTAGAAGATCTCCTCTAGGGCCTCCATTAACACCAGGTTCTCCATATCCACGAACTCTAACAGACTGTCCATTATTAATACCTGCTGGAATATCTACTTGCTTATGAACTCTCTTTGCTATATAGCCTGTTCCATGACAATGTGGACATTTTTCTTTAACGATTTTACCTGTTCCATTACAATCTGGACAAGTTTGAACATTTTGAACCATTCCAAAAAGTGATTGCTGTGAATATACAATTTTACCTTTTCCACCGCATCGAGAACATGTAACTTTATCTGTTCCTTTTTTAGCTCCTGAACCATGACATTCGCTACATTCTTCTTTATATGTGAAATCTAAGTCCTTTGTGCATCCGAAAATCGCTTCGTGGAATGAAATTCTAACTTGCATTCTTACGTGAGCACCCTGTCTTGGTCCATTATTGTTGGCACGACGAGATCCTCCACCAAAAAAGTCTCCGAAAATATCTCCAAAAATATCTCCCATATCCATCCCAGAAAAATCGAATCCACCTGCTCCTGCACCTGCGCCACCGTCAAATGCAGCATGACCAAATTGATCATATTTTCTTCTATTTTCTTCATCACTTAAGACGGCATATGCTTCTTGAATTTCTTTAAATTTTTCTTCACATTCCTTATCACCTGGATGCATATCTGGATGATATTTCTTTGCCTGAGCACGAAACGCCTTCTTAATCTCTGCTTGAGATGCGTCCTTTGACACACCTAATACTTCATAAAAATCTCTTTTATCTGCCATATTTTTACCTTTTCACCTAATTTTACATCAATACCCGATAAGTAACCTTACCGGGTATTAACATTTAGTTTATAGAGTTAAAATATCGTTTGCTATTTATTAAACTTCTTTAAAATCAGCATCGATAACATCATCAGCAGCACCATTATTTGCTGAATTTGTTGTGTTAGCTCCGCTCATGTCTGGGCCTGCTTGTCCAGCCTGTCCTGCCTGAGCCTGAGCTTGCTCATACATTTTAGCAAATACTTTTTGTGAGCTCTGTGTTAATTTTTCTTGTGCTGCTTTTAAGTCAGCAATTTCAGAATCTGTCATCTTATCAGCTTCTGGATGAGCTTCTAAGATATCTTTTACAGCTTTGATATCAGCTTCTACTGCACTCTTATCTGCTGCATCAATTTTATCTCCAACCTGTTTTAAAGCATCCTCTGTCTGGAATACATATGAATCTGCTTCATTTCTAGCATCAATTGCTTCTTTTCTCTTCTTATCCTGTGCTTCAAATTCAGCAGCTTCTTTTACAGCCTTATCGATTTCATCATCTGACATGTTTGAACCAGATGTGATTGTAATATGCTGTTCTTTTCCTGTTCCTAAATCTTTAGCTGATACATTAACAATACCGTTTGCATCGATATCAAATGTAACTTCAATCTGTGGAACACCACGACGTGCTGGTGGAATACCATCTAATCTAAATTGTCCAAGTGATTTATTATCACGGGCAAACTGTCTTTCACCTTGTACTACGTTGATATCTACTGCTGTCTGATTATCTGCTGCTGTAGAGAAAATCTGACTCTTCTTAGTAGGAATTGTTGTATTTCTTTCGATTAATTTTGTGGCAATACCACCCATTGTTTCAATTGAAAGTGATAGTGGAGTAACATCAAGTAATAAGATATCACCAGCACCTGCATCTCCTGCAAGTTTACCACCTTGAACTGACGCACCAAGAGCTACACACTCATCTGGATTTAAACTCTTACTTGGCTCTTTTCCTGTTAATTGTTTTACTTTATCCTGTACAGCTGGAATACGTGTTGAACCACCAACTAATAATACCTGGCTTAATTCAGCATTTGTAAGACCAGCATCTCTCATAGCATTCTGAACTGGTACAGCTGTTCTTTCAACAAGATCATGTGTTAATTCGTTGAATTTAGCTCTTGTTAAATTCATATCAAAATGTTTTGGACCTTCAGCTGTTGCAGTAATGAATGGAAGGTTGATATTTGTTGTAGTAGCAGATGATAATTCTTTCTTAGCCTTCTCAGCTGCTTCTTTTAATCTCTGTAATGCCATCTTATCTTGTGATAAGTCAACCCCTTCAGCTTTCTTGAATTCTTCAATCATCCAATTAGTAATAGCATTATCAAAGTCATCTCCACCAAGTCTTGTATCACCGTTTGTAGATAATACCTCGATTACACCATCACCGATTTCAATAATAGATACATCAAATGTACCACCGCCTAAATCATATACCATGATTTTTTGCTCTGTTCCGTTATCAAGACCATAAGCTAATGCAGCTGCTGTTGGCTCGTTGATAATTCTTTTTACATCAAGACCTGCAATTTTACCTGCATCTTTTGTAGCCTGACGTTGAGCATCATTGAAGTAAGCAGGTACTGTAATTACAGCCTCTGTTACTTTTTCTCCTAAATATCCTTCAGCATCAGCTTTCAATTTTTGTAATACCATTGCAGAAATCTGTTGTGGTGAATATTGTTTATCATCAATTGATACTTTATAATCAGATCCCATATGTCTTTTAATAGATGAGATTGTTTTTTCTGCATTTGTTACTGCCTGACGTTTAGCTGGTTCACCAACTAATCTTTCACCTGTTTTTGTAAACGCTACAATTGAAGGAGTAGTTCTTGCACCTTCCTGATTTGCGATAACTGTTGGTTGTCCACCTTCCATAACAGCTACGCAACTATTTGTTGTTCCTAAATCAATACCTATGATTTTACCCATATCTTATGACCTCCTAATTAATATCTTAATCAATCAAAAAATTGCTATTTGTAAATTTATTGTTTATATCATGCCAATTGCATAATATTTTATACTCAACCACAATATGTGGATTTAAACTTATTGAAGTTAAACTATCACTCTCAACTAATGAATTAGCTAACTACTATTGTGCTACAGCAACCATGCTATGTCTTAGAACTTCGTCTTTGTATGTATATCCTTTTAATAATTCCTGTGCTACACATCCTACCTCAACTTCGTCACTTTCAACTTGCATTACTGCATTATGTTTTGCTGGATCAAATTCTTCGCCAACACATTCAATTGGTTTAACACCAGCTTTTTCTAACTCAGTTACTAACTGTTTGTAGATTTTTTCCATTCCATCAGCAAAAGCACTATCTTTTTCTTCTTCAGTAACAGCACTCAAGCCTCTTTCAAAATTATCTACAATTGGAAGGACCTTTTCTAAAATCGTTTTCGCACCCATATCAAACATCTGTGCTTTTTCTTTTTCAGTTCTTTTTCTAAAATTATCAAATTCGGCCATCTGACGTTTAAGTCTATCAGTCAAATCTTCAATTTGTTCGTCTTTCTTATCTTTTTTATTTTTCTTTTTTTCTTTTTTATCTTTTTTTGATTTTTTTTCATCTTGATTTGCTTCTTCTGAAGCTTTCTCATTTTCTAATTCAGAAGATGTTTCTTCAACAACCTCTTCGTCTACCTCTTTGTTAATATCTTTATTAACTTCCTCATTTTCTAATTCAACGTTTTCAACGTCTTTATTCATCTGATCTACCACTTTGTTTCCGCCTTTCTATAAATAGGTGGTCAACCCTTTATTTGTCATTATATTAAAAATCAAAACTATATTTTTTAATTATTATCAAATGAATCATTCGAGTCATTTTTCATGCTCTTATCTGTAATTACATTCTTATTAAACATACCCTCTAATTGTTTCTTTAGGCTTTTTAAATTATGCATTACATTCTCATAATCCATTCTTTTTGGTCCAATAATACCAACAGTACCTTTAACTCCATCTCCTAAATCATATGTTGCAGTTACCACACTACAATCTTTCATGGTTTGTATTGGAGCTTCATTACCAATATAAACTTGAATACCTGTTTCTTCTCTATTCTCTGTAGTATCTGTTACTAAATTGACCAACTCTTCTTTATCTTCAAAAGTCTCAAGTAAATGAGTAACCTTCTCTGCATCTGACAACTCAGGATATTTTAAAATATTAGTTGCACCACTTGTATATATTTCTAAATTGTCATCTTCCTCAAAAGATTTCGAAAGAGTATCTAATACATCATTAACAATTGAACTATGATTTCCAGCTTTCTCTTTTATCTTTGAAATAACACCAAGGTTAATCTCTTCAATAGATAAGCCATTCAACGCTGTATTCAATAAAATATTAAGCTTTAATAAACTTTCATTGTCAACTTTCTCATCAACATCAATAATTCTATTTCTTACAACATTAGAATTTAAAACAACTACTGCTAAAATCTGTCGTTCATCAACACATGATAACTGAATAAACTTAACTTTATTGTCACTCTTATGTGCTGCCGTTATCATTGTCGCATAATTTGTATTATTAGCAAGAAGCTTTGCCACTTGCTTTAACACCTGTTCCATTTTCTGAGTTTTCTCGATTACAAACTCTTTCATATCTGTAACCTCTTTATCCTTTTCTTGGATAAGGTGATCTACATAAAATCTGTAACCTTTATCAGATGGAATCCTTCCTGCAGATGTATGTGGCTGCAAAATATAACCTAAGTCTTCTAAATCAGACATCTCATTACGAATTGTAGCTGAACTCAAATTCAAATCGGTGTATTTAGAAATTGTTCTTGACCCTACAGGCTCTCCAGTCGCTAAATAGTTACGGATTATTGCATCTAAGATTTTAACTTTTCTTTCATCTAATTGCTCTGCATCGTCCTTCATCATTTATTGCTCCTGTTTCGTTTTTTATTAGCACTCATTCTTTTTGAGTGCTAATATCTTATGTATTTAATATAATACCACTACTTTTTTTTGTCAACACTTATTTAGTAAAAAAATAATTTTTTCATACTATCAAAAAGGATCCACTTAAAAAAGCCTTAAAAATCAAGCTTTTTTAAGTGAATCCAAATTATAGTTTATAAAATTTTTATATTACACTTTATTAATCTAAAAGAAAAAGAGACATACAATAATTAGCTAAATCTGCTCCTTTATCTGTCAAGAAAATCCGCCCTTGATTTTGCTCTAATAGTCCTTCTCTTTTTAGTTTATCAAGCGTAAGTTTATATACACCTTCTATAGGTATATTAAAATTTTTCTCGAAATCGTCTCTAGCGACTCCATTATTCATTCTAAGGCCAAGAAACATAAATTCTTCCATTTGATCTTGTTTAGACAGCGTCTGTACTGTTTCATGAATATTATTATATAAATCTAATTTCTGAGTAGCTTTTATATAATCATAGATATCTCTTTTATTTGAATAACGTACATTATCAATTAAAGAGGCTGCTCCCAATCCTACTCCTAGGTAATCTTTTCGTTGCCAATATCCTATGTTATGTTTGCACTCCAATCCTTTTTTTGCAAAATTAGAAGTTTCATATTGGAGATAACCAGCTTTTTTTAGAGTTTCTTGCGTCATTTTACACATAGCATAAACTTCGTCTTCATTCGGCAAAGCTTCCGTCCTCATTCCTGCGTGTTGTTTGTCATCATCACATTTAAACTTATCGTAAAAAGGCGTACCTTCTTCTATAATCAGTGAATAAACTGACACATGCTCTGGTTTAAGACGAATAACATCATTTAATGACTTCATAAAATCCTCTATCTTTTGATATGGCAAACCGCTTATCAAATCTATATTTATATTATCAAAGCCGCATTCTCTTGCCATATCATATATTTTCAGGAACTGTTCAAATGTGTGAACCCTTCCTAATAATTTTAGTTCTTTATCGCTTGTAGACTGCAAACCAATACTTAATCTGTTAATTCCAGCTTTCTTATAACTTTCCATCGCCGGTTTAACTACAGTTCCCGGATTTGCTTCTAACGTAACCTCAGCATCTTCAGCCACACAAAAATTGCCTTTTATTACGTCTACAATAGAAACAAGCAAATTATAGTCCAACCATGACGGAGTTCCTCCACCAATAAAAATTGAGACTATTTTTCTATCTTTTAACCTTGAGGCATAATATAATAATTCTCTAATTAGTGCATCAACATATTCTTTTTGAGTTTTTGCATTCGCAGAAAAAGACAAAAAATCACAATAATCACATTTTTTTATGCAAAAAGGAATATGTACATATAACTCTAACTCTTCCATTTCTTATTCCTCACATTACTTTTTGATGTTTTTCTGACATCTTATTCCTCATCCAATTTAAGAACGCTCATAAATGCTTCTTGTGGAATTTCAACATTACCTACCTGACGCATTCTCTTCTTACCTTCTTTTTGTTTTTCAAGAAGTTTCTTCTTACGAGAAATATCCCCACCGTAACATTTGGCTAAAACATCTTTTCTCATAGCTTTAACGGTTTCTCTAGCGATTACCTTACCGCCAACAGCTGCCTGAATTGGTATTTCAAATAAATGTCTTGGTATTTCTTTTTTGAGTTTTTCACACATCTTTCTTCCACGTTCATATGCACTTTCTTTGAAAACAATAAACGATAACGCATCAACGACTTCTTTATTGATAAGCATATCTAATTTTACTAATGTTGAACGCTCATAACCTTTAAATTCATAATCAAATGAAGCATATCCTCTTGAACGTGATTTTAATGCATCAAAGAAATCATAGATTATTTCATTTAATGGTAAGTCATATTTAATAAGAGCTCTTGTCTCTTCAATGTATTCCATACTCAAATAAATACCTCTACGTTCCTGACATAACTTCATGATTGCACCTACATAATCGCTTGTAACCATTATTTCAGCTGACACATATGGTTCTTCCATGTAATCTATTTCTGATGGATCAGGAAGATTAGATGGGTTAGTAACTTCTACCATTTCTCCGTTTGTCTTATGCACACGATAAATAACACCTGGTGCAGTTGTTACAAGATCTAGATTAAACTCTCTTTCTAATCTTTCTTGAACGATTTCTAAATGTAATAATCCTAAAAATCCACATCTAAAACCAAATCCTAATGCCTGTGATGTTTCTGCCTCAAATTGTAACGCTGCATCATTTACCTGTAATTTTTCTAACGCATCTCTTAAATCTGGATACTTAGAACTATCTGCTGGATACAATCCACAATAAACCATAGGATTTACTTTTTTATATCCTGGAAGAGCTTCTTTACATGGATTATCAACCGTTGTAATTGTATCACCAACTTGTGTATCTCTTACATTTTTAATACTTGCTGCTATATAACCAACCATTCCAGCTGACAATTCGTCACATGGAATAAATTGTCCGGCTCCAAAATAACCAACTTCTGTTACAACATCAGATGCACCAGTTGCCATCATTTTGATTGTATCACCAACTTTTACAGTACCTTCCATAACTCTACAAAATACAATTACTCCTTTATAGGAATCATATAAAGCATCGAAAATAAGAGCTTTAAATGGGGCCTTTGAATCACCTTGTGGTGCAGGAATCTTTTCTACAATTTGTTCTAACACCTGATCTATGTTAAGACCTGTTTTTGCAGATATTTTTGGTGCATCCATAGCTTCAATTCCGATTACATCTTCAATTTCTTGAGCAACTTCTTCTGGACGAGCCGATGGAAGATCAACCTTATTGATTACTGGCAAAACATCTAAGTCATGATCAATAGCTAAATAAACATTAGCAAGTGTCTGTGCCTCTACACCTTGTGCCGCATCAACTACTAGAATTGCACCATCACATGCAGCTAAACTTCTTGATACTTCATAATTAAAATCCACATGTCCTGGTGTATCTATTAAGTTAAAAATATATTCTTCTCCATTTTTTGCTGTATAAATAATACGCACAGCCTGAGATTTAATTGTTATTCCACGTTCTCTTTCAAGCTCCATGTTATCAAGCACCTGTGCCTGCATTTCACGGCTTGTCAATGTTCCTGTACTTTCAATAATTCTATCAGCTAAAGTGGATTTACCATGATCGATATGCGCTATAATACAAAAATTTCTAATTTTACTTTGATCTATGGACATAATAACCCTCTCTTTTCTTTTTAAATATTTTTATATATTAATGATAAAACATTATTTTTTATTGAAAAAAAGGCACCAGTATGACGGTACTGATGCCTTTGTATATTCACTATACGAAACCTATTAAGCTACGCTGTTAACCATTTTAGTTAAGCGTGATACTTTTCTAGCTACGTTGTTCTTATGGTAAATTCCCTTTGAACCAGCTTTCTCAATTGTTGCGATAGCTTCTTTTAAAGCAACTGTTGCAGCAGCTTTATCTTTAGCAGCTACAGTAGCCTCTACCTTTTTAATTGATGTTTTAACTGCTGATTTAATTGATTTATTTCTTGCAGTTCTTGCTTCTGTAACTAGAATTCTTTTTTTTGCAGATTTAATGTTAGCCAATCTGTACACCTCCAATGTATTGAATTGTTATTGTTCATGATTGTTACATCAACCCGGACACGGACGTTTTAATGTAAACATACTTCATTATGATAGTCTATATATCCGTTAATGTCAATGGATTTTTGTAAAAATTAATTATTTTTTATATTACTATATTTTACAATAAATAATTCTACAGCGATTTGGGCATTTAGCTGTCCAGTCTTAACCATTTCCTCAAGCTCAACTCCATATTTAACCGCTTCTTTTAACTGTTCTAATGTGAAGCTTCTCGCTTGATTCTGATTTTTTCGAACACTCCAATTAGGACATCCTGCGTACTTTGAAATATCTGATGCACCAAATCCCTGATTAGTCATTGCTTTTACAATTTCCAAAATATGAAACTGTCTTGTAATCAAAAACATAATCCTCATAGGTGGTTCTTTTAAAAACAATAAATCATTATACAATTCAATGGCTTTCTTAGGTTGTTTTAAAGCTATTGCATCAACCATTTCAAAAACTTTATTTGAAATCTGTTCTGTGGTTATTTCTTCGACATCAGCCCTTTCTATTATATCTTTGTCATAAGTATAACAAACAAGTTTTTCCAACTCTTTATCTATGTTTTCCATGTCTGTTCCGACTCTTTGAATAAAAAGTAAAAAAGCATCTCTTGTGATTCTTTTATTATCTTTTTTTAGTCTTATAGAAATCCACTTCTCAAGGACCTTATCGTTTTGCTCTCCAAACTCAACTGCCAATCCTGTTTTATCAATACTTTTGTATAAACGATTTCTTTTATCTATTTCATTTTCTACCCAAATTAAAATTGATGTATCTGGAATCTGATCAATATATTCGGCAACTTCATCTGCATTTTTTTTGAATAAGCCACTGTCTTCGATAAGAATCACTCGGTGTTCTGACAAAAACGGCATAGTTTCTGATAGTTGTATCATTTCGTGATAATCAAAATTATCCGAATTAAAAACGGTATAATTCATCGAATCACCTTCTGGCACCAAAGCCTTTATTAATTTTTCTTTATATTGTTTTTTTAGATACGCCTCTTCTCCATACAAAAGATAGACTTTTTTAAATGTATTATTTTTTATATCTTCATCAATTCTTCTCATATATCTATTTTATCACAGAAAGCTTTTGTTTTACAACAAAGGAACTTTTATTTTTTCTAATCTTAATCTGTCCTCCTTCCATTGTATAAAAAATATTAACACACTCTTTACGAATTCTCGAAATTGCCTCTTTATTTGGATGCCCATACCGATTGTTTTTGCCACATGAAACTGTAGTAACTTTAGGCTTGATTTTTTTCAACAAATCTGAAGTATTAGAAAACTTTGAACCATGATGTATTGCTTTATAAAAAAATAGATTCGATTCAATATTTAATTCTTTTTCTTTTTCCCCATTAAGATCTCCTGCAAAAAGGCCTGTAAATTCTTTATCTTTTAGAATAAAACTAAGCGACAACAAATTCCTGTCCTTTAATTCTTCTTCGGTAAAGTCGGCTTTTTTGGTAGGATATAAAATCTGAATTTCTGTATCTTTCAAACATAATTTATCTCCGCCTTCTACATAAATAATTTTAACTTTTTTCATTTTAGCAAGTTGTACGATTTTATCATACGCCTCATCTTTTGGCATCATACTTGACAAAACTAAATTTCTAACATCGTAACCTTCTTCTAGCACTTCTAAAAAGCCAGAAATATGATCTGCATCTCCATGCGATATAAACCAATAATCTATTTTTTTTATACCTCTTGATTTTAAAAAAGGCAAAATTTTATATTTTCCTATTTCTTTTTCATCCGTACTTCCTCCATCTATAAATAAATTATATTTACTAGAAGTAGACACAAATGTTGCGTCTCCTTGACCTATATCTAAAATATCAACTTCAAACCCTAATGGTTTTCTAAAAAATGCTATGAAAAATAATATGATTATATATACTGCAAATTTTTTATTATTATCTTTCAAGTGATTTTTAACTCCTTTATTTGAAGTTCTCATATCAGAAAAATTACTGTTTTCTTTAGCATTCTCTCGATAACTAGACGTCATTAAGTAAAAAAGAAAGATCACTATGTAATAAACCACAAGTTGCCATATGCTAAGCTTTCCAACTATTACTGTTGAGTATGGAAATTTCATAAAAAGATTTCCAACCAAAGAATACAGATTCAAGAGTATATCCGCTGGCATCAAAACTATTCTTGAAAAAGATAATGTGATAAGGCCAATCAATCCACCTGCAACTCCACTGACGAAAATATATTCAAGAAGTGGAAGTAATATTAGATTAATCAAAAAGCTGTATGGTGATATTTCATAATAAGAATTTAAAATAATAGGAATTGTTGCTATTTGAATTGAGAAACTCATTAATATTTTTTTCTTTAAATCAATCTTGAATAATGTTTTTTGATTTGGTTTTTTAGAATTAGCATGTGCTTTTTCTATTAGTCTCGATTTTTGTTTGTCCAAATTGTATGTCAGATTTTTACCAATAGTTGCTATTGCTAAGACTGCTACAAACGACATTTGCAAACCACTATTTGAATAAAAAAAGGGATTATTCCATAATATAACCAATAGCATCAGACCAATTGAATTAATTGTATCGTATGTTCGACCAATTAAATTAGCAATTATCATAAGTATTATCATTCCAATTGCTCTAATCGATGAAATACTCATTCCTGTCAGATAACCATATGTAACTACTGAAAAAATAGATATTAATGCACTATTTTTATTAGAACATCCTAAACGTCTTAGTGAAAAATATAAACCTATTCCAAAAAAAGATACATGCATTCCTGATATTGCTAAAATATGAGAAAGCCCAAGTTTTTGATAAATTTCTTTTACCTGCTTATCTAAATATGATTTTTCACCAAGTATCATGTTAGATAATGTTCCGGCATTTATATAATTCAATTTCAATAAATAAACAAAGGATATTTTATTTTTTGTATTATACAGTTGTTCTAAATATTGATTCGATTTAAGCGTTCTTTTTTCTATCCAAGTATTGATAATAGAATAATCTATTTTTTGGCTAAAATAATATTGTTGTCCATCAAAATTTCCATCATTTCTAGCATTGTCAAACAATTTAACATTTCCCCTTAACAATATTGTCTCGCCTAAAAAACAATAGTCATTTTGAACATAGACCATGATATTGTTTGTTTTTAAAATGCTTGTTTCTATAATATTTTTTGATATTTTATTTGCTGATATATTACTCGATTTTATATTATTTGTTATTACTTTTGTATTTTTATCTTTTTTTATATTTATGTTTTTCTTAAATGTTAAATCGTATGTGCTGTTATGTGTCCAATCATTTTTCTTTAGATACACATTTTTTAAATAATAGCAGTATCCTTTAGATTTCTTTTCTTTCTTATATATTTTTCCTTGGGCAAACACTTGCTCGTCATTATTTAAATACTTTATATATTTTTCTCTAAAAGCAGCATCTTTATGAATCTTAAATGCTCCCATTAAAAATGGTACAATCAAAAAAATAATTATAAAACGGGATAAATTCTGAGATTTTTTATGAAAAACAAATAGAAATAAAACAGAAACAATTATAATTGAAAGAAAAAAAGAAATCTTAATAATTTTCGGGAAAAACGCTATATTCTCATATAGCATTATTCCCAGTAAAAACATAACTGACATACTAAAAAATGGATGTTTTTTCAATTAATCCTCCTTATTAGATACAATCAGTGAAAAATCAGGCGCATACATTTTAGATAATGCATAATTATATCTATAATTACCACTAGTATCGCCGTTAATTGAAATCTGAACTTTACTTACCTCATCAACTTGCGACAACGAATTTACAATTGAATAAATAACAACCGGTTCCGTTATCTCATAATTTTGATTTTTAAAGGTTTCATCTAAATTGACATAACATACACCATCCGAAACAGATACATTTATCAACTGTGTACCTTTTGGAATCGTTGCCAATAAACCTTTTTTCTCTGGTCCTTTAAGCAATTGCTGCATAATAAGCTTTTCTTTTGAAATATTTGAACTGTAATGTACAACCCTGTTTTCTTTTACAAGCTTATTACCATCTTCATTTGCAAAATATAGAGAAATTTCTTCTGTCATAATAGAATTAATTTGTTCTCCTGGATTATCAACAAAAGTCTCTTCATCCATATATCCTACAACATTTCCTGATAAATCTAACAATTCATCACCATTTATTGTAAATTTCACTTTATTAATTCCATTGACCTGAAGAAGCGTCCTTACAATTCCTGCTCTACAAAGAACTTCTTCTGTTGTACTTAATTCCTTGTATTTTTTATTAAAGTCAATAACCACTAAACCGTCAGACTGCGAAACCTTATTTATCTTAACATTATTTGGAATCGTTTGTCGTGCTTCTGTATTATCAGGCTTTTCTCTAAGTTGAGACAGAAGCTCTTTAATCAACTTCTTCTTGTCTGAAGTTGACGTTGGCTTATAATCTTGTGGAATTAATTTTGTAACATCAATATCTATATAAAATATTTTATAATCAGATGAAGACTTTTTATCACACCCAAAACTAAATGTAGCAATTAATAACAAAAGAAATACTAAAATAATTTTTTTATTCATACTGTCTCCTAAACTTTTATGTAATTGAGTGGAATTCTTACATCAAATGTTGTTCCTTCATTTAATACGCTATGAACTTTTATAGCACCTCGATGCATCAAAATAGAACTTCTTGTTATTGCTAATCCCAAGCCAGTTCCTCCAATTTCACGAGAATGTGATTTATCTACTCGATAAAATCTCTCATAAATATGTTCAAGCGACTCTTCCGGAATACCAATTCCATTATCCTCAACTTTAATGTAAAAATATTGATGATCTGCATTCAAAGAAACATGAACCCATCTTTGTTCATCATTACTTGCCTCTTCTTTATCATCTCTGACATTATATTTTATAGCATTTTCAACAAGATTAGTTATTGCTAATGTTATCTTAACTTCATCAACTTCAGCTGTAACCGGTCTGAAACTTTCTAAAACCACTTCAACATGTTGCTTATCTGCAATAGGCTGAAGGCGTTTCAAAATCTGTTCTAACAATTCGTTTATATTTAGAGAAGTTATATTTAGACTACCTTCTGACTTATCCATCTTAACTAATGACAATAAATCATTTATTATCTTGTTTTCTCTCTCTATTTCATTTGCAATATCACTCATAAATTCCTTATACATGCCAACCGGTACATCTTGCATCGAATTTAAAGAATCCGCTAAAACTTTCATTGAAGTAAGCGGTGTTTTAAGCTCATGTGATACATTAGATACAAATTCCTGACGTGAATCATCTATAACTTTATACTTATTAAGAACCAAATCCAACTTTTCACTAATCAAGTCAACCTCTGTAAATGTATTCATTGATTCAACTTTATCTGTATATCCGTGACAAACAGAATCAATTCCTGTTTCAAGTTTTTTCATTGGACGCACTAATTTAAGTGCAGCTAAAACACCTAAAAAAGTAAATAGAATTCCCACTGTCATTTCAATTATGAGTCCAACCTGCGACAAATACGTTTTATTTAAAACAATATTGTTAGTTGATACACTTACAAGCATTACTCCTAAGACACTATGGTTATCATCTTCAACATCAGAAACCGGTATCGTAAGTTCAATATAATGATCCTTCTTGTCATAGTTAATTAATTCTTTTCCTGCAAAAGTCTTAACAACCTGACCCGAAATAATAGTTCTACGTTCATCAATATTATAGGTATCATGAACTATCATATAATTCTTATCAACTAAAATGACACGTCCATCATATAGATTTGCCAATGTACTTACTTGTGATTCCACATCATTATCATCTTTGCCTGATAAAAAATCAGACTTAGCAATTTTATTAGCCAAAATCTTAGATTGACTTAAAATCTCACTTTCTCTAATAGAAACTGCTCGAGCCTCATATGAAGAAAGTATACCGATTCTTAAGATGTGGCAAGGCACAATTGCCATTACCACAAATATAATCATCAGTCTAAACTTCATACTTTTTATAAAATCTAGAAATTTTTTGTTTTTTAACATTTACAGTACTCCTACTATCTTTGGTTATAATAGTATCCTACACCCCATTTTGTGTGAACATACTTTGGCTCACTAGGGCTCTTTTCAATCTTTTCTCTAAGACGTCTAACATGAACATCCACCGTTCTAACGTCTCCCGGATAATCATTTCCCCATACCATATGAAGTAGGTTTTCTCTACTGTATACTTTATTTTCATTTTTCACAAGGATTTCTAACAAATCAAATTCTTTAGCTGTGAGATTAACCTCTTTATCTAAAATATATAATCTCCTACTGTCGCAATCTAATTTAAGATCTCCTTTTGCAATAATTGTTTCATCAGCTCTTTGTTGGTTAAAGCCTGATGTTCTTCTCATAATTGCTTTTATTCTAGCCTTAACTTCTAGAATATTAAATGGTTTGGTAATGTAATCATCAGCGCCATACTCAAGTCCTAAAATCTTATCCATGTCATCGCCCTTTGCTGTAAGCATAACGATTGGCACGTCTGAAAATTCTCTAACTGTTTGACATACCTCAAAGCCTTCCATCTTAGGTAGCATTACATCTAATAAAATAATATCATATTTATTATTTTTTATTTTTTCTAATGCTTCTTCGCCATCATAGGCACAATCAACTTCCATATCATCTTGTTCTAAGCTAAATCGAATTCCTTTAACAATTAGTTTTTCGTCATCGACTACCAATACTTTTTTTGCCATATTACACTCCTCAGTTCACCGTAATATAATCTTTTATTTTGTTAAACAGCCCGTCTTTTATGCCAGCTATTTTCTTTAAATCTTCAATTTTGAAAAATTTACCATGTTTAGATCTGTAGTCTAGAATGCTATCTGCTTTTTTCTCACCAACGCCTTTAATAGTCATCAATTGTTCCTTTGTTGCTGAATTAATATTTACTTTTCCGTCACACTTTGTATCATCTACTGTCTCTTTCTTTGATTCATCACTACTAGGAATAGTCTGATTTTGTACTTCTTGACGTGATGGTACATATATCTTTTGACCATCTGATAACTTATCAGCTAAATTATGATACTCTTCTGCTGCATCTGTTTTAAAGCCTCCGGCCATCTCAACTGCATCATTTATTCTTTTATTTGCTGATAATTTATAAACGCCTGGTTTATTAACCTGCCCACAAACATACACTACTACCTTTTGAGTAGCATTGCCCTGCGTACGTTTATTATTTTTACTCTTATTATTCTTTTTTTGCTCGTCGACTTTGGGGGTGTAATTTTTTTCTTTTGAATATTTAACCTCTGCATTATTTGTAGATAATAAAACTTCATCCTTCTGACAAGCCGTTAAAGATAAGACCATAAAAAAACAATAACAGGTAATTGCAATAGCTCTACCTTTTTTCATCATAGTATAAATTTTTTTATTCATTGTAATCTCCTTCTTAAGGAGCTCAACACCTGATAACTATTTTAGCGAAAAAAGGCAAGCTTTACAAGTGCAATTTTGTTATTTTTTAATTTTATGCAAAAGTGTCTAATGTTTCTTTCAATTTGCAAATCATTTCATCAACATTTTCCTCTGTTATAATTAAAGGTGGAACAAAACGTAAAACATTCTTACCTGCAGTTATAACAATCAATCCATTTTCAAGAGCTTTTTTAGAAACCTCTCCAACTTTTAATGTAGTTTCAACTCCCTGCATCAAACCCTTTCCACGTCTTTCAACAAGAAAATCATATTCGCAAACCAATGTATCTAACTGATCTTCAAGATATTCTGACACATCTTTTACATGCTCTAACAAATTCTTCTTTTCAAATTGTCTTAAGACCTCGCAGATTGCAGCCGATACAAACGGATTTCCACCGTATGTTGTACCATGATCTCCTGGTTCTAATGAATTTTTTGCGACTTCTTCTGTCATAAAAAACGCACCCACTGGAACGCCACAACCGATTGCTTTGGCACAAGTCATGATATCTGGTTTTATTCCGTAACCTTGCCAAGCAAACATATCACCTGTTCTTCCCATTCCACACTGTATTTCATCAAGAATTAATAAAATATCATTTTCTTTACAAATCTCTTTTACTTCTTTCAAGAAACTCTCTTCTGCAGGATAAATTCCACCTTCTCCTTGAACTGTCTCCATTATTATTGCACAAGTTTTTTGAGAAACTAATTCCTTAACACTTTCAATATTGTTATATTTTGCGAACTTAACACCTGGAATAAGTGGTTCAAATGGTTCTCTATAATTTTTATTTCCTGTAACAGAAAGCGCTCCTAAACTTCTTCCGTGAAAAGAATGTTCCATTGCAATAATCTCATAACATCCTTTTTTTTGTTTTTTATAGGCATATTTTCTAGCTGCTTTTATCGCACCTTCGATTGCTTCTGTTCCGCTATTAGTCAAGAAAACTCTATCCATTTGAGAAGCTTCTAAAAGTTTTTCCGATGCTTCACAAATAGTTGTATTATAATATAAGTTTGAAGTATGTAATAATTTATCAATCTGATTTTTTAAGGCATTATTATATTCTTTATTATTATACCCTAACGCCATAACAGCTATACCTGCTGCAAAATCTAAATACTTTTTTCCTTCAGAATCATATAGGTATACTCCATCGCCTTTATCAAATACAACATCAAATCGATTGTATGTATGAACTAAATTCTTTTCTGTTTTTTCTATATAATTTTTTTTATCTACAGTTTGCATTTTAAATCCTCTTCTTATTCTTACATTTTCCTATATATTATCTCTTTTATGTTTTACATTTATATTTTTTGTTTATAGGTTCTTAATTCATGTTTTCTTATTTATGTTTTTATTAATTATAGTACTCTTCATCTTCACCTAAAATAGCTGTTCCAATACCTCTATTTGTAAAGAATTCAAGTAATAAACAATGAGGAATTCGTCCATCTAAAATATGAACTCTTGAAACTCCTTGCTCGATAGCATCGATACAATTGTTTAGTTTTGGTAACATTCCACCACCAATGTATCCATCTGCAATAAGTTTTTTAGCATCATCTATTTTCAATTCTGAAATAAGAGTTTTTGGATCATTTGGATTTTTGTAAACACCTTCAATATCTGTAAGAAATGCTAATTTTTCCGCTGATAAAGCTTCTGCAATTGCACAAGCGGCGTCATCTGCATTGATATTATAACTATTAAACTCATCATCCATACCTACTGGACAGATAATTGGAAGGAAATCTTTTTCAAGTAAATCATATATGATTTGAGGATTTGTTTTTTTGACATCTCCTACAAAACCTATATCTTCACCATCTGCTGTTTTTTTAGATACATTTAATAATCCCGCATCTTTACCACTGATTCCAACAGCGTTTACACCAATTTCCAAAGCTAACTGAACTAAAGATTTATTAACTTTATTAAGAACCATCTCAACGATTTCCATTGTTTCTGCATCCGTTTTTCTGAAGCCTTTTACAAATTCTGGCTCCATACCTGTTTTTTCAACCCAACGGCTTATTTCTTTTCCACCGCCATGCACAATTACCGGTTTTAAGCCTACAAGTTTTAACAATGCAACATCTTGAATTACTTGTCTTTTTAAAGATTCATCAAGCATCGCTGATCCACCATATTTTACAACAATTATTTTCCCATTGAAACGCTGAATATATGGCAACGCCTCAATTAAAACTTCAGCTTTTTCTAATAAAACATTTACATTCATATTTGTCATTTTAATCCTCACTTAATCTATATATTTTGAAACATTCTCATCATTTAATGAAAAATCATAATAATTTACTTCATCTCTTTTGCACCATTTTTCGCCCTTCCAAAAACAATTTCCAACCTCATTTTCTTTAAAAGCAATTAATGAAATTTTATTGATTTTTTCATTTTTCAGGGCTTTAATACAACTAGACGTCATCACGTTACCGATTCCCATTTTTCTATAATCTTCCCTTACGCAAACATGATACAAACACCCCGTTCTGCCATCATGTCCACATAGAATTGCACCAATAATCACATTTTTTGAATTAACAGCTACAATACTTGTATTCGGATTTCTATCTAAAAATCGATATATTCCCTCTCTCGAATCATCTATACTCCTTATTCTAAAACCATGGATTGTTCCCCATAACTTATAAACATTATCATAATCAGAATACTCCATTGGTCTTATAACTATATCTTCATCTATTGATTCTATATGAAAAACCTTGTAATTGTTCTTCGTAATCATATATTTTCCTCCCTTTTATGGGAAAACAGGAACAAAATTTAATCCTAAATCCTCTTTAAATCCGAAAATCAAATTCATATTTTGAACAGCTTGTCCTGCAGCTCCCTTCACTAAATTATCAAGAGCTCCCATCATAATAACTCTATGAGTTCTTTCATCTACGACAAAATTCAGATCAACATAATTACTTCCTTCAACCCATCTTGTTTCTGGAACTTCGCCTTCTTTAAGAACACGAACAAATCTTTCGTTTTTATAATATTTATTATAAATTTTTCTAATTTCTTCACTACTTGGATATGTACCGTCAGCTTTTTTCTTAAGATTTGCATATTCTGTAACTAAAATTCCTCTGTTCATAGGAACTAAATGTGGTGTAAAGTTAATACAAATCTTCTCTCCTGCTGCATACCCTAATTGTTCTTCTATCTCAGGAGTATGACGATGACTTGCAACTTTATATGCCTTAATGCTCTCGTTTACTTCACAATACAAATTAGGAATCTTTGCACCTCTACCTGCTCCGCTTGTGCCACTTTTAGCATCTACAATTAAAGTGTTAGGTTCAATAATTTTTTCTTTTACCAATGGATAAGCTGTTAAAATAGAACATGTTGTGTAACATCCTGGATTAGCGACAAGATTAGTTCCCTTTATTTCTTCTCTATTAATCTCACATAAACCATAAACTGCTTTCTCTATCAATTCAGGAGATTTATGTTTAATCTGATACCACTCTTCATATACATTTACATCTTTCAATCTATAATCTGCACTCAAATCAATGAATTTAGCCTTTTTTAATAACTCTTCGTTCAAAACGCCCGCTAAGTATCCTTGCGGTGTAGCTGTAAATACTACATCAACTGTTTCAACTAGCTTTTCGATGTTGTCATCAAAACATTTATCTTCAACAATTTCAAACATATTTCTATATACATCTGCATATTTCTGGTCCACATAGCTTCTTGAACCATACCATTTTATCTCCACTTCCGGATGGTTAACAAGAATTCTTACTAATTCTCCTCCAGCATATCCAGTTGCACCTATTATTCCTACATTTATCATTTCGTAATCTCCTTTTATACTTTTAAAATTAAACTATACATTTTCCATTTTTACATTTTCATTTTATATACACTAACTCAAAAGAGTATGCATAAAAAAATCATCTTTGCATAATTATACATTCTTTTTTTCTTTTATGCAACTTTTTTTTCATATTTTTTTCTATCAATATAATATATATGTATTATATTTTCATATATTCTTGTTATATCACATTTTTATTCATATTTCTATATCTGTTTTCAATAAAAAACAACACTTTAATGATTTTGTGTTTTGCACCGCTAAATTGTATTTTTATTAGTTTTTTTGTATAAATTTACACTTGTAATTCATTTTAATATGTTGTATATTAATTGCATAAGTTATTTTTTCCTTGGAGAGGGAACCAAAAAACTACTACTATTTAATAAACGAGGAATAAAAAGATGAAAGAAAAAGTTGTACTTGCATACTCAGGTGGTTTAGATACCACAGCCATTATCCCTTGGCTAAAAGAAAATTATGATTACGAAGTTATTTGTTGTTGTGTAGATTGCGGACAGGAAGAGGAGTTAGACGGTCTTGAAGAAAGAGCTAAATTATCTGGCGCATCTAAATTATACATTGAAGATATTGTTGATGATTTTTGTGACAATTACATTGTTCCATGTGTTAAAGCTAGCGCTGTATATGAGAACAAATATCTTCTTGGAACTTCTATGGCTCGTCCAGGTATTGCTAAAAAATTAGTTGAAATTGCACGTAAAGAAGGTGCTGTTGCAATCTGTCATGGTGCTACTGGAAAAGGTAACGATCAAATTCGTTTTGAACTTGGTATCAAAGCTCTTGCTCCAGATCTTAAAATTATTGCTCCTTGGCGAGATGATAAATGGGAACTTCAATCTAGACAGGATGAAATAGATTATTGTAAAGCTCATGGAATTGATCTTCCATTCTCAGCTGATTCAAGCTACAGCCGCGATAGAAATCTCTGGCATATCAGTCACGAAGGTCTTGAACTTGAAGATCCATCAGTTGCTCCAAACTATGATCATCTTCTTGTTCTTGGGAACAGCCCTGAAAAAGCTCCTGAAGAAGGTGAATATGTTACAATGACATTTGAAGCTGGTGTTCCTACTTCATTAAATGGTAAAAAAATGAAAGTTTCTGATATCATTCGCGAGCTTAATGTTTTAGGTGGAAAACACGGAATTGGAATTATTGATATCGTTGAGAACCGTGTTGTAGGAATGAAATCACGTGGTGTATATGAGACTCCAGGTGGAACAATCCTCATGGAAGCACATGATCAGCTTGAAGAATTAATCTTAGATCGTGCAACAATGGAAGTTAAAAAAGAAATGGGTAATAAACTTGCTCAAATTGTATATGAAGGAAAATGGTTCACACCACTTCGTGAAGCAGTTTGTGCATTTATAGATGTAACACAAAAATATGTTACTGGTGAAGTTAAATTCAAATTATACAAAGGCAATATCATCAAAGCTGGTACAACTTCTAAATACTCATTATATAGCGAATCTTTAGCTAGCTTTACAACTGGTGATTTATATGATCATCATGATGCTGAAGGATTCATCACATTATTTGGTTTACCATTAAAAGTGCGTGCTATGAAAATGCAAGAAGTTGAAAATAATAAATAATTAATTGTATATGTAGTACATATAAAGGGCGTATGAAAAATATATTTTCATACGCCTTTATTTTTTATATTCTATTGTTTCACTTCTACTTTCCATTTCGAATAGCATTAATTATCTCTTCCTTTAAATCAAAGGCTTTATCTTTAATTCTAGACGATGCTGAAGTTGAAGTTAACAATCTTGATACACCTCTTGAAGCAACTTCATATTTTTTGAGATTAAATGCCATTACAGCGATCAAAAAATCAAGAGTATTTTGATCCATTCCAGCTATAGGATACATTTCAGAAGAAATAGCCTTCTCAAATCCTTCATAAGCTTGGTTATAAAAAGCAATCTCTTCTGTCCTTGCAATATCAAGCTGTTTATCGATGGATACTTTTCTTTCAGGTGTACATTCCTCTTTTTCTAATTCAGCTTCTAACGTTTCAATTTGAGCTCTATAAAGCCATGATATCTTCAGACATGTATAAGCTTTTTCACTTATCTTGCCCTTTTTAACCATGGCATTATATAAAGCCAATTTATAACGCTCAATTGCTTCATCATAATCGATTTCTTTTATTTCATCACTAATTTCACTAGTAGGCTTAAACTTCATGCATACGCCTTCTTTAATAAGCTTAACCTGGGTTGTCGACATATGTTCAAAATATCTATTCATTGCCGTATATCCACAGTATGGACATGACGCAATATCATATTTTAATGTATCAATGTACATAAATCTTGGTCTTAAATCTCTGTCCGATTCTTTTCTTTTGATTCGTCCATTTTTTACTAATAATGTTTTAAAAACCTTATCGCAAACAGGACATCTAATAGCCTTTTGAAGCAAAAAATCAGTTTCTTTTGGCTCCTCTTTCTTTGGTTTTGGAGGCTCCTCTTTAGCAACTTCTTTTTTTGACACTTTAGCCTTTTTTTCCTGAGTATCTTCACTAAAGATATCTTTCATATCTTTAGAATTTAAACCAAACTTTTCTAATCCCGACAATAAATTCATTCTTCAACCCTCTTTCATGCTATTTGCAATTACTTTGGCAACTTAAACGAACTTTTTAATGAAACTATTCTATTAAATACAGGCTGTCCTTCTTTTGAATCTTTAGCGTCTACGCAGAAATATCCTTGTCTTACAAATTGGAAACTGTCATATGGTTTAGCATCAACAAGTGCAGGTTCTACTACGCTTTCTAAAACTGTAAGTGAATTAGGATTGACATTTAAGCTTCCATCTTCGTTATACACTCCTAATTCTTCATTAACGATATTTTCATAAAGTCTAACTTGAACCTTTTTACCATATTCAGCTGAAACCCACTGAATTGTACCTTTTACCTTACGTCCATCTGGGCTGTTTCCACCTTTTGACTCAGGATCATATGTACAATGAATTACTTTAATCTCTCCGTTTTCATCTTTTTCAATGCTTTCACACTTAACAAAATATGCATTCATTAAACGTACTTCATTTCCAGGATACATACGGAAATATTTCTTTGGTGGATTTTCCATGAAGTCATCCCTGTCGATATAAAGCTCTCTTGTGAATGGAACTTCTCGAGAACCTAATCCTTCATTTTCCATATTGTTTACAACTGGTAAATACTCTACTTTACCTTCTTCATAATTATCAATTACAACTTTAATAGGATTTAAAACTGCCATCATACGTGGTTTTTTCATTTTTAAATCTTCTCTTATACAATACTCGAGCATTGCATAATCTGCAGAACTATTAGCTTTAGAAATACCACATAATTCAATAAATCTTTGAATAGATTCAGGTGTAAATCCTCTTCTTCTTAATGCAGCAATTGACACTAATCTAGGATCATCCCATCCATCTACGATGCCATCTTCAACCAATTTCTTGATGTATCTCTTACCTGTTACAACGTTTGTTAAATATAATTTTGCAAACTCAATCTGCTTTGGTGTATCATTTTCGTCTTTTTTATAACCAAGCTCTGTAACTACCCAATCATATAAAGGTCTATGATCTTCAAATTCTAGAGTACAAATTGAATGTGTAATACCTTCAATTGCATCTTCAATTGGATGTGCAAAATCATACATAGGATAAATACACCATTTATCACCTGTATTATGATGATTCATTCTTGCAACACGGTAAATAATAGGATCTCTCATATTAATATTTGATGACTTCATATCAATACGAGCTCTTAAAACTTTTGAACCGTCTTCAAATTCACCATTTTTCATACCTTCAAATAGTGCGAGATTCTCTTCAACAGTACGTTTACTGTAAGGATCTTCCTTACCTGGCTCTGTTAAAGTACCACGATATTCTCTTATCTGATCAGCATTTAGATCTGAAACATATGCTTTTCCTTTTTTGATAAGTTCAACTGCTGCTTCATACATTTTATCAAAATAATCAGATGCAAAAAAAATTGTATCTCCCCAATCTACGCCTAACCACTTAACATCTTCTTTAATAGATTCAACAAATTCATTTTTTTCTTTTGTTGGATTAGTATCATCAAAACGTAAATTAAATTTTCCGCCATATTTCTTTGCTAAACCATAGTTTAAAAGAATAGACTTAGCGTGACCAATGTGTAAATATCCATTAGGTTCTGGTGGGAAACGAGTGTGTACTGTTTCACAATATCCTTCACTTAAATCCTTTTCTATGATTTGCTCAATAAAATTTTTAGAGACTGTCTCATTTTCCATTCGTCCCTGTCCTCCTAGTCATACAAATTAAACCTTTATTAAGCCTCAAAATAAACATCTCTAGGAAGTATATCGAATAAAACGATGTTTATTTTTATACCCTTTTGATGTTTTAGTAAAAGCTTATAAACGGTAATATACATAAACGAGGCTGCTACTAAGTAGCAACCCCATAAAAATCCATGATTAAATTATAAATTCTGTACGCAACTTTGTCAATTACAATACTATTCTTTTAAATTATTCTTTTGGTTGTAATTCTCCTACATTCATTTCTTTAATTCCATCAATAATGTAATTAAAGTATGGCGCACATCTTAATGTAGATTCGCTAAAGTATTTAACATCTCCATTTTCTACAATTGCATTTTTATTTTTACCTTTATATAAAGGTTCTTTTTCATCATCCTCATATAATGATAAATCAATTGTCGCCTTAGTCAATTCAGAACCATTTACTTTAAACTTAGACGTATCAAAAACTTTTATCCGATCCTGTTTAAACTGTTCCTGTAATGTATTAACAGTTTCCTGAGCATTAGCTGGCGCCTCTGGTCCAAATGATGTAATCTCTAATGCATCTTCTTTATAACCATATGATAAATCTTTTGAGATTTTTTCTTTATTCTTACTCTTTTCAATAATATCTTTATAGACATTTTCGAATTTATTTGTTTCAGCAAATAACTGTGCTGTTGGAGCTGAATCTAACATGTTTGAATTGGCACTTACAAAATAAACATTCTTACCACCATTTTTTTGAGCCTGTACAACAGTTGGAATACTTAATGAATTAGTATCATATCCAATAACAACAGCCCCTCTACTCATTAATCTTTGTACAGCTGTTCCTTCGTTGTTTACATTGTTCTTACCATCAATATATTCAACTTCCATTGTTACCTCAGGAAGAACTGATTTAACACCTAGATAAAAAGCAGAATATGCTGAAATTGTTTTTGGATTCTTATATGAACCAACAAATCCAAGTTTAACATTTCCTTTTTCATCTAAATTTTCAGGTAAAAGCACATTCTGTGCCTTTAATTCTTGAATTTTCATTCCACTTAAAACACCTGATATATAACGATATTCACTATCTCTTAGAGAATAATCATATACATTTTTCACTTTAGAAATCTTAGCTGCTGTTCCTCCATAAACAAAGAACTTAATATCAGAATAATCCGCTGCTTTCTCATATATTACAGAAGCAACTCTCTCATTCGTCACCAAAACATGTGTACAATTTGCTTCAGCGAATTCGCTCATTGCATCTTTACAATCACTGCTTCCTTTTACCTGTGTTTTCCAAACAATATTTTTCACTGAAATATTAGAATCCTTAGCTGCTTGCTTTATACTTTTAATCTGATTTTTCGAAAATGAATCAGTTTCATCGCCTGGTAACATAACACCTAATCTGATTTCGCCCTTCTTTAATGCAACTTTTTTAACTTTTTGTACAGCTGAATTATTTTTTTCTTTTCCTTTAATGGAAACAAACAACACTACTGAACAACATACAACTAAAATTAAAGCAATAATGCCTATTAATTTCTTCATCAAAAATCTCCATTTCTTTTCTATTTTATATGTTCATGTGAATATAAATGATCCATACAATATTCATAATTGCCATTACATTGTGAACAATATCTAAATGTCATATCAGGTGAATCGATATCTGTTTTTCCACAAATAGCACATTTATGTCTAGGTATTTTACCACCTGTTCCATGATAAACTGTATATTTCTCATATTTTTTAGGAACTGCAGAATTATAAAAAACATTCTTTTTATTTTTTCTATTTCTAGGTCCTCCATTTTTTATAGAGAAAAATACGAGCAAAACATTTATTAGAGCATAAATAACTGGTGTTCCAAAATAATACATATACACCATATTGCCCATTCTAAGGTACTCAATTAATTCAGCAATCGTAATAATAAAATAAAATGCTATCATGTATTTCATTTTTATTGGAATAATAAAGTACAATTGAACCACTGTATTAGGCATAAATAATCCCATCAAAATAAATGTTGTAGTTAAGATATTGTATAATGTTAAAAATGGACTAACTGCATTGCTTGGATCAACCACACTTATAACAAAATATTGTAAAAATCCACAACATACACTTAGTATAAACCCACATAGATAGAACGCGTTTAATTTAGCGCATCCTATAATCTGCTCAATCGCTCTTCCAAATGGAATTAATAACACTAAAAACAACACAGATATTGTGCTCAAATTAGATGGTACCATTATCCATGAAAAAATACGCCAAACCTCGCCATGTATAATTCCATACACATCAAATGCAAAATATTTATACATATCTTTAAGGAATAGATTAGAAATAACACAAATTCCAACCAGATAAGCTGTTATATTCGAAACCGCTATTCCTTCAATTTTTCTTGATAGTTTATCGAACCAACTCATAAACACTCTTCTCCTATTCAAATTTTTTACATTTACTATACTATCATTATTCAATTTATATGTAAAGAAACATACCTTATTTTTAAAGTTTGATCACAAAATATTCACTGTTTTATTGTTTTTTAAAAAATGATGTCGTATAATGAATAGTATTGCGTGAATATTTTATACTTGTTTAAAAATACACTTTCTTTGACTAAATATAAGAGGGTATGGAGGATTCTATGGATAAAAATAAATTAAACAAATTAGGTATTGACATTGGATCAACTACTGTTAAAATTGCTCTTTTAGACGAAAAAAACAACATTCTTTTTTCGGATTATGAGAGACATTTTGCCAATATAAAGGAAACCCTAGCTTCTCTTGTAACAAAGGCTCAAGAAACTATCGGCAACAAAGTTATTGCTCCAATAATTACTGGGTCAGGTGGCTTAACTTTAGCTAAACATCTTAATATTCCTTTTGTACAAGAAGTTATTGCTGTTTCAACTGCACTTGAACATGTTGCACCACAGACTGATGTAGCTATCGAACTTGGTGGAGAAGATGCAAAGATAATTTATTTTGAAGGTGGAAACGTTGAGCAACGAATGAATGGTATTTGTGCCGGTGGAACGGGATCATTCATAGACCAAATGGCATCACTTCTTCAAACAGATGCAACTGGACTAAATACATATGCCAAGAATTACAAAGCTATTTATCCAATTGCTGCCCGTTGCGGAGTTTTTGCCAAAACGGATATTCAACCTTTAATAAACGAAGGTGCTACAAAAGAAGATTTGTCAGCATCAATTTTTCAGGCAGTAGTAAATCAAACAATAAGCGGTCTTGCATGCGGTAAACCAATTAAAGGACATGTTGCATTTTTAGGAGGTCCTTTACACTTTTTATCAGAATTACGAGAGGCATTTATAAGAACTCTAAAATTAGATAATAAACATGCTATTTTACTTGATAATTCTCATTTATTTGCTGCAATTGGTTCAGCATTAAATTATAAAGAAGACACTACAACAACAATTGATGATTTATTAACTCTATTACATTCAGATATAAAAATGGAATTCGAAGTTGCAAGACTTGATCCACTTTTTACATCAAAAGAAGAATACGATAAATTCCTGCTTGAACATGGTGAAAATCACGTTCAGACTCGCGATTTAGCTTCATATAAAGGCAATTGTTACCTTGGAATTGATGCCGGTTCAACAACCACTAAAATTGCATTAGTTGGTGAAGACGGTTCATTATTGTATTCTTTTTATAGTAACAATAATGGAAATCCTTTAGCGACTGCCATTAAATCAATTAAAGAAATTTACACTTTATTGCCCGAGGAGGCTAATATTGTACATTCATGTTCAACAGGATACGGCGAAGCTCTACTAAAAGCCGCACTTATGCTCGATGAAGGTGAAGTTGAGACAGTTGCACATTATTACGCAGCTGCATTCTTTGACCCTGAGGTTGATTGTATCTTAGACATAGGTGGTCAAGATATGAAATGTATCAAAATCAAGAATCAAAATGTTGATTCTGTTCAACTTAACGAAGCATGTTCATCAGGTTGTGGCTCTTTTATTGAAACTTTTGCTAAATCACTTAACTACTCTGTACAAGATTTTGCAAAAGAAGCTTTATTTGCAAAACATCCAATAGATCTTGGAACAAGATGTACCGTTTTTATGAACTCAAAAGTTAAACAGGCACAAAAAGAAGGGGCAAGTGTTGCAGATATTTCAGCCGGTCTTGCATATTCAGTAATGAAAAATGCCTTATTTAAAGTTATCAAATTAACTGATGCTAAAGATTTAGGAAAGAACATTGTAGTTCAAGGTGGAACTTTCTACAACGATGCTGTACTTAGAAGTTTAGAAAAAATAGCCGGTGTGCATGTAACTCGTCCGGACATTTCAGGAATAATGGGTGCCTTTGGTGCCGCTTTAATTGCTCGTGAAAGATATGCAGAATCCCATACATCTTCTATGCTTTCAATCGATGAAATATCTAAATTAACTTACGATACAAAACTAGCAAGATGTCAAGGTTGTACAAACCACTGTCTTCTTACTATTAATCGTTTCAATGATAATCGTCGTTATATAACAGGTAATCGTTGTGAACGTGGATTAGGAAAACAAAAAAATAAAGATAATGTTCCAAATCTTTTTGAATACAAATTGCATAGAATCTTTGACTATGAACCTTTATCAGATGAAGAAGCAATTAGAGGAACAGTTGGTATTCCACGAGCTCTTAATATGTACGAAAACTATCCTTTCTGGGCTACATTTTTTAATGAGCTTAAATTTAAAGTTGTTTTGTCTCCTGTTTCAACTAGAAAACTATATGAAATGGGAATTGATTCAATTCCAAGTGAATCAGAGTGCTATCCAGCAAAAATAACTCACGGACATATTGCTTGGTTAATAAAACAAAATGTTGACTTTATTTTCCAACCAGCTATTCCATATGAACGTAACGAATTTCCTGGTGCCAATAATCACTACAATTGTCCGATTGTAACATCTTATTCAGAAAATATTAAAAACAATGTTGAAGAGATTACATCCGGAAAAATGCGTTTTATAAATCCTTTTATTGCATTTAGTAACCAGGACACTGCAACTTCTGCTTTAGTTGATTGTTTTACAAAAGAATTTAATATTCCAAAGACTGAAATCGTTAATGCTGTTGCCAAAGCTTGGACCGAATTAAATAATGCTCGTATTGATATGCAAAAGAAAGGTGAAGAAGTTTTAAAATATATGGAAGAAACCGGCAAAAAAGGTATTGTTTTAGCAGGGCGTCCATATCACATTGATCCAGAAATCAATCACGGAATTCCAGATTTGATCAATTCTTACGGTGTATGCGTTTTAACAGAAGATAGTGTTTCTCATTTAGCACAAGTAGAACGACCTCTAATCGTAATGGATCAATGGATGTATCATTCTCGTTTATATGCTGCAGCTACTTTTGTAAAAACAAGAGATGACCTTGATTTAATCCAACTTAATTCATTCGGTTGTGGACTAGATGCTGTTACAACTGATCAGGTAAATGATATTTTATCAGGCTCCGGAAAAATTTATACCTGTCTAAAAATTGACGAAGTAAACAACTTAGGTGCTGCAAGAATTAGAATTCGTTCCCTTCTTTCTGCACTACGAGTTAAGGCCAAGAAACATGAAAAACGCGAAATTGTTTCTTCCGCTTACCACAGAACTGTATTTACTAAAGAGATGAAAAAGGACTATACTATCATCTGTCCTCAGATGTCTCCTATACATTTTGAACTCTTAATGCCTGCTTTTAGAGCTGCCGGATATAAACTTGATATTCCAGATATTTCATCAAGAGAATGTGTAAATATGGGACTTAGGTATGTTAATAATGATGCTTGTTATCCATCTTTATTAGTTGTTGGGCAAATCATGTCCGCAGTGTTATCAAATAAATATGATTTATCTAAAACTGCTATACTTGTAACCCAAACTGGTGGTGGATGTCGTGCTTCAAACTATATTGGTTTTATCAGACGCGCCCTAATCAAGGCTGGACATCCTGATATTCCAGTTATTTCACTTAACATGGTTGGTCTCGAACAAAATCCGGGATTTAAGCTTTCACCAAAATTAATTCAACATGGCTTATACGCTTTAATATTTGGTGATATCTTCATGCGATGCCTATACAGAACCAGACCTTATGAACTAGTTGAAGGTTCTGCTAACGCCCTTCATGAAAAGTGGAAAGGTGAAGTCATTAATTTTATTGGAAATACTAAGCTTTTATCTCATAGAAAATATAAAAAGATTTGTCGCGAAATAATCAGAGATTTTGATAAGTTGCCTTTAAAAGACATCAAAAAACCTAAAGTCGGCGTTGTTGGAGAAATTCTTGTTAAGTTCTCTCCTGCTGCAAATAATGATGTTGTAAAACTACTTGAAAAAGAAGGTGCTGAGGCGGTTGTTCCTGATTTAACAGACTTCTTACTATACAGTTGTTACAATCAGAACTTTAAAACAGATGTTTTAGGAGAATCTCAGAAAAAGAAACAAAACAATAACTATTTAATCAAATTCTTCGAATGGCTCAGAAATGCTGCAAGAGATGAATTCGAAAAGAGTGAACGTTTCACACCACCTGCTCATATTGATGAATTAGCAGAGAAATCAAAGGAAATTGTTTCTATTGGTAATCAAACTGGTGAAGGTTGGTTCTTAACTGGTGAAATGCTTGAATTAATTGAAAGTGGTACTAAAAACATTATATGTGCTCAACCTTTTGGATGTTTACCAAATCATATCGTTGGTAAAGGTGTAATCAAAAAATTACGCTCTGAAAATCCAACTGCAAACATTGTTGCAATTGATTATGATCCTGGTGCATCAGAAGTTAATCAACTTAATCGTATTAAATTAATGCTTTCAACTGCTCAAAAGAATTTGAAACGTGAATTGACAGCTAATGCTACAGTTTCACATGCTAATAACATAAATTTAGTTTCAAGTAATAACAATAATTCAACTGAAATGAACAAGAAAACATCTGAAACTGACAAAATAAAACCTTATAAAGATTCAAAGAATGAGAAAGAAAAAGATTTAGCTTAATAAAAATGTACCTTCCTTACTGGTTTTTGTCCAGTAAAGAGGGTACATTTCATTTCTATTTAACACTCTTAAAGAATTTATCTATACGTTCACACAATTCAACATTTGGTTGATTAGCTTTTGATTTATCAAGTTTACTATAAAACGCTCTAAGTTGCTTATCTGATGCTTTACCATTTGGACATTTAGATTCTAACTTTTTACGCTCTTTAGCAATTCTTTTAACCTCTAAAGCTGATGGAGCATCATTTACATAAGAACTATGATCATTAATATATTTTTGTGTTACGACATAATACTGAACATTTTTATTCGTAATCTGGTCTTTCTTTGCAATAATAGATGTTTTATCAAACTTGATAAATTTATCTTCATTAGCGTGTACTATCAAAACAGGAATATTAGTCGAATTGATACTATCAACTGCATTGACATTTCCGTTATCCTTAAACAGTCTGTATTGATTAAGCTTTAAAAATGGAGTCAACAAATATGTCGCTTTACCTAACGTTTTTTCTGTTACATCTAATGATATCTCTTCTGGATTATTAAAACCTGATAAAGACACAGCCGCTTTCACGTTGTGTTTATATCTTAGGACACTAGCTGTTGCATATGCACCCCAACTATGTCCCATTAAGAATAAATCATGTTCTTTTAATTTACTATCATGTTCAATAAAAGTTAATGCATTGTCTAAATCTATCATAGATTGAGAAAGTCCCCTTGCATTCGAACCCTGACTTTTATTATATCCTGTATAATCATAAGCAAAAACAGCATATCCCCTATCGATAAACCATTTTAAAAAGGCCATATAATCTTCATGTCCAGACCATATTCCATGTGAAAAAACAATCATCCTTTTATTATTCTCTCCATAGACATAACCATGTAACTTATTCTTTCCAGAATAAAACTCTACTTCTCTACGATTCAAATCTTTATAGTCCTCATATCTAGCCGTAGCAACATACGGATCATAGCTATATCTACTATAATTTTGTCCGTACATATACAAAACACAAGCTAATCCTGTACAAACAAAAGTTAAAAAAGCAACTCCTATAAAGATAAAAGATTTATACAATATATGCATCATAAAATTTATAACACCTTTCCTAAAAAGTCTTTTAATCGTGAAGACTTTGGATTGTTGAAAATCTCTTCTGGAACATTATCTTCGCTGATAACGCCTTCGTTAATAAATAAAACTCTGCTAGCTACTTCTTTTGCAAATCCCATTTCATGAGTAACAACAACCATTGTCATTCCTTCCTTTGCCAAATCACGCATCAAATTTAATACTTCACCAACCATTTCAGGATCAAGTGCTGAAGTTGGCTCATCAAATAACATTACATCAGGATCCATAGCAAGGGAACGAGCAATAGCAACCCTTTGCTTTTGACCACCTGATAGCATGTTAGGATAAGCATCAGCTTTATCTTTTAAGCCAATTCTCTCTAAAAGCTTCATTGCTTTTTCCTCGGCTTGTTCCGGTGTCATCTTTTTTAACTTCACTGGTGCAAGCATTATATTTTTTTTGATTGTCATATTTGGAAAAAGATTAAATTGTTGGAAAACCATTCCGATTCTTTCACGCATTTTATCTACGTTAATATCTTTATCGGTAATATTTTGTCCTTCGAATCTAATAATACCTTCGGTTGGTTTTTCCAATAAGTTTAATGAGCGTAAGAAAGTTGATTTACCACAACCTGAAGGTCCGATAATTGCAATAACTTCGCCTTTAGATATTGTAGTTGAAATTCCTTTTAAAACTTCATGCTTTCCGTAACTCTTTTTTAAATTCTGTATATCTAATAAAACATTATCGCTGCTCATTCTTTCTTAAGCTCCTCTCTAATTTATTAACACCTGCGGTAAGAAGCATTACTATAAATAAATAAATTAACGCAACAACTCCAAGTGGCATAATAGCATCATATGTTACACTTCGAATAATATCACTACCCTTTGTCAAATCAATCAATCCGATATAACCACTGATTGATGTTTCTTTGAGTAATGTAATAAGTTCATTACCTAGTGCTGGTAAAATATTTTTAAATGCCTGTGGTAAAATTACATTAATCATGGTTGTTGAATATGACAATCCTAAACTTCTACCTGCTTCAAACTGTCCATTATCTACAGACATAATACCTGAACGTACTACTTCAGCCACATATGCAGATGAATTAAGTCCAAAAGCTATAACCGCTACAAAAATCTTATTTACATTTGCAGACGCAAAAACAACGTAATAAATTATTAGCAACTGTACCATTGTAGGCGTTCCACGAATAATTGTCAAATAAATTTTAGCAAAAAAGTTAAGAATTATTAATCCACCATTTTTATCATGTGTAGTTCTAACGATTGCAAGCAATGATCCAAACACAATACCAATTATTAACGCTAAAATAGTAATAATAATTGTACTCTTAAGACCACTTAAAATATATTCATATCTATTATCTGTCACAAAATCAGATTTGAATTTTTCAGCAATAGAAACTGTGCTTCCTGCTGCTTTACCATTATTTACAATAACAACCTGTTTTGAAGTAGTATAAGAATCTGTAAAATCAATATTCTTTTTACGTTCTTCTGTAACAGTCATACCTGATGCACCAAGATCAGCTTTACCAGATTGAACTGCTGTAATAATAGAATCAAATTCCATATCTTCAATCTGCAATTCCATATCAAGCTCATCACAAACTGCCTGCATAATATCCATATCTATACCGACGATTTTACCGTTTTTATATGATTCATAAGGTGGAAAAGCTGCATTAGTTGCAACAACTAATTTACCATTTTTGTGAGCAACATTTTTCTTTTTATAAGGTGTTTTACCTATTTCATTCGATTTTCCAATATAGTTTTTATTAATCTTATCAATTGTTCCATTTGCTTTTAATTTTTTAAGAGCCTTATTTACTTTTTTTGTAAGCTCTTTATTATTCTTAGATACGCAAAAAGCATAATCTTCCTTAACAAATTCTTCTTTTAAAATTGAAAGTGATTTATTACCAGCAACAAATGCTTTTGCAGGCTGTTCATCAATAATTACGCAATCAATTTTTTTCTGGATAAGAGCTTGTGTAGCATCTGTACCCTTATTATATCTTTCAACTTTACTTCCTGATTTATCTTTTTCATAATCTGACGCATAAATATCACCAGTTGTTCCTAATTGAACACCAATTTTCTTTCCTTTAATATCTTTTACAGAATTAATTTTGTACCGACCCCCAAAAGTTAGACCAAAAATCTAACTTTTGGGAGGTCGGT
>NZ_FNPG01000050.1 GCF_900107245.1 Lachnobacterium bovis DSM 14045
AGTTAAACGACAACAATATTATTTATCGTTACATGAAGCAGCATAGTTCAAACATCCTTGAGAAAAAAGTGTAAACTGTTATTGACAATTTCAAAGATTATGGATATCGTAGAATACTTGGAGAACTTCGAAATCAGGGATATGTTATTAATAAAAAGAGAGTTCAGAGAATAATTCAAAAGCTTGGCTTACAGGTGACATCTTATACTCGCAAAAGTAGAAAATACAGCTCCTATAAAGGAAAAGTAGGTACTGTTGCGCCTAACAGAATACACAGACGTTTCAAAACGCATATACCACACCAAAAGATAACAACGGACACAACGGAATTTAAGTATTATGAAGTTGATTCCAAAGGACATATGACCATGCATAAGCTTTATCTGGATCCATTTATGGATATGTGTAATGGTGAAATACTAAGTTACGGAATTGACAAGACTCCTTCAGCTAAGAATGTAATGGACGCATTGGACAAGGCTATTGAAATTACTTCAGACTGCCCATATAGAAGAACCTTTCATTCTGATCAAGGCTGGGCTTATCAAATGAAAGCTTATTCACATCGACTTAAGGAAGAACGAATCTTCCAAAGCATGTCCAGAAAAGGAAACTGTCTTGATAACTCAGTAATGGAAAATTTCTTTGGACTACTTAAACAAGAGATATACTATGGTGTTGTATACTATAGCTTTAACGAATTGAAATCAGAGATAGAAAGATTTATAAAGTATTATAATGAGCAACGAATAAAAGAAAAGTTAGGATGGATGAGTCCTGTTCAATACAGGCTCCATCTCTTAGCTGCATAAAGAAAACGAGACGACCGAAGTCGTCTCGTAAAAAGTCTAACTTTAAGGGGTCACCTCAATTGCTACCTGCTCTTTCCATATAAAGTCAAGCAATACGACTGATGTTATCCATAACCTTAGGTATTAATGACAAATTTTGTTCAAGCCAATTAGCAATATTTTCATCTCCCGATTCTCTTATTGTGACAGCAACCCTGTTCCACTCAATATTACTTATCTTCCTAATGTAATCTTCTTCATAATATGCTTCTATATATGCTTTTTTCACAAAAACTCCAAACTTATTTTTAAGCTGTTTGTCTATACTTGAAGCATTCCAAAACATATATCTTCTGATATCATAAAAAGATATTTACATTTTTACGTTCAGTACGATTAATTACTGCTTTTGCATTCATCATTTGGCCTAACAACAGTTCCCTATCTTGCAACAACCTTCTACTAAGAGTTTGAGTAAAATCATAGTCTTTAAGTCCCCACTCCTGATATGCCGATGTCACAATGCCTTCATAGTTAGAAATCAGTTTAGATATAGACTCATCATCCTTCAAATCTATCTTTGAAAACTCATCCTTAATTTTAAGCGCAAGCTCCATATCTGAAGCGGACGAGGTCTTTCCTCCTTGATTTACTGCTGTGTTAATGTTTTTAAGCAATACTTTCCGTCCTTCCTCAGACATATTCGGAATGCCTTTCACTTGACTTATTAATGCGTTAGCCGGATTGATTTCCAATTTACGTGCTGTTTTATAATATCGTTCATTTTCCTCTTCTATAGATGAGTATTCATCACCGCTTAATCTTTTCTGTTGTACATCTAACATACTGTTTATGTAGTTATCAAAGCTCCGGCCAACAATACTTGCCTGCTCTTTTGACAAATGCTCTGAAGAATAAGTAGAAACCGTATTTTTAGCTATCCCCATTGACGCATAATCAATATAATCTAAGTCACTGCCTTTTGTTAGAATAAAGTCTAATGCGTTTTTAATCACCGATTTCAAATCTGACATTTCTTCGTTTGTGAATAATACACCATCTACATTATAAGTAACATTTGATCCGGTTTGAGAATACTGACTATTAATCAATTCACTTGAAGATACATTTAATTGTATCGATTTCACTTCATTCCTTCGATATGAAATTTCATCATCAGAAAGAAGCCTCATATTATTCGCTAATGATTCACCTTTCTCTGATCTACTTGAAGAAAACTTAGCTTTTATTTGAGGAATATTAATGTCATTCTGTCGAACTAAACCTGTATTTATGGGTGTCGTATCAACCTTCATATAATCACCTCCCTCTCGGCGACCTTCTGTGCGCACTTCAAGAATGTTTCCTTTGCTCTACTCTGCTTCTTCATTTGCTCTTACCTCCTGTTTTAGTATTTTTGCCAGGCTCATCAATATGGCGCATAAAATTACACCTATTGACATATATGTTAAGTATGTTTCCTTAACACCAAGCATAAATAACGATATGATAACCCAAAGTTCGATAGCAAGAATACGTCTCGACAACTCCTTTGATTTCATCAGTCCCTCATATTTTCTGATATCAACTTGTTGCTTATAATCTGATCCGTAAGCCTGACTGATATCTTTTCAACCATATGCCGCACCCCTTTTTGCATGTGATATTGCAAAAATACATTAGTTTATCAATAGGCTTTGCAGAATGTGCCCTTTTATTGCAGAATCCGACCTTTAAATCTTTTTCTGTGCATAGTGGAAACTTTCATTATCTATTATAAAAATAATATGTTTGAGCACGAAAAAGCACCGGACGAAGCCGATGCCTTCTCGTAAAATCTTTTACCCTACATGGGAAGCATTATGGAACAATAGATATAAAGTGTCAAGTATTTATGTACAAAAAGTTTTATATTATTATGTACAATTACTCTGATGGTTTAATATAATCTTTGACTCTATATGATC
>NZ_FNPG01000010.1 GCF_900107245.1 Lachnobacterium bovis DSM 14045
ATCAAACTTTTATTCTAATTTCAAATTTTCTTAATAATCATTTAGTAATCTTTCGACTTGAAAACATCACGGAAATAACATTTTTCTGTAAAATAATTTTCAAAATCTAACCGAAATCACATCCTTGATATTCATAAAAATAATGTTGTAATACTCTATCTCATCTCTATATTAAAGTTTCTTCTATCGCTTCAATTCTAACCTATCACCTTTTTATTTCAATATGATTACTTTCCAACTTAATGATCTTTTTATAAATTACAAACTTATTTAATCACGCTTTTTCGTCTAATTTCCTTGGAAAATAAAAATTTTCACTCTTTCATGCCAAATCTTTAAATTAAAGCAATTATTTTAGAATTAATCGCTCTAGGATAGTATCTAATCTTACTCTTCTTTTTAAACAACAGTTCAGTTTTGTTGAGTAGAATCGTTTCCATTACTACTACTAATAATCAGCAATTTATCTAAACTCGAATAAGGAGGATATCTAAAATGGTAAGAGGTTTAAAGAAAAAATTACTAATAGGTTTATTAAGTGCTACTGTAGTTGGCACTAGTTTAGCACCAAGTGTACCACTTGTAGGAAGCTTTGCTCAGGAGGTTAAGGCTGATGAAACAACATCTAAAGAAGTTACTGTTAATGTTGATAATGGTGGTGAATTGGTACCCAATACCGTTACTATAACTAAACCAGCTCATTCAACTGTAGACGAAAACGGTACTACATATGCTGCTGGTAAATTAACAATCGTTGTTAAAGCAGATGCTGGTTATAGATTGGTAGATGCTGGTCGAATATATGATGTAACTGCTGTTGATGGTAAATTATCTCAAACTACTTTTGATTCAGGTGCATCTGTTGCTTTAATTAAAGAAACATTAACAGTTTCTAAAGGCGCAGATATTGCAGATGGTTTAACATATACACTAGATAAATCGGAATTAGATATAAATAATACAAAAGCGGTTCTTACAATTAAAGCTAAAGATGGTCGTAAATTTAAAACAGCTCCAAAAGTTAATGAAAAAGCAACTACAAAAGTAGATGATTCTACTTACAAATATGAATACACACATGAGGTAAATGATACTGAGGATAAAACCACAGATTTAAAAATTACGGGTGGAGAATATGAAGTATTGTCTAACATCAAAGTAGATGACTCTAAATTAAGTGGTGCCACTGTTTCTGTATCAAAGACGACAGGAATTACCAAAGATGATCAGGTTACAGTTACTGTTTCTCCACAGGCAAAATGCAAGTTTGTGGAGGATGTTGATAAACCTACAATAGTAGCAGATGGCGTAAAGGGTGATTTAGAATTTAAACCAGATGGTGATAAATATGTTGTAACAATTCCTGCTGGTGACTTTACAAAAGATGACGTTAAACTTACAATAAAAGGTACAGCAACATATACAGACTCTGAAACTCAAAAAACTACAAACTCTAAAGGTACAACGAGTACAATCAATAAAGGTGTTCAAAGTACTGCTAAAGTTTCTGCAAATGCTGATGGTGTATATGAAGCAGTAAAAGCAGCTGGTTTTATTTCTACTGAATTAGAAGATTTAGCAACAACTATAGAAGAAAAAGTATTGTCTGTAACAGCAGAGATTAAGCCTACAACGGATGAAAGCTTAGATAGTATTAAAACTGCTATTCAAGATGATGATTTAAAATTAGGTTACTCTTTTGTAATCACAATTAATAAAGTGTATGATAAGGTAGGTGCGGCTGATCCAGCTACTACAACATTAACAGACTTAGGAAATAACTTAATTACATATACAATTACAATTCCTGAAGATCAGCGTGGCAAAAAAACATATAAAGTATATAGAATTCATAACGGAGTAGTAGATAGACTTACAACTGAACCTAATGCAAATGGAGAATATATACATGTAACAAGTGATAGTATTCAGGTACATGCCTCAAAATTCTCTGTATTTGCAATCGGTTACTCAGATGAAGAAGCAACAGCAGTTGATGATGAGAATAATGAAAACAACGAAAACAATGAAAACCAGGATAATCAAGGTAATCAGGGTAACCAGGGTAACCAAGGTACAAGTGGAACAATCACCGATACAAGTGCTAAGACAGCAACAAAACCTGCAACAGCTAAAGCTGCCAAAGTTACAACTTCAACAAAGAAATCTTCAAAGACTTCTTCACCTAAGACAGCTGATTACGCAGTAAACTCATTACTTGCATTATTAACAGGTGCTGCAGGATTATTCGGAATCACTTTAATTAACAAAAAAAGAAAAGAAGATGAAGAATAATTCTTAACCAAAATAAAAAACAATAATACAAAAACCTATTATTAAATTAATAATAGTGCAAAGTGTAATATCAGCCCTCCAGAAGCAACTCTGGAGGGTTGGTTTTGTGTTAAATTATTTACTGTTTAGCAAATTTATTTTTGTGCCATTTCTATTTAAGATGACAAAAAACAGTATTTATGGTACATTTAATAGAGAAGTACGTTATGATTTACAGTCTGTAATCATCGTTTGTCTTGGTAAAAATCCACTACAAACAGACAACGATTTTCTAGGTGCACTCGAAACAATCTTTACAGAAGACTTCGATAGTGCCACAAAGAAAAAGAGGCTTAAAGAGAATAAACAAGATTAATAAAAATAAGCATCATAGAGTAAATCAGCACCACCGGCTTAGCCGGTGGTTTGCTCTTGCCCTATAAGGGCATATTACCGGCACTGAGTCTAAAGACTCGTCGAAAGGTTCGCCAGCCGCAACATCATTTCCCTACTGAGCCCCATGGGCTCTTTTTATTTGTTTTGCTTTACCGGCTCACCCGTAAACGGGTCTACATATTCCTTCAGTGTCATTTGATCATATTCTAAATCTTCTTTTAACTGATTCTGAATATACTCTTGAATTTTCTTCGCATTTTTTCCTACAGTGTCTACATAATATCCTCTACACCAAAAATGTCGGTTACCATACTTATATTTCAGATTTGCATGTCTCTCAAATATCATGAGCGTGCTCTTTCCTTTAAGGTACCCTACGAAACTCGAAATACTCATACTTGGTGGAATTCTCACCAGCATATGCACGTGATCTGGGCATATTTCCGCCTCGATTATCTCTACATGTTTTCTTTTACACAACATGCTGAGAATGTTGGCTATGTCTTGTCGCAATTGCCCATATGCTACCTTTCTTCTGAATTTTGGCGCAAATACAATATGGTACTTACATTCCCACTTTGTATGTGATAAACTATTCATGTCCATCTTGGACCACCTCCTGTAATATTTAACTTGGCTGGCGAACCAAAGTTATTATATCACGGGAGGTTTTTACTGTAAGCTAAAGCGTCTGTTGTCCCCCTGCATAGCAGGGGGTTTATTAAAACCTTGCTACACAAAGAAAAAGCGAGCCCACTAGAAGCAAACGTGGTGGACTTGCTTTTGGAGTTTTTAATGTAATTTAAAAAATTTATATAAATCAACGTCAGTCTGTTTATTTATTTTCTCATCTATTATTTTTTGATAAAATGGTTCGTTGTGAGAATTCTCTCCACATATATCAATGCCGATAATTTGAGTTTTTTGCATGAAAAAAGACAAAAAATGCTTTAAAGTCCCAAGGCTCATTTGCCCCTGATTCCAATTTGTTCGAGCATATTTTTCAGAGAGAACATCTTTATCAATTGACACATAAGTAGGGTGATCTGTGTCAAATTGTTGTAACGCTTTTGTAATCAATTCTTTTTTGTTAAGAGAATTTTGAATTGTTTCTATACTGATTGGTATTACTTTATTTTGATTTTTGACATGAATAGCATCAATAGTGTTTTGTAACGGACCTATTAGAAAAAGCTGATGCAAATTTTTGTCTTTTTCTAACAATTCCTTGGCCCAACTTCCGCAACTTATCATGTTGTCAAAAATTGCATTTTGCATATCATTATGAAAATCGAACAAAACTAACGAATACGGAAAGTTGATTTTATCTGTAAAAAACGTCGTTAAATAATGATAATTTCCGGAATCAATAAAATGAATTCCCTTAGGTGAATAATTTTTGAGTTTTTTCTTAATTTCATTTTTGGCAGATTCAGTGCAATACATGTTCGTTCCACTAATGTCTTTACAATCGATAAACTTTATTTTGTTGGTTGGTTCATCATACACATTCGAAAAATTTAACATTAAGTCCATATTATGTCATCACTCCTGTTTTATAGAATTTACTTATGAATTTACTTTTCACTAAAGCTACTATCAAAAAGCTAAAAACCACAGCCCAAAAAATCTTAGGCTGTGGTCCCTTTTAATTATTATCCTTCAATTGCAATAAGTTGTTTTTCCTCAACTTTTGGTGTTTCTTTGACTTTCGCAATATCAAGTGTCAAAATTCCGTTATTAAATCTGGCCTGAATATCTTTTTGTTCAACTTCATCTCCAACGAAAAAGCTTCTTCGGCATTCGCCTTGATATCTTTCTCTGCGGATATATTTTCCTTTTTCGTCTTTTTCATCTTTATTATCAGAATGTTTCGCTGCAATTGTTAGGTATCCATTTTTAAGTTCTGCGGTAACATCGGACTTGTCATATCCTGGCAGTTCAATATTCATCTCATACTTATCATCGAATTCCTGAACATCTGCGTGCATTCCAGAGAATCTCTGAAAATCAAAATCTCTTAGTGGATAGCTAAACATATCCCCGAAAAAGTCATCTGTAAAATTGTCATTAAAAATACTTGGTAATAACATAGTTCATTCCTCCTTGAAAAGTTTTTTAACCATTTTTATAAATTAACCTAAAATTGAAATAAAGTTGTCTTTTTCATTTTTAGGTACTGGTTTCTTCTTCATAATAGTGATTGCGAGAACGCCGTTTTCAAATTTTGCTTTTATATCGGCCTGTGTAATTTCTTCACCAACATAGAAAGCTCTGCGATTAGATCCTTTAAAACGTTCGCATCTAATGAATCTTCCTTTGGATTCACTATTTTCTTCTTTCTTAGATGGAACTGCTGAAATTGTAAGATAACCTTTTTCCAATTCAAGAGTTATTTCATCTTTATTGAAACCTGGTAAATCAATGTCCATCTCAAACCTATCTTTAAATTCCTTTATATCAACTAACATGTTGGAGTTGGAATCATACTTCTTGTTGCTCTTTGGATAATTAAATAAATCTCCAAAAACATCATTTGTAAAATTATCATTAAAAAAACTAGGTACTAACATCATTTTTCATTCCTCCTTAGTTCTCTTTGTTTCTTCATCTCTTGTTAACTATGTTATACCACTATTATTAGCACTCGTCAATAGTGAGTGCTAATAAATTTTGTGAATTTTTTGTGAATTCTATTTTTTGTGGGTTATTATAAGAAATATCAAATTTTAAATTAGAATAAAAGCTTAATGAAAAAATAAAAAATCTAGGTACCAGTTTTTGGTGATACCTAGATTATATTTTTTTAATATCATTTAATTATTATTAACTTTGTTTGTTGTTTTCTAGCCATTCAGCATACGCTTTATTGAATTCTTCAGGGGAGAGAGAAGTTTTTTGGTATGCCTGTTCTAATGTATAGGTCTTTTCATCAACAAGCATAAATAATGTTTGGTTAACACCTATATCGATACCTTCTTCTCTAATACCTTGACTTAAGTTACACATATCCATCAACCTCCCATCGATTTCGTTATCTAATTCAAAATTAAAGTTTTCTTTAAGCCTCTTTTTCTTTGTTGCACTATCGAAGTCTTCAGTAAAGATTGTTTCGAGTGCACCTAGAAAATCGTTGTCTGTTTGTAGTGGATTTTTACCAAGACAAACGATGATTACAGACTGTAAATCATAACGTACTTCTCTATTAAATGTACCATAAATACTGTTTTTTGTCATCTTAAATTCAGTGATTGAATTTGCGATATCTTCTGGTGTATTCATGCAAATCCAGATAGAATAGACTTTTTTGATATCGTCGTAGCTGTGATTTTTTCCGATTGAAAACTCAGTTTCAAGCTGCTCTGAAATCATTCTGCAAGTATAAAATACTGCTCTAGTAACAATATCGTACGGTGTGTTAAATTTTCTTTGTGCTTCGACGTTAATAATTAAACTAATTGTATCATTTTTATTTGGAAGTTTTGCTGAAAATTTAATGTCGTAAGTGACACGACCTTCGCCTGGAATTGTACTTTCTGTATTGAGTTCTCTTACTTTTGCTAGAGGTTCTAGGTAATGCTTGCCTATTTCTAAATCGTCACCAATTAGTGATGAAATCACATCTAGTGGTACATCTTTGTACTCTGCAACTGTTGCTGATAGAATCCTTGAAAGTACTTGTTTGTTTGCTAAAATTTCTTTAGCATGTTTGTCATACTGGGCATTTTGACTAGAATTGTCAAGACTATTAGCCAAATGATTTGGCGTAGAATATTTTTTGTTTTTCATTTGAATCTCCGATCTATTTTTAGTCGTAATAAAGATTATACATGGATTTTGGAGCATTATCAATGATTAATTATGAAATGAGTAGTAGATTTTCCAGGGAAAATAAGAGAAGTATTTAGTGAAAATTGACAAAAAGTAAAACTGTTTAATGGCAAAAACCAACCCTCCAGAGTTGCTTCTGGAGGGCTGATATTATACTTTGTACTATTATTAAATAGATTACTTGAAGTTTTCTACTAATAATAGGTTTTTATATTATTGTTTTTTATTTTGGGTAAGAATTATTCTTCATCTTCTTTTCTTTTTTTGTTAATTAAAGTGATTCCGAATAATCCTGCAGCACCTGTTAATAATGCAAGTAATGAGTTTACTGCGTAATCAGCTGTCTTTGGTGAAGAAGTCTTTGAAGATTTCTTTGTTGATGTTGTAGCTTTGGCAGCTTTTGTACCAGTGTCACTTGAAGGTTTAACTGGATTTGGCTTAACTGGAGTTGGATCTGGCTTAACTGGAGTTGGATCTGGATCTGGTTTTGGAACTGGATCTGGATCTGGTACATCTGGTGTTGCATCTGTATCATTATAAACTACAGCAAAATCAGATAAAAGTTTAACATGGAGAATTAATTCATTACCTTTAACTTCAATGTATTCACCATCAGCATTAGGTGTTGTTGTAATTTCACCAATAGTATCATGGAATCTGATTGCTTTATATCCAGTCTTACCGATTGCAGCCTTAGGTAAGAAGTATTTTACTGCAAGTGGAGCACCTAATTTTGTTACTTTTTGATTCTCAGCACCTGTTATAGTTACAGCAGCACCTGGTGTGTCTGAAACTGTTCTAAAGAAATCTACTGAAATATAACCAGCTAATTTCAAACCAGATTTTTCTGCTAAAGCAACTTCAGATTTTAGTGCTTTAGTTTCTGTATCATCAGATGTACTAATATTTAATTTTGCATTTACATATTTACCATCTTGATCAGATTTTGCAACATCTAAAACATCGTTTGCGTCAGCTGCAGCATCGCCAGCATTTACAACAGTGGCTGTTGAGCCCTTATCAGTTTTTTCTTTTTCTAATCCATCATTATCAAGACGACCTGAAACTTCAATTTCAAGTTCTTCATCTTTTACATCAGTTGTATCAATCGAATATGTAACAACACCATCATCTGGATCGCTACCACCAATTACTTTTCCAGCAGCTTTTACAGTAACATTAGCTTTTGTTGCTCCTTCAGCAAGTGTAACCTTTAATTCAATTTTTTTACCAGGTTTAACTGCTGAAGTAGATGTTAATTCTGCAGTACCTACTTTACTTGAAAGAGTACTAGATAGTTTAGGAGTGATTAATAAGTCTTCTTCTTCTGTAGAAATCAAAACTTTTACGGTGTCTTCTGTTGCAGTTACAAGCAATTCATAAGTATTTTCTGTTCCGTCTACTTTTGTAGCAGTAATATCAGAACCAATTTGTTTATTTGTAGCAGCGTTAATAACTTTTGCAACAACACTCTTAATAACTTTACCTGCTGAAGCTTCAACATCTACAGTAATTTTTGTAGCTTTATTTTTGTCGATAGTTGCAGTAGAGCCATTGGTTGAACCAATGCTCTTTGGTTTTACAGTTGAAGCAGTGTCGGTTGCTTCTTCAACAGTAACAGAAGATTTTGTATTGTCTTTTTCTTTGGTGTAGACATCAAATTTTTCTGGAGCTTCTGCATTAGCTTCTTGAAACCCGGTCATTAATGAGTAATTTCCATTTGTTTCTAATTTGTAATATGTATTTTCTTTAAATTTGTGGTCCCAACTATAGGTTTCTGATGCAGGCTGATCTTCTTCAGATGAAATATCTTCTTGTAGCTCAACAAACTCACTTCCTACTTTTTTATACAAAGTTCCCGGTATTTTTTGATTAGCTGCTGTAGGTTTTTGATACGTCTCCTTATTTAGTTCGGCGTTATCGTTTGCCGCAGTGTAAACCGCAAACTCAGGAAACTTCCATTTGTATGTGGCTGGCGTTGTTGTGTGTTCTTTTTTTACTTCGATTTTAGTATATTTATACATACCCTCAGGTAATTCACTGTCTGTCGCCTTAACCTCCTGAGCAAAGCTTCCTACAAGTGGTACACTTGGTGCTAAACTAGTGCCAACTACTGCAGCACTTAATAAACCAATAAGTAATTTTTTCTTTAAACCTCTTACCATTTTAGATATCCTCCTTATTATTAAAAATAAATTATTTTTCCTCGTTTTTGCTTTTGGATTTCAAGTATATTTCCCCTTCTCCAAAATAAAAACGTCTAAATATAACGATAAAATCAGGTTTTATCCCTATATCTAGACGCTCTCTGCAAAAATCTAGGATTCAAGATAACTACAAGTGTCAATGGATAAACCCATTCAAGTCATTCAATTTTTAAGTACTACATACAATTACTTTCTAAAGCTGATGCTTTCTAAAATAACTCTTAAATGTAATTCCTAAGCTGTTGATTAACCTTTACATTTTCTTTTTCGAACCAAATTCTTAAAAACTTTATAGATAAATTTTATTTTTTTTATAAGGTTTTTAAAATTTTTAATGAAAATTTAATGTCATTTCACTTTTAGTTTACCTTGGTGGTCATATATGAAGTAGAAATTAAGCTTGAATTAAGTTTTATTAAGTCAATAAATAAGTTCTAACTTTTTTGTCTATTTACTTTATTAAATCTTTAGATTTAATATACAATTAATTATAATCACATTTGTTTTTCTGTCAATAGCTTTTTTAATTATTTTTTAAGAGAAAACAAACGAATTATTAATATTGTGAATTAATATTTTCAATTTTGTGCCTGGTTTGATGTTTCCAATGTGCCCTACAAGCGTTCATTTTACAGGCTTTTTTAAGTTTACCTTTACAATCATGTATTTCGTTTCATTGCAATAAAAAGTTTATAAAGAATTCTAAAAAATTTTTAAAAAAATATATTTTACCTAAAAAAAATAGGATTTTTTTCTGTTCTAAATAAACGATTTATAAATTATATTTCTTTTATCTTTATAAAATCGATGTTTTCAAACTACAATCTTTATTCTATCCCGTAGTGTATTCTGCGCACTCTAGGTAATTCTTTGCAACAAAAAATCCCCAACTATCGAGATGTTTCTACATTTCTGCGGAAACATTTCTCTCATTTGGGGAATTTAAATCTTATATTAGATTATATATTTCTCGATCTATAACTCAATTCCATTCTCGATTAGCAACTCACGAGCTGTTTCAACTGAATCAACGCCCTGTGCATTCTTAACTGGAGCGAATTCTTTTTTACGATCTACCTCGAAGGATAAGCAATTATCCATCATATAAACCATGTCGAGAATTAATAGCTCAAATTTGTATGCGTTAGGCTCTGTCGGCTTAACTAAATGGCCATCTTCTGCCATGTATGGAACTTTCTTTTTTACTACGTGGACAGGGAATTTATTGTCTACGATTTTCCAAAGTTTATCAACTCTGAATAAATAATTAAGAATAACTCCGAATCCGTATAAAAGTGTTCCTTTATCGTCTGTTGAGTATGCCATCTCTTTAGTGAGCTCGTAGTATTCGATGATTGATGGTTTACCATCTTCTAAGCAAAGCGCTCCTACTCTCTCTTCTGGATCTGCTTTACGAACTACTTTGGCACCACACTCGTTACCTGAATCTATTGTTGCGCCGATGAATACTGGATCTGCGATTTTTTGCAAAACATTATCAACCGCAAATACGTTCAACCACTTGATATTTCTGTTATTTAAATCTTTGTCTAAGCCAGCTCTTACCATTGATGAGAACCAACCACCATTACCGTTTGGTGACATTGCAAGTGATTCTTTGGAATCTAATAAGATATTACCATCGAAATCCACTGATGGAACCATATCCTGTACAAAAAATTGAATATATCGCTCATCATATCCAAAATAATCGTGCTCTTTAAAAAACTGCTTTGTCTCTTTATCATTTTTCTCGCTAGTCATAATGTAAAGTGGCACATAAGCTTTTGCTTCATCTGTAACTTCTTTTAAGTTGCTGATAAGCTGTTCAAAAATGTAAAGTTCTCTATGGATTCCCATATTGAACATTCCCTTTGCTTTATCGAAACCAAGTCTTGTTCCTTGTCCTCCTGCAAGAAGGATTGCTCCAACTTCGCCTTTTCTGATTGCTTCAAGACCTATTTCTTTATAATGATCTTTGTTTTTTTCAATATCTGAAATCTCCATTGCACCCAATGGTGAGAATTTACCACGTTTTTGACCTTTACCATTTATTAAATCTAGTAAAGACCAATCCATGTCGTCAAGTTGGTGATCTAATTTATTTGGGATATTGTTTATATCTATATTGCTTAAGTAATTTTTTAAATATTTCTGATTAGAACTATTAAGCTTTTCTAGTATTTCCTTTTTCATTTTTTTCTCTCTTTCCTCAATTTAGTACTTAGACTAACGTAACTCTGTCGGTAAATCTTCCTTGATAAAACAAACTCACATCAATCTATAAAACATGCCGTTTTACGGTACTTTTTTAATTGTGCAAAGCAACATTCAATATACAATGATAACAGATTTTCTATGATTTTTCTATATGTTCTATGGATTTTATTAAATATATAAAAATTACATAAACTTTTTCTTAATAAATTGACACATTATACAATGTATTTTGTCCAATCTTTCTTTAACTAAATTTATCAATGTAGTATTGTGAATACTTTTCTAGTTCCGCATTAAAGTCATCATATCCCATTTTTTCTGCTAAAGTTTTTTTCTTTGAGAAAGCATTAGTGCCTAATCCAAGTCTATCTCCTTCGATTTTAAAGCCCATCGCAGCCAACGTCGTTGGAAACATATCCATAATAGTTAACGTTCTATTTTTTTCTCCTAAAACAGGTTCAACACTAGAATTAATAAAACAATTATAAACTGTTCTAACTTCGTCAGATGCACCTTTTACAAGATATTGATCCATTCTAGGATGATCTCCTTGAATTACAATTACAGTGTTTTCAAAGAAATCCTGTGTCTTACACCATTCAATAAATGAAGACAATTGACGATCTGCACATTCAACAACATCAGCAGTTAAACCTTTATTACATTCTTCTTGACCATGATTGAACTTTTTAGAATAAGTATCACCACACAATCGACATCTATTTCCCATTGGAAAATGTGTATCACATGTAAGCATTGTAAAATTAAATGGTTGTTTTTTAGATGATATACGAGTCAATTCATTTTTAGCGTATTCATATAATTTTTCATCTTCAAAGCCCCAACCAGAGTGGTAATCCTTAGGAACTAATTTTTTCTTTCTAGCAGTATTTAGATCAAAAATATTATAATTTCCATGAGTTTTGAAATATTGTTTTCTACCAGCAAAATTAGCATCCGAACCACATAAAAATTCTTGATAATATCCTTCTTTATCAAGAACTTGTCCTAAAGTTGTGACACCTGAGGCAAATTTTTTCAGTTTACCAGTTTTGTTATACATATTTGGAAACTTAAATGGCAATCCTGATGTTGATGAAAAAATAGAACCAAATGTCCAATCATTACCACATGTATTCCTAATTCCTCTTAAATTAGAATTAGTAGAAAAAGAAATATTTTCTTGTGCTACTTTTTCCATGTTAGGAATTAAGTTCATATTATTAGGTTGGTATCCACCATACTTCTTACTTGCATATGTTGTTTCAAAACTTTCTACATATATATATATAAGATTCTTAGTAGGATTAGCTTTTTCAACAGTTTCTGCTCCAGCGTTATCATCTACCGATGCAACCTCGACGCCTTTATCTTTAGTTATTATAGCCTCTTTTGGATCAATATAATCAGTTTCATAAATCTTAGTATGATTAAACTGCATTACAGCATAAGACATATAATCAATTTTACTATTACAGTAAACTAATGATACTATAAAATAAATAAGCGCTAATAAAAAGGAAACTATTCTACATATTTTTTTCTTTCTAGCTACTTTAGCTTTCTCGTTAATAAACAATAAGTCATTACGTTTTCTCGTAAAAAACCATTCAACAAAAAACACTAAAAAAATTATCAATAACGAACCAATAGCCGCTGGAATAGCTGCCAAAATAACCTTTTCTGTTATACCAGTATCGCTTCCTTTTAAGGGTGATCTAAGTGTAAAAATTGCAGCATCTATACTTACTTTTATATTTTTTTTATACCAATTACTTAATGGAAAAATTATAGACGCCAAAAAAATTGATACAACTATAAAAATATAATAAAAAAAGCTTCTTATTAATTTTAATTTTGATACTCTCATTACACTATCCTTCTTTTTATATTATTTATCATCCCTAGCTTCTCTTGTAACTCTATTTAGTTCCATTTCGAAGTCCTGTCTATTTTTTGCATACATTGTTTGTAAAATCAAACCTGTAAACAACGATTGTAATGCTGCTATCATAACAAATCCACTCATAATTAAAGTAGGAATTTTAGGTACTAATCCTGTCTTTGTATAATGTACAAAAATTGGTACAAAGAAAGCACCTGAAATCACTGCTAAAATAAGAGCTATAACGCCAAAGAACGCAAGTGGTCTATAAGTTTTAAACAAACGAATTATTGTCTTAATTACTTTAAATCCATCTGAATAAGTATTTAATTTAGACTCACTTCCTTCTGGTCTATCTCTATATTCTATAACTGAATTTTCTACATACATATTCTTATCAATTGCATGTATACTCATTTCTGTTTCAATTTCAAATCCTTTTGATAAAACTGGAAAAGTCTTAACAAATCTATAGCTAAACGCTCTATAGCCAGTCATGATATCTTTGATATCATTTTTAAACAATAAATTTATACTACCTCTTACAATTGAATTTCCAAAATTATGGAATGGTCTTTTATTTTCTTCAAAATATGTTGAAGATAATCTATCTCCGACTACCATATCTGCTTTTTTATTTAAAACTTTATCAACTAATGGTTGAACCTGATCTGCTGGATATGTATCATCACCATCAACCATAACATAACATTCTGCATCAATTTCGGCAAACATTCTTCTAATAACGTTACCTTTTCCTTGCTGATACTCGTATCTTACTACTGCCCCCGCTTTTCTTGCAATCTCATCAGTTCCATCACTTGAATTATTATCATATACATAAATAACTGCTTCAGGTAATTCTCTTCTAAAGTCCGTAACAACTTTTTCAATTGTCTTTGCCTCGTTATAACAAGGTATTAAAACTGCTATCTTATCCATTTTTTACCACCTTAAAACTCATATTTTATAAAACTTATAATTATTGTTACTTGCTATTTTTGCATTTTTTAATTTTGAATATACAACAATCACTTTATTATACAACAGTATTAAATTTCTGTAAACGATTCTGTATTTAACAAAGAATATTTTGGTGCAATCATAACTGCAATTCCCATAGGAACTAATAACACAAGTGGGAACACATATCTTAAACTATACGCTAATGGTGTTGCCACAATCATAGTTATCCAAATTCCAATTGCTGGCATCAGTGCTAAATATGAACCGCCTCTACGTCTTCTATATCCTATTACAACAGACAAAAAAATAAACCAAGCAAACAAAGCACTACTTATTTTTTTATCTACTGAATATAAATTCTGAAATGAAAAACCACATTTATCTTTAACCACATCTCTTATCGGATATGACAATGTAAACCACATAGTATTATGTATATAGCCTGCACCATTTTGTCTACTTATATCCCAAAAGCCTTCATTAGCCAATGCCCAGCCTTTTAAAGCTTTAATAGGATTTTTCCTAACAATATTTAGGTATGTTCTAAGGAATAATCTATAATGATCATTTAAATATTCCTTGTTAAATGATGGCGCCCACTTGATTTTATCTACAATTAAAGGGCAATACAATTTATGTATATCTTCTTGTGGTATAATATTATTAATTACTTCCATATCTTCATTAGATACATCACCATTGTTTTCAATAATATAGCATACTTGCTGTAATGGAATTCCAAAACTTTCTACTTTATCATCCACATTATATTTAAAAGAATCATATATAGGTCCTCTTATCACTGAAAAAACACATATAAGTATAAATGATATTATAGCGCTATATTTTAATAATCTTTTTTCTTTATGATATGCAAAATAAACTAGTAATACAACTGTAAAGAAAAAGAATGCATATATACCATTATTCCTTGAAAAAGATATTAAATATGCTAAAACAGAATACAACAGTATTGTTTGCCATTTAATAAATTTTCTTTCTTCAGCTCTATTCCAAAAAATATTAAATAATAAAACTGAAAAAGCAAAAAAGAAAATCGAAAAAAATGTATCTTTCCACAACGAAACTACATACAACGGTATCAAATTAAATAAGCCAAAATATATCGTTGAAATAATTATAAATTTTTTTGAAAAACCTTTTTTATATAAACTGTATAAAAAGCAACTTATAACTAAAGCCATCGCTATTGCTTGAACAATTGTGCATAAGAAAATCACATGGTACTCACTTAATGCAAACAAGCCACCTATTCCATACATTATTTCCCAAATCCATGTATATAATAATGGTTGATGGTTATTTATTACTGCCTCTCCTTTTGCCATTAATAACGTATATGTTGTATCAGCAAAAACTCCACCTGGATAAAAGGTTAACACACAAGGTAACCAACATATAATAAGAAGCATAAAAAAAACAACAAACACTTTTACATTTTTAGTTCTTTCTACATATTCATTTTTCTTTTGTGATAAATTAATGATTTTTTCAATAATTGTTATCCCAACATTAGTCAATAAAAAGCAACAAATAAATAGTAATATATCTAAAACACCAAATTTTGAAAAAAATGCTTCTTTATTACTTGAAAAAATATCACTTGTTATTGTAATTTTATTTGCAAGAACTATCATAATAGAAAACATTATTGCAAATAAATTTTTTATAACAAAAAGATATCCATTTTTTGGAAGCGCCTTAAATTTCATATCTTTTTTTAACATATTTATACCTACTTCTTTTTATTTTTTAAATTTTTAAAAGCCTTAGCCGCTAACTCAACCGCAGAAAGAATACATAAATATTTACCAATTTGAATCAATCCATATGCTCCGGATGAATAAAATGGTCTAATATACACTTCCATATCTTTTGTAAACCAAGATGTGAAAAATGAAACTCCAAAAATTAAACAATATGCACTTAATGCGATTCCTGTTATCATTAGCCAACATTCTAAATTATCATACTTTTTCTTTATCAATTGATAAAGAACACAAATAGTTATCATTATATATGACAGAACTACAACTAAATTAATAATTTTAGATGTCTTTTTGTACATTTTTATCACACGATTTGATACAATTGCTAATTTTTTTGATTGAACCATTTTGGTATCTTCTTCATTTAATTCAAGTGGTGCATAAACACCATAACGAACTTCATAATATCTTATTTTTGCAGGATTAGGGTATAATGGTAATTCTCCTTGCATCTTACATTCTGAATAACTTGAAATTTTATTCATATTTTCTACCGATAACATCATATATTTTGGCAATTCATTATACTTAACACCAGTGGCTTGTTTTGTAAAAAAGATTCCTTTCTTAGTTTTAATCTTTCCATCTTTTCTTGCCGCCTTTAATTCAATATGAACTTTTTTCCAAAAATCATTAGCTGTATTGGCATCTTTATATAATCCCTTATTTTCTGCTGCTTGTCTAAGAGACCATGTTATTAAATCACCTTTTACTTCTTTGCCTCCACCCCAAGTCTTAATAGATTCATTTACTTCTTTTTTTATAGTTCTTAGGGTACTACTATTTTTTAATGCTGTATTTATCGCATCTTTTGAAATCCAAACAGATTTATTTTCATTTTTACCATCTATTCTATATAAATCAGACATTGCGTCCGCAAAATATCCGCCAGTTCTATCATTCACCAAAAAGACCCCATAATATTTTTTATTTATAATTTTTATGGTAAATGTACAACATACTAACATTATTAACGGTAATAAGAATAAAACTGTTTTTTTAATTTTACCTTTTATATCTAGCTCTTTCTTGCCATTAATTAAAAAAGTATCTATAAGATTTAAAATTGTAACTACCAACACGAAAGGCATTACCCATATTGAGTCTTCTCTTAAATAATAAAAATAACACAAAACTGCTCCTGTAGCCAAATTCCATCCCAAAAGTTCTTTAAAACTTTTATTTCTTCTAAAGAAAACTCCAATCATACAAGAAAAAACAATAACTGTCATATCAGGAATTAATGAATTTCTATACATTCTTTGTCTTGCTAAATAATCCAAACTTATTGGATTAAATAGCAATAAAATATATACTATTTTTAATATATAATCTGATTTTATTTTTTCTTTTATAGCTAATACGAACGTTAATGCTGCTAAAATATCAAGACCACTTAAAACAACTGAATAGGGAATCGATGTTTTAGCACAAAAAGCTAACAACAAAGAATATGACATTCCCTTTACCAAAGTTTGACAATTATATTCGCCTAACCAATTAAATTTAGCCAATGAATCAGCATAATTAAATAATAAACCATCATCACTTCCAAAATCTGGTCGTATAAGATATGCCATTTTAAAATTCACACAGATACGTACTATTGAAAATAATACACATATCCAAAATAAAATTTTTGAAATATCCTTTTTTTTAATTTTAATTTTTGTCATTTTACTTCCCCTTAATCTCATACTCTACTTAAAAATAAATAGTTTACTAATTACATAATTCAATAGAATAACCACTACTTGTGCTACTATCTTCACTAATAAACTTCCAAAGCCTAACATATTGATAAATACTAACAATATTGTTTCTTCAATAACCAGCGTAATAATTCGTCCAGAATAAAAAGATAACATTTGCTTCATAAAATCTTTAATATTATCAGTTGGTGACGCAAATACCCAAACTCTATTAGTTAAAAAAGCAAACATAACTGTAATTATCCATGATAAAACATTTGCAATTAATGCATCCATTTTCATAGGAACGTTAAACAATGCATATGTTGCAACACTTACTATAAAACTAAGGCCACCAAAAAATAAATACAATAATATTTCCTTATTTTTTTTATAAAATGGATTAAATATATTCAGCACAGGCAAAGACATTATCTTATCAAATATATCTTCTTTCATATAATTATTATTTTTTTCAATGTCCATTTTCTTTTTCCTTTCAAACATTATAAGGCTTTTTCTATTCCGTCTAATGCAAAATCTGGTCTCGCCATTGATAAATTAATATTATAAAATGGATCTCCCTCTATTAAAATTTTTCTCCATTTTTCTTGCATATAAGCAATTTCACCAGCAAATCTAAGTTTTTTCTCTGGTGTATCTTCTTTGCCTCGGCTCTTAGACTCATAATGTAATGCAGTTACATTTGGATCATATACGTTCCAATATCCCGCCTTGGCCACTTTTAAACAAAAATCAACATCATTAAATGCGACTTGTAACTTTTCTTCTAGGCCACCTACAGAATCAAATATCTTGCGCGATACCATACACATAGCCGCTGTAATTGCACTATAGTTTTGTTGTGTAAATACTCTATTATTATATCCACCAACTTTTCCATCTAATCCAGGATATAAATTCTGAGCAACTCCGCCTAAACCTACTACAATTCCAGCATGCTGCACAGTCTTATCAGGATAATACAAATGAGCGCCAACTATTCCAACGCCAGCTCTCATACAATTGCCTAGCATTCTTTCCATCCAATCAGGGGATGTAATTTCAATATCATTGTTTAATAATACTAAATATTCACCTTTGGCATATGATGCTCCGAAATTATTAATTGCAGAATAATTAAATATACTCTGCCATACTACGACCTTTATACCTTTTTTCTTAAGTTCTTCGTAATACTCAAAGGTTTTCTCATCTGTACTATTATTTTCTATTATAATAACTTCATAATTGTCGTATGTAGATTTTTCAATAGATTCTATACATCTTGCTAATGTTTCAACTTGATCCTTATTAGGAATCAAAATGGATACTAATGGATGTTCATTTAATTTGTATTTCAAATCTAACACTTTATATTTTTCATTAACAGTCACGTCTGCTGCCTGTTCTATTCTTTCTAAATGTCTCTCTAATACTGCTTTTTCTTCAAATAAAACGGCATTTATATCGACATTCTTTTCTGTGCTATGTACCAAAACTTTTGGACAATGTTTTATTGCTCTTGCACTTTCACAGGCTTGCAAAAGTAAACTATAAATATTTGATTCAACTCTATCTAATTTCAAATCATAGAATATTTCTGCATTCATAAGTAATGACTTACTTACTGCAAATGTTTCTCCTATATAATTACAACTTCTAAGCATATCTATACTGTAATCTGGCTTAAAGTCCGGTGCATAATGAACACCATCTTTTATACAATCCGCATCAGTATAATACACTTCAAATGTCTCGTTCATGTAATTATCTACCATTTCATATAAATAATTTGGTTCTATTTCCTGATCTAATCTAGTAAATAATACAATATCTGCATCTGTGGCTCTTACAATATTTTGGATTTGTTCAGAAATATTTATCTGCTTATCTAGTATCATTTTTTCAAAATCGCCAACATTTTCATAATTAATGTTATACCTTTTTTTATTTGACTCTTTTTCTAAAATAATACCTTTCCATTCAGAATATGTTTGATTTTCAAGTGAAACTATTGCTTTATAATCTGTAGCATCATCACTGCCTGGCAATATTACAACCTCTATTGATGGTTTATTCAACATCTTTAATGACATTTTACATTGTTTTTCTAACTCTTTAACTGATACGGCTCTATCTAAAAACCATTCATTATATGTTTCATATGTTTTCTTCTTGTTTAATATCTTTTTTACAGTTCCATTCAAACCGTACTTTGCATACAAAAAGTTGGCCTTTTTGAATTTAAACTCAAGTGTTTTATAATTCATTTTTTCTCCCTACTAACCTATCTTTTAAATCATTTCATAGTCATTATTATTGAAAATTATGCTGTACTAACCCTTCAACGTAATTCACAACAAATATAATTATAACATAAATTGTATATATTTTTCATCAAAAAAATACCTTATGTAGTTCTATCAACTAAAATTCATATAAAATAATCAAAGGGCACTCTCTATTCTATAGAGTGTGCCCTATCTTTCTTATTAATATTATTTTTTTATATTAAACATTCATTTTTTTATTAACTATAAATTACTACTGTTGTTCCAATTGGAATATTATCATAGATCCATTTTGCTTTATTAATATCAAGTCTTACACAACCATGCGAAACTCCAACACCTAGTCGGCCATCCTTAATGCGTGATGGGGTAGATGTCTGAGTATATAATACTGAATGGAATAAATATCCTTTATAAATTCGTGTTGCATACCAACATCTTGCTGATCCTGAATCGAAATAAGGTTTCTTATTGATAATATGGAATAGTCCTTCTACCGTTGGTGTTGAAGCTTTACCATCTCCGCATAAGAAATAATCTACTTCTCCCCATCTTCCTTTTGAACCACTAAAAATACCAACTTGATGTCTTGATCTGTCTACAAGGATAAGATATTGAGATGGACTACTATATTTTTGTGCCACATAAAACATTGAATCTGTTGCAACAACAGGAGGTGGTGGAGGTGGAGTTGGATGCAATCTTTCTTTTACATCTGCATACAATGCTTGATCATATTGGTCTTTGGCTACTCTGCCTTCTATTATTCCGATTCCACCAAAGTGCTCAAGTAATGAAACATCATCATCCCCATATGCATTAATTAAATCCGGATAATGCGAAGCATAATAATAATAATCGTAAATTGGCGCTAACTCTATTCCTCCGTAAATTGTTACAGGGTTCTGTAAACTTGTAACTCCCTTTGTATTTCTATTTTCATATCTACCATGTTGTATATAATGACGATAATACGATGGGAAATTATTTTTAAAAGCGAGTCTCAAATCTCTGTACTGGTATCTGTAAGAATTAACTTCAAAGTTTTCATTGCCTTTTCTTCGTTCTCTCATTCCATATTTTAGAAAATGATCTAATGCACTAGCGTCATCTTCAGTTCCAAATGCATTCTTTAAATCTGGATAACTTTGAATATAATACTTGAAATTATATACTGAAGAATAATCTACGCCATCTGCTTTTGTAATGACATTTTTTAACTCAGTTACACCTGTTGTTACTCGTCCTTCTTTATAACCATATTTTATAAAATGATTATAATACTTCGTTTTATCTGCTTTAAATGCCCATCTTAAGTCTGCATTTGCATACCTATATGATTTTTCATCAAAATCTTCTTTTGCTTGTCTCTCTTCGCGCATTCCAAATTCAATAAAATGTTTTAGCAAAGCTATATCATCGTCCCCGTATGCCTTATAAACATCAGGATTATTGCTTTTGTAATACTCATAATCATATACTGATTTATAATCTTTTCCTCTAAGTTTGGTAATTGGATTTCTTATTGTGTCTACGCCATTTGTTATCCTACCTTCATAATTTCCGTTTCTTATAAAATGGAGCACATATTTTTTATTATCATATTCAAATTCACTTCTCAAATCAGGATTTGCATTTCTATATGATTTTATATCAAAAGAAGAAGTTGCTTGTCTTCCTTCTTTAATTCCAAAGGTAACATAATGTTTTAATGCGCCTTCTGGATCATTTCCAAATACTCTTTTTATATCAGAATACTGACTAGTATAATAATAAAAATCATATACTGGATAATAATCTATTCCTTCATAGACATGGGCCATTTCTGGCAATGCTGCTGTACCTGGACCAACCGGACCAGGGTCTTCTTCATCGTCATTGTTACTAGAATTTGATGAAGTATTATATTCTACTTTTGACTCTTTAGTGTTTTGAGATGGCTGCGATTCTTGTGTATTCTCTTCTGTTTGACTTTCTTTACTTTGATTTTCTTCTAACTCATTTTCTGTTACTTGATTTTCTTTTACTTGATTTTCTGTTATCTGGCTTTCTTCAGCTTGAACTCTAACTCCGACAATACTACTAACTCCAAATACGACCGCTGCCATTAGAATTGTTCTAATCACTTCATTCCTTATGTTCTTCTTCCTATGCATTTGATACCTCCACAACTATTTATTAATAAACATTCTTTATATCTATTTATAGTAGCTATATCGGAGGAGTTTATGAAATTTAGTTTATTTTTTATTGTTTTTAATAAAGATTTTATTTTTTGGTTATATATAAAAATACCGATCTACAACAACTTTATTATCGAGCCATTCAATTATTGTTTTTTCACAAAAATAATAAATAGCTTTCAATTAAGCTCATGTGATCGGTATTATTCTATTTCTAAACTTTTCTATTTTCTTTCATATCAATAAAAGCTCTAATCTATTTCAAACTATTATTGCGCAAGTGGTGGTAACAAACGATACATTAATGTTTCTCTTAATTCTTCATATCTCTTCTGGTCGTAGTTTTCTTTTCCTGGCTTATTTTGTGGCATTGCCTCTAGTGCAAAATGTTTAAGCATTGCATAATCATCATCTTCATCATACTCCCGTAACAAATATCTGTTATGAGAAACGTAATAATAATAATCGTAAACTTCTGATAAATCAACGCCATAATAAATTGTCAATGGATTTTGAAGCGTATACACTCCAATACATACTCTTTTCTCAGCTTTGCCATAATTAATATAATGATAGTAGTACTCTGGCATATTGCATCCGAATGCTACTCTTAAATCCTGGTATTTTTTTCTATAAGATACTACATCAAATTTTTGATTAGCTTGTCTTCTTTCATACATTCCGTAATGAATAAAATGTTCTAAAACAGCACAATCATTGTTTCCAAATGCGTCTCTTATATCAGGATACTTATTAACATAAAAATAATAATCGTATACATCCGAATAATCTATACCATTATAAACTGTAACTGCATCTAATAATTCTGATATTCCTACTACTTTATCACGATATTCATAACAACCGTTGTTAATGTAGTGTAAATAATACATTTTGTAATTGTTTCCAAAGGCTCTTCTTAAATCACGATATGCATTTCTGTATGAACTTGCTTCAAACGAAGCACTTGCATATCTAAATTCATTAACTCCAAATGTAGCAAAATGTTTGATATAGTCAACATCATCATCTGCAAATACGCCAACCAAATCTGGATTATGATCTTTATAATATTCATAGTCATAAACTAATCTATAATCTATCCCATTATATTTTGTTACAGGATCAGTAATTTTATCAACATTTGTTGTCCGTCTATTTTCATGGATTCCAAATTTTAAATAATGCTCAACATAACCTTTATTATACTTTCCAAATGCAAGTCTCAAATCCTGATTTGCATATCTATACGACGTAATATCAAAATTTGCACTTGCTTGTCTACCTTCATCTATACCCATAGTAACATAATGATTAAGCGCACCCTCTGGATTATTAGCAAAGCAACGATTTATATCTGCATAGCGATCAATATAGTATTCGTAATCGAATACTGGAGCATAATTTACTCCTCCATAATATGCATCTCGTGATACAGATGTCTTATCTAAATTTGCATTATCTTTTGTAGTTGCACTCACCTGAATTGTTCCAAACAAACAATAAATTCCAAATACAATTACAGCTACTACGATTTTTCTCAGAACTGCATTCCTTATGTTTTGTATTCTTTTCATTATCTACCTCCCAAAAAACTGTTTATTTTTTACACAGATTTTATATCGGTAGAATTTATATTATTACTAAGAAATTTCATTTTTTATTGAACTTTTATTTTTCAATCTTGTATATGGCATATCCGTCTTCATAAAAAAGCTTTTTATATCGAATATTTGCTTTTTTTAGTATCTTTTCATTTTGAGGTTTTGTCATAACGTATTTCACATTAAGCTTTAACAAATCTTTTGGATTTACGTTTACTCTCACAGAATCCGGAGTAAGAATATGCATATTTGTTTTACCATTTGTCAAAAGCATACTATGATTTAAATATCTGTTATACACTTCTTCTTTTTTACCACTTTTGTCTAAGACATTCCACTTAGCATAATCTGGATAAAAATTAGTTGATGTAAGACTCTTTGCACCATTCGCCATCGCAAAATTTGCAATTTGAACAGACTTATCGGCAACAATCCAATAAGAATTTGGATCTTTTCTTGATGTTTCATTAATAAATCTACTTATTGGATGATTGGTAATTGGTGCAATTCCTCTACAAATTGGATTAACAAAAGCTCCTGCAAATATCATAACTGAACACATTCCCAATGCAAATAATTTTTTATATTTCATTATTGCAAAAGCTACAATAACTGACATTATCACTATTTCTATACACAAATAACGTTCTCTTAGATATTCTCTCAAATCTATTGTTATCATCATTTCGTATGTTATCGCATATATTACAGGTAATAGTATCAATTGCCATTTTTTATACATTGCTTTTTGTTTCCATAACATATCAATACACCATATATTAAATATAACTCCTGTAAATCCGTACCCCATCTGCATTCTATTAACGTAACTAAATAATGTTAACTTAGCTAATCGTGGAGAAAATCCCAAGCCCATGAAAGCTATTTCTACAAGTAGAGAAATAAACAAAGCCTTTCCTACTAATAAATCCATATTTTTTTTATTGTTCTTTTCATTTCTTAGTCTTCTAGCCAAACTAGGGAAAATAACCAAGAACAATGGTGTAAAATGAATAAATGTAGCTATTTCTGAATTATTCAAAATATTTGTATCTCTAAACGCTAATGTTAACGATCTTAATTCTGTAAATAAATCTTTCAAAGTCGCATTATGACCTAAAACAACCCTCTTACCAGGATATACAGTATTCGTTAATAATCTTAAATCTTCTCTTGAAGTTATAACAAACCAAAGCAAAATACCTATTGCTATAGTACCTGCTACTGCTGCTTTTATTACAGCATTAATTATATTCTTTTTTATTTCATTCTTATCCATGCCTTCAACTATACCACATTCAGTCCTATCACGAATTAAGCAAACTACTAATAAGACTACTGCTACTAGGCCAGTTACAATTTGGCATGATGGGAAAATTGATAATGCAAACCCCACGGCCAAAAATCCTTCCATTACCGTAAACAACCATTGCATTTTTTTATTTTTATATGTAAACATATAATAACCTAAATCAAACAATATCATTGCATAGATAAAAACTATAGGCATATGCGGAATCATCCACCACTGCATTGCTGGAGAAAAACCTATCATACACATACCTACTATAGACAATAATGAATCTTTTTTTGTTAAAATATAAAACATTTCAAAAGCCGCCATAAACAACATTATCATTTGGCTACACCAATAAAAACTTAAACCTCTTTCGTTTCCAAACAGAATATATCCTATATTAAATGGTTTACATAATACTGTAATATCCTTCACTGGTGCATAATAATCTAATATCATGTTGGTTTTACCAACTGACATTTGATGACTATATTTTTTATATCCATTGTAATACTGTGAAAAATACGTTGGCGTATGTACTGCAAGTTCATCTCCTCGAACTGGTCGAAAATGTCCTGCAACATTATACTTTTGTGCAGCATCTTCACTTATTTTAGTTGGAAAAATCACATCATAGACTCCAATTGACGTTCCATGTATTTTTAATGCAACGCAAAATACAAATACACACAATGCCAATAACCATCGGTATTTTATTATAAGTGATCCGATATTTTTTATTATTTCTGTTAATTCGTTTAGTTTCTTTTTCATTTTCCTTTTACCCTTCTTTATACCCATTTTTTTCATACCAAATTTTATTATAACACTTTGTCTAAATAATGCACAAAAAAACTCCATCCGCTTTAAACGGATGGAGTTTTTATTTCATTCACTTAAGCATTTAGATGCTTAAGTATATTGGTGATTCTTTATCCCTATTCGCCTTCGTTTCCTGCTGGTGGAGTTGCTGAAATAGAACCTACAGCAGTTCTTTCTTCATCTTTTCCATAATTAATATAGTGCAAATAGTATTTCTTTAAATCAGATCCAAATGCTTTTCTTAAATCTTCATAATTGTTTCTATAATCTTTTACATTAAAGTATTCACTTCCTTGGCGTCCTTCTGCCATTCCCATATTTACAAAATGCTCTAATAACGCCTGATCATCAAAATTAAATGCTAACTCTAAATCAAGATATTTATTACGATAGTAATTTGCATCAAATACATCTGCATAATCTACGCCATTATACTCTGTCACTGGATTTACGATTTCATTATCTTTACCAGTTACTATACGATTTTCTTTATTTCCATAATAGATATAGTGCATATAGTATTGTTTCAAATTATTACCAAAAGCTTTTCTTAAATCATCATTTGCATTCTTGTAAGATTTAATGCTAAATGTTGCTGTTGCTATTGCATCTCTTCCTTCATTCATACCAAACTCTACAAAATGTTTTAGATATGCAACATCATCATCTTTAAATGCTTTAGCCAAATCCTCATAGTTGCCTTTATAAGTAGCATAATTATATACTAATTTATAATCGATTCCTTTGTATTTTGTTATAGGATTCTGAACGGTATCACATGCACTTCCATCACGTTTCTCATCTACACCATAGTCTAGATAATGTCTATAGTATTTTTCTAAATCATTTCCGAATGCAGCTCTTAAATCACCATATCTGTTTTTATATCCTGTAACAACGAAATCTGTATTTGCTTGGCGTCCTTCACTCATACCAAACTCTACAAAGTGTTTTAGAACTTTTTCTTCGTCTCCTGGGAATGCCATAGCAACGTCGACATTGTTTTTCGTATAATAACTATAATCATATACTGGCGAATAATCTACTCCTGCATAAACTGTTTGATGTTTTACAACAGCTGTCGATATACTTGTGTCATCAGCTTTAACTGCTACAGATGGAGCAACTACAGGTACAACAAGGCTCATCGCCATAACCACCCCAAAAACTTTTTTCTTAAACGTCCTATTAATCATATTATTCCTCCTTAGTTTAAAAAAACATAAAGTTATAAATTTATATAACTTATTTATGTAACATTGAATTCACTCTCTATATCGAATCATAAGTTTTTTTAATTACTGTATTTATAAACTTTATATAGAATTAAGGATGCCTTTATACGTTATTAATTATTTAAAAAAATCTCTATCCATTTGTTTATAAAATAGATAGAGATTTTATATTTCTTTATATTATTGATATTAATTCTTTATGATTTTTATAAAAGAATTATATTTTTCTACGTGCAATTCTTCCTTCTTTAATTCCAAAATTTAGGTAATGAAGATAATACTCTTTATTATTATTTCTAAATGCTCGTCTTAAATCTTCGTAGTTATCTTTGTAAATCTCAACGTTAAATGTTGATTTTGCCTGACGACCTTCTTTCATTCCGAAATCAACAAAATGTCTAAGAAGAGCCTCATCGTCATATCCAAATGCTTTTCTTAAATCCTCATATTTATTTCGATATTCATTAACATCATATACAGCACTATAATCTCTGCCATCTAGAACTGTCATTCCACCAACAATTCTATCTTCTTTTCCAGTTGTGTGACGATTTTCTCGTTTTCCGTTGCTTATATAGTGCTTATAATATCTTGGCAAATCGTTTTTAAATGCTCTTCTTAAATCTGGATATTCATTTTTATACGAAATTACATTAAAATCTATTTTTGCCTGTCTTCCTTCTCTCATTCCAAATGCAACAAAATGATTTAAAAGTGCAATATCGTCATCTCCAAAAGCTCTCCTCAAATCTGGATTATTATTAAGATAATAATCTGGATTATATACAGCTGAATAATCAACTCCACCTACACTAGTAACCTTTTCTCTCGGTATCAAAGAAGTAGCATTACGACCTTCTCGTCTTCCGAAGCATAAGAAATGTTCATAGTATAATGGATAATTATTTCCAAATGCTTTTCTTAAATCTGAATAATTTTGTCTGTATATTTTTACGTCAAATGATGCTTCACCCATTCTTTGTTCATTCATTCCGTTAAACAAAAAATGATCTAATACTGCACCTTCATTCCATCCATACGCATTAGCTACATCAACATTATATCTTTCGTATGAACTAAACGAATACACTGGTGCATAAAATACAGACGATCCATTTCTTGTTGGTGCTAATCCATTCCACATACTTTGTACGCTGTGTTCTCTTCCTCCAATAGCTGGCACCAAGAAATATGATGCTGAACTTGCCACATTGTCATTTCTGCTATCATCATCCCAAGTTACGTCTACATCATACCATCCCATGGTCATATTAACTACTGCCCACTGATGTGTACTACTTGTCAAACATACGGACTCTATTCCCATAGCATTACTTAACATCTCGAACGCTTTTGAGTAACCTGAGCATACTGATCTTTTTTCTACGACTGCACTATACGCGCTCTGATCTTTATCAGTGTTGACATATGTTACGCTTTCATCAATCAAAGTCTCTAGTTTTCTTAATTTTTGTATTTTGGTTGGATACGCCTTTGCTATTGAATACCAACTATCTAACTGCGCTTTAAAGGCCTGCTTGGCATTGTTTCTAACTTGACCATTTGCAAAATCACTGTAGACATTTGGCGTTATTATTTTAGTATTTCCACCATAATCTCCATACGTATAGCTATTATTTAAAAAGAAAAACTGTGGATTATCCAGCGTAAAAATAACCGCTATATCCTGTGCTCTGCTTTCACTAACTTTACTTGCATCATAGGATACTAATCCAACACTATAACTTCTTCCAACTACAACACAATTATTGGCACTATTTAAGACTTCATCACATTTTTGATATAAACCGTCATATAGCTTTCTTTCTTCTGAATTAAGTTTGTTATAATACGTTCTAGTACCAAACTTTGACCAATAAGGATCTGCATAGTAGTGTGCTCCAAAATCTCCATATCCATTTTCATCTTTATCCTCTGGAGCAAGGTAATCCTTTAAGTTGTCTACTTTTTCAAATGTAGGTTGCTTGTATCCGCTTTCATTTTCTGCAGCCATAACTTTATTGGCATTTACTCCACATCCAATAAATAACAGCATAAAAAATGCAAATAAAAGCATACCTAGCTTTTTTCCAAAAAGTTCCATTACATTTTTCATTTTGCCACTCCTTGTCTTTTTACTTACAAATTAATCACCTATATTAGTATATCGTATTTTATATTCATTTTTAACAACTTTATTGCATTATCAATAAAATTATATGAAGACGTTAGCGTATATAAGCCTTTACAACTCGAATAAAAAAATACCGACCCCCACTAATTAGAATTGTAATCTAACTGTAAAAGTCGGTATTTATGTTAAACTTTATTATTTAGCCATATTACTTAATTTACTCATTTTGTCAGCTTAAAACTAAACACATTTTCTGTTTTCATTATGACCAAATCTCAAATAATGCATATAATACTGAGCATCGTCATCTCCAAAAGCAGCTCTTAAATCTTCATTATTCTCTTTATAAACGCTAAGGTTAAAGGATTCACTTGAAGCTCTTCCTTCTTTCATTCCGTTGTTTACAAAGTGTCTAAGCACTGCTTCATCATCATTTGGAAACGCTTTTGCTACATCTGGATTTTGACTTACATAATAGTCATAATTGTAAATCAATGAATAATCAACTCCATCAAGAGTAGTAACTCCATCCTGTAAGCTTGTTACTCCTGTTGCTTTTCTACCTTCACTCTTTCCGTTATTGATATAATGCATATAATATTTTTTCTTATCATTACCAAATGCATTTCTTAAATCTCTATAAGCATTTTTATATGAGGCCAAATCAAAACTTTCGCTTGCCTGACGTCCTTCACTCATTCCATAATTGATGAAATGTTTTAGTACAGAAACATCATCATTTGGAAATGCTTTTGCTACATCTGGATTATGACTTATATAATAATCATAATTATAAACCGCTGAATAATCTTTACCTTCATACTTTGTTACAGGATTAAGTAATGTTGTTACTCCTGTTGTTTTTCTACCTTCTCTTCTTCCGTATGAAATGTAATGTAAGTAATACTTTTGTTTATCATTTTGAAATGCTACTCTTAAATCAGCATTTGCATTTTTATATGAGACTAAATCAAAATTAGGACTTGCTTTTCTGCCTTCTTTCATTCCATTATTAATAAAATGTTTTAATACTGCAATGTCATCATCTTTGAAGGCATTCTTAACATCCGGATTATTTTGAATATAGTACTCATAATTATATACAGCTGAATAGTCTTTTCCAGCGTATTTTGTCACTCCTCCGCCCTGTCTTGTAGGACAATCAAGAGCATTTCTGTTTTCTTTTTTACCTGAATTAATATAATGCATATAATAACTCTTTAAATCATCGCCAAATGCATTTCTTAAATCCACGTATCGATTCATATACGCCTTTACATCAAATGAAGCATTTGCTTGTCTTCCCTCACTCATTCCATTATTAATGAAATGTCTGATAAGTGAATCTGAATTGCCACCAAATGCTCTTGATGCATCTGGGTTATGAATCTTATAGTAACCTGGTTCATATACTGCTGCATAATTCAAACCATTATACCAAGTACTAAATGTAGATATTCCTAGCATCTCTGCTATATAACGATCAACTAATGTATATCCATATCTTGATGCTGCTGCCCATCCTTGATGATATGGGTTTTCTTGAATTCCTAACCATTGCACGTATGGAGCTTTAGGTTTATCTTTTGAATATACATAATCATATCTTGGATCAACCTTTGGATTTCTAATCCTTTGAGTAGAAGCATAAGCCTTAAGATGCTGAACTTGAGCTCTTACACCTTCCCTTACACTACTGAATCTGTTTCCTGGGTTTCCACCACCTGTTGCACCTATTCCTGCAAAATTATATTGATCACGATGAACATCTCCACCATATCTTAAGAATCCTGTTTCATTCATTGCTTGTGCGAAAGCAACTTCTGTCTTTACGCCTTCAGCATCACATTCTTCCATATAAATCTTACAAAAATGATAAATAGTTGGTGCATCCGATCTCTGATAATCTGCTGGGTACTTCGCATGTTTTTCATAATAATTAATCATCTGATTAATTGTAACACTTGAACTTCCCATTATCGGATATAGGTTGTCTGATAAATTGGCCTTAACTACTTCGGTTGAGCCGTTCATAAACATAGCTGAAACTAAACAAGTAAAGACTAGTAAAATACTAAATAGTTTTCTTTTAAAATTCTTCAAAGTATTTATACTCCCTTTCTATTTTCGTTTTTTCCATTGTTTATGTAGTGCATATAATATTTAGTTAAATCATTACCAAATGCTGCTCTTAAATCAGCATAATTGTTTGCATAAGTGTGAACGTTAAATGTTGCACTAGCCTGACGTCCCTCTCTCATTCCGCATTTTACAAAATGTTCAAGAGTTAATAGGTCATCTCCGCCAAATGCATTCATTACATCCTTATTATTTGTCACATAATAGTCATAATCGTAAACTGCAGAATAGTCGACTCCTTTGTATACAGTTACAGGATTCTGAACTGTTTTGCAATCTGTTGTCTTTCTATTCTCTTTATATCCATTATTAATATAATGCATATAGTACTTCTTCATATCATTTCCAAATGCTGCTCTTAAATCAGCATTTGCATTCTTGTATGATACAACATCAAATGTAGAAATTGCCTGACGTCTTTCATTCATACCATTGTTTACAAAGTGCTCGATTGCTCCAACATCATCATTTCCAAATGCTCTTTGAATATCAGGATATAATGAAGTGTAATCTTTAAAACTATAAACTTTAGAATAATCTACTCCATTATATGTTGTAATTGGATCTTTTACTTCACTACAATTTGTAGTAGTTCTTCCTTCTTTATAACCATTGCTCATATAATGTTTTACATATGCTTTCCAATCTTTTCTAAACGCTAATCTAAGGTCCTTATTGGCATTAATATATGATTGAATATCAAAATTATCACTTGCCTGACGCTTCTCATTAATTCCATAATTAACAAAATGCTGTAATGTCTTAAGGTCATCATCACCAAAGGCGCGTTTTAAATCTGGATATTTACTTACATAGTAATCATAGTTATAGACTCTAGAATAATCTACTCCATTATATGTTGTAGTTCTTAAAACCTTATCACAGTCTTTTGCTGTTCTTCCTTCTTTGTATCCTATTCTACAATAATGTTCAAAGTATTTTGTCCAATCATCTCCGAAACTATCTCTTAAATCAGAGTTTGCATTCTTATATGAATGAACATCGAAGTTCTCGCTTGCGCGTCTTCCTTCTTTCATTCCATTATTAACGAAATGTTCAATCAGCTTCAAATCATCTGTGCCAAATGCACTCTTAAGATCTGAATTATGATCTGCGTAATATGCGCCATTGTATACTTTTGAATAATCCTTACCATTATAGACAGTTACATATCCTTTTCTAGTACTGCATCCAGTACCATGTCTACCTTCACGACTTCCGAATTGAGCAAAATGCTTGTAATACTTGCTCCAATCTTGCCCAAATGAATTTCTCAAATCGCAATATTCGTTAACATATGATTTAACATCAAAGTTAGCACTGGCCTGTCTTCTTTCTTTCATTCCATTATCAATGAAATGTCTAAATAATGCCATTTCATCATTTCCAAGTGCCTTAGCAACATCTGGATTATGCTGTGCATAATAGTCTTTGTTGAATACAGGTTTCATATCAACTCCGTCATATGTTAAACCTTTAGTCAAACCATAATACTTAGCAATTGCAGTTGCATCAGCTATACCTACTCTTGTTCTACCTGATTTTGGTCTTAAGAAATTATTCATATCGTATGCGTTTGATTGATATCCATGTTCAATGATAATTCCTGGAAAACCATTTAACTTACTGTTTTTAATAACAGCATAATAATCAGCTAGTGAGCCATCTGCGTATCTTGTATTTGTCTCTGAATCTCTAGTATGAACTCCACCATTACGAAGTCCTAATGCTGCTAATTCCTGTACTGAATATCTGGCTAAGTCATATCCAATTTGTCCAATTGTCGGATTTAATCCTCTATTTGGGCAATAGACCTCAGCTCCATTGGCATTAGTATTTGATGACATATTACAATGTAATGCAATATATGCTGTTGCTCCAACTCTCTTTGCATACTGTACTCTTCTATAATTATCATCACCTGAAGAAGTACCTGGATGAGGACATGCTGCCGTCTCTCTTGTCATATAGACCGTTACTCCTGAATACTTTCTTAACTCATCACGACAAGCTAATGCAATATCTAAGTTGATTTCAGCTTCAGGTACGCCGCCTGCGCCTGTTCCTCCATGAACAGCATCATGACCTGGATCTAAGACTATTACTATGTTTTTGTTAGCTTGATAAGTTTTCTTGAAGGTTTGAAGTTTGCTTTCATTAGGATTTAGAGTATATTTATCTAAATTCTGATCAGCATCCTTTAATGCCTCCTCGATGCTATTTGTTGTTATAGTATTTCCATCTTCATCCATCGTAACAACGTTATTTGTCACTTTGTTAGTAACGCTGCTTGTAGCATTATTGTTAGCATTATTACTAACTTCTTTGTTTGAATTGTCTACTTTTGTGCCCATATTCATATTGGCAATTGGGGGTTCAGATGATTCATCATCTGCTGCCTTTTTTATATCCTTATATGCCTCATTATTCGTTGTCACAAAATTAGCCGCTTGTTCTTTAACTTGCTTCTTTAACTGTCCACTATTCACATTGCTGTCTGAATTCTCATACCATGCAAATGTTGCACCAAGAGACAATGTTAAAAGTAAAGAACTTACTTTTAATAATCTTTTTTTCATTTTTTTCATCATTCCCTTCTTTCGTATAGTTTTTAGCTATCCCCTGCTGCGTGGATGAAGTATTAAGTTTTTGTCAAGAATCCTAGTAAATAGGACTCTATCTCACTTTATATAATAACATTTATGTATTTTTTTGTCATTACGATTGGTTAATATTCACAAAAAAAACACATTTTATACTATCCTTATATCGACAAAAAGATGGCTCTCCACACTGAAGAGTCATCTTTTCTTAATTGTTTTTTTGTTTATTAATTTATTATTTTTACTATGCTTTTTAGCTATTCATGTATTCCATGAAATAATTCTTTAAAACATCTCCACATTTTACATATAATTCTGGATGAGCAGCTTTGTAAGCGTTAACATCAAAGTTTTCACATGCTCGTCTGCCTTCATTCATACCATTATTAACAAAATGCTCTAAAGCTCCAATATCATCAAATCCAAATGCAGCTTTTACATCAGGATTATTCTGCATATAATAATCATAATTATATACTTTTGAATAATCTACTCCATTTAATACTGTGACAGGTTCAATTACTTGTTTTTCAAAACCTGTTGTCAAACGGTTTTCTTTCTTTCCTGATTCCATATAATGTTTGAAGTATTTAACATAATCATTATGAAATGCTATTCTTAAATCTGCATATCTGTTCTTATAAGAGATAACATTAAAATCTTTCTTTGCTTGTCTGCATTCTTTCATTCCACAATTTACGAAATGACTAAGTACTTCTTTATCACTCTTATTTTCATAAGCTTTCGCAATATCAGGGTTGTTTGCAACATAGTAATTGTAATCATATACCGAACTATAGTCTACGCCATCTAAAACAGTTGCATAATCAACTACTTCATTTTCAAAGCCAATTCCTACGCGCTGTTCTTTAGCACCAGAATTTATATAATGCATATAGTATTCTTTTAATTTATCACCAAATGCATTTCTTAAATCTGCATATCTGTTTCTATATGACTTAACATTAAACGATTCAATAGCCTGACGTCCTTCTGACATTCCGTTATTAACAAAGTGTTCAATTGTTTTATCCTCGTCTAAGTTAAATGCAGCTTTTATATCTGGATATTTTGTAATATAGTAATTGAAATCATATACTTTAGAGTAATCTACTCCTTTATACACTGTTGTCGCATCTACTACTTTGTCCCTATATCCAACCGCTTCTCTCTTTTCATCAAATCCACAATAAATATAATGTGTATAGTATTGCTTATAATCGTTTTTATAAGCCACTCTTAAATCACGCCATCTATTCTTATATGACACTGGATCAAAGCTATCTTTTGCCTGGTCTCCATTTGCCATACCTGTTGTAACAAAGTATTCAAGAGCACCTATATCATCTAGACTGTATTTTGATTTAATTAAAGAATTATGCTCTTTATAATAATTAAAATCATATACTCTAGAATAATCATTACCATTAAATGTTGTAACAGCTCCCACTAATTGATTCTCATAACCAACTAAGGTATTCTTTCTTGAATCTTCATGACATCCTATTGAAAGGTAATGTCTATAGTACTTTTCAATATCTTTACCAAAAGCATTTCTTAAATCAAGGTTTGCATTTTTATAAGAAATGACGCTAAATTCTGCTGAGCCTTGGCGTCCTTCTCTCATTCCAAAATCTATAAAGTGTTCATAATATTTTGTATAGTCTATTCCAAAATTGGCTAATAAGTCATAGTATTTATCTCTGTAGAATTTTGGATCAAAAATTGCATTACCCTGACGTCCTTCCGCCATTCCGTTATTCAAGAAATGTCTGTACAATGCTATATAATCATATCCAAAAGCATTTCTTAAGTCCGCGTATTTATTTGCATAATATTGTGCATCGAAAACCAATGAATAATCACGTCTTACTTTTAAGCCGTCATCAAACCAGTAATCCAAGTCAACATACGTAGAACTCATACCATAGCTTTTTGCATTACCTGTTGAACTACATTGCCAGAAATCATATTCTCCATCATATGTAGTTTTGTTCACGTAATTTGCTAACCAAATTCTATGCTTTTTTGCTAAGCTAGAAGCGTTTAGCTGATTTTTTAGCATTGAAGAATTAGCATAAACCATTCCAGTATATCCTAAACTCTCAACCTTTTCACAGAAAGCATTACAAACATCAGTTGCTTGTTCTTTAGATAACTTAGCTTCATATAATCTACCAGTATTATTTGCTGCATATTCGTAGTCAATTACAACTGGTAATGTTATATTATAATTAGCTATTCTCTTTAGTACATATTCAGCTTCATCAACAGCTTCTGGTTGAGTAATAGCCTGTGAGAAAATATATACACCTACAGGAATATGTGCATCAATTGCGCCCTGTATGTTTTTTCTAAAATTCTTATCTTCTCCTAGAACACCTTGTGCTGTCTTTCCACGATAACCTACCCTGATAAAAGCAAATTCAACGCCTGATGCCTTAGCCTTCTTCCAATCGATTTCTCCTTGATAAACGGAAACATCGACACCTTTTTTTAAGCTTTTACAAGGCTTGTTAGCTGTATTCTTGTTGTTAAAACTGTCAAATACTATCTTATTGTTAGAATTTGCCTGCTTTTTAGCAAGACTGTTCTTAGCCTGCTCGATACCATACTGTGGGTCATCAACTTGTGCTGTACATTGTGTCTTTTTAGTATTGGACAACACTATACCTGCTGCTACAACAACAAGTATAGCTATCGCAATACCAAATAATAGCATCTTCCTCCTCTCTTTTAAACTAGTAATAATCTTATGAGTCATACGACCTCCCTCTGAGGCATTAACTATTCAAGAACTATGCTACCTAATACATTAACATTTAATTGTTCAAAGAAATCAATCTGTTCATCAATGTCAACATATGCTGTTTTATTTACTTCTTCAGTAACTACAACGTTTAAAGGAACTTCTGAAGCTGCTACTTCATCAATAAATTCATTATTATTCATGAATTTTACTTCTGCACCTTTAAATAAATCCTTAGAAATAATATCTTGCATTTTTACATTTTCATTATCATTAATAAATATTATGGAACCTAAACCTTTTGCTTTAGTTAATGCAACACATTTTTGATTTATATTTTTAAGAACTTCTTGTTGTGGTAACATTTTTCTTCCAAAAAGTTCCATAATTCTATTATCAATTTTTCCAATTTTCTTCTCATTAATACTTAATACTCCAAAAACAGGAATACCAAATGAATCTCTTAATTCTGTTTCATTTTTTAGAGTTTTATCCAATAAATATCTTAAAGCTAAAACTATTAAGCTTAAGAAAATACCAACAGCTGCTCCAAGAACTATCATCTTTTTGCTAACTAAACGAATTGAAGGTATTTCTACATCCACTTTTTTATTTTTCTGTTTGTTTGCTGAAAGAGTACCATCTGTTGTATCAATGTAAACTAAATCATCTTTCTCGTCTAAAGAAAGATTTTTTACCATTGCTTTATAATATTCTCTTCCTGCTTCATCTAAATTATTTAAATTATTAACAATTGATGTATTAATCTTATCTACTTTTTCTGCAACGTTTTCCTGCTGAGCTAAAATCTCATCGTCTACAGTCTTAATTAACTTATCTGTTACCTTTGTTATAGTTGCTCCATCGTTTTGGTTTTTGATTTTTTCTGAGCTGTTTTTTAACTTATCTTCTACGATTTGTGCTAAATCTTCTACCTGCTTATCAGTTGAAGCTACTACTGTTATCTGAATTAATTTTGAATTATCATTATTAACGTTAACTTCTACTTTGTCACCTTTTGTAACTTTTTTAGGTTGATTTCCAACTCTTACTAATTCTGAAATGTATTCTTTTGAATCTTTGTATTTATATTCTTTTACAAATGATTCGTAAATATCGTTATCTGATAAAATGTTTTTAATTGTAGCCTCAACATCAGCCTTTTCTAGTGGCTGAGATACTTTATAGGCAAACTTATGCTGATATACCTGATTGGGATCTAAATTCATTAAAATAGATTTGTTAGAATAATCAACATATCTTTTATATCTGTTTAAATACATTTTGTATGCATTAAATCTGCATTCAGCATCTTTCTTTTCAGCTTCTGTTAAGTTTGCTGTTACATCATCATACGAAATTTTGCCACCTTTTTGAGCAATTTTCTGCATCTCTTTGGCACTTTTTACTTCTTTGTATGATTTATAAATTCCTACACCATCTAATAAAAGCACACCAATTATTGCACAAACAATAATTGTTCTCCATTTTAATGCTATTCGCATAAGCATATCTTTAACATTTACTACTACTTCTTTTTTCATCTTTTCCTCCTACGTATCATACCCCATAATTGAGTTGTTAATTCTTTGGTAAGTTTTTCTTTTGTAACAAGTAAAACAATACCATATACCCCAAAAAATATTGCTGCAGCAATTGCCATTAATATAAAATCCTGAACTCTACTTTTTATATCTAATGGTATATTTTTTACTGAAAATACTGCTACAAACGCCAATACATTTGCAAGTATTATCTTACCATAACTTATTTTTTTGAAAAGCATAATATTTACTTCTGTCATAGCTCCAAACTGTACTATAAATACTGCAATTTCTGCTGCTAATGTACCTATTGAAGCACCTGTTGGTCCTAACTTTGGAATGAAAATCATATTCAAAATCAAATCTACCAAAGCTCCCGCGATTGATGAATACAATACATTTTTTTCTTTGCCCAATGGAACAAGCAACTGATAACCAATAACCGCTGTAAAAGCAATAAATACTATACTTGGCATAATCGTAACCATTGGCATTACCGCATCAGCGAATTTGTAATTTGCAATGAAGTATATACCTTCTCTTGAAAAATATGAGAAGAAAATAACTACTGGTAATGCTATTAAAAAAGAAAAATTAAGTACTTTTTCAATTATTTCATAGAATTCCTTCATTTTCTTTTCTTTTACAAAAATTGAAGCCTTAGGTAATAATACTGCACTTACTGATGTTACAATACTTACAAGAATTATTTTTATCTTAACGGCTGTACTGTAATAACTTACGGCATCTTCACCTTTCATAAATCTAAGCATAACAATATCAAGGTTAGTATAAATTGTTGTAGCTACTGTTAATGCAAAAAATATAAAAATCGGTTTATAATGTCTCTTAAAATTATAATTCCCAACTGGCTTTAAGTAAACATACTTTCTCAAATTAATGAAATTCATTATGTTTGATGCAGATGATGCAAAAATTAAAATTGCACCATACCACATATAATCTTTTGGTGTATGAACCAAAAGGAACATTAGAATAATTGAAACAAATTTGAAGAATATCGACCTCTTTGTAATATAAGTGTATTCTTCTAATGCTTTATATAACCATTCCACACCAATTGCATTTAAAACAATTATTGAACTCATTATTACAATAAGCAATTTATCGTTTCTAAGTTCCGGCACAAAAATTGTTGTTCCTGCGAGTATAACATATGCTAAAACTGCAGTTACTAAGTTAATAAATAAGATTTCCTGCGTAATTCTAGTCAATTCTTCTTTATTATTTCTGTTTTGTGCACAAATTCTAACGCCATACGTTGGAATACCTAATTGTGCAAACATCGAAAAATATGTAACGATTGTCGAAATTGAATTGATTTTTCCATTCATTCTTACACCTAGTGTATCCGCTATGTACGGAAATGTTATCAATGGAAAAATAAATGCAGACATCGAAAGAATCGTATTCATTAAAGCATTTATTTTAACTGATTTCTTTTTCATTATTTGCCTCCAATGTTTCTAATATATGAATAGGACTGTATTCATTATTATATCTATAGTTTGGCTTGTCTTCATTTTTTACCCAATTCCAATCGATATCGCTTAAATCTGAATAGAATTTCATATAACGTTCATCATAAAACGGAAGCTCTTTGATATTCTCATTGTTTGTAAGTAATTTTTTGTTATATACTATTGCTTCATAATATCTTAGAGTTACTCCACTTTGTCCTTTTTGTGTTATATCCAAAATACACTTAGAAGACTGCATTCTACTTAACATCTCATCATATGGTAAATATGTATTCATAGAATACTCAGCACCTATCTTATTGATTTGATCCTGACTTAATCCTAACAATTTCACATCTGAATTGACATGATTATCGTTAATCATCTTCTTTAAGTCTAGCATCATTTCAAATCTGTCTTTTACACATCCTAAATAAAACAAATCATTTGTCGCATCATTTTTTGAATCGAATTCAAAAGTTGAATATAGTGTATTTTGATATCTGAACCCATACTCTTTAGCATCTTTGGGATCAAATGTTATAATCTCGTCAAATTTAAACTGTTGCATTAAGGATTTAGCAACCGCCACACTTGGATAGTTAGCTGACATCGGATCAATCAATAGCATAACAACTTTTATATTGTTTTGCTTTAACAAATTTAACTCAGTTACACTTATCTTTTGCAAAGCCTCATTCGTAAACAATACTGTCTTTTCATCGTTACTACACGTATTATCTTTAATGATTGCATTTATCATTTTCTTTTTATAGATAACTTTGTAATATAAGTTTTTTATGATTGAATCAATCTTTCTGACATATCTATTACTTTTTGTTGCACTAAGATTAGTTTCATATAAAAATTCAACATTATCTAATTTTTTTAGGTCATCTAGCATGTAATTACTGATTATTCCATAATTACATATGCTAATTACGTAATATTTCATTTAGATTAAATCTCCTTCAACATGCTATTTTCTTTCAACTTGGTATAATATAGTGCCAAAAGCGCAAATGATACTATTGTCATTCCTGAACTACTTGACATAAATCCAGGATTGAAAAATGGTTTAATTAGCCAAATCACAAAATTCAATAGTAATATAATTTGTGCTATTCTGTCTTTACACCATTTAACACTTATCTCATAGAATGTATATATCATTCCACATATTATCAAGAAAAATCCGATTACACCAAATTGATACATGTATGACAGATATTCTAGCTCATAACTATGAGGATTTGATTCTGAACGAATAAAATCTTTAACATAAGACCCTAATCCATGTCCTACAAATGGAGATTCTAAGAATCCTTCATATAAGTGCTCAAACTGATCATTTCTAACACCATCAGATGCCTCAACTTGTGTTCCTGAGAATCTATATTCTAATGCACCTGATACGTTATCTATTATCTTTCCATCTTTGTAAAGGAATAAAAATGCTACCGCCAAAAGCAGACATACAATTCCTGATAGAATAATCAACATATTTTTATATGTTAATCCTTCTTTTTTGAAATAATAGAAAATTCCTATTAATGCCATTGCAAGGAACTGAACAATAACAACTCTTGAATATACAATCATGGAGTAAACAGCCATCACGCCGATTAACGAGAATTTTCTGATTATTGTTTTCTTTCCACATGCCAACTCAATACTCATCAAAATCAACGGTATTGTATCGTTTGAAGTTGTAATTCTATAGCATGTTATTGGTCCCATTCTAAATTCAAGACTCATCCACTCTGCATTTAATAATTTTTCAAAAATTACTCCTACTGCATCATATGAAATAACATGAACTATAAGAGCCATCTCAATAAGTATTTTTAGTCCTACATAAAAAATAACTGCCATCCACAAAACTTTAATTGCTTTGTCTATATCAACCCATTTATTTTGAATGCATATTAATGTAATTATAATTACACTTATTAATGAAAAGAATGATTTAAGGAATGTCTTTAAACCTGGTGTAAATCCTCCAGCAACACTTAATATTCCCCACAAAATCATAATTACTACTATTTCGATTAATCTTATTGTATACCGATCCACTACGATTTTATTTTGTCTTAGCATTTCAACAAATATACATCCGAAAATTGCCAATACTAATAAAATTTTCACAGGAATTCCTATAATTGATCCCGATGGTAGCACAAAGGAAAACAGTAATACATAGAATAACCATTCAATTATTTTCCCCAATATTATTCTCCTTTCTCTTGCTGTCTAAGACTTTTCACAAAAGCTTTACCGTCTTTAACTCCCCTGATCATAGCCGATAATTTTTTAATTTTTTTATCTTCACATACAATTGTTTTTATGAAAAACTTATAGTATTTACCTTTTTCTTCTTTTAAATCAATGGAATTTCTATGCATATACATATAAATTATTCTGTTTCTAACGATATAGTATTTTCTAAAAGCTGAATGATTTAATACAGTAAATTTCTTACCAAAGACATTTTTTGTTTTGCCATGGCCAATCTCATGCATCAAATGTACTGTATTAATTCTATAAATCTTATAACCGTGTTCTACTAATTTTGCACAAAAATCATGGTCTACTAAATCAATAAACAGTGGCTCATAAAAACCACCAACTTCTTCCCATGTTTTAACTGATGTTAAAGAAGCCGATGTTATACATTTATCTAATACATCAATATCACCTTTATATCCATCAACTTCTGCATAATTTCTGTCCAAAATAAGTGGACTAAGTGAACCAACTTTATCTAAAGATGTCATATATTTTAGATATTCTGACATTAGATTTTCCGGTACGACTGAATCTTGATCTAAGGTTAAAACATATTCATAATTATTGTCTTTTGCAAATTCAAACATCTGGTTAAGAGCTCTAGCTATACCAACGTTTTTATTGTTTTTTACTAATGACAATTTATTATATTTTTTTAAAAGATCATTTTCTATTTCATCTATATTATTTGATCCATTATCAATACATACAACTGCATCAACTTGGTTAATTACAGCTTCTATATTTTCTTTTAATCTACCTTTTTCCGGATTAAATAAAGTAATACCAGCAACTGTCATTCTTTCACCTCTGTTTCCTATGAAATCATTTTTTAGTAACATATTATTTTTATCTTTTCTGATAAGCTATTTATTCTTTCTTTTTCCTCTAATACTTCTTCCTAAGATAGCCCAAATGAAAAATACTCGATTTTTTATCATTTTGCCTACTCCATAATGGCTCATTGATGATACGTTATCACCATGTCTTCTGTAATGGAATAATACTTTTTTATAAAAATACGAACCACCATGCATATCTCCTAGTACTCCAATCCACTGATCATGCATTTCAATGTAATTTGGAATAGGAAGTGCATACTCTAAAAGCTCTTTTTTGAACGCCATACAGCAACCGATATATGAATTTTTTACAATATTCTTTAAAGCACCATTCTTTGAGCCTCTATATTCAATAAAAGAAGGTATTGTAACTTCGTTTTTTTCATTGAAAACTTCAGCATCATGAACTACTACTGATGCATTAGTTTTATTAAACACTTCTAAAACATCTTTTACTTTTGTTGGCTCCCAAATATCATCCTGATCACACAAAAAAAGATAGTCACCTTTAGCATTTGATAGTGCATTTTCAAAATTCTTCTTTACGCCTGCCTTAGGACCATCTATCAATCTGATATTAGAATACTCTTTTGATAAGTCGTCGATTATTTTTCTTGTGTTATCTGTTGAAAAATCATCCGATATTATCAATTCGTCTTCTTGTGTTAAATTGTCCATAATTGATTCTATTTGTTTTTTTATATATCTTTCGCCATTATAAGCGGCCATACATACTGATACCATAATAACCTCGCTAATCTAACTCATACTGTATCTTTTTAACTAGAATAATTTAAAACCCCACTTAAAAAAGTATTTAAACATTGATTGCACATGGATTTTGAATAATTTTTTATTCTTATGTGAACCTTTTTCCCATTTATGGATTACTGTAGCTCCTGGATAATACACAAGTTTAGATACTTTATTCACTCTCTTACATAAATCTGCATCTTCTAAATACATAAAGAATCTATCATCAAAGCCTTCAAGTTCTCTATACAAATCTGTTCTTATAACCAAAAAACTTCCCTGACCAAACGGAACATCAAAAACTTTTGTGTAATCCATATCTTGCATAGTATGTTTTGCCTGTCTCTTTTTGAATTTGTTTTTCATAAACATTCTGATAAACATATCAAAAATTGTAAGCTCTGTTCTATAAACTGCCTGAAGATTACCTTTTTCATCTTCAAGTCTTGGTATAACCATTCCTACTTTCTGATTTTCATCCATAAAAGTAATAATCTCTTTAAAAGCATCTTCTTTGAATAAAATATCTGGATTAACGATAGCATGATACTTAGAATCTATTTCATCGAGTATCATATTATGTCCTTTACCAAAGCCTTGATTTGTGTTGTTTGTTCTAAATTGAACGTCTTCAAATCTCTTAAGCTGTTTCTTAAATTCTTCTCTTTTTGCAAATTCTTCGTCTGTCGAACAATCTGTATTATCTATGATGTATACCGTCTTATCAATAGAACCGCTAGTGTATTTTTCTAGCGATTCTATTGCTTCAACAACCTCACCATAATTTTTGTATACTACAATTGATAAAGTTAATGTTTTCATTTTTTTCCTCTGATTTATTTATTTTGATCCTTCTTTTTCAAAAACAACTTTGAATGTCTTGAACAGAATCTTTATATCTAATAAAAGTGACCAGTTTTCAATATATTTAGTATCTAATCGAACTACTTCATCGAAGTCGGTAATATCACTTCTACCACTTACCTGCCACATTCCAGTAAGTCCAGGTTTCATACTAAGTCTGATTTTATGATGTAAATCATATTCTTCGTACTCATTAGCTGTTGGTGGTCTAGTGCCTACTAAACTCATATCACCTAATAAAATATTCCAAAACTGTGGTAATTCATCGATACTTGTTTTACGAATAAAGTTACCGATTCCTTTTCCTGGTCCTTTTTCTGAACCTATAATTCTTGGGTCATTTTCCATTTTAAACATTAATCCACTCATTTCGTTTTGAGCCATTAATTCTTTTTTTCTTTCTTCAGCGTCTAAATACATTGATCTGAATTTATACATATAAAAAATACGACCGTTTTTTCCTACCCTCTTTTGTTTAAAGAAAATAGGACCTGGAGATGCAATTTTGATAGCTGGTCCAACAAAAATAAGTGCAATTCCTGTAATAAGTAAGCCAACTAACGCTCCAGTAATATCGATTAATCTTTTTAGTGCAATCTGCCAGCCTGTTGCTGCATTAACAGCAGTTGTAATCACATGCTGATCACCTATGTTTTCTACGAATTCATTTGGAAGATCATCTGGTAAAAATCCCATTCCAACGTGCACAGTAACACCCATACTGAGGAATGTAGTAATTAAATCGTCGATAGCATAATTTTCTCCGCTTGTATCGATATAAACCTCATCTACGACATCTTTCTTAATGTATTCTACTAATTTTTCTTTACCTTTAAGTGTTTTAATGCCCATAACTTCGTTTGGAGCATTATTATCATCTTCTAAAAATGAAATACTTGATATCTTAAATTGTCTAAATTTTTTATTTAAAACACCTTTTAAACAACTATCCACATGCTCTGGTGTTGAAATAATGAGCATATTTGACTGATTTTTTTCTTTAGTAAGAATCTTTCTAACTATTTGTTTCCAAATAATTCTTCCAAAACTACATGCAACGATCGAAACACCCCAGCTTAACAAGAATACTGTTCTTGATAAAAGGTATGATTCTTTTAAAACATATTCATACAACAAAAGAAGCAACTGAATAATAGTAACATGTTCTATAGTATACAAAATCTCTGTAAAGGCATCTCTTTGAATAATATGCTTATAATTCTGTGAGAAAAAGACTACAACAATATCTAATGCCACAAGAATTATAGCAAGTCTTGTATACATATGTTCGCCCTGCAATAAACTCTCTTTATGTCTAATAGAATATGATAAAAAGAATGCAATTTCCATGAATATAATATCTAGGATTTCGAAATCCCAGTGTTTCATCCAGTTCATATTTTTCTTGCGATACATAATTTCCTCCTTAAACCTTTCCGTTTTTTATATTATGTTTCCGCTATCTGTTTTAACTAGAAAAACACTTTCTTTCCTAGTATCACATTTAAAATCTGCAAAAACCAATATCAACAATGGATTATACGCCATCTCTAACATATGATGTTCCATAAAACAAGACAACGCAACGACCACTATTGCTCCTAGAAGAACTAATCTCTTAGCCTCTAATGATTTTTTAGCAATAATAACCCATAGTGCCAAAATCGTAATTAACATTATCGCGCCATACATAAGCAATATCCTTATATATGAGTCATCTAAGAAGAAATAATTTTTGTGATAAACCGTTGATTTACCAAAGCCCCACTCTTTAATAAATTTACCAAATAAACTTATTTTATATTTCTTAATTCCTTGTGATGAATATGTTAATCTTGAACTTAATTTTTTGTCAAGGCTTGCCCAGCCTGAAATCTTTGGATTAAATTTAATCGACATCATTATTATCAAGGCACTAAGTGCAATCGGTACCAATGCCACTAATTTAAATAGTGGAAATTTTCTTATATCAAAAAATTCTCTATAAGTCATTGATCCTTCGTTCATATTTTTGTATTTATCTGATAATTCATATATTTTTACAAAAATTAATATACATGCAAACAATAACATGCATGCATAATTAGTATATGCCACACTTTCGACAAGAATAAATCTTGCAAACATAAGCGTTAAAAATATATCTATAGTCGTTACAATTCTATTTTGGATACAACATCCCACAACTACAAGGAACAATACATGCGCCGAAAAGTCCGTTGGATATATTATTCCAAACGATCTTCTTGTTCCTTTTTCTAAAAGCTCATAAACAAGATTTGGTATAAAGCCTGTAATACTTGCAACAAATGCTGCGCCTACCACTGCTGTTCCAACCCAAAAATAAACTCTTAAAATTTTGTCTATATTACTCTTAGATGCGCCTATCATTAGAAAAGCAATCTCAATCAACACCGAGTAACCGCTTATCAATCCGGCCGCTGTAAAAATCACAAAAATTATACCATATTTTATTGCATCACTCTTTGAAATATATTTTCTCTGAAAAAATAATTTCATAGTCGTATACAATGCTATCAGACCATAAAAAATTAATCCAAATTTGGGTGGCCATTTATCAATAAACATGGTAGTATCCAAGAAATCATGTAACAAAATAAGTCCATACACAAGTAAAAAACCTATCTCCCAATAATCATGTCTCTTTTTAGTCTCCATTAATCTTTACCTCTAATAATATACTTTTTTATCTAACTTCCAAATTCGTTTAATATCAAATAGAAATTTAGAGAATTTGCTATTATAGAATTCATCACTCATATGCATTTTGTTAAAAAGTGTAAATACTTTATATTTATTTTTTACACAGCCATACATATATGGACTCTTTGCCTGAATCTTATTATTAGTCTGTTCTACAACTCTTCTATATTTCTTCTTATCAGGACTCTTAATTAAAGCGACCTGATAGTAACTTCCAATAAACATAGATGTTTTCTTAGCCCAGAATAATTTAGCACCTTCTGGATCAGGACACTGTGCAAGCTTCTCTTCATAGCGAAGCATACTGTCTATTACCTGATGGAAATGTGGCAATCTCTTTAACTGATTTTCCGCAGCAATACTTTGATTTACATCTCCTACTCTATAAACATATACTTCTTCTTCAACTAACTGTACAGTCTTTGCCATACATGCTGGCATTGTGGCATATTCTTGATCTTCATAGAAAATACCTTCAGATAATTCATAATTCTGGCTTGTATAAAAATCTGTTTTGTATAAGATACCGTGATACTGAACACCATTAAAAATATCTGGCCAAATATCCATGATTTCTTTTAATGTATAAATTCTGTCCTTATTAGGGTCACGATTTACTATATCTCTTTTTGTATATTTTTTAGTTGAAATATCATAATCAACATAACTTGATAATACAACATCTGCATCAGATTTTTCTAAGGCATCCATTAGTTTTTCTAAATTTTTAGTAATAACCCAATCATCCGCATCAACACATTTAAAAAATTTTGCAGTAACGTGTTTAACACCTTCATTAATAGCAGAACCATGTCCACCATTTTCTTTATTGATAATTTTAAAAGTGTCTGGATACTTATCAACAAATTTCTGTGCAACAGCAACACTGTTATCAGGTGTGCCATCGTTTACGATAAGCACTTCTAACTTATTCATTTTGTCTTCGTCATCTAAAATAAATGTTGATAGACCCTTGTCTAAAAATTTTTCTGCATTATATGTTGGTATAACAATTGATAATAATTTATCCATAATTTTCTCTAACCTCAACTTTCACATGATAATAATATAACACAAATCTAACGTATTTGCGACATTAAACCGTCTATTTATTTTGTGTTTTTTTGAATATTTACAGTCTATTACTATGTGTTTATTTCAATATTCTATATATTAACGATCCGAGCCCAAAAATTTTGTAATCAGACTTTCTCAAAGCCCAAATACTTTTTTTTGTGACAGCATTGTAAACTCCTGGATAATTTTCCTTCATTTTTTTATCAAAATCTATCATTTCCTGTTTTATTCCATTTTTATTACCCATACTCAAATAAATTTGGAACTGATTTTGTGCAGATAATGCAATTCCTGTATCGATGTATCTTTTTTTGTAAACATCTATATCACTATTTTTTTGTGAAAAAGCGAATAATGAATTTAATACTTTTTCATGCTCTCCACGTCGTTTTTGCATTGATTTTATATCAACACTTTGACCATTTCGTCCAAGTCTATACATGTAAATAAAATGATTATCATAATAAACGTTTGTACAATATGGTATTGGATATAAAATATATTCTGCATCTTCATAAAAACAATGTTCATCGACTTCTACATTGTTTTCTTTTAAAATTGATGTTCTTACTGTAAGAGAATGAATCTTGATAATTGGTTCTCGAACAGCTTCTATAAATTTCCATGTTCTACCGTAATGATTTGTATCTAATGCTGAATATCTTTTTTCTAATATTTTTTCTGTTTTATCTTCAATACAGTAATAATTTGAAGCAACTATATCACTATCAACTTTCTTTAGAGTTTCTATAAAATCTGGAAATTCTTCTGTATTTACCCAATCATCTCCGTCAACAACTTTAAAATACTTGCCTCGTGCCTCTTTTATTCCTCTATTGATGGTAGAACCATGTCCTCCATTTTCTTTATCAATTACTCTAAATGTATTTGGATATTTGATTTCATATTTTTTTGCTTTATCTGCTGTTGAATCTTTTGATCCATCGTTTACAATCAAAACTTCTATATCATCTAAAACTGATTCAGCTATAAATGAATCTAAACATTTTTCTATGTATTTTTCTACGTTGTATGCAGGAATAACAATTGTAAGAATCTTATCCATTTTAATTATCTCCTTTGCTTCTTAATGCTTTTCGATAAAATACTTTTCTAATCTTTGAAGGCGAATACACCATCCCAATCGTCAAAACACAACTTAATATATATTCAAATAAATTCGTTATCTTTAGTGTATGTTCCATCTTACGCAACTTTAAGTACCTTCGGCCATAACCTGCCCCGCCACGTCTAGAATAGAAATCTTCATTGGTTCTTGCTTCCACAAGAATATCTGACAAATTGTCTAATTTATATCCTTTAGCCATTGTTCTTATCCATAAATCATAATCCTCTAATTTGGGATAATGTCTGTAATTGCCAGCTTCTAAAATTGCTTCTTTCCTAAACATTACTGTCATATGATTAACTGGATTTCTATACTTGCCATATTTTCTCACATTCTGAAAACCTTGTGGCATTTTCTTCACACTTTTATATGAACCATCATCATAGAATTCTTGTATCGCACCACCACATACAGCTACGTCTTTATTTTGGCTTAAAAATTCAAATTGTAGTTGCAATCTATTCTTTTTGGCAATGTCATCAGTATCCATTCTTGCTACGAGTTCATTTGAACACATTTCAACGCCTTTTTGCAATGCACGTCCCAGCTGAACGTTCTCTTGGAATTGATGCGTTCTGATATTAGGATATATTTCTAAGCAATCTAATATAACATCTTCTAATTCATCAGTTAATGGACCGTCTTTTATTAACACTATTTCATCTGGTTGCAGTGTTTGATTTATTACGCTCAAAAGAGCCTCTTTAAAATAACTAGGTTTTTCTTTTGCATAAACCGACATAAGAATTGATATTCCCATCGTACCTTATTTTTCCTTTCATGTAATTCTATAGTTGATGCTTTTCATAATACGTGTTTTTAATGCTTTTATGTGTTTTTATATATGTTTTGTTTCATAAAAAATGCCCATGAATTACTCATGGGCACTTTATTAATGCTTTTTCATGGCTGTTGTTTGACTCTGTTCTACACCTTCTGTATTTTCTTTTACAAAAAGAATTTTAAAAGTAAGAAGTAAAATCTTTATGTCTAACCATAGTGAATAATTTTCAATGTATGTAATATCCATCTTTAATTTGTCATATGGAGTTGTGTTATATTTACCCCACACCTGAGCATATCCTGTCAAACCTGCCTTAACCTTTGTTCTAAAAGCAAATTCCGGAATCTCTTCCATATATTGTTCTGCGATAACCTGTCTTTCTGGTCTTGGTCCAACCAACGACATATCACCTTTTAAAATATTGAACAACTGTGGTAACTCGTCAAAATGTATATTTCGAATTATATTTCCAATTGGAGTAATTCTTGCATCTCCTTTTGCAGCAAGTCTTGCGCCTTTCTTCTCTGAATCTGTTGTCATACTTCTGAATTTATAAATCTTAAATGGTGTATGATCTCTTGTTAAACGCTCTTGAGTATACAAAATTGGACCCCAATCATACAATTTAATACACACTGCTATCAACAACATAAATGGTGATGCTAACACAATTCCGATTAAAGATAGTACAATATCTAAAAATCTTTTGAAGAATCTCTGAGTAATCGATAATCCCTGATTACGTAACAAATATAACGGTGTATCAAATAAATGAATATTATCTGAAGCTCTAAATAAAATATCCGAAATCTTTGGAGTACAATAAACTCGTATACTATTCTGATAACAATACTTCATAACATCATTTCTTGTTTCTGCTGGTAAATCACATAAAACTACACCTTGATATTCACTGATTCTTTCAAATAATTTATCTTTACCAACCGCGCAACTTATTGTTGCGCATATATCATATTTATCTTTTCTAGTGTTGATTTTGCCAATCAACTCATCTGGTGGATATGTACCATATACCACAATCATCTGACGTGGTGGATACAATGCTTTATACGCTTCTCTAATGAAATAATTCCATAGAACAATAAAGCCCATCTCTATCAACATAACATCCACAAGTGGCCATGGTTTTACATAATCTCTGCAAATCAAACATAATTCAAAAAAAGCCACTATGTTACCAAGTAATAATGCTAATACATTGGATAAAATAATATCTGTTAATCTTAAATATCCAATCCTATATCCTCCAAATACCTTTGTAAAAAAGAAAATGAACAATAAATACATACCAATAACTGCCCAGTTTCCTCGTCTAAAATATGGTGCAATACCAGATACTCCAATGTTCCAATTTGCGTAATAATTATACCATAATATTGCAAACAAAATGCCGTAAACTATAAGCGAAATCAAGTTTGCAGCAAAGTTTAGTAAATGTTTGTAACGTTGTCTTTTCATTTTTCCATCTTACTCCACTAACTGTTTCTTATTCCCCAAAGCCATTCTCAGCAAGTTTAATAATTGCTTTTAAAGCTTCCTGCTCGTCTTCTCCTTCGCATTTAAAAGTAATGACATCGCCGCATTTAATACATGCACCTAATACACTCAAAACACTTTTCGCATTTGAAATTGTATTATCATGTTCAAATGTTATTTTACTTTTAAACAACATTGCCTCCTTGCAAAGTTCACCTGCCGGTCTTAAATGTAACCCAGTAGGATTTTTAATTTGTACTTTTCGTGAAACCATAATAACCCCCTTGTCTTGTCTCATAAAGCAAGCAACACCGTTGTCAGTATTTTTACTAAAATATTATACACTATTTTTAATTATTTTTAAACTTTTGTGTAACATTTTTAATTCGTGTTATTAGAAGCATTCTCATTACCTGCATCTGAGGCACTCGTCGATGAATTGTTATTTGTTTGATTTTGATTTACTGATTTAATAACAACCTGCAAATTAACCTCTGAATATTCATATTGAGATGAGTCCATATTAAATTTCACTTTAACATTGTGTGTTCCTGCACCCATTCCAGTTAAGTCAACGGAAGCAGTTATGCTATCAGCATTTAATTGTGAAATCAAATCTGGACTAGCCGTCACTCTAGTAACAGCATTTGAAGTTGTAAAACTTGCTTGATATTTGCTCGTATCTAACCCGTTTATTTTAATATTACTTGTTGGAACTGTCAAGGTTACAGATTGATTTTCCTGTCCACTTGGGTACATATGTACTGCAATTTTTGACTCTTTTGTACTTACCAAACTTATGCCTTCTGGCAATAAATCCTTTATATCAACATAAGTATCCTCAACAGAGGTAACATTTGTAATATTTAATGAATTAGAAGGTATTACTACATTCTCTATACCTTTTAGTTGTTCATCACGTCCCTTTACTGTAACAACTTTTGGTTCAGGAACAAGACTAACTTCTGTTCCTTGCCCATTTGTCACTTTTGAATTAGACATCTGAACGTTTACCTTTTTGGTTTTTAATATTTCAGCCTTAATAACGACCTGATTATTGCTCAATGTTAATTTATCCGATTTTATTTCTTTGCCTGAAGCATCATACAATTTCGGTTTAACACTATCTGCAATATCTATCTTCATATTGCCAACATCAATTGTTGCAACAACTGAATGTACCTTTTTCACTTCAGAACTTGGTCCCAAAACCTTCAAAACTGTAGGTGTTTCAACTCTTACATCACCTAGTGCACACCCCTGCGCAACAGTACCTGTTGTATTTGCAGTAATGACAAATTGTTTTGATTTTAATTTTTCTAATGCAAGATTTAAATATCTCACCTGTGAACTATATTTAAGCTGATTATTATATCTTTTACTTTCAATATTTATTGGAACTGCTGCAGTCTTTCCATCTTCACTCATCATTGCTTCCGAATAGTCAGCAGTCGCAACAAAATCATCATCTCTTATTTTATCTAAAACTGTCTTTTTAGCTGTAACAGAAAATGTAACAGTTTTTGAATCGTTTTTTACTTCTGCCCATTTTCCCATATTCGTTATAAAATCTGTATTTTTCATCTCTATATTAACTGTATATGTTCTGATTTTGATAGGATCATTAATGTTATATACTATCATCCACAAAGCAAACGAAAACAAAACAGCTAAAATTTTAAAACCGAGGTTATTAGTTATTTTTCTTAGAATTTTTTCTAGCATCTATTAACCTCCTCTTTAATATCTCAAATTTAGTAGCTTCATGTGATCTATTTTGAACATATTTGAGTTTTTGACGAAGATAATCTTCATCAACGTCTCTGTATATCTGTCCTCTTAAAGCAAATGATACTTTTCCTGTCTCTTCAGAAACTATTAATGTCATCGAATCACTTACTTCACTGATTCCAACTGCTGCACGATGCCTAGTTCCAAGTTCCTTACTTAGAGAAGGACTATCCGACAACGGCAAATAACATGTTGCTGATACTATTCTGTTTCCTCGAATAATAATAGCTCCATCATGAAGTGGTGTGTTTTTTTCAAAGATATTAATAAGCAACTGACGCGTTACAATTCCGTCAACATCAATTCCTGTTCTGACATACTCTTCTAGTTCGATTTCATCCTCTATTACAATTAAAGCACCCGTTTTAACTTTACCCATTGCATAACATGCTTTAATCATTTCCTCTATTGTTTTATCAGAAAACTTTTCTGATACATCTTTATTTCCAATAAAAAAAGGTGCAAATATATTCTTCTGTCCTAGATTTTCTAAGGCCTTTCTAAGCTCGGGCTGAAAGATGATTACAAGGGCAACAACACCAACATTGAATGTATTCTCAGCTATCCAAAGTATAGTATTCATTTGAAAAGCAGCAGCAACTACTACAAACAATAAAATTATAATTATACCCTTAAACAGATTCCAAGCTCTTGTATTTTTAATCCAGATAAGCACATGATAAATAAGAACTGAAATAATTAATATTTCAATTATATCTATCACTGACATTTGAAAACTTGGTAAATTCAAGTATAAAGATATACGTTCTTTAAAAGCTTCCATGCTTGCCCAAAAATCCTGCATATACTTTCACCTTTCCTCCTGATTATTTACTATCTTTCTTTGTTAATTCTGTTAAATCTTTTCCAATATTTGTAGTATTTCCAAAATGTTTTACTGTTTTTTCTTCTTGTTTTATCATTTTTTTAGGGATAGCTTTTACATAATAATAATAGCTATCATCCTCAAATTGTACATTTTCTGTACGTGAATAATCTAAATTCATAAAGAAAAATTTCAAAATAAATCCAAAAATTGTAGCTGCAACACAACCTACAACGACTTCCACCGCTTTATCCAGCATTCCAATAAGCATATAGCCACATATATATCCTATTACTTGTGTCAAAGCTCCAGCAACAATTGCAATCTCCCATGAATGATCAATTGATTTTCTTCTAATGACGCACACTACTATTGTAGCAAATACTGTAACTGCTAAAACTACTGCAAGTTCTCTATTTCCAAAAATCTGATCAAGTGCAATTGTCAATTTTGTTGAACTTTCTTCAGAATCAGCCAAAATAACATTTTTTAGACTTGTGGCATTGTTACGCACTCCATCTAAAAAATAAAATATCAAAGTTCCGATTGTCACACCAATAACTGAGAAAATATTTCTTAACAAACCTGTACCAACTGGAACTAAATATCCCATTTTATATCTGATAGCAATTGAAGAAATCACAACCAATATTCCATCTTTAGGTGCAAATCTATAATACAACATAATAAATAGTACAAAAAGAAGTACTGTTATTACTGCGACCTCAATTGATAATTCATACATATCTATTAACGTAATAACCATTGCGCACCACATTATGGTATCTCTTGGTAGTAAACTACATACAAATGCTAAAATTATAGCAACCGGTATTGTGCTTATTTTTTCACAATAACCAATATAATTATTAATAGTAACAAACACGACAAATGCTAAGATAAACTTAACAAACATTCTTAGAAAAAAATCATGTTTCTCACATAAACGGATTATACCATCTCTTATCTCAAGTAATTTCATAAAGCCTCCTAGCTGTTTATTCTTCGTCTTCATACAATTTATTAGCTCTTTTTACATGTTCATATAACTCTTTTAACTGACGTCTTCCTTGTGTATATCGATGATAATATAACACATACGTAACCAAAAAATAAATAATCATAAAAATTCCATACATTATTACCATAATTATACTTATATGTTCCAAATCAAAAGAACTAAAAAACTTAATTATTCTTTTTGAAAAATAAATTCCTGTCAAAATAATCATAATTACAAAAGAAAGTGTTCCTGTAAAAAAACTCTTTATTAATTCTTTCCATATGTAATCACTTCTATAAAAATGCCCCATTTGGCTATTTTTACTACCTTCTGTCATATCATATTTAGCAACATGATACAACTCTCTTACTCTTTCTTCGTTAATCATAGCTCCACCTTTTATATTATTCCACACTTCAGATTATTATAACACAGTAAATTAAAATTTAAAACACTAACTGAATTTGTTCACAGAACTTTCACCAAAAAACAAACCTTTCAAACACACATAAAAAACCCCCCAACCAGTTCTTTTTAATGTGCATACCCCCAAAAGTTAGAAAGTCTTTATATCTAACAATTGGAGGTCGGTACATATACCAACTAATCAAGGGGCCTTTCTTCTTATTTGTTATCGAGGAAACGCATCCTATTTTTATTATCCTTTTTCCTCTTTGGTTCAGCAGCAACCTCTGGCTTTTTAAACGCTTCCTGAAAACCATTTGCAACTTCTTTTTTACAATCATCGCACAACTTACCTGTGCAAATTGGTTTACCACACTTTTCGCATAATATACCATCTGGACTTGGCGATGATAAAATAAGTCTTTCTTCACGAATCCACTGCTTAATTTGTTTAACTGTAACATCATTTTCTGTTGCAATCTTATCAACTGAAGCATTTGGATTCTTTTCAAGGTAATCCTTAACCTCCTGAAATTTTTCTTCAATTTTTTTCTTACAGTCGTCACAAATCCTTGGTCCTGACAAATAATTAAATAACCTACCGCACTCTCTACAGTTTATAATCTCCATATAATCACCTAGTATCCTTTTCCGGTACAAATTGAAATACAATACACTTCTGCTATACCTTTTAATTTTAATTCTTCAGAAATCGCATCTAATGTGCTTCCTGTGGTATATATATCGTCAACCAATAATATTTTTTTATACTTGTTGATTAAATTTTCAGAACAAAAGCTTTTTTTTAAGACATTTTTTCTCTGCTGTGTTGTCAGCTCCTTTAATGGCTTCGTATTTACGATTCTTTTAAGACATTTTGTATCTACAGGGATGCCTGTTAAATAAGATAGTTCTTTAGCATACACTTCACTTTGATTGTATCCTCTCTTTTTTTTCTTTTTTTTATGCATAGGAACAGGTATTATAACGTCAGGTTGTATTCTTTTTATCCATTGATTGTATTTTTTATAGGTATACTCTGCATAAAATTTGGCATATTCTCTTTTATTAGAATATTTGAAAGAATATATACTTTTTATCATTTCACTTTTATAGACAAACAATGCTTTGCCTTGTTCATAATTATGTGGGCTTTTCTTACAATCTGAACAGTATTCTTCTCCTTCTTCTAATAATTGATGACCACACTTTATACACATTGGCTCATCTATTGTCTGGATTTTATTCATACACTTTTCATGGATTTTTATTCGATTTGAACCTGGAAAAATACTTTCCTGAACAATTATTTCATCACAAATTGGACAACGTAGGGGATACAAAAGGTCTAGAATCGACTCTTTTAGATTTTGAAATGTCACTTGATTCTTCATTTTATCTTTAATTATTGTTTTTTTCATAGTAATAAGAATATTACCACATATTTCTAATGTTTACAACACAACATTGACTTTTATAACTTTTTTTCATATAATATAAGAAAAAATCGTCACTTTAAAGCGTTGATGTGCAACTGCTTTCAAGTGCAAAAAGGAGGAGCTTATGAATATAAAAAAACTATCTAAATCAATCGCTATTGTTTCCGCTTTGACGCTTAGTTGTTCACTTTTTGGAGGATGTAGTCTAAAAAATGGTTCATCTCAAAAACAATCTTTTAACAACAATGCAAAATACAAAATTGGTATTTGTCAATTCGTGAAACATCCAGCACTTGATAAAGCCACAAAAGGGTTTAAGGATTATTTGACAAAAAAATTGGGAAAAGATGTTACTTTTGATGAACAAAATGCTCAGGGTGATGCTGCAGTATGTACATCTATCACTACAACATTCACTACTAATAAATATGATTTAATTCTAGCAAATGCTACACCTGCTTTACAGGCTGCTTCAGCATCTACTAAAGATATTCCTATTTTAGGTACTTCTGTTACAGATTACGCAACTGCTTTAGGAATTGACTCTTCTAAATGGACTGGTACAACCAACAAAAATATTTCTGGTACTTCAGATCTTGCTCCTATCAAGGATCAGGCTGATTGTGTGAAAGAATTATTCCCAAAAGCCAAAACAATCGGTATTCTTTATTGTTCTTCTGAAGCCAATTCTTCATACCAGGCTAAAGAATTCAAAAAATATATCGAAAAATATGGATACGTAACAAAGGATTATTTATTTAATGATTCAAATGATGTTGCATCAGTAGCTAAGACTGCTTGCGACAACTCAGATATTCTTTATATTCCTACAGATAATACTGCCGCTTCTTGCGCTGAAGCAATCAACAACGTTGCTCTACCAGCAAAAACACCTATTTTCTGTGGTGAAGAGGGAATCTGTAAAGGTTGTGGAGTTGCAACACTTTCAATTGATTACTATGACTTAGGTGTTCAAACAGCAAAGATGGCATACAAAATTTTAGTTAATAAGAAAAATCCAAAAAATATGGAAATTGAATTTGCAACTAAACTTACTAAAGAATATAACGAAGAAAACTGTAAGAAATTAGGCATTGATATTCCTAAGGATTACAAAAAAATCAAAAAATAAAAGGAGTTTTTCCCTATGTGTACATTTATAAATTTAGGTACAAGTTTACCAAATATCAATCAACTTTTTAATGCACTACCAGGAAATATTGCCCAGGGCCTTATTTGGGGTCTTTTGGCACTTGGTGTGTTTATTACTTTTAGACTACTTGATTTTCCAGATATGACAGTAGATGGTTCTTTTACGACTGGAGCAGCTGTGACTGTTATTGCGATTCTAAATGACGTTCCTGTTCCACTTGCTTTAGTCATTGCCGCCGTTTTCGGAATATTTGCAGGTTTTATCACAGGAGTTCTTCATACTAAATTTGGAATACCTGCTATTTTATCGGGTATTTTAACTCAAATTGCTTTATGGTCGATAAACCTAATGATTATGGGAAGTGCAAACGTTGCCATTAGCGTTGATAATTATTCTCTTATAATCAGTGCAAGAAATCTTCATAGTGCAATCATTACTGGATTAATTTTCTGCGCTGTAATTATTGCTATCCTCTATTGGTACTTTGGCACTGAACAAGGTTCTGCAATAAGAGCAACAGGATCAAATCCTACTATGAGTAGTGCTTCAAGCATTAATATCAATTTAATGAAAATAATTGCTTTATGTATTTCTAACGCTTTGGTTGCTTTAGCTGGTGGACTCATCGCTCAATATCAAGGTTATGTAGCCATCAACATGGGACAAGGTGCCATTGTAATCGGTCTTGCCGCTGTCATCATTGGCGAAGTAATTGGAAATGCTATTCTTGGCAAAAAAATGAATTTTATTGCACGACTTATTTTCATTGTTTTAGGAGCTATAATTTATTATGCCGTAATATGTATTGTTTTATGGTTAAAAATGCCAGCTGATAGTTTGAAACTTTTTACAGCTATTACAGTTGCCATTTTCCTAGCAGTTCCATACATTAAAGGAAATCGTACTGCATCTTTTAAGGCAGCCGGCAAAAGAAGTAAATTGATTCAGGAGGAACAAAAGAATGCTTAAATTAATTAATATCAAAAAAACTTTTAACCCTGGCACAATCAATGAAAAACGTGCATTAAATGGCGTTAATTTAACTTTAAATGACGGTGATTTCGTTACTGTAATTGGTGGAAATGGTGCTGGCAAATCTACTATTTTGAATGCTATAGCAGGTGCATGGCCTATTGATGATGGTTCTATTCTTATAGATGATAAAGATGTAACTGGAATTCCTGTTTACAAGCGTGCAAAATACATTGGTCGAGTTTTTCAGGATCCTATGTCTGGTACAGCAGCAACTATGCAAATAGATGAAAACCTTGCTTTAGCTGCTCGCCGTGGCAAACACAGAACTCTTCGTTGGGGTATTTCTTCTAAAGAGAAAAAAGAATACAAAAATATGCTTAAAGAATTAGATTTAGGACTAGAAGATCGCATGACTTCTAAAGTTGGTCTTTTGTCTGGTGGACAACGACAGGCTTTAACTCTTTTAATGGCTTCTTTACAACGTCCTAAACTACTTCTTCTTGACGAGCACACTGCTGCTTTAGATCCAAAGACTGCCGCAAAAGTGCTTTCACTTACTGATAAAATTATAGAAGAGCATCATTTAACAGCTCTTATGGTCACACACAACATGAAAGATGCAATTGCTCACGGAAATCGTCTAATTATGATGGATAAAGGACAAATTGTACTTGATATTTCTGGAAAAGAAAAAGAAAAACTAACTGTTGAGGATTTATTAGAAAAATTTGAAGAAGTAAGTGGTGTCGAATTTACTTCAGACAAAGCTCTTTTGGCTTAGTTGTGATATGAAATAGTTTTTTAAAATGAACATATTAGGGAATGAAACTGAGAAAAACTGTGCTTTCTTACAAAATGTAAAATACCGACAGTAGCTATAATTAGCTACTGCCGGTATTTTTTATTCTTATAAATTAATTCTTCTTTCTATACTAAATAATACATATCTAGACTACGAATATATCTAAACAAAAAAATCATTTATCTCGACTAGTTAATTCTGATTCTGTTTATAATTCCAAGTTTCTCAGCTTTTTCTTCAAATTCACTTTCTTTTGTATGAGATGTAATAAATCCAATTTCATTCGGAATTACTCCATCAACAATTTCTACGTTACCGAACACTTTTCTTACATCTTCTAAGCTTTTATCTGTTCTAACAAAGAATCTGCTTTCTGTATTTTTGTAATCAAGTAATTGTAATTTTTCACCTGACCATTCGATTTCAAGATGTTTATCTTTATTTTTTGTCATTTCAACAACGTCTGCAACTACCGCACTTGCTGTTGGGAGACTTCCTGCTCCACTACCATAAAACATTGCATCACCTAACACATTACCACGTACAAACACAGCGTTAAACACGTCATTTACGCTATATAATGGATGATTACTATCTAACATATATGGAGCAACCATCGCAACATAATTTGAGCCAATCTGACGGCTTGATGCAAGTAATTTAATTGATCTATTTAATTTCTTTGCATATTTAAAATCATCTGCTGAAATACCAGTGATACCTTCGCAATGAATATCTTCAAAATCTACTGTTTTTCCACTTACGATTGATGTAAGGATAGCTATTTTTCTACATGGATCATATCCTTCAATATCAGCTGTAGGATCTTTTTCTGCATATCCTTTTTCCTGAGCATCTTTTAATACTTCATCAAAATCTGCGCCTTCATTTGCCATCTTTGTAAGCATATAATTAGTTGTACCGTTCAAAATACCTGTAATTTCTTCTAAAATATCTGCTGTTAAACAAGAATTAATATTTCTAATAATTGGAATTCCGCCACCTACTGACGCTTCAAATTGAAAATTAACATTATTTGCTTTGGCAATTTCAAGTAATTCTGCACCTTTTGCAGCCACTAATGCCTTATTCGATGTTGTAACATGTTTTTTTGCCTCAAGCATTTCTTTAACAAATGTATATGCTGGTTCAACACCACCCATTGTCTCAACAACAACTTTTACTTCATCATCATTTACAATAGTCTTATAATCGTGTACAATACACTCTTCCATTGGATCGCCTGGAAAATCTCTTAAATCAAGTACATATTTAACTTCGATTTCCTCTCCGGCTTTTTTTTCAAGTTTCAAACTATTCCTTCTAATTACTTCAACAACTCCGGAACCAATTGTTCCATATCCCATAACTGCTATTTTCATTTTTCTTGTCACTCCCTTGATAAAATTTTTGCATAGTGAATGCCTGAAATGGTCTCTATTGCATCAACAAGCGCGTCCATATCCTGTGCATCTTTAAAAAAATCAATACTTACAGTTAATGTTGCAATTCCATTAACCGGTACACTTTGATGAATGGTAAGAACATTAGCACGAAAATCTGCTATTGCTTTAAGCACCAATGATAAAAGACCTGGCTCATCATCTAATTGAATAACAACGTTTACAGTTCTTCCTCTTTTATTTTCATGATATAAGAAAATATCATCTTTATATTTATAAAAAGAACTTCTACTTATGCCTACCATTTCAGTCGCATCTTGTACGGACGATACTTTTCCAGATTCAATAAGTCTTTTAGCCTCCACAACCTTTAACAAAACGTCTGGTACCGCTCTTTCTCTCAGTACATAATATGTTGTCTTTGTTGCCATGTAATTTCCTCCCACCGAGTTACTACTAGCCGATACTTCATAACTTGTATATATTTATATTTTTAATCAATACTATAAAACATTACATAACTAAAAGTCTTTATCACTATATCGGCAAATTTGTCTGTATCTGTCACGCCGACACTTGTCTTTACACGAAAGATACTAACACAAAACTATGATATTTTGCAACCCCTTTTTACCACGTTTTTTATTTAAAGCAATAAAGACCCCGAAAAATTATTTTTTTCCTAAAGAAATCCACTGTAAATATCCCATAATAAACTGGTCTAAATCACCATCTAAAACAGCATCAACATTACCTGTTTCAACATTATCTCGATGATCCTTAACCATAGTATATGGCTGCATTACATATGAACGAATTTGATTTCCCCAACCAATTTCTTTTACTTCGCCACGAATTTGAGCATCTCTTTGAGCATTTTCTTCTTCTTTTAAAATCAATAATTTAGCTTTTAACATCTGCATAGCCTTATCCTTATTCATATGCTGAGAACGCTCATTTTGACACTGTACAACAATACCTGTTGGATAATGGGTAATTCTTATTGCAGATGAAGTCTTGTTAATATGCTGTCCACCTGCACCACTAGAACGATAAGTATCTATTCTAATATCTTCATCTTTAATCTCAATATCAATATCTTCATCAATATTTGGCATAACATCACATGAAACAAATGATGTCTGTCTTTTTCCTGCTGCATTAAATGGAGATATTCTAACCAATCTATGAACTCCTTTTTCAGATTTTAAATAACCATAGGCATTCTCTCCACTAACCTGAAATGTAATTGATTTGATACCTGCTTCATCTCCATCAAGCGAGTCTAATACTTCTAATGAAAAACCTTTTTTATCGCACCACCTTGAATACATTCTAAAAAGCATAGATGCCCAATCACATGATTCAGTTCCGCCTGCTCCTGCATGTAATGATAAAATTGCATCATTGCTATCATGAGGACCTGATAAAAAGGTTTTCAAATGTATCTCTTCATATGTTTTTTCAAAATCATTAAGCATTTCTTCTACTTCAGCCACGATATCCATATCATTTTCTTCATTTCCAATATCTATCATGTCAAGGATATCGTTATACAATCCTAATAAATTGGCATAAGTCTCTACATCATCTTTCATGCTTTTTAATTTTTTCATCTTTTTTTGAGATTGTTCTGGATCATCCCAAAAAGTAGGTGATTCCATTTCTCTTTCTAATTCTTGAATTTTTTCTTTTTTATTCTCTAAATCAAGTGCTGTTTTTAGTTCATCTAAAGCACCTTCGTATTGAACTAGCGTAGTTTTAAAATTATCCAACTCTATCATTTTTATTCCTCTTTCTATGCTCTATTAACTTTTTTATTAAAAAAATAATTACAAGTACAACTAATCCGCCAGATGTATCTATACAAACATCTCGAACCTGTCCTGCCCTATTAGGAACAAATAATTGATGTATTTCATCGGAACTGGCATATAATGCCACCAAAAACAATGCCGCTACGTATCTATTACGTACAAATGATACATCTTTTAAACACATAAAAATTAGTATCGCAAGTATTGCATATTCTGAAAAATGTGCCATTTTTCGGACTGGAAATTCAATCTTTTTAATTGTACTTTGAACTTCTTTCTGATTTAGTTTTACATTACTTATTTTTTCAACTGTATTTACAACAATACAGCTTACTTTTTCGCTTAAATGCGATGATTTTGCACCTGTTTGCGCTGAAAAGCAAAATATTATTACGCACCATACAAAAACTAATATAATGTTTAACCTTCTAAAAAAAATACTGTTTCTAAAGTTAAGCAAAGCTGCAAAAAAATTTGCAGCCTTATTCTCCTTTGTGGACTTATTTCCCGTTGATTTTTTCATCTAAAACCTCAATTGCTTTTTGTACTTGGTTATCCTTATTGATATCATATCCATCTTTTTGTGCTTCAATATCCAGTTTTACTCCTATATCTGGTTTGATACCTTTTCCGTGGATATAATGACCATTAGGGGTGTAATAACGAGCAGTGGTAATTTTGATAGCATCTCCATCTTCTAATTTAAAAATAGATTGAACTATACCTTTTCCAAAGCTCTTCTCCCCAATAATTGTACCATACTTATAATCTTTTATTGCGCCTGCAAATATTTCTGAAGCACTCGCACTCTCGCCATTAATCAAAACTGTTATTGGATAATCGAGTCTATTTTTACCATCTGAACGTGCTACTTCTTTGTTTCCATACTTATCTTTTGTGTATACTACAACTCCCTTTGGAAGTACATTATTTAGCATACTTACAACTGAATTAAGCATTCCACCAGGATTAGAACGTACATCAAAAATAAATCCTTTTACGTTTTGTTTTTTTAGATTATCAATTGCATCCTTAAACTGCTCATCTGTTTTATCCTGGAATTCAGTAATTGCTATATAACCAATATTTCCATTTAAAACTTTATATGTAACACTTGGTAATTCAAGTTTTTTTCGTGTTAATTCTACAGAAATGTTTTTATTTTCTTCTTTCCTAAAAACTTCGACTTTAACCTTTGTGTTTTCTTTTCCTCTAAGATCTTGAGCCACTTTAGCTAGTTCTTGTTTAGAAACATCTTTCTCATTAACTTTTTTGATGATATCACCCTCTTTTAATCCACCCTGACTAGCTGGTGATCCATCATAAACTTTTGTTATTCTTATTGATTTATCATTAGGATCTTGCGTAACCTGTGTTCCAATTCCACAATATTCGCCTGCTGATTCTTGTTTAAAAGCTTTATATTCTTCTTTTGTATAATATGTTGAATATTTATCACCTAAGCCTGCAACAATACCAGAATACATGCTATTTTTAACTTTATCAGCATCATAGCCCTTGTAATAATACAAATCCATATAAGTTCTTAATTCATTAATTTTATCCATTGATTTGTTATCTAGGATTTCATTACCTACACGCATTTTATTATTTGCTTTAAAAACAAAATAACGACCGGTAGCATAACTATAAATGTATGCACTTCCGAACGTTATAATTAGTGTAAATGTTACACCGCAAAGAACTCCTGTAACAAATTTATTTTTTAATTTCTTGAGAAGTTTCTTTTTCTCTCTGACGTCTACATCATTTTCTTCTGAAGCATTTTCTTGTAATTTTTCAGATTCACTCTCTACTGTATTTTTTTCTTCTGAATCACTATTTACTGTATCGTTTTCAACTGAATCTTTTTCACTCTTTTTAAACATACTTCATTCACCCCCAAAAGTTTTTTACAAACAAGAAGGCTCCCAAAATGGAACATCTAAAATATTCCTTTGGAAGCCTAATTACATCTAACTTTTCTTCTCTATTAGACTTTATTACACTCTAAGATGTTTTCTGATTGTAATCATACTACCGAATAAACCGATACCTACACCTAAGAGTACAGCAACTGGAACTAAAGTTCTAAACACATCTCCAACTGGTATAAAGCTAACAATGTTATTAATCACGCTAAATCTGACTCTTATATAATCAATAATCTTACCGTAAAGTGTGTATAACAAAATCAATGGTAAAATTGCACCAACTAAACCAATGATAATACCTTCAACAATGAATGGAGCACGAATCAAGAAATCCGTTGCACCTATTAATCTCATAATTGCTATTTCTTCTCTTCTAACAGAAATACCTACTGTTACAGTGTTACTAATCAAGAATACAGCAACACCAAGTAGAATTATAATGATACCTGCTGATATATATCCAATCAATTTGTTAAATGCTGTTAATGTTTTTGCTATCTCTTTTGAATGATTAACCTTTCTGACACCATCTAAACCTTTTACATATTTTACAAGACTCTTCTGCATAGAAACGTCATTTAAATATACCTCATAATGTGCTGAATCTTTCAACGCATCACTGATGATTTCAGAAGAATTTTTTGGTAACTCTTCTTTTTTTTCTGTAGCTTTTTGCTGGCTCTGATCTTTAGTATTATGAACAGAAACACTATTCTGCTGATTAGTTGCTTTTTTAGGATCTTTTTTATCATCCTGTTTGCTATTTGTTTCTTGTTTAATATCCATTTTTTTACCAAAATCTTTTGCAGCCTGTTCTTTTGAAACATAATCACATTTAGCAACTTCGCTACGTTTTTTAATCTTTTTACCTATTTCATCAATTTGTTTCTTTGATGTTCCTTCATTGAAAAATACTGTAATTGCTACATTCTCTTCTGCATCTTGAACCATACCATTGAAGTTATTAACAATGATATAGAATAAACCAAACAAGAAAATACACGCAGACATTGTTGCAATTGAAGCTAATGAGAACATCTTGTTACGCCAAATATTTTTTATACCTTGCTGTATACTGTATAATGTTGAACTAATTTTCATTTTCGATATCGCCCTGCTTGCTATCGCTAACAATAACACCTTTCTTCATAGTTATAACACGTTTATTCATAACTTTAACAATTTCCATGTTATGAGTTACTACTACAACTGTTGTTCCTCTATTATTGATTTCTTCTAGTAATTTCATGATTTCCCAAGCATTATTATTATCAAGGTTACCTGTTGGCTCATCTGCTAATAAAATCTTAGGTTCATTTACTAGAGCTCTAGCAATCGCAACTCTTTGTTGCTCACCACCTGATAATTGACGTGGTACTGAACGATATTTAGCTGCAAGACCTACTAAAGAAAGCATTTTAGATACTTTCTTTCTGATATGTAAATTATTCTCACCAATAACTTTCTGCGCAAATGCTACATTTTCGTACACATTTCTATCTTTTAAAAGTCTAAAATCCTGAAAAACAACACCGATATTACGGCGAAGTTTTGGAATCTGTCTTCTTTTAATTTTATTTAAAGGCTTATCGTTAATCCAAATTGTACCTGTTGTTGGATCTAACTCTTTTAATAGTAATTTGATAAATGTTGATTTACCTGAACCACTATCACCTACAACGAAAACAAATTCTCCTTCATCAATATTAATTGATATATCGCTAAGTGCAGGAACTCCTGCTACATATTCTTTGCTGACATTTTCCAGCTTAATCATGACAATCTCCTCTATTTATTATTTCTAGATTTGTTACTTAATGTTTATTGTAATTTTCACACCACAAATAAACATCCACTTACCATAGGATATTACAAAAAGGAAGAAAAATCAAGTTTAATAATCTTGTTCTTCCATATACTTCATATATTTCACTACCATAAGCGCAATTTTAAAGGTGATTGCATCTTCAAAAACTCTTAAATCAAGTCCTGTGCTTTTTTGTAATTTATCTAAACGATAAACCAATGTATTTCTATGAATGTACAACTGTCTAGATGTTTCAGAAACATTTAAACTATTCTCGAAAAACTTATTTATTGTAGTCAATACTTCTTCATCAAAATCATCAGGTGAACGATTTCCAAAAATCTCTTTTATAAACATTTTACAGAGTGGAATAGGAAGTTGATAAATTAATCGTCCAATTCCTAATTGTGAAAATCCTATTACATCTTTTTCTTCAAAGAAAATTTTTCCGACATCAAGTGCCATCCTTGCTTCCTTATAAGAACGTGATACTTCTTTAATTTCGTTAACAACTGTACCATATGAAATATGAACTTCTTTTACATCGTCTGATTTTATCACTCCAATAATAACATTAGCAGTTCTGTTTAAATCTTCATATGTTTCATTTTCAGCAAGTTCTTTGACGATGATGATATTTTTTTCATCAACTGCTGTAACAAAATCTTTTGTCTTTCCACCAAAAAGACTTCTGATTTTTTCAAGTTCGTTACCGTCTTTATCTCTTTTTGTTTCAACAATAAAGACTACCCTTTTAACTTCTGTTTCAATATGTAATTTTTTTGCCCTATTATAGATATCAACTAGTAATAAGTTATCTAGCAATAAGTTTTTAATAAAATTGTCTTTATCAAAACGTTCTTTATATGCTATTAATAAATTCTGAATCTGGAATCCAGCAATTTTACCTATCATGTAAACATCTTCATTATCGCCATACGCAAGTAAAATGTACTCTAACTGACGATCATCAAAAACTTTAAAAAACTGGCATCCATTAACAACCTGACTATCTGCTGGAGAACCTACAAATGCACGTGCAGGCTCAACAAATTGTTCAGCATCTGGAAATGTTGCTGCCAAAACCTTTCCTTCTACATCTATTACGCATAGATCTGTACGAGTAATTCCTTTTAGACCGTCTATCGTATTTTGAAGTATTTGATTGGATATCATATAACACACTCCTTCTCCGATTGATTTACGATTTGCATAAAATCCTGTTTATATTTTAATGCAAATCAACGAAAAAATAAAGAGCAAATGTGTAATTTTTACTCATTTTCTCTTATTTTTTTCATTACGCTTGTCAATTTTTAACCATTTTATGTTGTTGATATGATTTTTTATGTATTTTTTAGATAATTTTAAGCGTTATTTTTGACTTCTTTATGTTCTTTTGTATATTCTTGAAAACCCTCTCCTAGAACTTCTCGAACATCAGAAACAATTACAAATGCTTTTGGATCAATCCTAACAACAATCTCTTTTAAATTAACAATTTCTTTCTTAGATACTACGCAATAAAGAACACATTTTTCATCGCCTGTGTACATTCCTCGTGCCTCTAAACCAGTCACACCTCTGTCTAGCGTTTCTAACAAAGTTTCTGCAATTTCATCATATTTATCTGTAATAATATATGCTGCCTTCGAAAACTTAAATCCTTCAAGTATTGTATCGGACGTTCTTGAAGCTATTGTTATTGCTATAATAGCATAAAGTGTTGATCTTAATCCAAAAATCATCAATCCAATTCCAATAATTATAAAATCAACAAATTGCATTATTTGAGCAACCGAGTAGTGTTTTATTTTTTTATGAATAAGTGCAGCAACCATATCCGTTCCACCTGTAGTTGCCTTACTTTTAAATGTCAATCCAAGCCCTGCCCCTGCTAATAAACCACCAAAAATAGCTGCTATTACATAGTCACCTTTAGGAATATTGACACTTGGTAAAAGTCCTAGCCAAAACGACAACATCACCGTTCCAAAAAAAGTTCTTCCTATGAACCTCTTTCCCATTACTATATATGCAGCTATGAAAACTGGAGCATTTAAACCTATATTTGTAACCCAAAGTGGAATTCCACCTTTGATAATTTTTTTACTAACATCTTTTATTACAATTGCAAGTCCTGTGAATCCACCATCAACTAAGTGAATTGGATCATAGATCCATGCATAAGCCATTGCAACAAGACATGTTCCTATTGCTATTAAACAATAGTCCTTTACAATGTCTTTATACTTAAATTTCATTACTTTATAACCTCTTTTTCAAAATCTAATTCTTCTAAACTTATCAATGTCTTATGAAAGCGTTTGAATCGAACTATATTTTTTATTTTATTCCATATCCCATGATTCGGTGTGATTTTTTTGTTTTCTCCAATTCCATACCACATACCGGCATTTATAAGGCCTTGATATTCTTTAAGAAACATTTCTTGTTCTGGACTTGGTATTATTGAAAAAACAACATCTGCACCCGCTGCATTTATGTCATTTATAACCGACTCATAGGCACCAACGCAGTCATCTAAAGCGCTAGTATTTGCAATTATAATTTCTGGAAATTCCTGTTCTAAAACTCCCCTAAATTGTTCTATTTTATCCACACTCTTACCTATTATGAATACTTTTTTTCTATTTCTTTCTACTCTCTTAAAGAATTCCTCGAAAAAAAGATTGTTTTCTATTTCATGATATCTTTGTGTCGAATTCTCTCCAATTGCGCTTAATATGCCTGTTTCAGCCATTATTGAAAAGCTTAAATTTTCTAATACTTCTTTGTAATGCTCATCTTTTTCTGCGTTTAGAATCATTGCCATATCAACTTCTTCAATAGTTTTCATAAGCGAGGATCCCATATCTTTTTCTATTTCAGAAAGTATCTCACGCACATTGTAATTGTCAAGCATTACCCCAGCAATTTCAACTTTTTTTATCATACTCTCTCACTTCTCTTTTTATTTTTGAATATATTTTTATCTCAAATATATTTTCATCTAATATATTTTTAAATCAAACATATTCTATCTTAAATATAGATTTAATAAAACCAACTAAACGTATATATATTTATTATAATATACATATTTTTGTTTGTCTAAAAATCACATACAATATTATAATTTTTTAATTTTTTATAAATATATTCTTAATAAACTCTACCGCCTCTATTTTGTTTCATAATTCCAAACAATTCTTTTATATGTTTTAAATTGAATGACTACTTATTTTTTTATGCAACATTAATAAATAACGTCAACTTATCAACTTTACACATTATATATAGAGTATTTTAGGGGCTTTTCTCATAGTTTTCCACTTTTTCAACTTATATTTTTGTGGATAACGTTGATAACTCTGTGAATATATTTATTTTGCTGCCTTTTATACATTTTGGATTTTGTGGGTAAAATGTTGTTATTTCGATGTAATATTTTTGTAATATTTTGTTTCCATTTTTCAGCTTTATTTTTCAAAAAAGCTCTTTATTTCGTCATTTTTTTCGAAATATTATTTTCATACTTTTCACAAAATTATCCAACAATTAAGTCCTTGCATAGCAAAAGTCATCTGACTATTATCAATGACTCTAAGCTTCTGACAAAATTTTATCACGCGATTTTCTTTTTTGTCAAGTTTTACTATATTTACTTAATTTTTATAGCTACTTTTTATAAATTTTTTTCATGAAGATAATTAGTATTTTATCCGATTCTACTGTTATGTGAATTTACTCTTTGATTTTTAAGGAGGTGGTTGTATGATGGATATTACTCAAGTTAACTATTCTTTGAACGATGTCGAACACTTCGCTATGACTAATACTGCCAGTCAAATAAAGAACGAAATCAATGTCCAATTATTGAGTAATTCGATTGACCAAATAAAAACACAAGGAACCGATATGATTCGCATGATGGAATTATCAGTTAATCCAAATATTGGATCTAACGTTGATGTATTCATTTAATTTGTTTATTAATTGTAAACAGTCCAAAAAAGGCGGCTACATAATGTAGTCGCCTTAAATATTTTTTCACTATAATTCTAACACTAGATTTTAATAATGCTTTTTAGCATCATATTTTAATAATACTCTACAATACAAAAATTTGATACAATATCTAATTATGCATTCTTAATAGCAATGGCCTCAATCTCAAGCATTACATCTTTTGGAAGTCTTGCAACTTCAACACAGCTTCTAGATGGAAAATCACCTTCAAAAAATGTTGCATAGACTTCATTAATCTTTGCGAAATCATTCATCTCTTTAATGAAAACTGTAGTTTTAACTACATCATTCATAGTGCAACCTGCTGCATCTAATAAATTTGATAAATTTTCAAATGCCTGTTTTGCCTGTGCAACTGAGCCCTCTGGAATTTCACCTGTTGATGGTACAACTGGGATAATACCTGATGTATAAACTACCCCATTTACTTCAATCGCTTGTGAATATGGTCCAATTGCTGCTGGTGCCTTATCTGTTTTTATTACTTTTTTCATAACAAATCCTTCTTTCTGTATTTTTTCAATATTACGCACATACATAATGTATAACAAAGCATAATAATATACGACATAATATACGACATATTGTACAGCATAACACGCGACATACTGTATGATATAAGACAATTCCAAGATATGTTAAATAACAAATTCACTTATCTTATAATAAGAATTGCTCACTTCGTAATATTAAATACAAAAAAAGTATATTACAATAACATAATAAAATCAATTAATTTTTACGAATTTTACCATCTGTAATTGTAACTAATTTTTCTTTATACAAACGTCCTACCGCTCTCTTAAACGCATTTTTACTTAATCCCGTTTCACGTTTAATTACTTCTGGACTTGCTTTTTCAGAAAAAGGAAGGATTCCGGCATAAGAATCAATAATTTCCATAATCTTTTTCGCGTCCTCATCAATTTGAATGTGAGCCTTTTCTCTCATTGTAATATCTATCTTTCCATCAGGCTTAATTCCAGTTACTCTAGCATCGATTACATCGCCAATTCTGAGATAATCATGCACCTCAAATGATGGTAATTTGGCAGAATATTTATCATCTATAGCAACAAATGTACCAAAATTATCGCTGAATTCATAAACTCTACCACTCACTCGATCTCCGACTTTATATGGAGAATCTTTTTCTAAAAGTTCATAAATTCCTTTCATACTTGCACATAAGCGATTACTTTTATCAATGTATAAAGTTACAATTATTTCATCGCCTTCTTCAACTTTTCTAAGCATTTCATGATATGGTAGAAATAAATCCTTTTCTAGGCCCCAATCCAAAAATGCTCCTATCTTGTTCACTTCTTTTACTTCTAACACCGCAAACTTTCCTAAAGTAAGTTTAGGTTCATTAGTTGTTGCTATCAATCTATCTTTTGAATCTTTATATAAAAAGATATTAATTTTATCTCCAATTTTAACATTCTCTGGAACCTGTTTAGCTGGTAATAGTATGTGAGTTTCTGTTTCCATATCTTCTGCTAAATAAATTCCGAAGTCTACTTTTTTTACATAATATAATTCCTGGTATTCACCTAATCTCATTTTTATACCTCCAAATTGCAAACTTATTAACTTTATTATCTATCGGCCAATTATTGTCATATGACTCAAAGCTTTTCAATTGTAAATATACTATGCCTTTAAATATTTTAAAATAGCATACACATTTCCATCTTCTGCTGCAAAAACAACATCAATTTCGTTTTCATTATACGTAACTCTAGGATATAAAAAATCTTCCAACATAGCTTCTTTTCTATACTCTATTTTCAGCTCACCAACGCAAAAATTCTCAGGAATATAATCGTCTCCAACCAAAACATACTTTTCATTATTCATATGTCCGTTAGAATCAATAAAGAATGGCAAAACCTCTACTGGCGCTTTCTCTTCATATTTTGTTGGTACTTTTAGTTTTCTTTTTTTATCTCCATAGTCAAGTTTGTCTTCTAATTCATATTTTTCAAGAATATCCACCCTGTCCATAACTGGTTTTCTTGCCACTATATCTAATAGGACCCAAATCGAATTTGCCTCTACTAAACGCTCTCCCTTATCATTTGTTATCAAAAAGTTTCGATAGCCATAAAAAGCTTTAAAATCATATGGCCAGGTTTGTATCACTATCTCATCCATATACTTTGGCATTTTATTAACTTTAATCTGCCAAGATGCTAAAACCCATCCTAAATTTTCTTTCTTTAAAAAGTCTATCCCAATTCCTAATTCTTCTGAATGATTTATGCTACAGTTTTGAAAATAATCCAAAAGAGCAGACCATGTTAAATTCTTATCTGCATCAACTTCTGTGTAACGTACCGTCTCCCTCATTTGAAACATAATTTTTCCTCCAAACTTACAAACGTATAAAAAAAGCACTACGCTCAGTCGCATAGTGCTCAAAACTAACTGCCCCACAAGGATTCGAACCTTGAAATGACGGAGTCAGAGTCCGTTGCCTTACCGTTTGGCGATGGGGCATCATGTCTGTGACAATCTCTTGTCACGCGAACAATGATATTATACCTCGGGTTTTTATATATGTCAACAACTTTTTTGATTTTTTTAATTCTTTTCTTTTTTAATACTTTTTAAGTCCTTTTTATGTTTGTTCTTTATTATAAAAAAGAAAACTTACAATCTAATCAATTCATTATCGACAACAGCAAAATCTAACTCTTCAACTTTAGAATGCTTAGCCGCTCCATTTGTGCACTCTGTGACGCCTTTAATAATGATATCTTCTTTTTCAATCGGTATAATAATCTCTAATTTAACATCAGCTTCATAAATTGAATTAACTATGCTTATATCATTTTGAGCAAAGTAATACTGTAACTTTCCTAACCCGTTATAATCAGTTGTAATTTCATACAATACACCCTTTGCCTTAGTAATTAGTGTTGAATTACTCAATCCTTCTTTTACTGCCTTCTGATAAGCTCTAACCAATCCGCCTGTTCCTAGCAATACTCCACCAAAATAACGCGTTACGACAACAGCCACATTATGCACATCTTCATTTAAAAGCACATCTAACATTGGTCTTCCTGCTGTCTGAGATGGTTCTCCATCGTCCGAACATCTTGTAACCTCGTTATTATCTCCAATTACAAATGCTGAACAATTGTGACGTGCATCCCAATATTGTTTTTTCATTTCATTAATAAACTTTACTGCTTCTTCTTCTGTTGAAACAGGACGTACAGTCGCAATGAATCTAGACTTTTTTTCTACGATTTCACCAACACCTGCTTTATAAACTATCTGCATTCTTACCTCCCACGATAATTTTTATTTATCCTTTTAGTTATACTTTATCTTTTTTAATTTACTTTTTCTTTCAGAATTCACTTTATCTTTTGAAATTATACTTTACTAATAAATGTTTGTAAAGTTTTTCACTTTCTTATATTAATTGAATTTGTTATAATGTATAATAAGGTGTATTGTGTTTTAAAAAATATTACAACTACAATGCTATCTGTTTTGTTAAAAATTTAAAATTTAATATAGTTTTATGCCTGATTTTACAACTTATAAGGAGGACAACCTATGAATTATGGCAAAAAGTATACACAACTGCGTATTAAAACTATAGACAGCAAACCAACAAAAATACGAATGAAGATGGAAATCTTTGTTCTAAAACTTTTTGTTCTTGCGCTACTGTTTTTCGCAGTAATCGGAATTTGTGCTGGAATCGGTGTTGTTCAAGGTATTCTTGATTCTGCACCAGACATTTCCAAAAAAGATGTTATGCCTAGCGGGTATTCTACTACTGTTTTAGCCGATGATGGTACGCAAACAGCGACTTTAGTTTCATCTGGTTCTAATAGAAAGTATGTTTCTCTAAAGAAAATACCTCTAGACCTTCAACATGCATTCATTGCCATTGAAGATTCAAGATTTTACAAGCACAATGGTGTCGATTGCCAGGGAATTCTTCGAGCGACTTTTATAGCTGCTTCAAAAAGAAACTTTTCTCAAGGCGCAAGTACTTTAACTCAACAACTTATCAAGAACAATGTACTTACTTCTTGGACAGATGAAAAAACTTTCTATGACAGTTTCAAGCGAAAACTCCAAGAGCAATATCTCGCAATCAAGTTAGAGCAGAAAGTTCATGATAAAAAATGGATACTAGAAAACTATCTAAATTCCATAAACTTAGGTTCTAACACTCTTGGTGTAGAGGCCGCTTCTGAAAAATACTTTGGTAAAGATGTTTCCGAACTTTCTTTGTCTGAAAGTTGTGTTATCGCGGGGATCACTCAAAATCCTGTGGCTTATAATCCTATCACTCATCCTGAGAATAATGCTAAACGTCGTAAAAAAGTTCTTAGGAACATGCTTGAGCAAGGATATATTAATCAACAAGATTATAAATCAGCTCTTGACGACAATGTTTATGAACGTATTTCGGAGTTTACTCAAAATACAAGCAATAGCAATATTAATTCTTATTTTGTAGATGCATTGATAGATGATGTGTATAATGACCTCATAGAGAAAAAAGGATATTCTTCGGAAGAAGCTAACAAGGCTATTTTCCGTGGTGGACTTACGATTCATTCTACTCAGGATAATCGAATACAGTCTATAGCTGATGAAGAAGCAAATAATGTTGCTAACTATCCTACAGCACCTAAGTATTCATTCTTTTTAGCTTTTAGCGTAAAAAATCCTGATGGATCGACTTCAAATTATTCTAATCAAACTATGCTAAGTTATTATAAGAAAAAAACAAACAATGATAATTACTCAATTGTTTTTGATTCAGAGAATGCATGCAGATCAGCAATTTCTCAATATGAACAAGAAATGATAAGTCAAGGTGGAACGATTGTTGAAGGTTCTGAAAATATTAATATTACCTTACAACCACAAGTTGCTCTTACGATTATTGATCAACATACTGGGGCTGTTAAAGCTCTTGTTGGAGGACGTGGTCAAAAAAATGGTAACCGAACCTGGAACCGTGCTACAGATACAACCAGACAACCTGGCTCAACATTTAAAATCATTGCAGCCTATGCACCTGCACTCGATGCCAAGGGTCTAACTTTAGCAACTGTCCAAGATGATGCACCATATACTGTTGGAAATAAAACTTTTCAAAATGCGAACAAAGGTTTTGGTGGTTTCACAACAATACGAGATGGTATCAAAAATTCTACAAATATAGTTGCTTTAAAAACTTTAAATCAAATTGGTATTGATACAGGTTACGATTATGCTAAAAAATTTGGATTTACAACATTATCAGACACTGACAAGAATTTAAGTCTTGCTTTAGGCGGACTTGACCATGGTGTAAAAAACTACGAATTGGCTGGAGCTTATGCCTCAATTGCCAATGATGGAGAGTATATTAAACCAAGTTTTTACTCTAAAGTATATGATCACAATGGCAAGCTCCTTTTAGATATTTCTAAAAAGGAAAGACGAAGAGTTCTTAAATCTACTACTGCATGGCTTTTAACAAGTGCGATGCAAGACGTTATGACTGACGGAACCGGAAAAGTAGCTTATTTTGGAAATGAATTAATGCCACAAGCTGGTAAATCTGGAACAACTTCTTCTAACAGAGACAGTTTATTTGCTGGTTTTACCCCATATTATACATGTGTTATCTGGGGTGGAAATGATGACAACTCAGTTCAGTCCGGCGATCAGACCGTCTATACAAAAAATATATGGCGTGAAGTCATGAGACGTTCTAATGAAGGTTTAGAAAGAAAAGATTTTACACAACCTGATGGAATTGTACAAGTCAATGTTTGTAAAAAATCTGGTCTTTTACCTATCGAAAATATTTGTGACCACGACCAACGCGGAAACATGGTATATACCGAATTTTTCGATAAGGACACAGTTCCAACAACTACATGTAATCATCATGTCGGTGTTCGTATATGTATGGCAACCGGTATGGAAGCAGGAAGTAAATGTCCAGTTAATCAAACGTTTACATCAATTAGAATTATTGGTGCGGCACCTAATTCTCCTGAGGCAGCTTATGCTCCCCCAAGCAAAAAGTGCCCACACAGTGGTGCTCCAGTTCAGTCTCAACAACCGGCGCAACCACAGCCTGCTCAACCTGCGGCTCAACAACAACCATCAAATAAAAGTAATTTCCCATAAATTTTGGGTTATGTACGAACATATGGCGTAGTGTTTTAATTCTTTAAAACAATTTATATAACGTTTGTATAACAAAAAAGATTGAGAAATGAATTAATTAAATTCAAATCTCAATCTTTTTTTTATATGTCTTTTGCATTTATGTTTTATGTTTTTGTTATGTTTTTTGTTATGCTTTTATAATTTTTTCGCATTTACGTTTTGTTCATATATGCTTTTATCTATTTTTTCGTGAATAATTATGTTATGTATTTATGAAGATTCTATATTATTATTAGTTAAGTTGTATTTATTTGTGTTGTATAAGTTTATTACTCTACGTCTGCTAAAGCTTGTACGTCTTCTTCGCCAGTTCTAATTTTAACTACTTTATCTACGTTATATACAAAAATCTTACCATCGCCAATGTTACCTGTATATAATGTTTCTTTAGCAACCTGAATAACTTTTCTAACAGGGATTTTACTTACAATAATCTCAATTTTTACTTTAGGTAATAATGTTGCATCAGTTTCAACACCTCTATATTTTTCTCCTGCACCTTTTTGAACACCACAACCCATTACCTGAGTTACTGTCATACCTGTTACACCTAAGTTGTTCATTGCACGTTTAATCTTGTCATATCTAGATAGTTTTGAAATAATAACAACTTTGTACATTCCTGTTCCATTTGTTGCAATATTTTCTTCCCCAACAACAACATTGTTGTTTTCAGCTATAGTTGCACCAAGATCTGTGTTTTCGTTTACGTCCATTGTTAATGTGTTTGAAATATCCATTAAAGCGAATCCTGAATAAGCAGATGCAAGACCATGTTCTCTTGAATCTAATCCTTCAATTTCCTCTGCTTCACTAACTCTTAGGCCTACTGTTTTCTTAATTAAAACATATACTCCTGTAATTGTTATAGCTGTCCATGTACCTACAGATAAAACACCTAATAACTGGTTTCCTAAGCAGTGGAATCCTCCTCCATAAAAAAGGCCTACTAAACTTTCATTACCTGGTGCACTCTTTGTTGCGAATAAACCAACTGCTATTGTTCCCCAAATACCATTCATCATGTGTACTGCTACAGCACCTACTGGATCATCTACATGTAAAACATAATCTAATAGCCAAACACCAAATACTACTAAAACTCCGGCTACTGCACCAATTACAATTGCTCCTAAACAATCTGTAACATCACAACCTGCTGTAATTGCTACTAAACCTGCTAATGAAGCATTTAAACTCATTGAAACATCTGGTTTACCATATCTAAACCATGTGAATAACATACAAACTACTGTTGCTACTGCTGGTGCTACTGTTGTTGTCAAGAAAATTGAACCAAGCTGTTCAACTGTTGTTGCAGCTGCACCATTAAATCCATACCATCCAAACCATAAGATGAATACACCTAAAGCACCTAATGGTAAGTTATGTCCTGGAAATGCATTTACTTTTACAACTTTACCATTTTTATCTTTTTCAAATTTACCAATTCTAGCTCCTAACATAGCTGCACCGATTAATGCTGAAATTCCACCTACCATGTGAATTGCACATGAACCTGCGAAATCGTGGAAACCTAATTTAGATAACCAGCCACCGCCCCAAATCCAATGTGCTTCAATTGGATAAACAATAGCTGAAATCAAAGCTGAATATATACAATATGATGAGAATTTTGTTCTTTCAGCCATCGCTCCTGAAACAATAGTTGCTGTTGTTGCACAGAAAACTAAGTTAAATACGAAATTTGAGAAAGAAAATGTGCTATATTTTGAGAAAATATCGAAACCTGGACGTCCAATAAATCCCATATAATCCTCACCTAATAAAAGTGAAAAACCGATTATAATAAATACAACAGTACCAATACAAAAATCCATAAGGTTTTTCATAATAATATTACCACTGTTCTTAGCTCTAGTAAAACCAGTTTCTACCATTGCAAATCCTGCTTGCATCCAAAATACTAAAGCAGCGCCACATAGGAACCAAACCGCAAACGCCTCCTTATTAACTAAACCAGATACAATTTCTTTTGTCATAATAACATCCTCCTTAATTTATAAAAAAAGGCGATATATCCTTAAGTTCACAGCTTCGTGAAATCAAAAATATATCGCACTATTTTTCAATACAATAATTATATCTTTATTAAATTTTGTTAATTTGTCTATATACTAAACTTCAAAAATCAAGTCGCCGTATGATGGCATTGGCCAGTATTCTTTACCAACTAACATTTCAAGTTCATCAACTGGTTTTCTTAATTTATCCATTGTAGTCTTAACTTCATCTCTGTAGAATTCAGCTTGTTTCTGGCAGCAATCAATTGCTGAAGCTTTTTCTACAACATCTTTTAAGTTTGCTAACTGAGTATGTACTTCTGTTAATAATTCAGAAATATTTGTTAAAATTCCGCTCTGAGTAGATACATCAGCACCTGCTACTGCAGATTTTACTGAATTAATTGATGTTGCAAGAGCTGTAGTATACTGAATTACAGCTGGAATAATCTGTTTTGAAGCAATATCAATCATAGCTTTTGCTTCGATGTTGATTGTCTTAGAATATTTTTCATATTCAATTTCAACACGAGACTCTAATTCTGCTCTTGTAAATACTTTGAATTTTTCGAAAGCTTTTACATTGTTTTCTTTAATGTATGCTGGAATAGCACCAACCATTGATTTAATGTTTGGAAGTCCACGTCTTTCAGCTTCTTCAACCCATTCATCTGAGTATCCATCACCGTTAAATACGATTCTCTGATGTTCTGTAGCCTGTTTTTTGATGATATCATGAACAGCTAAATCAAAGTTATCAGCTTTTTCTAATTCATCACAAACGTCTGAGAATGCTTCTGCAACGATTGTATTTAATACAATGTTAGCCTGTGCAACAGAATCCTGTGAACCTACCATTCTAAATTCGAATTTATTACCTGTGAAAGCGAATGGAGATGTTCTATTTCTATCTGTAGCATCTTTCATGAAGTCTGGTAATGTCTTAACACCAGTATGTAATCTCTGTCCTTCTAAGCTTCGTGTAGCTTCACCTGTGCTTACTAACTGATTAATAACGTCTTGTAACTGATCTCCAAGGTAAATAGAAAGAATAGCTGGTGGTGCTTCGTTAGCTCCAAGTCTGTGATCATTTCCTACATCTGCTGCAGAAGCTCTAAGTAAATCAGCATGCTCATCAACTGCTCTTAAGATACATGTAAGTACAAGTAAGAACTGAATATTTTCATGTGGTGTAGCACCTGGCTCTAATAAATTGATTCCGTCATCTGTTGTAATTGACCAGTTATTATGTTTACCTGAACCATTTACTCCGTCGAATGGTTTTTCATGTAATAAGCACTGTAAACCATGTCTGCTAGCAACCTTCTTTAATGTTTCCATTGTTAACTGGTTGTTATCAACTGCGATATTACATTTTCCATAAATTGGAGCTAATTCGTGCTGCGCTGGAGCAACTTCGTTATGCTGTGTTTTTGCAGATACACCTAATTTCCATAACTCTTTATTTACATCACGCATGTATGCTGCAATTCTTTCTCTGATAGCACCGAAATAGTGATCATCCATTTCTTGTCCCTTAGGAGGCATAGCACCGAAAAGTGTTCTTCCTGTGAAGATTAAATCTTTTCTCTGTAAGTATTTTTCACGATCAACGATGAAATACTCTTGTTCTGGTCCTACTGAAGGACAAACTTTCTTAGATGTTGTATTTCCAAATAATTTTAATAATCTTAAAGACTGCTCATTTATTGCTTCCATAGATCTAAGTAATGGTGTCTTCTGATCTAATGCTTCTCCTGTATATGAGCAGAATGCTGTAGGAATGCAAAGTGTTGCACCTGCTGCATCATGTCTTACGAATGCTGGTGATGTACAATCCCAAGCTGTATATCCTCTAGCTTCAAATGTAGCTCTTAATCCACCTGATGGGAATGAAGAGGCATCTGGCTCACCTTTAATTAATTCTTTTCCTGAAAAACTCATAAGAACTTTACCGTTCTCCATTGGAGCTGTAATAAATGAATCGTGTTTCTCAGCTGTTACACCAGTTAATGGTTGGAACCAATGAGTATAGTGAGTTGCTCCTCTTTCGATAGCCCATTCTTTCATTTCATGAGCAACAACATCAGCTGTTTCTAAATCTAACTCTCTTCCCTCATCCATTACTTCATGAAGTTTTTTGTAAACCTTTTTTGGAAGACGTTCTTGCATCACTGAATCATTAAATACGTCTTCACCGAAAACGTCTGCTACATTGAAATACTCTGTTTCTAACATAATATACATCCTTTCTAAACATCACACAACTTATTCCCTCAAGTGTGATTTTTTATCAATTTGATTTTTTAAATTGATTACAATCAACATTAATTTATTCAATAAGGACAGCTTATATATCCCTTAAATAAAAAAATGGGCACTCCAACCATGTTGGAACGCCCTTGTTCTCTCAAATCAACTGTAGTTAGAATACCTTATCTGTTTCAAAAAATCAATAACTTTTTTTATTTTTTTTTTATTTTATTAAATTTAACCGATAAGTTACAACTAATTTTTTAATTTTTATACAAATTAACCACTAATTACTGTTTTTAGAGTCAAGATAAATATCACAATATCAATATATGTATTTGTTCTATTGCTACTGCCATAAACTGTTTTATATTTTCTAGAAGTATCTACAACAACAAACGCTAAAATGCTAACCCTATAAACAAAAAAGAGCTTAGGCATCACACATCATATGCGACGTCACAAGCTCTTTTATGTTAATCATAACTCTTCATTATGATTAAAACACTATAAATTATAAATTGATCTATTAAAGAAAACACAAATTAAGCGTTAGCTTTTCCAACTGATCCGAATAATTCCATTTTCTCTTTAACCATATCTCTGATAGCCTGAGCACCTGGAGCTAATAATTTACGTGGATCGAATCCTTTTCCTTCTAAGTCTTTGCCTTCTTCGATGTATTTACGTGTAGCTTCCTGGAATGCAAGCTGACATTCTGTATTTACATTGATTTTAGCAACACCTAAAGAAATAGCTTTTTTAATCATATCAGCTGGGATACCTGTACCACCGTGAAGAACTAATGGCATTGTACCTGTCTGCTGCTGAATAGCATCAAGTGTATCGAATGAAAGACCCTGCCAGTTTGCTGGGTATTTTCCGTGGATGTTACCAATACCAGCTGCAAGCATATCTACACCAAGATCAGCTACTGCTTTACATTCGTTAGGATCAGCACACTCACCTGCACCAACTACACCGTCTTCTTCTCCACCAATTGAACCTACTTCAGCTTCGATAGACATTCCCATTGCATGAGCAACTTTAACTAATTCTGTTGTTTTAGCAACGTTCTCTTCGATTGGATAGTGTGAACCATCGAACATGATTGAAGTGAAACCAGCTTTAACGCATTTGTAACATCCTTCATATGTACCATGATCTAAGTGAAGAGCTACAGGAACTGTAATTCCTAATTCTTTGTCCATAGCTTTAACCATAGCTGCAACTGTTTCGAAACCTGTCATATATTTACCAGCACCTTCTGATACACCTAAGATAACTGGAGACTGTAATTCCTCAGCTGTAAGTAAGATAGATTTTGTCCACTCTAAGTTATTGATGTTGAATTGACCTACTGCATAGTGGCCTGCTTTTGCTTTATCAAGCATTTCTTTTGCGGATACTAACATGTTATTTTCCTCCTATGAAATAAAATACTATTAACTATAACACATTTGCGCAAACGTATTATAGATAGCGATTGTATTAACTGTTTTATTCGCTAACAGTTTCATTATAGTATATTTCATAGAAAAAATAAAGTTAATTACTTAACAATTTTATTTTTTTTTCAATTTTGATGATTTTATATAAGTATCTTCTAATTATCCAATACTTTTTTTATAATTTTTAATAGTTTTTTTATGACTTTTTATGTTTTTTTTATTTTTATGCTTTTATAGTTTTTCCATTTCTTCCATTGAATACTTTTCAAATGGATCTTCAAAAACTTCAGATGGAAATGCTGTTATTTCAGCAATCTCTGCTGCATCTACAACTAATGAAACAGCTTTATGTAAATTCTTTACTGTTAATTCTTTATATTTTCCACCAAACTCACCATCTGTTGTCCATGCAACTTTTTCATCACATGTTATCTTTAATTCATCTGTTTTAAATGAATAAATATAATCTGTATCATCTCTTAAGTTTGTAAGACAAGTTAAGATTTCACTTAATTCAACAGGATTCTTTGGTGTTTTAATAAATGTCGCCTCAAATACACCATCATCAAGTTTAACATCTTTACCTGTCATTCCTTTAAATCCACCTACAGATACAGAATTTGAAATCATTCCATAGATAAATTTATCTTCTATAACTTTTCCATCATATTCAATTTTCATCTTATATGATTTAATGTCACTTAAATGTTTAACACCTTCTAGTATATAGGCTAAATGACCAATAATGTTTTTAAGTTGTTGTGGTGTTTTATACGATACTTCTGTAAAAATTCCAAATGCAGCAACATAAACAAATGTATCTCCATTAAAATATCCCATGTCACATGGAAATAATGTTCCATTAGCTGCTGTATGTGCTGCCTCTACCATGTTTTTGGAAATACCGAGTGAATTAGCAAAATCATTTGTACTTCCAGCTGGAATATAACCTACAGGAATATCTAAATCTGCTTCTAATAAACCTGTTATTACTTCATCTAATGTTCCATCTCCACCACTACAAATAATTCTGTCAAATTTTTCACCTTCATTAATTATTTTTTGAACAGCATCTCCACTTGATTGTGTTGGATAAATTGTAACTTCATAACCAGATTTAACAATTATATCAACTATATCAACCAAATAGTTTTTTATTAATCCTTTTCCTGAAAATGGATTAAATATTAATAAACACTTTTCTTTTATCATCTTTGATTACCTCTTTACTCTTTAAAAGCATATTACCCAGCATTTTTATTTCTAAGTTCTTCTGCTATTAAAGAAATTTTTCTAAGTCTATGATTGACTCCTGATTTTCCAACTGGTGGATCTAATAATGTTCCTAAATCCTTTAATGAAGAATCCGGATTTTCCAATCTTAGGATTGCAATTTCTTTCAATTGATCCGGTAAATTAATCAATTCATTCTTCTCTTTAATTAATTCAATATCTTCTATTTGTCTTAAAGCTGCGTTTACTGTTTTACCTATGTTTGCTGTTTCACAATTAACCTTTCGATTAACAGTGTTTCTCATATCCTTTAGAATCCTGACATTTTCAAGTTCAAGCATTGCTTGAAATGCACCTATAACACTTAAAAAATCACAAATCTGTGAGCCTTCTTTAAGATATACCACATAATGATTTTTCCTTAAAACAATCTTTGCATCAAGATTGAAAAAAATCATCATTTTTTGAATTCTTAATGCTTTTTTATTGTTACAACATACCATTTCTAAGTGATATGATTTATGTGGATCGGATATTGAACCAATAGCAAGAAATACACCTCTAAGAAACGCTTTTTTCATTTCATCTTGCTCAAACAATTTTTCGTCATAATCATCTGTTGCAAAATCTATCGGATCATTTGTAACTTTATAGCCCATTTCTTTTAATAATTTTTTACAGTTTTCCTTACCGATTTTCTTCGTAACATCAACTGGAAAATTGTTTTTTATTAATAAAGCAAATTGCTCATAAACAAGAGGATTATCTGTATCTAACACAAGATTTTTATAATCTCCTTCAATTTCTCCAATGCTAGATATTATTCCAACAAGCTCGGCTATATCATACTTGCTTTCCTTGTTTATTCTATTTCTTAATTCTATTTTAACTTTCTTCGAAAACGACATATTTCTTACTTGCCTCTTAAAGAATCCTTTCCTATGTCTCTATGTTCTATCTTTAAGCCAAAATCATTTTGGCCTTGTAATCGATTATAAAGTTCATTCGCTAGTGTAACAGAACGATGTTTGCCTCCTGTACAACCTATTGATATAACAAGCTGATTCTTACCTTCACTTATGTATTTTGGAAGTAAAAATCTAACCATATCCTCTAATTTATCCAAAAATTCTGTTGATTCTCTAAATTGCATGACATAATCTTGGATTTCTTTATCATTTCCTGTTTTTGGACGCAAATCATCTATATAATATGGATTTGGTAAAAATCTTACATCTATAACTAAATCAGAGTCCGTTGGAATTCCATATTTAAAGCCAAATGACAATATAGTAACAAACATATTTTTATAATCATATTCATTACTATATATTTTTTCAATTTCACTCTTTAATTCTCTTGTCAACAAATGGCTTGTATCAATTATACAAGATGAATGTTTCTTCAAAAATTCAAGACTCTTTCTCTCGCGTTGAATTCCCTTATCTATTCTTTCTCCAAGTGCAAGAGGATGATTTCTTCTTGTTTCTTTAAAACGTTTAATCAACACTTCATCCTCTGCATCTAAAAATAGAATATCTATCTGAATATCCATTGCTTTTAATTTATTGACAATTTCCGAAATATTCACTAAATTCCCACTTCTAACGTCAATTCCCAATGCAACTTTTTGCATTTCTGCAGTCTCATTAGATAAATCAACTATTTTATCAATTAATTGAATCGGTAGGTTATCAATACAATAGTATCCCATGTCCTCTAACATCTTCATAGCAGTTGTTTTTCCTGCTCCTGACATTCCTGTTACAATTAAAACCTTCATATTAGAACTCTCCCATCATTTTTACTTCTGGTTCTAAGGTTACATCATATTTAGTTTTAACGACACTTATAACATAATTTATAAGTTCATAAACATCTGTTGCTGTTGCTGCATTTGAATTAACAACAAAACCACAATGTTTCTCCGAAACCTGCGCTCCTCCTATTTTATATCCTTTAAGACCTGAATCTTCAATTAACTTTCCAGCAAAATTGTCTTTTGGTCTTTTAAATGTGCTACCTGCACTAGGAAAATTTAATGGCTGTGATGAGATCCTTCTCCTCTTGTAATCATCCATAGCTGCAAATATTTCTTCCTTATCAGCTTCTTTTAATTTAAAAGTAGCCTCTAAAACAATATATTCTTTTTCTAAAACACAACTATGTCTATATGATAATTCTAAATCTTGTGCTTCTATTTCTAAAATCTTACCTTCTTTAGTACAAACTTTTGCACTTACAAGAACGTCTTTTATCTCTCCCCCAAATGCTCCAGCGTTCATTACAATCGCTCCCCCGATTGTACCTGGAATTCCAGCAGCAAATTCTAGACCTCCCAATCCTTCTTTTGCTGCAAAATTAGCAACTTTTGCAAGTGATGAACCCGCACCAGCAATAATAACATCACCGTTTAACTTAATATATTCCGCATTTTTTCTAACAGAAATAACAACTCCATTTAAGCCCTGATCTGAAACTAAAAGATTACTACCATTACCAACTACATGATATGGTACTTCTAATTCATTACACACTTCAATTATTTTTTTAACTTCTTTTGCAGATGGAGATACAAAAATCTCTGCATCTCCACCCACTCTAAATGTTGTGTGTTTTTTCATTGGCTCATTTAGCGCTATTTCTTCTTCTGGTATATATTTTTTTATTTCATTAATTATTTGTTCCATTTTGTTACTCATATATATTATTTCTCTCATTCATTAAAGATTTAATAATTATGCCTCAATCAAAAATGCTATATAACCTCTTAGTGCTTCATATAAGTCTACTTTGCTGATAATTTCCCATGGCGCATGCATATTTAAAACTGCAACTCCACTATCAATTACATTCATACCATATTTAGCAAGAATATAAGCGATTGTTCCACCGCCACCTTGATCTACTTTACCAAGTTCTGATGTTTGGAATGAAACTTCGTTTTTATCCATAATGTTTCTAAGCTCTGCAATATACTCTGCGTTTGCATCATTAGAACCGCTCTTTCCTCTTGCACCTGTATATTTATTGAAAACTAAACCTTTTCCAAAGTATGCACAGTTTTTCTTTTCCATTACAGATGGATACATAGGGTCAAATGCAGCTGAAACATCTGAAGATAATACCTTTGAATTTCTTAAAGCTCTTCTAAGCGAAAGTTCTGTGTATTTTCCTGTTAAATTCATAACCTCTGCTACACAATTTTCAAAAAATCTTGATGTCATACCTGATGCACCAACACTTCCGATTTCTTCTTTATCTACAAGTAGACATACACTTGTTTTTTGTGGTACTTCTTTCATCTCTAACATAGCTTTAAATGATGGATAAGCACAAACTCTATCATCGTGTCCGTATCCCATAATCATACTTCTGTCAAATCCATAATCTCTTGCTGCTCCTGCTGGAACCACTTCAATCTCTGCTGATAAGAAATCGTCCTCATCAACGCCATATTCTTTTGATAAAATATCTAAAATATTTGCTTTAACTCTATCTTTTATTTTATCATCTGAATCATCTTTTTGCTCTTTTGGAATGCTTCCGATTAACACATCAAGATTTTCACCTTCAACTACTTTAGCACCTTTTTTTTCTAACTGATCACCTGATAAGTGAATTAACAAATCGCTAACTCCAAATACTGGATCATCAGGTTTTTCACCAATATTAACTGTTACAACTGTACCATCTTTTTTAGCAATTACACCGTGTAATGCAAGTGGCAATGTAACCCATTGATATTTTTTAATTCCACCATAGTAATGTGTATCTAAAAGTGCCATCTCTGTATCTTCATATAATGGAACTTGTTTTAAATCCATTCTTGGTGAATCGATATGAGCACCTAAAATGTTCATTCCTTTTTCAATATCTTCTTTTCCTAGAATAAACATAGCAATTTCTTTGCCCATATTGTTTGCAATGATTTTATCTCCAGCTTTCAAAGTAGTATTAGTAGCGATTACGTCTTCTAAATCTTTATATCCATCAGCTAATGCCTTTTCATAAAATTCCTTTGCACATTCTCTTTCTGTTTTGCAATCACTGATAAATTTTTTGTATCCTTCTGCAAAATCAAATACTTTCTTCTTATCTTCTTCAGCAGTATATTTCAACCATGCATTTTTCTTTTCCATTTTATAATCTCCTATCTTTCAAAACTAGCATACAAATATTTAAAACATATTAAACTAGCGTTTATTAATATTTTCTTGTACTCTTCTGTACAATTCTTTTGCTGCATTATACCCCATTTTCTTTTGTCTATGGTTTACTGCAGCAGTCTCACAAATTACAGCGAGATTACGTCCTGGTCTAATTGGTAATGAATGGCAAACAACTTTGTTTCCAAGATATTCAATATACTCTTCCTCTAAACCAAGTCTGTCATATTCTGCATCTTTTTGCCAATCCTCTAATTTGATAACCAAATCAATTTGCTGTTTTTCTTTTACACATTCAACACCATAAAGGGCCTTAACATCAATAATTCCTATTCCACGTAATTCAATAAAATATCTTGTAATATCAGGTGATGTTCCAATTAATGTGTGATCATCTACTTTTCTTATTTCAACAACATCATCGGTTACCAATCTATGGCCTCTTCTAATTAATTCAAGTGCAGCTTCACTTTTACCAATTCCGCTTTCACCAGTAATCAAAAGTCCCTCTCCATATACATCAACTAATACACCATGAATAGTAATACATGGTGCTAATTGTTCGCCTAAAGTATGTATAAGTTCAGCCATAAAAGCTGATGTTGAACAACTTGTTCCTAGAACTGATACCTGGTTTTCTTTAGCAACCTCTAAGAAAATCTCATCAGGTTCTAAATCTCTTGCGAAAATAACACAAGGGATATCAAATTTAAGGAACTCATTGTATCGAGCTTTTTTCTCTTCATCTGACATCTGTTGAATGAATGCATATTCTACATTTCCAATAATTTGAGTTCTTGACTGTTCAAAGTGTTCTAAATAACCACTTAACTGTAAAGCAGGTCTATTGACATCCGCTGTCGTAATAAATCTCTGCTTTGTATCTAATTCTTCAGTATAATTTTTTAGTCCTAAAATAGTGATAATCTTATCAACACTTACACCTTCTACTTTTCCAATACCACTCATAGGATACCTCCTTGTTTTTTATCTGTTTATGAATCAAAAACTCGCATTGCTCGTTTTCCCATCCTCACACAGCTAACTATTCAATTTCATTTTATCACAGCAATTGATGTTATTCAATTTAGTTTTAATTAATCTTGTACATCTTTATGGAAAAAATAATATACATTTTGTGCTGCAATAAGATTCATTGAATCAGTCAACATCAAATCATCAATAGAAGCCTCTTTTATTTTATCTATTGATTGGTATCTCTTCATCAAAGCTTTTCGGCGAGTAGATCCTATTCCGTCAATATCATCTAATACTGATTTAATTTGAGTTTTCGAACGTAAACTCCTATGATATTCAATAGCAAACCTATGCGCTTCATCTTGGATTCTCGTAATTAACTTAAACCCTTCACTGTGTCTATCTATTGGAATTTCAGTATTGTTGTAGTACAATCCTCTTGTTCTGTGATTATCATCTTTAACCATTCCACAAACAGGAATACTAAGCTTTAATTCTTCTAAAACCTGATTACATATGTTAACCTGGCCTTTTCCGCCGTCCATCATTATGACATCAGGAAATCTATTAAAACTTCCTACTTCTTTGTCTAATAAATCTTCTTCTATCATCTGCTGCTCTTTTTTTCCATGCTTAAATCGTCTTGTCAAAACCTCATACATTGAAGCATAGTCATCTGGACCGCTGACAGTTTTAATCTTAAATTTCCTGTAATCACTTCGTTTAGGTTTGCCTTTTTCATATACAATCATTGAACCAACCGTTTGAAAACCATTTATATTCGATATATCAAATGCTTCTATTCTATCAATATTCGACAACCCAATTAACTTTTCAATTTCCTTAACGGCACCTATTGTTCTTCCTTCTTCTCTTTTGATTTTTTCTTTATCCTGAGTAAGAATCAATCTTGCATTTTTATAGGCAAGCTCAACAAGTCTTTCCTTCATTCCTTTTTGTGGAATCTTTATAGTAACTTTATTGCCTCTCTTATTTGATAAAAATTCTTCAATTATTTCTTTATCTTCTATATCTTCTTGTAACATGATTTCTTTTGGAATAAATGGTGTACCCGAATAAAACTGTTTAACAAAATCATATAAAATATCAGATTTTTTTTCTTCTGTTCCTACCCTTACGTTGAAGTGATCTCGTCCTATAAGCTTTCCAGAACGAATAAAAAAAACCTGAACAACTGCATCTTGTCCATCAGACGAAACCGCAATCACATCTTTATCTTCTCCATCTGTATTCGTTATTTTTTGTTTTTGAGCAATCTGATTAACACTTTTTAATAATTCTCTATATTCAATTGCCTTTTCAAACTCCATATCTTCAGATGCTTGCATCATTTTTTCTGTCAGTTGATCTGTTACTTTCTCATAATCACCGTTTAAAAAAACAAGTATATCCTGAATTCTTTTCTTATATTCTTCTGATGAAATATAACCTTGACATGGTGCATCACACTGATGGATATGATAATTTAAACATGCTCTATCTTTTCCGATATCTTTTGGTAAATTTCTGTTACATGTTCTAATTTTATAAATTTTATTAATAAGATCTATCGTATCTTTTACAGCTTGCGAACTACTGTACGGTCCAAAATATTTGGATTTATCTTTTTTTAGTCTTCTAGCAAAAAGAACTCTCGGAAAATCTTCCGCCACTGTAACTTTAATGTAAGGATAAGTCTTATCATCTCTTAACATTGTGTTATATTTAGGAGCATGTTCTTTAATGAGATTACATTCTAAAACTAATGCCTCTAATTCCGAGTCAGTAATAATATATTCAAATCTCATAATATGCTTCACCATTTGACGTTTCTTAATACCTTCGTCATGACTTGGCTGAAAATATTGTCTTACTCTATTTCTTAAGTTTTTTGCTTTACCAATGTATATTATAACATCATCTTTATCATGCATAATATAAACTCCCGGTGTCCCCGGGAGTTTTTTTAATTCTTCTTGTATATCGAACATAATCTTCACCTTATCTTTTTACACTCGTTTACAAGTTATATTTTTATCCGTATTATTCATTGTCATCTGATTCATTGTCATCTGATTCATCGTTATTGATATTATCCATTAATTCTCTACCATCACTTGACAATAAATTTTGAATTATATCATCAGAACTCTGTGACTGATTAGACTGCTGCTGATCAATGCCCTGTTCTGATTGATTTTTAATCATTTGTTCGTATGATAATCCTCTTGCATATGGATTCATAGCATCATTATTAACTTCTGATAAATTCTGTCCAGATTCTCCATTATTTGACACAACCTGATTTGTTGAATCCTGCTGAAAATCTTCGACATCTTTAGTTAAATCTATCTTATTGCCTGATTGTAATTTATGCACTTTTGACTCTTCTTTAGGTTCTGGTAAACCTTTCATCTTTCTAAACATATGCATAAATTCTTTACCTGTAATAGTTTCTTTTTCATATAAGTATTGAGAGATAGCATCTAATATTTCTTCATTTTCTTTAAGCATATTATATGCTTCTTCGTACGCATTATTAATAATGCCATACACTTCTTTATCTACTAGACTCGCTGTTTCTTCTCCGCAAATAAGTCCTGCGCTATTACTTAAATATTGATTTTCGATTGTTGCAAGACACATCATACCAAATCTATCCGACATACCATACATAGTAACCATTGCTCTTGCAATCTTTGATGCTTCTTCAATATCATTTGATGCACCACTTGTTGCGACATTAAATTTAAGCATTTCTGCTGCACGACCACCCATGTATGTGGTAATCTTTGCTAACAATTCATCTTTTGTTCTTAAGAATTTTTCTTCTTCTGGAGTCTGTAAAGTATAACCTAATGCTCCCATTGTTCTTGGAACAATTGTAATCTTTTGAACCGGCTCAGAGTTTTTAGTTAAGGCTGTTACAAGTGCATGGCCAACCTCGTGATAAGCAACAGTCTTTCTTTCTTTGTCACTCATCGCTCTATCTTTCTTTTCTTTACCACCAACTGCTACTATTTCAAACGCTTCAAATAAATCTTCCTGATTAACTGCTTTTCTTCCGTTTTTAACTGCATTAATTGCAGCCTCATTAATTAAGTTAGCAAGCTCTGAACCAACAAGCCCCGCTGTGGCTAAAGCTAAAGCATCTAAGTCTACAGTATCATCCATATTTACGTTCTTTGAATGTACTTTTAAGGTTTCTAAACGACCTTTTAAATCTGGATGATCTACAATAATTCGTCTATCAAAACGACCCGGTCTAAGTAATGCTTTATCTAACACTTCTGGTCTATTTGTTGCAGCTAAAATAAGAACTCCTTTGGATTGATCAAAGCCATCCATTTCTGCTAGTAACTGGTTAAGAGTTTGTTCTCTTTCATCGTTTCCTCCACCATATTTACTATCTCTACTTTTACCAATCGCATCAATCTCATCAATAAATACAATACAAGGTGCAAGTCTTTGAGCTTCCTTAAACAATTCTCTAACTCTTGAAGCACCAACACCAACGAACATCTCTACGAAATCAGAACCTGCAATTGAGAAAAATGGAACATTAGCTTCACCTGCTACTGCTTTAGCAAGCAATGTTTTACCTGTTCCTGGAGGTCCTACTAACAATGCGCCTTTAGGTAGCTTAGCACCAATCTCACGATATTTTGCTGGATTGTGTAAAAAATCAACAACTTCTTGTAGTGATTCCTTTGCTTCATCTTGTCCTGCAACATCTTTAAATGTTACACCTGTACTCTTTTCAACATAAACTTTTGCCTTGTTTTTTCCAATTCCCATGCTTCCACCATCCATATGACGTGCAAACATTAAAAATAATAATACAAGAATTGCTATTGGCATAATCAATGATAAAACATTTAGAATAACTGTAGAAGTATTATCTGGAATTACCGCATTAAATTTAACCGGCTTTTTATCCTTTGTCTTGGCATCCTTTAAACGATCCACCAATTTAAGATCACTAATTCTACCTGTGTAATATGTTATCTCATATTTTTCGCCTTTATTTTTAACAAGCTTGTAATCAATCTCGTAACTACCTACTTTAACTTCTCTAATCTCACCTTTTTTCAGATGTGTCAAAAACTGATCATATGATGTCTCTTTTGAACTCATCTGACTAAAACTTTTACTAAATAATGAAACTGCAAATAATACAACAAGCGCAACAAAAATAAGTGTCATAACAAAAACGCCGTTATTTTTATTGTTTTTATTATTCTTATTTTTGTTATTATTATTATTGCTATTTCTATTTCCATTATTATTATTCATATTATAGTCATTATAATTATTTTGTTGAAATTTACTCATTTACTTATGTCCTCCACGCCATCTATAAGTTAAGACAACTTTTTTATGTTACAATTCAATACTTATTATATTTTAAATTTTATATAAAAGCAACTAACAAAAAATAAACTTTTAACATTTACACTTTGTTCATAAAAAATTTATAATTTTTTTTTAAAATCTCTAGATTATTTTTTCTCAAGGTTGTATAATACTTTAGTTATATCAATAAATGTTTATAAGCACATAATGTGCCGATTATTCTATTGAGGTATATAATACCGAATATTATTGATATATTCATATAGTTGAAGACTATTAAATAAAAAATAACCCTATTCTTATTGAGGAGGAAAATCATGCCCGTTAAATATGTCTTTGTTACTGGTGGTGTTGTTTCTGGTCTAGGAAAAGGAATAACAGCCGCTTCCCTTGGTAGACTTTTAAAAGCAAGAGGCTATAAAGTTACCATGCAAAAATTTGACCCTTATATCAACATTGATCCAGGTACGATGAATCCAATCCAGCACGGTGAAGTTTTCGTAACTGACGATGGAGCTGAAACTGATCTAGACTTAGGTCACTATGAACGTTTTATCGACGAAAGCTTAACTAAAAATTCAAACGTTACAACTGGTAAAGTATATTGGTCCGTTCTTCAAAAAGAACGCCGTGGAGATTTTGGTGGAGGAACTGTTCAAGTTATCCCTCATATCACTAATGAGATAAAGAGTCGCTTTTATCGCAATTTCACTTCAGAAGATATGCACATTGCTATTATTGAAGTAGGTGGTACTGTCGGCGATATCGAAAGTCAGCCATTCTTAGAAGCCATTCGTCAATTCCAGCACGAAATCGGTCATGAGAATGCAATCCTCTGTCACGTTACATTAATTCCTTATTTGAGAGCTTCTGGCGAGCTTAAGACTAAGCCAACTCAAGCTAGTGTTAAGGAATTACAAAGTTTAGGTATTCAGCCTGATATTATCGTTTGTCGTTCTGAACATGAAATTGATCAAGGTATCAAAGATAAGATTGCTCTTTTCTGTAACGTACCTAGTGAACATGTTTTACAGAACCTTGACGTTGAATATTTATACGAAGCTCCACTTGCAATGGAAAAAGAAAACCTTGCTAAAGTTGCTTGTGAATGTTTACACTTAGATTGTCCTGAACCAGACCTTGATGATTGGAAAACAATGGTAGACAATCTTCGTCACCCTGACAAGGAAGTAAACATTGCATTAGTTGGAAAATATATTGCTTTACATGATGCTTATATTTCAGTTGTTGAAGCATTAAAACATGGTGGAATACCTGAGCATGCAACTGTAAATATTAAATGGGTTGATTCAGAGGAATTAACAGAAGATAATGCAGCAGAAACATTTAAAAACATTCACGGAATCATCGTTCCAGGTGGTTTTGGAAATCGTGGTATCGAAGGAATGGTTGTAGCTGCTAAATATGCTCGCGAAAACAAAATCCCTTACCTTGGAATTTGTTTAGGTATGCAGATTTCTATTATCGAATTTGCTCGTCACGTATGTAATCTCAGAGATGCAAACAGTATCGAGTTAAATCCTAATACAACACACCCTGTTATTTCTTTAATGCCAGACCAAAATGATATTGAAGATATTGGTGGAACTTTAAGATTAGGAGCTTATCCATGTATCTTAGCTTCTGATTCAAAAGCAAAAGAAGTATACGGAACAGATAATATTTCTGAAAGACACCGTCATCGTTATGAAGTAAATAATGATTATCGTACAGTTTTAACAGAACACGGAATGAGACTTTGTGGCACATCACCTGATGGTAGAATTGTTGAAATGGTAGAAATTCCAGATCATCCTTGGTTTATCGCAACTCAGGCACATCCTGAACTCAAATCAAGACCTAATAGACCACATCCATTATTCCATGGCTTCATTAATGCAGCTACTAAACTAATTAAATAATAAAAAACCAGATGCACTTAAGTTTCTAAAACTTTTGTGAATCTGGTTTTTTTATTTCTTGTTTTTATATTCTTGATTTGTTTTCTTATTTTCTTGTTCTCAAAAACAACACTATCAAGAAATTACATTTGATGGCGAACAACTTTATACTCATCACCCGATTTATAAAATGGACAATTTTTATATGAGCTCTGCATAAATCGAGCCATTTCATCTTCATCCATATTTACCGAGCAATAATATTCCTCGTCATCGTCATCGTATTCATTGTATGCACAAGTATCACAAATCATGATTATCTCCTTTGCAACGCATAGTTTTACGATAAAATAAACTACTAAAAAAACTTTTATACAAATTTATTTTTTTCTTTATCGTAAGTATAATTTATACTTTTTAGCTTTTCACTAATTGTATCTTTATCCACTAGAAGTGCTTTAGATAATTCATCTAAAGATTCATAGTTATCTCTTAATTGTGTATTAATATAGCTTAAAAGCATTACTGGATCGTTTGGCATTTTTAATCTCCTTTATTACTATTTTTTAATTACTAATCGCTAATTTTAAAATACTGAATATTCATTTAGCTTTTTCCTCAATCGTTTAGAGCCCGGAAGATAATACTCCATCAGATTCCAAAAATTAGCATTATGGCTTGCTTCTAACAAATGTGTAAGTTCATGCACAACAACATATTCTAAACATTCCCTAGGCACCCTTGCCAATGCCAAATTGAAGTTCAAATGGTGAGTCCTCACATTACAGGAACCCCATCTTGTTTTCATTTTTCTGATTGTAAAACCTTCTGATTTAACTCTCATGATTTTTTCATATTTAATAATATAATTTTTTATTTCAAAATTCAAATATTCTCTGAGTTTTTTTTCTTGCTCCGCATCCAATTCTTGAAATTGATTATGTTTTTTATTTTTTTTTATTACTTTTTGTCTTGTCTTTTCAATCCATTCTCTACGATTATCTAAAAACTCATTAATTCTCTCTCGAGACATCGTATATGGAGCCGAAACCTTCACTTCAGAAGTATTGACATCTATTTTAAGATATAAGTTTTTTATTTTTTTATATTGAACATGCACCACCAAATTACCTAGTACAATGTCCTCTTTTCGGACTATACTCTTTTCTTTAGTTTTCTGCATTTTTTTCTCCATTCAAAAAGGTTATGACATATTTTACCATGCCACAACCTTTTATGCTAGTTTATAATAATTAATTTTTTGTAATTGTTTTTGATTCTTTTTTTTAATAAAGTTTTTGTCTAAATAGTTTTTTATTAAGTTTTTTAATTTTTACTTAATCAAATTATACTTTAACCAATCATGTTGGTTTTTTATCTTGCATAACCCATTTCAAAAATATAGGCGCAATAACTGTCGTACAGATAACCACAATTACAATAGGTGCAAAAAGTCTTTCATCCACCATATTACACTGATTTCCTTTCTGTGCCACAATTAATGCCACCTCACCTCTTGAAATCATTCCTACACCTATCTGCAATGATTCTCTATAAGAATTTCCACACAACTTTGCCCCTAATCCACAACCTATAACTTTTGTACAAATCGCAAGGGCAAGAAGCAATACTGTAAATAAAACAATATTAGAATCTATTTTATTAATCTTTACTTTAAGGCCTATGCTCGCAAAAAATATTGGAGAAAAAATCAAATAAGAAGCTATTGACGTACGTCTTTCAATATAGCTTTCAACATTCATAGTACATAACATAAGTCCTGCAAAATAAGCTCCTGTAATATCAGCAATACCAAATACAACCTCTGAAATATATGCTAATAAAAAACAAAAAGCAAGTGCCAAAATTGCAGTCCTTCTCTGACGATTATGTTTTTCAATAATTTTCTTAGCTTTCGAAAAAATAATAGCTATACCAATCAACCCAGTAAAATATATTAACAATTTAAAAAACATTGTTAATACGCTTACTTCTTGGTTTTTTAAACTAGTAATTACTGTTAAAACAATCATACCAAGAATATCATCAATTATAGCCGCACCCAAAATCGTTGTTCCTACTTTTCCTTGTAACTTTCCTAATTCTTTTAATGTTTCTATAGTAATACTTACTGAAGTTGCTGTTAAGATAACTCCCAAGAATAAAGCTGACAGCATTTGTGAATAATCATTTATATTAACATTAAAACAACAAACATAAAGAATTGTTCCGCCTACTAAAGGAACTAGTACACCTGCTAAAGCCGTAACAAATGATGCTACTGCATTATCTCTTAAATCTTTAATATTAGTTCCTAACCCAGCCTCAAACATAAGCATTATAACGCCAATGTCTGCAGCATACTCAATAAAAGTTCCGGTATCTCCTTCTAACGTAATCAATCTCATTCCGGATGGTCCTAAAATTATACCAGCCATTAATGCCCCCACTACTGCCGGCATATTAATCTTTTGAGAAAAAATCCCCAAAACCTTTGTTGCAATCAATATTATTGCAAGAAAAAGAATAAATGTGTAATCCATATTCTACTCCTCACTTCTTTAATTAAATTTACCCTAAACTAGCCTATCCTATTATTCTCCAAACACTATAGAATATACTACTTTATCAAGCAAAAATCAATCAAAACATGATTTTACACAAAAAGAAAAGAAGCCATATAGCTTGCTCTATACGACTTCCTTTCGAGGAGTTTAGTTATGAAAATGTTTATTTAATAAAAAGGGAATAATTGGGAAAAGGAATTGCTTCCTTTTACAATGATTATTATATATGCCATATGTGTCCAAAGTATGTCGTAATTGTAAACATTTTTTGAACACACAAAAAAAGTCTTTCAACCTTCATTGGCAAAGAACGATATTGTTTTTTCTCTTTTTTTATTTTCTTTTTATCATTTTAAAACTTTTTTAGCAAAAATTCAAGTATTATTTTTAAGTTTTCAGTTTAATTACATTATAATCACGATTTGATATAACAATTTTCAGGGTTATTCATAACTACAGGTTATATATAAGCAATTTTCCATTACTTTTATTGTGTAAATGTAATAAAAAAAATCTAATTTCTTAGAAAATGTTATCAACATTTATAACATTCATATATTATATGAATGAATCTAAGAAATTAGATTTTTGTACAAAATTTTTTGCTTTATTCTTTTTATTTGTTCTATTAGTTATTTTTATAATTACTCTTTCATATAACACAATAGTTTTTCTAGTTCAACTTTATCCTGCCCCATGCTATTTTCAAAAATAATCTTTCCTTGTGTTGTTCTAGGATTACGAAGACCGGCAACTTCTAACCTTCTTCTTGCCTCTTTTGCAGTTCCATATCCTCCATCAAAAATCATAACTTTATCACCAAGAACTTCTTTTATTTTTTTCTTAACAAAAGGATAATGTGTACATCCTAACACTACAGCATCAAGCTTATTTGTCCGATAATCCTTAAGGAGAGATTTTAAATAATTTTCCAATTCTTCACTTTCGGTATCCCCTCTTTCAACGAATTCCATCAATCCAGGACACGCTAGAGGGATGATATCTGCCTGATCATTAAATCGACTGATTAGATTATGGAGTTTTTCTTCTCTAATAGTCATAGGAGTAGCCATAACTAAAACAGTTGGGTATTCTTTACTCAAAGCTGCAGGTTTTACAGCCGGTTCAATGCCAACAATTGGTATATCAGGATATTTGTTACGTAAATTTCTAACAGCGGCAGTTGTAGCAGTATTACATGCCACGACAAGAGCCTTACACCCACGCTTAAAAAGTTCATCTGCATGCTGACAAGTCAATTCGTTTACTTGTTCCTTAGTTTTGGTTCCATAGGGTGCATTTATTGAGTCGCCAAAAAAAATATAATCTTCATTTGGCATTACTTTAAGTAATTCCCTCAAAACACTTATTCCACCCATTCCTGAATCAAAAACAGCAATTGGATTTTCTTTGAGCAATTGATATAACATAATATTTATCTCCTATCATTTTTAGGTTGTATACAAAGAGGTAATGCTAATGCAAAAACAACAATTTTTATTCAATACAGATGGAAAAACCTGTAAAATATGTGGGCGACCACTAGCTGAAGACTCTGAGGATACTTTATGCCCTATCTGTAAAGAACATGAGCTTTTCCAAGAGGTTAAAAATTTCATACGTGAAAACGATGTTAATGAGTTCGAAGTTTCTTCAGAATTCGACATTCCACTAGGCAAGGTAAAAAAATGGATACGTGAAGGGCGAATTGAATATCGTGATACACCTACAGTAGGTAAAGCTTCCCGACTACGTAACCTTAAATGCGAACAATGTGGCAAAGCAATTTCCTTTGGAGCATTATGTCCACAATGTCTAAAAAAACAAAACGCAAAGGGTGTTGGATTGAATATTCCAAACCCAAAAGAAAACAATGCCTCTATGCACTTTCTTGATACTGAAGACAAAAAATAATATTTTTACTGCATTTAAATATATCGCCTCTAGATACAATGAGAATGTCATACGACATTCTCATTGTTATTTATCTATTAAATTAATTATTCTTTCTACTTTGTTGACATTACAACTTTCTGTTTATATTTCACACAAACGGCATCAAGATACTTCTGACTTGGTTCAAACATTACTAGCATTGTACCTGATTCAGTATTGATAACCATCTCATAATATTGTACACCTTTTTGATGAGATGTAAAGTTTTTTTTGACAACATCTTTACGTCTCTCATAATTAATCACTGATCTATCATGAGCAGGAGCAATCTGTACTACTTGTTCCATTGAATAGCTTTTTAATTGTTTTCGTTTGCTTTTATTTTTTATAACAGCAAATCTTACCTCGCCATCAAAATAAGAGCATTCATATTCAATATTCATTCTAAAAATCTGAATATACAATAATATTCCCGACACAATAGCCGCCAACATAAAAATAGGGGCTATTAATGATATCAATAATAACAATCCAAATAACACAGCTGTTATCATCATTACAACAATGTGAGATGTGTTTTTCTTTCTTTCTACAATCACAAATTCCTCAAACATATTCTTTAATCCTTTCTCTAAATTACCTAATATTCATTATAACACGCAATACCATTTTTTTTCTATAAAAAAACAAAAATAATAGCTTTTTATATTTTTTTATTTTTTTTTATTTTTTCTATTGACAGATTATCCTTTATACTGTAGAATAGTCATTGTTGTGAGAGCAACACCAACAAATGCCCAGTTAGCTCAGTTGGTAGAGCAGAGGACTGAAAATCCTCGTGTCTCTGGTTCGATTCCGGAACTGGGCATTGAATATGAATATGCGGGTGTAGTTCAATGGTAGAACACCAGCCTTCCAAGCTGGATACGTGGGTTCGATTCCCATCACCCGCTTTTTTATTTTTGTTATATAATCACCCATTGATTGGGTGATTTTTTTTATAAAAACTCGTTTTTACTATCTATTTATTTTAGATTTTCAAACTCTCGTTTTTAATTCATTTATATTTTTTCGTGGTATACATTTTGTTTTTATTTTATGGATTGTGATATAGTTTTTTTAGAATTTTATAGATTGTTTTATAGTTTTACACGAAAAAATCCCTAGATACACTATAAAAAGTATACCTAGGGATTTACACGTATCAATCGTTAGGTTTAGAACAATTTAGAACAAATCTACTTTTCCACTGAATTTGTCATTAATTACATAATAAGCTGAATTATCTTCTGGCTTAACATAAATAGCAACTTTTTCAATTTCTTTTTCCTTATGTCCTTCAGAAACAAATTGTGTCTTTACAGCCTCTTTTATCTTTTCGACATTCACTTCACGATTCTGATACTGAACAACAACTGCTGGTTCTGCCTTCTTTACTTTAGACGCTGTCTTAGCAGTAGTTGTCTTAGATGTTGCTTTCTTGGACGTTGTCTTAGTCGCTTTTTCTTCTTTCTTAGTTACTTCTTTAGGCGCCTTAACTTCTTTAGTTGCTTTCAACTCGTCAGCTACTTTTGTCTGACTCTTAGAAACCTTAGTTGCTTTGGTTGCCTTTGATGAAACTTTTACTTCTTCAACAACTCCTTTTTTAGATGTTGCTTTGGTTGTTGATTCTGCAGCTTTGGTATCTTTTAATGTTACTACTGGTTCAGCTACCTTAGCCGCAACTGTTGTTGCTTTTGTTTTTGCTACTTTTTCTGTTACATTAGTACCCTTTTTCTGCATCATGAATCCTCCTCTTGCAATACATTCAAGCAATTTGCTTTATGATAAATTATGTTAGTTATTTACATAAAAACTCTTCAATAGCATTAATTGCCTGTTCTTCATCTACACCAGTTGTAATGATATTAACAGTCATTCCTTCAACTGGATTAAAAGCCATGAGCCCCATTATGCTCTTAGCGTTGACTACAACACTATCATGTTCAATTTCTACCTTGCAATCAAATGTACAAGCGCACTGAACTAACTCAGCTGCTGGATTATCATGGTTTTCATAAGCATTAGAAACTATTACACTTTTTTTCATTTGTTCTCCTTTACCTAACACTGTTAAAACTCAATTAAAATTATAAGTTAAATTCTATCTATTTGCAATAGATAAAATTATTTTCTGTGTAGTTTTAACTATGTCAAAAATTATATATACATTTTATTGTACAATTTTACTCAACATAAGTAAAATATGTATTCTGTCCTGCTGCAAACATAGCATCAGCTGCTTGATATGAATATGGTTTAGTTACTGTTGTTACTGGATCATAAATAAACACAGTTGACTCACTATATCCAACTACTAACACTGCTGTATCATTGCCAGTCATACCCATTACAGGCACTCCTTTACTTACATAATACAACAATTCTGAGCTACTATTGCCTTTTAGTTTAATAACCTTTTTGTGTTTAATTTTTTCTTGCAATATTTCTTTAATGTTTTTTTTCGAATTAACACTTTCTTGAACAGATGCATTCTTATCAACTTGACCAACTAAAGCACTCATGGCCTTAACCAAACCACTACCATTCGCATCGTTAGCATTATATGTAACATCATTAAATGGTTGACAGTTACTCTTGCGAGCCTTTTGCCAAACTGTCTCTCCTTTTGCATTAATGATAACGCCGCTATTAGCATTAGCTACTCTAATAACATTAGACAAATTATCTGACAATGCAATAACATGGCCCTTCGCATATGCTCTGTAGTTTTCCTCTGATTCAGAACCTTTAATGTTGACTGTCAAAGCATCAATATCTCTGTCTACTATTTTTGCATCTAGTCTAACCATCTTTTTATTTTTTATTTCATTTTTCAAATTAATATATATTTGAGTTTGCATTTTGTCAGTAATCACTGTTCCGATAGTTGCAAAAACATTAGTATCCGCTTCTCTATTCATAATACTATCGACTGTTCCATCTGCTAAAGCTATGTTAATCGTGTAATTATCGATACTTGCATCAACAACAGCTTTATCTGCAGAAGCATACTCTTTTAACAGACCTACTTTATTATTTTTGTATTTTACAATTTTAATTGCTTTAATCGGGAAGTTAGTATTGCCTGCACTATCAACGCTCACTTCTCTTTCATTTGCAACTGCGTATACAAAATCATCCTCTATAAAGCCGATTGGTTTTAACATATATCCATTATCTTCTTTTATTTCGACTTTTTTCATATCATTTAAATTTATTAGATTTAAACTTTTGCCGTATGTTTTTCCTTTATTTGATGCCCATGCAACAAACTGATTATCTTTTGAATATGTATACGTATTGTCTTTCAAATTACTAATTATTTTTTCTGATGTAGAATTTGATAAATCTATTTTTTGTAAATCGCCATTTATTTTGATAAATACTTCATTATCGTTATTCTCATAAACAAAACCACCTAATTTAGCTTTAACAATTTCATATGGCTGATTCATAGGAATAAACGATTCTTCTTTAACAGAACCCGTTATACCATCATAATGATATATACCTACTCCGACATCACCTTCATGATCGCCTCGATTCATATAACCATCTACAACAAAATCAACACTTCCAGCCTCATCTACTTTAATAATCATGATACTGTGTTTGTTGTTGTTTGATCTAACATCAATTTTATCACTATCTTTAAAACTAAATGCTCTTGTTATTGTATTTTTTGAAATGTTATAGCTCCATAAATCACCTTGCTGAACAAATGCAACAACTCCACCAGCCTCTGAAACTTTGTAATTAACATTTTCATTTGTAATTCCTAGTTTCAACTGTGAGCCATTATATATAAAATTATTCGTAGTATCAAATATTTTATCTACATTCCTTTCAAAATCTAATACATACATTCTTGTAGCAGAATATCTTAATCTATAATATTCTTCAACATTATAATATTCTTTATTTCCCTCTTGATTAACCGCACTTACAACATATGTTGATGTAATAACTTTATACGAATCATTTATTTCATTTATATTATATACCGGTTTTACAACTTCTTCAGGTGATAAATCGCCCCATGTTACCTGTGATACTGAATTTGATAAATCAACATGTGACAAAGTTGTATCTTTTGTACGATTTAGTTCCATATATTTTGGCAAAAAATCTTTTGCTTTTTCTTTATCAAATGTAACATCGTGGAACTCTTTTGCAAAATCTAAGCACTCATTTTCACCTAAGCCCTTAGTTGCCATTACACGAGTGTAATAGTACATTGGTTTATCTTCGGAAAGTAATTTAATTTCTAAAGTATATTCAACATTTTTTTCCAGTTTTTTCTCAAAATCTAAATCTATTAAAAACTGTCCAGTTTTAGTTGAACTACTGACATTATTATCTGAGGAAATAACTTTTTTGCCGTTAGTTGAATATACCTTAAAACTAACCTTATCAACTTTAGTATCATATGCATTTACATTAACAGATAATTTCTGATTTGCACCAACTGGTGTAATTATATTTTTGATTGATGGTATATCTATCTTTTTTCTGTAACCAAACAATCTATTTATTGTGTTTCCCTGCTTTTTAAATTCAACTATAGGAAAAGTTTCTTCACTCATTTGCTTAGTTGTTTCACTTTGAATATCATTTGTTATGATTTCAAACAAAATAGCTGAGAGCAAGAAAACGCCTAATAGTATTAATATTTTAAAAGTAAATTTATTCTTCATATTATCACCCTAACCTATTGAAATATTTATTGGAATAACTTCTCCGGGGATATTTAATAAGATCCTACCAAAAATCAAAATTCCAATACCTATCCATGCTTTTTTTGATAATTTTTCCCTGAAAAAAATCACTGCAACTAAAGCTATAACTAACACATTGAAGCATTTTAAATACTTAATAAATTCCTGATTGCCCTGGATTTCAATCGGCAACTCACTAATTTTCTTAGGGATATTTTCTGCATATACAAAAACCAAGCCTGCAATAATTCCTGCAATCGCACCCAAAAATGGCATTTCTCCAACTGAATGAATTACACCTGACGCAAAAACATAAACCCACACTACTACTACACCAACTAATAATTCTGCGGCTTTAATATCATCACTTGCAAGAACTTGTGCATTTTTTTCTACTAAAATCTGTCCAAGAGCACTGCACAATGCTGCACCAAATAACGGAGCAAAATTTTTTACATTATCGCCTGTTAATTCATTACCTAAAACTACGCCTGCAAAAATCAAAACAATAGCTGTACCCTGTGTAAAATTAGTAGGTGTTTTTAGCCAGAATATCCTAATAATATTTTCAAATACAATTTCAGCACCATAATAAGCAATTACTGATTTGGTAATTTCAATTGATGACAAACCTTTAAACAATAGCATCCATGCCAAACCACTTAATATACCTGCAATCAAAAATACAAACAGTAGATTTTGATCACCTGATACTTTATTAACTTCATTTGACATTTTAACAAAATCTCTTTTATCCGAGATATTTCTAAACAAAAATACTACTGTAATAAAAATAGCTGTTACTAAACTATATGCTGTTTTTTTCATAGCCACTTTAATTAAAATGTAAAATACTCCAGTTAGAATTAACATTCCAAATATGTAATATAATCCTGTCATTTTTTTGCTCCTTTAGTCTTAATCTATTGCGTTCATATTGCTTGTTAGTTATCTTTAGAATGTGTTTCATAACAATTCCCCATCATTTAATTTAACCACATATATTGATTTTACGCAACAAAAAAAGAGCCAAGCCTTCAATTAGTTTCTATTAACATAAAAACTTTAGTGAAGATTGACTCTTTTATTTATAAGTATTTAAAAATTCAAACTGAATATAAATTTACTTTTTGTAAATCTAATAGTTTATTATTTTATAATCCGAAAGAACTTCCCTTTGTTGAGAATCCAGTAAGTGATCTAGTAAGTGAATCACCAATTATATTTGTACCAATTCTTAAAGTTAAATATTCAACAATAAACATTACTGCAAACACTGCTAACCAAATTAAAACCTTTTGTTTTCCCCTTGGGCACTGAGTGCAATCATCTGCTGTAATAATTACAATAATTCCCCACATTGTTGTAAGAGAATAAATAGCTACAGCGAATTGAATATTAATAAATAAGCAAAGTACAACTAATAGTCTACCTACAGTCAATGCAATTGATCTTGTAGAAACCAATTTAAGTTCTTGAGTATAAGATGTCTTCTTGCCCATAATAGCATGTGCACCTAAAGCTACTGCCGCAAAAATAAATGATGCAATGGCAGAAAAAATTAATGCAACAAAGAAAATCAATGCATAATTTATATCTAGACCAGATGACATATATTTAGATGAATACGAAGAACTTAATGAACTAGTAAATCCTGAAAAAGCCTTCATGTAAAATGAATAAATCATTGATACAAGATAACTATAAATTTTTCCTACTGAAACGCATGCTAATGTTGCTGTAGCAATTGCCTGTAATACAATAAATACAAATGAAATTTTAAAATCTCCTGTAGCAACATATGCTTTATTTGATTCTTCTGTATTTGTAAAGAATCCTTTTAAAGTTCCCCAAAGTTCTTTAAAGAAAACATTCTGTTTCTGATATCCATACTGATTTCCATTATAATATCCCTGATTTGGCATATTGTATTGCATGTTATTCTGTTGATATCCGTATCCTGCATTCTGCATGTTATTCTGCTGATAATCATATCCTGCATTCTGCATATTATTCTGCATGTTGTTCTGCTGATAATCATATCCTGCATTCTGCATATTATTCTGCATGTTGTTTTGCTGATAATCATATCCTACATTCTGCATATTATTCTGCATGTTGTTCTGCTGATAATCATATCCTACATTCTGCATGTTGTTTTGCATATTAACTTCAGCATTATTGCTAGCCATATCGTTAACCTCATTATTTGCATTAACATCACTAGCATTATTTACTGTAGCATTCTGTACATTTTCTGTTTCAGCTAAATTTTCATTAGCATTATCATTTTGTAATGTAGCCTGTCCTTGGCAATTACAAACTTCACCTTCTTGTAATGGTCTTCCACATCTAGTGCAAAAATTTGCCATTTTACTTTCCTCCTAAATTTTAATTATAAAACAAAAAATGAAATACGGGTAATTACCCAACCTTTTTTCTCATCATATTTGTAACTTATACTAACGTGTCCATCTATATCTTTATCTTTTTCGATATTTGAAAGTGTTGTACCTTCAACTCTTCCAACTACTTCGTCACACTTACCTTCTAGCTTTATTCTAACAGATGGATGTTCACTTGAGTTATCAATAACATCAGCTTCCATAGATGTAAATTGCATATTACATTTACCTTCTTCATAATTTGAATGTGTAAAATCATCACACAAATCATCATACTCATAACTTGATGAAGTGCCAAAATACTTTTTAACTTTGCTATAATCATCACACATCTGTGCTGATTGTACAATTTTAGTAAAATCTTTTTTTGCTTTCTTAAGTAAATCTTTTTGATCATTGTCACTCAAACTTAATCTTGTTAAAGAAATAAATGATGACGGATTTTCACCAACTACAACTTTTGAACCAATAATTCTAGTAACTGTAATCTTAGAACGACCTTTTACTTTAACAGAGAGCTTATACTGTCCTGCATATAAAGCTGGAATAGTATATGTTTCTGAAGAACTAGACTTATTTGTTATATATTTTCTTGAAACTTCTACGCCATTTATATATAGCTTTGCATTTTTAGGAACAAGCATCGTTACTTTTCTAGAAACTACTTGTCCACAATCAATATTCCATTTTTTAAAGAAAATGAAACTTCTTGACTTCGACTCAGTTCCTGCTAAAGTAAGAGTACCTTTTTTCCCGTTTTTTGTTTCAATGTTGTATTTACGAGTTTTTCTTCCTGGAAAATCGTATCTGTTATCATCTTCTTTGTTAACTAATTTTCCTTGGAATTTCTTATCTAAATCAAATGATTCTTTAAAATTCTTCTCTGTTAAGAAAGATTTATCTTCTGCATCTGCGTACTTATTAATTGTCTTATAATCATAATTTGTTACAGCTTTATAGTATCTGTCAGCTGTATTGCTATAATTTGCTTGGCTATTACCAACACAAACAAAAACAACAAAAGCTACAACTGCAGCTGCAATAGTTCCAATTAAGACCTTAGCTGCATTAGACATAGGCTTTCTTGGCATTCCTTGATTTTGGAAGCCTTGATTTGGCATTCCCTGATTCTGAAAACCTTGGTTTGGCATTCCCTGATTCTGGAAGCCTTGGTTTGGCATTCCCTGATTCTGGAAGCCTTGGTTTGGCATTCCCTGATTTTGGAAGCCTTGGTTTGGCATTCCCTGATTCTGAAAACCTTGGTTTTGATTAGCATTATTATCAACGCCATTATTTGTTGTACTATATGAATAATCAAATGAAACTGATTCATTATTTGTATCCTTTGTTTCATTTGACGATGTCTCAGTTTTATTTAAAGAAACACGTGCCTCAGTACCTACAGCAGATTCTTGTTGAGTTGTACTTGTATTTTCAACAACGGTTTCTTCTAGTTTTGCTCCGCATGAGCCACAGAAAACTGCACCTTGTTCATTTTCTGCTCCGCATTTATTACAAACCATCAAACTTTCCTCCTAAAAAGCAATATATGTCAAATTATGTTTCTCTTGATATTTATCAATAAAATCTATATTATCTATTTCCACTTGAGCAATCTGATCATGTGGATTTGGTGTATACCAATGTTTACTGCCAAAATAATCTGAGAATTCTTTTTCATTAAATGTTATTCCATGTCTAGCTAAGATTTCTGCCTTAGCAAATGTTAATTCTTTAGCAGACAAGCCACTTAAATCGGCATCAGATAATGCTGTAGTATTACTGTTTGCAATAATATAAGCATCAGGATTGCCCATTGCATCTTTACCCTTACCAGATTTGTCTACTTTTTTCTGAGAATCTTGAAGAGAAAACTTGAATTCTCCCAAATCATAATCAGTTATGTAAGACGATGTGTAATTATTTTTAATTACTTTTTGAGCCTTTCTTGATACAAGTTTATTATCTTTACTTACTCCATTAGTTACTACCATTGCAATTGATGTAACAACACATAATAGAACAACAATACCACTGATTATATATCCTATTATTACACCAACATTTTGTTGAGACTGTCCTTTCTGTTGCATAGTAACTCCTTTCTTTTATTTATTTTTGCTTACGCAAATCCTCTTCTTGTAAATTATACCAAATCAGTCTTGGTTATTCTACTTGATTCATCAAATCTGTACAATTTTTTTAATTTTTTATAAATTTATCTTTAAAAATATAAATATTATATAAAAATTATATAAATAAAATATAAATTTACACCCATATTATCATTTTTTACCAAAAAAGCCTTTTAGGTTCGATTCTATATAGACATTTTTCCTCATACTAAATACTATCTAACGAAAAAAGTAGATTGTAATAAAATATCATTTTATCAAGCAGACATATACTATCAACCATAACTTATAGTTATGTCGAAATTTTTGCGCACAAAAAAACGAGATACCGTAATGATATCTCGTTTCCATTTATTAACTGCCCCACAAGGATTCGAACCTTGAAATGACGGAGTCAGAGTCCGTTGCCTTACCGTTTGGCGATGGGGCATTGCCTCTCAACAGTTACTTATTATATAACCTCCGGGCATATTTGTCAACAACTATTTTATATTTTTTTATAATTTTTATAAATTATTTATGGCTTAACTTATTTCCAATCACTTCACCTTGATTTACGTGAATCTCATAGCCTTCTCTTGATGCCAACAATATATCTTCACAAATATCAACCTTATCTTTTTCAAAAGCCAAGATAACTGTAGAACCACCAAATTCAAAACGTCCTTTTTCTTCTCCACGTTTTACAAAGTGCTTGTGATTAGCGTTATAATTTAAAATCCTGCCAACCAAAAGAGCCCCTACTTCCATAATAGCAACATTTCCAAAATTCTTACTTTTTAAAATAGAAAACTCTCTAGTATTTTCTTTATAAATCTTGTAACTGTCATTAGCTATTGGATTAACTGTATGAAAAAAACCATTAATTCTATGATGTTCGCTTAAAAAACCATCATCAATAAAATGATATCTATGGTAGTCACTTACTGTTAATCTAAATATTAATAATTTACCGCCTTCATAATGTCTGGCAATTTTTTTACTTCTAAAAAGTTCTGCCATTGTATATTTTGTGTTTTTCACAGTGAAAATGCCATCACTTGTAATATCATAAACACTTAGACGGCTGTCACAAGGCGAAACCAAATCTGATGCTTCAAACGAAACAACTCTCTTATCTTTTTTTACCCTTCTAGTAAAAAATTCATTAAACGAGTTATATTTTACATCTTCAAAATCACTCAAATCAATATTATTATTCTTTATAAATGGTTTAATCAAAAAAGTAGACATCTTTGAGTCTAAGAACTTTCCTGCCATTTTTGATACTGATGGTTGAATCAAAATCTTTAGTATTGAATTTCCTAATCTTGTTTTATAAAGAAAATCTAAACTCTTATTTTGTGCTTCATTATCAGCAATAACATTTCCTTGACGATTTAAACATTTCATTTAAATATGTTCTCCTTTAATGCTTTTTCTAGAAATAGCTTCCTTAATTTCACTTTTTGAAACTATTTATTATTTTTGTTGATGAAAAATTGATGTAAACACCTTATTTTCAACATACTGCTTCTTACCACCTGTTTTATGTGGAACTATAACTGTTATAACAATCGCAATAGTAACAATTGCTACGAATGAAGCCAACTGTTTATTTGATGGTTTCTTCAATTTAAAATCAGTTATAAACAATGTTCCTACTATAAATAGTAATCCTAATAAATTGTATTCCCAAACGCTTTGAGAAATATGCGAGTTAATTAAATATAAAATTGGCAAGAAAATTGTAATACTTGTAATTGGAAGTCCGTGATAATACTTATTAACACCTTCTTCAACTTTTTGCCTATTTGTCTCTAATACATTAAAATATGCTAATCTAATTACTGAACAGATTAAATAATATCCAATAACAATCGATGCAAGAAGCCCTCTCATACCCATGCTGTAGCACAAAATTGTTGGAAAAACTCCAAAACAAATCACATCACATAATGAATCAATCTGCACGCCAAATAATTTTTGGTCATCTGTTCTATTTTTTTTACTTCTGGCAACTTTTCCATCAAACATATCACATAAGCCTGATAATGCCAAACAGATTACTGCTATTGTAAACTGTCCTTCAATTGCCTGGAATATACCTACTGACGTACACAACAAACTAACATATGTTAAAATTACTGTATAATCATAATACCCTATCATTTTTTACAATCCTTTCTACGCCCTATTGTTAGTTGAGCAACAATTGTTAATATGGCGCTTAAAATTAATTCAGTATAATAACTTAATCCTCTACTTACAATCATGCCTGGCAAACAAAAACTATTAAAGATTGGAGCAAAGATCTGTAAAAATAACTGCTCACTAATTCCCATCCCACCTGGCAAAGGAAGCATATCAACTGCCACGGAAATCATACCTTGTAAAACCATTATGATACCCGGACCATGTTCTTTAAAGCCAAACGAACGATATACCAACCATGTAACAAAAAACAATAAAAATCTTTGTACAATAGTAATAATGATAACATTAAAAACTACTCTACTATTTTCCTGAAAAAATACAGCGACTTCACTATATTGTTCCATAGACTTTCTTAGTTTTTCTTCATAATATTCTTTTCTTTTTATGAATTTCATTTTAAATAAGATATTTAATCCAAAAAACAAAATTCTTTTTGCCATTGTTGGATGAAAAACCAATAACAGCATAAAGCCAACGCAAAAACAATTCAACAAAATCCCCAAGTAACACCAACCTATAACCGGTGCTAAATAATGCATAACAGCTTCAGGTCTAACAACTAAAACGCCAACTCCTAACAAAACTAGAACCAGCTTATATGTGATTGTCACTATCATTAAAATAACCGTAGCAATTGGAATTGAGATTTTGTCTTTCTTCATATAATAAATCTGAGCAGGCTGCCCACCTGTTGCGGACGGAGTAATACAACTAAAGAAAAAACCTACAAACGAATACAAGATACAATGCGAAAATTTAATATGATCTTGCCCAACTCGTTTCATCATATAGTATATTATCACTGATTCACTTTCGACAAAAAATACCACAAAACATATTGATACTATCCAATATCTGATATCACACTGCCTTATGCAAGCAACGATTTGTCCTAAATCCTGTCCATGAAAAACACCATATAACGTCAATGCGAAAACAGCAATCAAAAATACGATGTTAAAAATACTTTTCTTACTGATTGTCATAACTGTCAATTTCCCCTAACACTAATTCGTTAATTTTTTCAAAGATGCCAACTATCATAGAATATATTCTAGTTTTACCTACTAGTACATAACACATCTGTCCAATTGTTATGCCTGCAAAAACATCCACAATGTAGTGTTGTTTGGTAAATTGAGTTGACGCACATACTGCAATAGCAAACAAACATGAAAATACTTTATACCACTTTGGTATCTTTCTACTATTATATATTCCTATAAAACACATCCAGCTTACTAAACAATGTATTGATGGGAATAAATTAGTAGGTCTATCCATTGAATACACAAAGCGCATAACCATACTTGATAAGTCACTTCCTGTAACTTCTGGTCTTACATTGGTAGTTGGTATAAGTATAAAGCAAAGACCACATATAATCTTGCTAAGCATCTCTGCTATTACAAATCGATTCCAATGCTCTTTTCCCTCTCGAGCGACCAAAACATAATTGATAACCCAAAAACCAAAACATATAACATAAACCCACACCCATTCTTTAACAAATGGAATACTTCTATCTAGATTAGTGGTCAAGTCATAATGTTTAGAATCAGCACATAAAATCTGTGTTCCAGTATATATCGTACTATTAAGTACCCAACACAGAATCAATGTCGATACTGCATATTCTGGGATTATTTTACCAATACTGTTACGATACCATCGCCCAAAGCGCGTTTCTTTTGTCATTTCTACTCCTATTCTTAAAAAGACTATATGTAACTCCCTTGAATGAAAAACTAAAACCCAACTGAAATATCGTCTGATTACACAAAATCGATTTTTGACATCAAATTCGACTTTTTTAGGCTACCTTCTTTCTGAAAAGGTGCTATAATTAGCTTATTCCAGACAGTGGGTATATTGAAAATTGCATAGCAAATAGACGGCTGGCTAATTCTTATGCAAAAGTAAACGCGACCCGTCTAATAACACCTATTGACAAATCGATTACTACCTGCATTTAAGTCTTTTAGTTACTTTTCAAAAAATAAGTCTGGCATCAAATGCACTTCATCGGGTGGGATGAGG
>NZ_FNPG01000027.1 GCF_900107245.1 Lachnobacterium bovis DSM 14045
ATTTTCATGAATTAATGAAGTTATTAAAAATGCACCTCATCCCACCCGATGAAGTGCATTTGATGCCAGACTTATTTTTTGAAAAGTAACTAAAAGACTTAAATGCAGGTAGTAATCGATTTGTCAATAGGTGTTATTAGACGGGTCGCGTTTACTTTTGCATAAGAATTAGCCAGCCGTCTATTTGCTATGCAATTTTCAATATACCCACTGTCTGGAATAAGCTAATTATAGCACCTTTTCAGAAAGAAGGTAGCCTAAAAAAGTCGAATTTGATGTCAAAAATCGATTTTGTGTAATCAGACGATATTTCAGTTGGGTTTTAGTTTTTCATTCAAGGCTTGTGAATGAATAAGAAGGACCCACTAGGAATTAATGTTGTTTTAGTAAGAAGAATACTTTAGAATAAAAAAATGTCAATAAGGGAGAAAGGAATAAAAAAATGGAAAAAAATCAAGTGAAAAAGGATTATACAGAAATAATTCAGGAGGATAAATTTCCACAAAAAACAATTCAAATGAAAAAGAATCGTAAGCAAATATTTGGATTTTTAAGTATGCTTGTTCTTATTACTACACTTGCTTTTGTATATAATGCTTGTTTTTCGACAAATGAAGCAACTGCAAATGAAAAGAATATTTCTCATGTAAATAGTAATAATAAAACAAAAACAGATAATTCCCAAGAAGATGATGGAAATGAAGAAGATGTTGACGATGAAGAAGCAGATTATGATCAAGACAATGAAGAAAGTCAGCAAAACAAAGATTCATTATATGGGCAGGAAGCTGATAATTCAAAAGATGATGAAAAGAATTCCTTAACACTGTCCCAGCAAAACGCCATTGCAAAAGCAAAACAATATATAGAATACATGCCATTTTCATATAATGGTCTTATTAAGCAGCTCGAGTATGAGGGATATTCAGAAGAAGATTCGATTATAGGAGCCGATAATTGTGGCGCAGATTGGAATGAAGAGGCATATAAAGAAGCAGAAAAATATCAAGAACTTATGCCAATGTCAAGAAAGGAATTGTATGATCAACTTCAGTATGAAGAATTTACAGAAGAGCAAATTAGTTATGCATTAGATAAAATGGGAATTTGATTTTTACAGTGATATAGTAGTATTTTTATTTTGATATACGTGTATTGTATTCATAGAATGCACACTAGATGGAAGAATCTTATCTAGTGTGTATTTTTTTGACAAATAAATATAAAAGGAATATACTAATAAAGTGTAGATATTTTTCGATGTTTACTTAAAAAACTTTGGATTCAATAGGGCAAATTTTTAGATGATTATATAAGGAGAGATTATGAAGATGGAAGAAAATCAGATGGGACAAAATCAAATGCAACCTAATCCAGTACAAAGCAACCCAATGCAAAGCAACCCAGTACAAAACAACCTAGTACAAAACAATCCAGTGCAAAACAACCCAGTACAAAACAACCAAATGCAAGGCAACCCAATGCAAGGCAACTCAATGCAAGGCAACCCAATGCAGTATAATCCCATGCAAGAACAGTCACAAATGCAAATTAACCAAATGCCAAACAATCCAATGCCAAACAACCAGGTACCAAATGATCAGATGATGCAAGGCACTCAGATGCAATATAATCAAATACAAAATATTCAAAATGGGATGAATCAAAATGGATTTCCAAAGAAAAAATCAGGTAAGGGTAAACTTATTGCTTGTATAGTCGGAATAGTTGTTGTTGTTTTAGCACTTTCATTAGGAATAGGTTTTAAAGTTCATCATGATAAGGTATTAGCTGATGAAAAAAGAATAGAAGAAAAAGCTAAGGAAGAAAAAGCTAAAAAGGAAAGAGAAAAGAAAGAAAGAGAAAAGAAAGAAAGAGAAAGAAAAGAGCGAGAAAAAGAGCAAGAAGAAGACGAAGATTCAACAGAGGATTATGATGATTCGGATGACTCAGATTCGGATGATTCAGATGCTTCAGCTTCAGGTTGTACTAGAGATCAGGCAGTTGAAAAGGCAAAACAATATGTTGCTTCAGGTGCAAGTATAATTTCACGTATTAATTTAGAAACAGAATTAAAGACAGAAGGAGTTTCCCCAGATGATGCAGAGTATGCCGCAAATAATTGTGGTGTAGATTGGAATGAAAAGGCTTATAAAGTTGCAAAATTATGTGTAGATTATTTACATTATAGTGATAAGGATAAGATACGCGGATATTTAAGGTTGATGAAGTTTACTGATGCTGAAATAGATTATGCATTGAATGTAATTGGATTATAATTATAAAATATAAAAAAGAATGATTTTAAAAGAGCTTTTACAAAGAATAGAGACATAAGATTTATTCGATGTAGGGCTCTTTTTTAATACGTTTTTTCATAAATGTTGTGCTTACAACGTAAATGTTGCTATTTAAACATTATAATTGAATTGAAATTAATAAGTTATAACTAACGTTTTATATTAAGAGGTTACGACTATAAAATCATTAATTGAGATTTTGAAGAACATGCTTTCTGAATTAAAAAATATAGGAAAGCATTATGGAAAAAAAGAGGAATTATTTTTTCCAAAGCTTTGTGAATATGGTTACAAGGGACCATCAGACGTAATGTGTGGAGTAGATGATGAAATAAAGGGTGATATAAGTTTTTTGTATAAATTTATAGATATAGATAATTTTTTACATTATAAAAATAATTTAAAACGATTAATTGATCGAATTAAAGAGATGATTTACAAAGAAGAAAAAATTCTTTTTCCGTTGGCACTTAATAATTTTACTAAAGATGATTGGAAAGAAGTTTATGCAGATTACGATGAAATGGGATATGCTTTTATAAATGATTTTCCCCGTTGGAAAGATGCAGCTTGCTGGATAGAGTCTAAAGAGGGTGCGGCTTCATCAGAATCAATAGCTGATGCAATTGGAAATGGAATTATAAAAATGCCAACAGGAGAGTTGACGATTAAGCAACTTGTAGCTATGTTTGCCATTATTCCGATTGATTTTACGTTTATTGATAAGGATGATGTTTTGAGATTTTTTACCAATAATGAAAAAGTTTTTGCTAGACCACTTTCAGCACTTGGAAGAAAAATATACACTTGTCATCCACCAAGAATTATACCGGTTGTTGAAGCAATGCTTGGAGATTTTAAAACAAAATGTAATGATAAAATGGAGATGTGGATTGATAAACCTGACAATCCCGTAAAAGTTATTTATCATGCGGTCTACGATGACAAAGGAGAATATATTGGAACGTTAGAAATGGTTCAAAGTTTCAAAGATGCAAAAGAGCATTTTGCTAGTAAATAATTTTTGTTAAAAAAATGAATAATAGACAAAATTATGTCGACATATACATTGTACCTACAGTGTATATGTCTTTTTTGTAGTAGAAAAATATTAGAGATTAATTCTAAAAATGTAGATTTAAAATAGAAATATTTTTATGGTTAAAAAAAATGACAGTAAAGGATGATAGGTAGAAATGCAATTATATTTTGAAAATACGATAGTTCAGACAATATCATACTTATTCTATGGTGTTTTTGCATGGTATGTTTTTATGAGTGTCAAATCAGATTTCGGCTCAGAAAAAGAAATTCAATATTTTAAGGCTCAGATTTTGTCGTATTTGGTATACCTTTTTTCAACATGGGCTTGGACACTTAATGAGTTGAGAGCTTTTAATATAGAAAAAAATTTATTAATGCTATTAGCAATTGTGTGTCATATTTCCGTAAGTTGTACTATGTATTTATGGATAAAATATTATGTTTATCATTTGCAACTTTATTTTTCTGAAAAGCGTTGGTTTAAAAGAATTTTTTCTGTACCGATTGCAATGGCATTGATATTAATTTTTTCAGCAGTAAAACATGACTTTGTATTTTATACAAGGGATGTAGGAGGAAGAACGGAAATTGTATATGGAAAATATTACAATTTGTTATATGCATTTTTCGGTATATATTTTATTTTTGTTGTTACGGGGACTATATATTCGGCTATAAGATTAAAAGAAAAAGAAAGAAGACAGGAGATAATCCTTTTTGTTGGATACATTTTTATATTGAGTCCAGTTGTTATGTTTAGTCATTTTTTAAAAGTATTGTCGGTTACTACAGTGTCGCATCTGGCAGCAATATTTTTTACATACATAAGTATTCAGGAAACCAGAGTTAGAATGGACGGTCTTACTAAATTAAATAATAGGAGAGTTGCTGAAGAATATCTCATAAAAGCTATAGGCGAATTGGTAGTGGATAAAGAAGAAGTTGCAGTTTTTATGATGGATATTAACGATTTTAAGATGGTAAATGATAAGTATGGACACCTTGAAGGGGATAAGGCTTTAGTGACAGTTGGAAATGCTATAAAAAAAGTTGCAGCCAGTAACAGTTGTTTTGTGGGACGTTACGGAGGAGATGAGTTTATTATGATTTTTCGTAATAAGCTATACAAAAAAAACAATATTGCAAAAACTGACAATAGAGTAGAAAACAAAACAGAAAATAAAACAGATACCCAAATAAAGACTAGTAAGTCGATTTCTTTTGAAGATTTTGAAAAAATGTTTGAAAATAATATTTATAATACTCTTAGTCGTAAACTAAACAGTGCAATTGAACATGAATGTAAGTTGTTAAATCTTGAATATGAATTGACATTAAGCGTAGGTTATTGCGTTTGCCGTAGTCCTAAAGATGATCCAAAATCGATAATTAAGTTAGCAGATGAACATCTTTACGAAGAAAAAGGAAAATATCATAATGCAAAAAAAACAAACGGGAAGTACAAGTCTTGAAAAATGCGATGTTTTATGTTAATCTTTTGTTTATGCAAAATGTGAAATGAATTTCACATTTTGTAAATGCTATCATAAAAGGAGACAGATTGTTGAATATTGAACCGATTGCTAAAATATATACAGATTTTCCAGAAAAGTTTGGAATTCCAAGACAAAGTGGACTAGTTGAGCATTCAACAGGCAGAATTGTTTTTGAAAAAAAGTATAGAAATGTTTTGGCGATAAAAGGTTTAGAGGAGTTTTCTCATTTGTGGTTGATTTGGGAGTTTTCGAAATCTAATGTTAATTCTGAAAAATTTGTGCCAATGGTTCATCCCCCTAAGTTAGGAGGAGAATCTAAAAAAGGAGTATTTGCGACAAGATCTCCATTTAGGCCTAACAAATTAGGACTTTCCTCTGTAAAGATTCTTAAAATTGATACAAATTGTAATGAATCGCCTGTAATTTATGTTTCGGGCATAGATATATTAAGTGGAACTTCAATTTATGATATTAAACCATATATTCCGTATACAGATTGTCATACGGATGCGAGTGAAGGTTATACTAAGGATACAAAAAATAAAACAATAAATGTTTTGTTCGAAAAGGATTTTTCGGGCTTCATTTCTGAGAATGTAAAAAAAGCACTAATAGAAGTCCTGAGACAAGATCCAAGAGCAGCATACAATAAGAAAGAAGATTATATTTATGGTATGGCATTCAAGGAATTTGATGTACGTTTTATAGTAAAGAATAATGTATTAAGAGTGGTGGATTTATGTTATAGAGACGCTGATTTTAAAGAAATAAAATAATTAAGTCACTATTAGAGAGAAAATACAAATTATAGAATATAGGAGAGTTGTATGAGAAACAAAACTTACAAGCATATGTATCACATATTTGGAAAAAAAGGTTGGGTAAATGATCCAAATGGCTCATGTTATTATGATGGAAAATACCATATTTTTTACCAATATGCGCCAGATTATCCTGAGAGTGCATTAAAATACTGGGGGCATGTTAGTTCAGAAGATATGATACATTGGGAAGATAATGGAATTGCATTAAGACCAGACATTCCACAAGATAAAGATGGAGTTTATTCAGGAACAGCATTTTGTGATGATGGCAAAATGGAACTTTTTTATACAGGAAATGTAAAACATCCGGGTAATCATGATTATATTTTGACAGGAAGAGAACAAAATGTAATCTATTTATCAAGTGATGATGGATATAATTTCTCTGAAAAAGAATTGTTAATGACAAATGAGGATTTTCCTAAGAGCATGGGACTTCATGTGCGTGATCCAAAAGTGTGGAAAGAAAATGATAAGTACTATATGTTTTTAGGAGCTAGATCGGTTGATGATAAAGCTTCAATGTTGTTTTTTGAATCTGATGATAAGAAAAACTGGCAATTATACAAAGAATATACTCCAAGTGCTCAATTAGGTTATATGTTTGAGTGCCCTGATTATTTTGAGGTTGATGGTGTAAAGGCTATTGGCGGTTGTCCACAGGGAATGGATAGTCAAGAATATAAATTTATGAATATGTATCAATCAGGATATTTTATTTTAAATGAAACTACAATCCATTCATCAAATGAAGAACTTGAAAAAGATATAACAGTAGAAAACTTTAAAGAATGGGATATGGGATTTGATTTTTATGCTCCACAGGTTTTTACAACACCTGAAGGAAAAAAGATTATTATCGGTTGGGCAGGTGTTCCTGATGCTCCATATGATAATGCTAAATCTCTTGAAGAAGGGTTTGAACATTCGTTGACATTATTTAGAGAGATTTCTTATGATTCAGATAAAAAAATATTTAAAACTTATCCAATTAAAGGCTATGAAGAATTAAGAAAAGAAGAAAAAGAGGTTCTTTTGACTGATGATAAGAAAAAAGTAACACTAGATAGTTCTTTTGACCTTGAAGCAAAAGCAACCGGAAAAGCTCAGATAGTTTTCTCAGATACTGAGGGGAACAAAGATTTAGTGTTCGCATTTAAAGATGGTGTTTGTGAATTGAAGTTTTTAAATGAAACTGGTTGTAAAAGAGATGTAAGACGTGCAAAAGTAGAAAAAGTAGAAAATGTAAGAATTTTTATGGATCAGTCAATTATCGAAATTTATGTTAATGGCGGTGAGGTTGTATTTACGTCAAGGTATTATCCAAATGATGACAACATTGTTGCAACGTTTGACGGCTTTTATGAAGTAAATGCATATTCGTTAGAAGAAATTGATTATTAAATAAAAAATATAATTTTGATATCAATATTTAGACAATGATTAAGACGCATGTATTGAAAACAAAAATAATAAATGCACAAGATACATGTAAAAAACATATAAAATTAGCCAAGGTCACTTGTTTTATTTCACAATAATTTGAATGTGAAAAGGATAAGAACCTTGGCTTTTTGATATTTACCGTCTAGAATTCTAGAACTTAAATTCAATCAACGAACTTCTCAATATAATCTAAGTCAGCTGGGTTTTCAATAATAATTTCACCGCGTTGTATAATATCATTTGTAAGAGCAGATGCTAGAAAGATGTACTCAGATAATTGGCTTTTAAGATTCAAAGAATCACCCTCTGTTGTCTGGAATAATACATCTCCACGACATCTTTTTACAGCTTCTAAAAATTCCATTATTTCGATATTTCCTTTGAGATTATCTTTAAGTTTCATATTTACCTCCTTGTAGGAAAAAGTATTTTCTATTAATTCTAAAGTGTATGATTTATATATGCAAGTGAAAGAGGTGTAAAAAAAACACACATTATCAAACATGTTATCGTTTAAAATAACGAAAAATATTAGTATTGTATTTGTTAAAATACAACGATTTTATTGTTTTTTTGAACAAAAGAGCGTAAAATTATAATTAGTTAACAAATATAGTTGTAAAGGAGAAAAAAATGAGTAATATAAATGGTTTTGGACAATTGATTGATATTTTAAAAAAGAATCCTAAAAAAATTGTATTTACTGAGGGATCTGATCCACGTATTCTAGAGGCTGCTTCAAGACTTTTGGCAAGCAACTTCTTGGCACCAATATTAGTTGGAGATCCAGATGAAGTATATAATTCTGCAGCAGAAAGCGGATATAATATAAGAGGAGCACAAGTGCTTAATCCTGAAAATTTCGACAGAATGGATGAAATGATTGATTTGTTCTGTGAATTACGAAAAAGCAAGGGTGTTACAAAAGAACAGGCAAGGGAAACATTAAAACATGCAAATTATTTCGGCACAATGCTTGTAAAGATGGGGATTGCTGATGCATTACTAGGTGGAGCTACATATTCAACAGCTGACACTGTTCGACCAGCTTTACAGTTAATTAAAACTAAACCGGGTAACAATATAGTATCATCTTGTTTTATACTTGTACGTCAGTCAGCTACAGGAGGAAATGAAGTTTTAGCAATGGGTGATTGTGCAATTAATATTCATCCTTCAGAAGATGATTTGGTTGAAATTGCTGGAGAAATCGCTAAATGTGCTAAAATCTTTGGAGTTGATCCAAAAATCGCATTTCTAAGTTATTCTACACTTGGTTCTGGAAAAGGCGAAGATGTTGATAAAATGCATAATGCCGCTGAAAAATCAAAAGCCCAATATCCTGATTTAAAAATCGAAGGAGAACTTCAATTCGATGCAGCAGTATCACCAAGAGTTGCTAGAACCAAATGTCCAGATTCAGAGGTTGCCGGTCATGCAAATACATTTATTTTCCCAGATATAAATGCAGGTAATATTGGATATAAAATAGCTCAAAGATTAGGACAGTTTGATGCATATGGTCCAATTCTTTTAGGACTTAATGCTCCAATTAATGATTTATCGAGAGGATGTAATGCGCTTGAAGTATACTCAATGGCAATTATTACAGCAGCATTAGCTTAATTATCGCAATAAAGGTTAAATAGAAAAAAAAAAATCAAAAATAAATAATAAAATTAAAAAAATCTATAAATACTCCACAAAATGAATTTTTTATAAAATCGTTTGTGGAGTATTTTGCATCTAATTGACTTTATTTTTTTACCATGATATGATAACTAGGTAAAAATAGAAAAGATGGGTAAGTGTCTTTTTTAATAAAAAATCAGTAAAAATAATATTTTTTAAATAAATAGGTAAGTCAGAAAGGACAGAATATGAGAGTAGGTATGGGTTACGATGTTCACAAACTTGTACCGGACCGCAAGCTTATAGTTGGTGGAGTAGAAATTGAACATGAACTTGGCTTATTGGGGCATTCAGATGCTGATGTATTACTACATGCAATAATGGATGCTTTGTTAGGTGCGGCGGCATTAGGTGACATTGGAAAACATTTTCCAGATACAGATGATAGGTTTAAAGGTATTAGTTCAATAAAGCTCCTTGAAGAAGTAAGAAAACTTATTGAACAAGAAGGATATGTGATTGAAAATATTGATGCGACTATCATAGCGCAGCGTCCAAAATTCAGACCTTATATTGAGCAAATGGAACAAAACATAGCTAAGGCTTTAAAAATTGATATTACTCAAGTTAATGTTAAAGCTACGACAGAGGAGAATCTTGGCTTTACAGGAAGACAAGAGGGAATATCCTCGAATGCTATTTGTTCACTTTCAGGTCTTTATGAGGCAAGCTTTGCTGTGGGTGGCTCAGCAGCTAATTGTGCAGGATGTAGTGGTTGCATTAAAAAGTAAAAATAAGGGAGAAACTAATGGAAAATAGAATACGTTTTTATAATACATTAACTAGAAAAATAGATACTTTTATTCCAAATGTAGATGGTAAAGTTGGTATGTATACATGCGGACCAACTGTTTATCATTTCGCACACATTGGTAATTTAAGAAGTTACATCATGGAGGATGTTCTTGAAAAAACATTAAGATATGTTGGTTATGACGTAAAAAGAGTAATGAATATTACAGATGTAGGCCATTTAGCAAGTGATGCTGATACAGGTGAAGACAAAATGCTCAAAGGAGCTAAAAGAGAGCACAAGACAGTAATGGAAATTGCTAAATTTTACACAGATGCGTTCTTTAGTGATTGTGCAAAGTTAAATATAAAAAAACCAGACGTTGTTGAGCCAGCAACTAACTGTATTGATGATTTTATTGAAAAGGTACAGTTATTGATTGATAAAGGATATGCTTATCATGCAGGCGGAAACATTTATTTTGATACATCTAAATTAGATGATTATTATGTTTTTTCATCAGCGGTAGAACAGGAAAAACTGAAAGAGGCAGTTCGTGATGACGTTGAAACTGATGTTAATAAAAAGAATAAGACAGACTTTGTTTTGTGGTTTACCAAATCGAAATTTGAAGACCAGGCATTAAAATGGGACAGTCCATGGGGCGTTGGTTATCCGGGATGGCATATTGAATGTTCATGTATCAGTCTTAAACATTTGGGCGAGTACATTGATTTACATTGTGGAGGGGTTGATAATATTTTTCCACATCACACTAATGAGATTGCACAGTCGGAAGCTATAATCGGTCATGAATGGTGTAAATACTGGTTCCATGTTAATCATTTAAATGATAAATCGGGGAAGATGAGTAAATCAAAAGGTCATTTCCTTACAGTTTCTACACTAGAGGAAAAAGGCTTTAATCCATTGGTATATAGAATGTTTTGTTTACAGTCACATTATCGTAAACCTTTAGAATTTTCATACGAAATTCTTGAAAATATGAAGGTTGCTTATCAGAAATTAGTTAAGAAAGTAGCTTCACTTGATAAAAATGGAGATGTTGACCAAGAGGCTTTTGTAAAATATAAAGAACAATTTATAGAGGCATTAAGCAATGATGTCAACACATCTATGGCACTTACAGTAGTTTATGATTTATTAAAAGCAGATTTAGATGATGCTACTAAATATGCATTGGTAGAGGATTTTGATAAGGTATTATCTCTAGATTTAACAAAAGAACCTACAGTAGAAGAAAACAGTGTTGATGCTGAATTAGAAAACTATATTCTTGAGAAAATCGAAGAAAGAAAGGCAGCTAAAAAAGCAAAAGATTTTGCTAAAGCTGATGCAATCAGGGAAGAGTTGTTATCTAAAGGTGTTAGTATTAAAGATACAAGAGAGGGCGTAGTATGGGAGATAGTATAATTAAAATTGATTCAAAAATCAGAGATTATTTTGATGTAAAAGATGTTGATATCAGAACATATTCGCCACTTACGCTAGCTTACATAGGAGACGGAATCTATGATTTGGTTATACGCTCAATTATTGTTGGTCGTGGTAACACAAAAGCCAGCAAACTACATATGAGAACAAGTCAAATTGTTAAAGCTAATGCACAAGCTCAGGTGATTGAAGCTATAGAAGATCTTTTGACAGAGGAAGAAGAAGAAATCTATAAGAGAGGTAGAAATGCTAAATCACCAACTATGGCTAAGAATGCCTCGATGAAAGACTATAGAAAAGCTACAGGATTTGAAGCTTTGGTTGGGTATTTGTATTTGCAGGATAGGTTTGAAAGAATACTTGAGTTAACTAAGATTGGCTTAGAAAAGACCAATTTTAAAATATAATTATAAGAACGTTTTTTGTATAATTTTTTATAACTAAGTTAAATAATGAAGCTCGGTAGCATTATTGTTGCCGAGTTTTAACTAACAATAAAATCTTTTTGATAGGAGAAAAATAAATGGCATTTGAAGAAATAAAAAACCATGAAGAAGAAAAAGTAGATGGAAATAAAATTGAAGGCAGAAATGCAGTGCTTGAAGCATTTCGCTCTGGAAAAACAATTGATAAAGTATATATTTTAGATGGTTGTCAAGATGGACCAATTAGATCTATTGTTCGAGAAGCAAGAAAACATGATACAATTATGAATTTTGTTGAGAAAGATAGATTAGATCAGATTTCGGAAACAGGTCATCATCAAGGAGTAATAGCAGTCAGCGCGGCTTACAAATATGCTGAGGTTGAGGATATTTTAAAAATTGCCGAAAATAAGAATGAGGCTCCGTTTATCTTTATTCTTGATGGAATAGAAGATCCTCATAATTTAGGTGCTATTATTAGAACAGCTAATTTAGCTGGTGCACATGGTGTAATTATTCCTAAGAGAAGAGCTGTTGGGCTTACAGCAACTGTTGCTAAAACATCTGCTGGTGCAATTAATTATACACCAGTTGCTAAAGTTACAAATATTTCTAAGACAATCAAAGAATTAAAAGAAAAAGGAATGTGGTTTGTATGTGCTGATATGGGTGGAGAAAGCATGTATAAACTTGATTTAACAGGTCCTATTGGCTTAGTAATTGGTAACGAAGGCGAAGGCGTTAGTAAACTAGTTAAAGAAAACTGTGATTTTGTGGCTTCAATTCCAATGAAAGGTGATATCGATTCGTTAAACGCTTCAGTAGCAACAGGTGTTTTGGCGTATGAAATTGTTCGTCAGCGTATTGTAAAAGCTAAATAGTATTAGAAAAAGATGTATTTTTGGTGGTGTGGTAAAGGAGATTGTCGTGAAGAAGTATCAGTTTTTTTCTGATGAGGAATTGATTTTAAGGTATAAAAAAGGTGATAACGATGTAGGAGAATACGTACTTAATAAATACAAACCATTAGTGAGAAAACATGCAAATACTATGTATCTTATTGGTGGGGAGACAGAAGATCTCATTCAAGAAGGCATGATAGGTCTGTTTAAGGCGATGAGAGATTTTGATATAAATAAGAATAGGACGTTTTTTTCATTTGCCGACCTTTGTATATCAAGACAGATGTATTCTGCAGTTGAAGCATCAAACAGAAAAAAACATATACCACTTAATAATTATATTTCGTTTTCTCAAAGTGATGATGATTCGGGTTATAGAATGGAAGACGTACTAGAAAGTGATGAAAATTCTGTTAATCCAGAAAAGATATTGATTCAAAAAGAGGTTATTTCAGATTTTTATAAAGAACTTAGAAATAATTTGAGTGAATTTGAAAACAAGGTTTTAGAATTGTATCTTGAAGGAGAAAACTATGTTTCTATTGCACAGGTTTTAGATAAAAGTCCAAAATCAATTGATAATGCCTTGCAGAGAATTCGCCAAAAATTAGCTCAAAAAAAATAAATTGAAGTATTGCACAACATAAAAAATCTATTATGAATATGTTTTTTTATATCATTTTTCTTTAAAATAAACCGAAATAATTGGTAAGAAAACACAGTAGAATTAAAAAGAAAAGTGTAAGGAAGATTTATGAATTATTATAAAAGAAGTGTATGCATATATAAAATATAATAAAAAATATGGGAAAATGCTGGAAATTTTGTCAAGTATATATATAATATAAATAAAGGATGATTGATGAGAAAGGCGGTGATTATGTATGGAATTTTCAAGAGTTGGACAACATACAATTAAGTGTGTAATTACCGAAGACGAAATAACGGGGCTTGGTTATTCTATCGATGATATTATGTCAAATGGTGATAAAACTCAAGAGTTTATGAATCATATTTTTGATTTGGCAGAGCAGGAATTTGACATGGATTTTGAGCTTGGAGTTAAGACAGTTAGAGCTGATTTCTTGCCTAATCATACAGTTTCACTCACATTTTCAGAGAAAAAGGGCGATTCTGTTACGGATCATATAAAAGATCTTGTTAATGGACTCTTAAGTGCTATACCTCAAGACAAGTGGGATGAAATCAAACCTTATACAGAAGAAGGAAGTACAAGTGAGACAAAAAACAATAAGTCGAACTCATCAGTTAAAAAGGATGTAAAGAATCATAGCAAGAAATCTAGCAGTAGTTTAAATGAAAAGGTTGAAGAAACTGAGATTTCGTATGTAGTTGCAATGATGTCATTTAAAGATTTTAGTTGTTTAGAAAATTTTGCAAAACGTGTCAATCTAGATACGGATGTTGATAACACATTGTATAAGATAAAGAGTAAATATATTTTGATTTTTAATCTTTCGGATTGTGAAGAAGAAGAAGTTTTACATTTATCAGTGCTCGCAGACGAATATTCTGATAAGATAGAAGTAGGACCAGAAAGAGAGTCTTACATAAGAGAGCATGGAAAATGTATTATTGAGCAAGAAGCAATTGATGTGTTAAAGACTTTTTAATTTAGTACTAATGATTCAACTAGTTTAATTGCAAAGATGTTGTTTACTTAACTGTGTTGAAATATATGGTAAATTATATGAGTAAGATATAGCGGCTAAAAATCAGTTATGATTTTTGGCCGTTTTTTACAAAGGGATAAAGGAGGTTAGAAAAATGGGTGCAAATGAATATCAAGAAGCTTTGAAATTAGGAAAAAAGGAATACAAAGTTCAAGTTTCAAATGGAAATTTTCCATATTTACCAGTATTGGATAATCTAATATCTAATAAAAAAATTAGAACAGAACAGTACATGGGATTAGTTAATATTCCACTTAGTAAAGTTGTAGGAACAAGTACAGCAGGCAGAACACAGGCTTTTGCTGCAAATTTTATGCCTTTGTTAGACTATGGTTCAGAATTTAGTTTAAAGTGGGCAGCTTTGTCAGAAGCTCAGATTAATGAAGGTATACGTGATCCTATAGAATGCTATGAGTATATGAATAAATACTATGTCGTTGAGGGTAATAAAAGAGTAAGTGTTTTAAAATTCTTTGAAGCTGTTTCCATTCCAGCAATAGTAACAAGAAAAATCCCCAAATATTCAGAAGATGAAGAGATTAAAGTATATTATGAATTTATGCATTTTTACGATGTAACCAAAATAAATACCATAGATTTTTCAAAGGAAGGTATGGCAACACGAATTCTTGAATTAGTTGGAGCAAGTGAACCTTGGTCAGAGGAAACTATAGAAGAATTTAAAAAAGTTGTGTTTGATTTTACAAAAGCTTATGAAAATCATAATATAAAGCGTCTTAAATTAGAATTAGGAGATGCGTTGTCAGTATTTATGAGCATTTTTACATATGAAGATATGAAAAAAATGACAGAAAATGAATATGACAGTAATTTAATTAAATCATGGAATGAATTATTATCTGTTGGAACTGGAAGAAAAATTGATATAATTTTAGATCCGACAGAAGGCTCAAATAAAAGAGGATTATTTAGCTATTTATTACCACAGAACAATCAAAAATTATTTGTGGCATTTTTATATCCTAAAGCACCAGAAACATCAGATTGGATTTATGCTCATGAGTTGGGAAGACAATATTTAGAGGAAAAATTTCCAAATCAAATCAGCACAATTAGTGTTTATGATGTAAAGCAAAGTAATATTGAGGCTATTTTAGATGATGTAATAGCAGAGGGAGCAAATATTATTTTTGGAGTGTCTCCAGAAATGATGAGACCGTCTTTAAAGGCCGCAATTGAACATCCTGAAGTAAAAATACTTAACTGTTCTTTAAATGCGCCACACCGTTATATAAGGACATATTATGCAAGAATGTATGAAGCAAAATACATTGCAGGTATGATTGCAGGAGCTATGACCGACAATGATAAAATTGCATATATTGCTAATTATCCAATTTATGGAACAACAGCTAATATAAATGCATTTGCGTTAGGAGCACAAAGTGTTAATCCAAGAGCTAAAATATATTTAGAGTGGTCTTCAAGAAAAGGTTATGATATTGATAGATTCTTAGAAGAAAATGATTTACATTTTGTCTCAAATCAGGATATGATTACCCCACGTCATGCATCGCGTGAATTTGGAGTATATAAAATTGAGAATGGTAATACAATAAATTTACTCGTGCCAATATGGAATTGGGGCATGTTTTATGAAAAAATGATAAAGAGTATAATTGAGGGAAGCTATCAGACAGAAGAGACAAAGGCTCAAAAAGCCCTTAATTATTGGTGGGGAATGTCTTCAGAAGCAATTGATATAGTTATGTCAAAAAATATTCCTTATAGGGTTGCATTGCTTGCAGAACATATTAAAAGGGACATAATTGCTGGAGAAGTTACACCATTTTTTGGGAAAATATATTCTCAAGATAAGCAACTTAAGAATAAGGCAGATGTAGAAATGATGCCAGAGGATATAATGAAAATGGATTATTTGGTAGACAACATTGTGGGGCATATTCCATCGAAAGAAGAATTAGTAGATGAAGCTCAGGATGTTGTAAAAATACAAGGCGTAGAAGAATAGGAAAGGTAATAAGGAATATAATATGAGGATTTTGTGTTTGGCAGATGAGGAGTCAAAGCTCTTTTGGGATTATTTTAGAAAGGATTATTTTGAAGATATAGATTTGATAATTTCATGCGGAGATTTGAATTCTTCTTACCTTACTTTTATTGAAACTATGACATCAATTCCTTTGCTTTATGTTAGAGGAAATCATGATGATTCATATAGAGATAAAGCTCCGGAAGGTTGTGTTTGTATTGAAGATAAAATAGTAAATATCAATGGAGTAAAAATTATGGGACTGGGAGGATCTCAGAGGTATCGAGCAGGTGGTAGAAATCAATATACCGAGAAGGAAATGTTACATAGATATAAAAAATTAAAGAAAAAAATATGGTTCAATAAGGGAATTGATATTTTAGTGACGCATGCTCCAGCTAAAGGATTTCATGATGGAGATGATTTGTGTCATACCGGTTTTGAAGTTTTCAACCATATTATAAAAAAATACGAACCTAAGTATTTTTTGCATGGTCACGTTCATATGAATTATGGGCGAAATTTTCCGAGAGAAGACGTTATAGGGAAAACAAGAGTTATAAATGCATTCGAAAAATATATAATTGAAATTTAAAGAGTTTAAGAAATAATAGCTAGAATATAAGAGACGACATTAGAGATAAAACTAGAAATAAAATTTAGAAAATAGAATTTTGCATAAAAAAAGAGCTGATGACGGGAATTGAACCCGTGACCCCTTCCTTACCAAGGAAGTGCTCTACCTCTGAGCCACATCAGCACTTAATCATATACCTAGATTATAGTAACAAATAATTATTCAATTGTCAAGAAATTATCAACTATATATACGATAATAGACAAATAATGAAAGGAAGTTTAACACAAATTATAAACTTAAGAGAAGTTTAAGATAAACCGATATATAGACTGAATTAAGAAGGTGTAAAAAATAAAAAGGGGGCAAGGAAAGAATGAACTTGCAAAAATTTATCGAAAACTGGAACGGTGCATATGCAGTAAATTCTAGTGATATAAGTGACAAGTTTTTTGTTTACTTAGCAGATGATTTTAAAGATGCGTTAGTTGAGGAATGTGAAAACCGAGGAATGCATTTAAAAAATTACATTCTTGGAAGCCAATTTATTTGCGGTTTTATAAAAAAGGGAAAAAAGTTTGTTTATTTTAGTTGGAATTTTTTGAGCAAAGATAATAGAGTTGATACATTGACGGAGGTTTCATATAGAGAAGTTGACAATGATCATGATTTCGTGAATGGAATATATGAGACGTGCCAGTTATCAGAACTTGTTGACAAAGTTGATAAATATTTTAAAGAACACTCTTTGGTGGCTTAAAAAAGGTCCCATTCATTTTCATTATTTCGTAAATCAATAATGAAGATGTAATGGGACTTTTTTATTTAAATTAATCTGATAAGAATTTGCTTAATGATTCAACAGCTTCTGATTCATCTTCCCCATTTGCAAGGATTTGAATGTTTGAACCAGGAGTTGGATTGAAAGCCATGATGCCCATAATGCTTTTGGCATTAATGTGTTTCTCATTACTTTCTAGAATAATATTACTCTGAAATTGGCAAGCAAGCTGTACAAGTTCAGCGATTGGATTGCCCTTTCTCTCTAACCAATTTGTTACAATAACGTTTGTTTCTTGCATTTACTACCCCTCCCATGAATAGATTAATTATATCAATTATATTCTACTATAATTAATTACTGAAAAATATGCAAATGAAAATTTAAAAAATTTCGTAAAAAATAAAAAAATTGTTAAAAAAGACAAAAATAGTCTACCTTAATATTCAGTAATAGTGCATTTTTTTATAATAATTTACAAAAAATTAATATTATGGTATATATTTATTTTGAAATACATAGTATAATAAAATAGTATGTAGTGGATACAATACTACTGATTAAAGGAAGATGACGTTTTTAATGTCAAAAATATATAGTAAGGTGAGATAAATGAACAACAACAATTTTAATGACTTAAAAGATATAAAATTTAATATTCCAGGCAAAAAAGAATTACTATTGATTCAAGGAAATGAATTTGTTTATAAAGTTGGAATGATGGTTTTCTTAGCAATTATTATGTATGAAGTTTTTAAGGGAGAACGCATTTATGCAACAAATTCGCATGTATGTATGTTTCTTTTCTGGCTAGTGGGAATGTTCTTCCATGGATATATAAAATACAAATATGGAATTATTAGAAAAAAAGACAGAAAATAATAAAAATAAATTTGCATTTTTGCGCAATAAAGTATATTATATACTTTGAAGAGAATTTTATATAATTAATTTCAAAGAGGAGGTATACGATTATGGCAAAGAAAGAGACTTTAAAGGTCGAAAAGGAAAAAAAGGTTACAACTACAAAAAAAGAAACAAAAGAGGTACAGATTTATTTTCAGTATGGAGACAGAGAGGTTAACGAATCTGATGTAAATGAAAAAATAAAAAGTGCACTCGAAGAGCAGGGACATAAAGAATCTATTAAGACAATGGATATTTATGTTAAACCAGAAGAAAATGCAGCATATTATGTTGTAAACAAAACAGAAACAGGAAAAGTTGAATTATTCTAATGAAATAGATAGAATGATGCTTTAGTAAATAATATTTAATCAATAATTTTTAAGTTATACATTTTGGATCAATTTAAGATACATTTTCAAGTATGATCATGAGAAATATGAAGATTATGAGTAATGAGAAGAGATTTTTATCACTATGTAATCGTTAGTATTAAATGATATATTTGTAAAATGTAATCTTGATTGGTTCATTTTTTTTGTTTAAAAACTAATTGACGGCTTTAATAAAAATAACACTCAAAATGGAAACTTTCCGTTGTTTCAACTAAAAAATACTAAAAACCTGAAAAAAAATACGCCGAAAAATAGCGCAAAACGAGTAGGTTTTCTAGAAAACCTCGAAAAAACGCGAAATTTTACTTGTCATCACATTCGTCAGGATGTATATTATAGTTAAGAAAAGACATATCATGTTGTGCAATAAAACGAAAAAGGAGAAAGTTTATATGAAAAGAAAGAGTGAGTTTATGAAAAAAGGTATGAGTGCTTTTTTGGCTGCAGTAACAGTTATTACTTCTATGGGATTAGGAAATGTAGAGGTTAATGCTAGTACAACAGAAAGTAGCAGTTTGCAGGAATCATTTGGATTAAAAAAGAATGTACAAGATGGTGTAATATTACATGCTTGGGATTGGTCTTTTAATAATATAAAGGATCATATGTCAGAAATTGCAAGTGCAGGTTATACAACAATTCAGACGTCGCCAATTCAGCCATACAAAGAAGCAAGCCAGCCAGGAAACAAAACAAATAGTAGTTGGTGGCTTTTCTATCAGCCAACGGATTTTACTGTTTCAAAATCAAAGAATGATAATCTTCTTGGAACAGAAGCTGAATTCAAAGAAATGTGTAAAGAGGCTGATAAGTATGGAATAAAGATTATTGTAGACGTTGTAGCCAATCATGTTGCAAATAGAAGCGATGGTGTAAACAGTTATTATCAGGGAATTTCAAATAATTTAAAGAGAAATGATTTCTTCCATGATTTAGGATTCCCAGGAATTGATTATAGAAATAGATATACTATAATCAATCATTCTATGGGAGATGGAGAGGTAAAATTATCGGATTTAAATACAGAAAATGCTGATTTACAGAATTATATAGAACATTTTCTAGAAGAATGTATCGATGATGGTGCGGATGGATTTAGATTTGATGCAGCAAAACATATTGGTGTACCAAAAGATGGAGCACAGTATACATTTTTCCCAAATGTAGTAGGTAGAGCTAAAGCTTACTATAAAACAAAGACTGAAAGAACAGCTGATGAGTTATACTGCTATGGTGAAATTCTTGATGAGCCAGGCGGAGACACAAAAAGTGCAAATTATGTACCTTATGTGAATGTGACAGATAATAGAACAAGTGCAATAATTAGAAACGGTGTAAGTGGAAATCCAAGTGCTGCAGCTACAAGTTATTATCAGAATCAGGTTAGTCCATCAAATAATGTTTTATGGGCTGAATCTCATGATGAGTATCAAAACGAAGGTGGTGCAACTAGATACACTGACATTTCTCAGATTAAAAAAGCTTGGGCAATGGTTGGCTCAAGAGCGAAGGCAACAAGTTTATTCTATGCAAGAACAAATGGTTATAGAGCTGGTAATATAGGTGATATTACAACAAATGATTGGAAATCAAAAGAAGTTGTTGAAATTAATAAGTTCCATAACAAATTTACATCAGAAACAGAGTATTTATCATCAGAAGATGGAATTGCTTACAACGAAAGAGGAACATCAGGTGTTGTACTTGTAAATTGTTATGGTGGTTCAAAATACGCTAATGTTAAAGCAAATAAGATGAAAAACGGAACATACTATGATGCTATCACTGGAAATGAATTTAAAGTAGAAAATGGGAAAATTAGTGGTCAAATAGGTGGAAGTGGTATAGCTGTAGTTTATAATAAAGGCGAAATTGTTATTCCACCAGTACAATCATCTCATAGAGTTTACTTTAAAGCACCATCTAATTGGAATGGAAATGTTTCTTGTTATGCTTACGGAGACAAAGTTTCAAATGCAAATTGGCCAGGAGAAAAAATGCAGTATGATTCTGCTAAGAAGCTATACTACTATGATGTAGATGGAAAATATGATCATGTAATGTTTACAGACGGTGTTAATCAATATCCAGGAGCTAGACAAGAAGGCTTGAAATTCACAACAGATGCAAAAGAATGGATTTATGAAAATGACTCATGGAAAGAATATAAAGAAGATCATAATGTTGGAAGTGAGTACATTATTTATTTCAAGAATTCATACAATTGGGGAACACCATATGCATATATGTGGAATGATACAAAGAATGGTTTGATTACAAACAGTGCAAATTGGCCAGGAGAAAAAATGTTTGTTAAAGATGCTTCGAAAGGTATTTACGGAATTAAAGTAGATGCTTCAAAAGGATTCAACCATATCATTTTCAGTGATTGTGGAAGAAATCAGACTGTTGATTTAGATATAAGCTCAAGTAATAAAATCTACGACATTCAAACAAGAACATGGAGTGACTACAAATAAGTTATTTGTAATATTAATGCTTAAAAAAACAGTTAAACAACGCAAATAAATTAGCTTTATAGTATTCATTTATATAATATTATTGAAGGGAAATGAAAGTTTTAAATTCATTTCCCTTTTTAGTTGAATTATAGTTATTCTGTTTTATTTGCTTGATTTATCTGTTTTTATTTTGTAAAAAAGAAGGGATTTGTATATCGTATGGTTCCTTGCTTGGTTTTACTGGTTCAGGTTCTTTTAAAACACTAGTTGTTTCATAAACTTGTTGTTTTTTATCTAAAGTGTTAGAAGTCACATTGCGTTTTAAAGAATCCATTGAAGCAGATGCTACAGTATGGTTTGAATAAATACTAGTATCCTTCATTCCAGTAGCAATAATGGTAATAACAATTTTATTTTCATCAGCCATTCCATTTTGAACAGTACCCCATATGATATTTACATCTTCCCCAGCTAGCGCTTGGACATACGAGATAGCATCATTAATATCTAAAAGGTTTACATCACCGCTTGAGTTTATCAAGATATTTGAAGATCCTTCGATATTGGTATCGAGTAATGGTGATTCTAACGCCTGCTTGAAAGCATCAATTATTTGACTACTGTCATCTACAATTCCAATTCCTAAATGACCGATTCCTTTGTTTTCTAAGGTTGTTTTAAGATCGTTGAAATCTAGATTAATCATTCCATTGTTAAAAATAATACTAGTAATACTTGTTATAGTGTATCTTAAAACATTGTCAGCTAAAGCAAAAGCGTCATTTAAACCAAGTGGTTTATTTGAAACAGAAATATTAATTAACTTATCATTTGGAATGACAAGTAATGTGTCGATGTTTTTCTTTAGATTTTCAATTCCGTGTTGAGCTACCTTATAACGAGGAGAACCTTCAAATTTAAAAGGTAAAGTTACAACTCCAATGGTTAGAATTTTTTTCTTTTTACAAATTTCAGCTATGATAGGAGTTGCTCCAGTTCCAGTTCCACCGCCCATTCCGCAAGTTAGAATTACCATGTCGTAATTATCGACAAGTTTAGAAATTTCATCAGCACTTTCTGCGGCGGCAGCTTCTCCAACAGAGGGATTAGAACCAGCACCATATCCTTTTGTTAGTTTTTCACCTAATTGAATTTTATATTTTACATCACAACAATCAAGAATTTGCTTGTCTGTGTTAAAAATCGCATAATCAACATGGTTACTATTGATGTTTGCCATTCTTTTTATAGCATTATTTCCACCGCCACCGATTCCAATTACAAGAATTTGTGGTTCTAGAGTATTATTTACCGTTGTATTTAAAATTTCCATTATAGTCACCTCAATTTAGTTAATAAAATAAGTTAAAGAGTTCATAAAATAATTAAAAACAAGTCAGTTAAAATATAATTATTTATTGAATTATTAATATTTTTTAGTTTTATAGTTTTAAGCTGTATTTACAGAGTAATAACATATATTTGTAGAATATAGTTTTTTATGATATTTGAAAAAATATTTCATTTAATCAAATTCGCACTTTTGCGAATTATCTAATTTATAATATAGCTTTTATGCAATAATTAGTCAACAAAAAATTGCAAAAATGCGAAAACATATTGAAAAAGAAAAAATACTATTGTAAAATATAATCATAAATTAACAATTAGGTCGGAGGTTGTAATGTCAATAGGAGAACGTATTAAGCAACGTAGAAAAGAAAAGAAGATTTCTGTTGATTTTATTGCCAGAGAATTAGGCGTATCAAGTTCAACAGTATATAGATATGAGGATTCATCTATTGAAAAAATACCAATTAGGGTATTTGATAAATTATGTGAAATTTTAGAAGTTACACCGGCAGAGCTTATGGGAAATAGTGCAGTGCCATGTAAGATTGTAGAAACGAATCCTCTTCCAGAAAAGTTTAATAATCCACAAGACGCGATGGAGTTTATACTTAAAACTCCTACGTTAGCAGCGTATGGAGGGTATGATCCTAGCAGTATGACAGATGAGATGATAGTTGAGTTTGCAAATGAGTTATTAAGACAATTTAGATATGTGAGTCTTAGTTTTAAAGAGAGGTACAATAAAAAGTATGAAGAAGAAGGACATTATTAATTTAGCGAGAGAAATTAAACAAAATTGGCAAACTAATGATCCTTATGTTATAGCTAAGAAAATTGGTGTTTTAGTATTTAATGGAGCTAATGTAAGAGGTTTTAAGGCACATACTATTAAATTGGGCTCGTATCCAACTACAATTTGGATTAATGAAGCATATACAGATGTTTCCAAAAAAGTTTTATGTGCTCATGAGCTCGGACATGCCATCTTGCATCCGGATAATATAAATTATTTTGGTGTAACTCCGCAAAATGTCACTAAAAGTGTTGAATATGAAGCTAATTTATTTGCATTGGCTTTACTAGTAGATGAAAAAGATTTAAGTATGCCATTAGAGAATCTTAGTTCATATGCAGTGAAAAGTGTATTGGATTACAATATAAAACTACAAGATAAAAATTAAATTTTTATAAAATTTTTATAAAGAAATATAAATATTCTAAACTTTATATTAAATAGTCGTGACTATTATTGATGCTAATTAACATCTATGATATCATTTTTGAAGTTGAGAAAAATTTGACAAATGATAAATAGTTAGGAGAATTGTGTAATGGCTAAAATATTAATTTGCGACGATGCTGAATTTATGAGACTTATGATAAGAGACATACTTGAAAAAGAAGGACATGAGGTTGTTGGTGAGGCTGATAACGGAAATACTGTAGTTGAATTATATAAGCAATTGTCCCCAGATCTTGTTGTTATGGATATTACAATGCCTGGAGATAATGGAATTAAAGCATGTGAAAAAATTATGGATTTTGATAAAGATGCAAGATTGGTAATTTGCTCGGCTATGGGACAAAAGGCGATGGTAGTTGATGCAATTAAAGCAGGTGCGAGAGATTTTATTACTAAGCCATTTAAAGAACCTAGAATTATTCAAGCTGTAAACAGAGTGCTTGGTTTATAAAATATTTGTAGGATAACTAGTTTTTATTATCGTTGCCAAGTTTTTGTTTGAATCGGAAACAGATAAATATTGTGATTTTTTGTTTGAATAGATATATTGTGTTGTGTATTAAGTTAGTATTATAATTAAGTTGCTTGTATAAAAATAGGGTAATCACTTGAAATTTATAATTGATTTCACGTGCTACCCTTATTTTTATGCCTCATAATCTTTTTTATATGCTCTCAAAGATTCAATCATTTCATCTAAAGTTGCTTTTGTAACATTCATTTTAGCTAATGTAGAATTTAAAACATCATTCAATTCAGCATTGATTTCATCTTCGGATTTCGTATAAGTAAATGTCTTAGCCGATGTTGAAGTAGGCTCAGACTGTTTATTATCAGAAATAGTTGTTGTTGTTTTCATATCATCACCTAGGTAATTTAAAATTTTTTTGACATAGTTTTGAGTTTCTTTAAAAGGAGGGATTCCTCCATATTTTTTCACATTACCGCTACCAGCATTATAAGCAGCTAATGCAAGCGAAACATCTCCATTATACATAGAGAGCTTATCAGCAATATATTTTGCACCACCCATAATGTTTTCGCGTGGATCATATGAATTGCTAACCCCTAAAGATTTAGCAGTTGCAGGCATAAGTTGCATTATACCAACGGCACCGGCGCTGCTTACGCATTTAGGGTTAAAATCAGATTCAGCCTTAGCAATACATTTTAATAAATTAATATCAACATTATAAGTTTTTGAGGCCTCTTCAAAATATTTTTCGTATTCGCTTGGATACTTAAAACTTCCAACTTTGCTATTACCTGACGAATATGTCACAGTTGTAGTACTAGTATTTTTGGCAGTTGAATTATCAACTGTATTAGTTGTTTCTAAAGTTTTTTTATAATTATTAACAGCATTTGAAGCAGCAGCCAAAATGCTATTGAATTCATTTAAAGTTTTATTATATTCATTAGTTCTAGCTGTTTTCAATTGTTGCTTAACAAGGTCATAATCTAAATATGGTACTATTGAAATACTCATATAATTCTCCTTTCGTAAACACTTCATGATTAATAAGTTGTGCCAACATAGAAGCTTGTATGAACTATATCGGCATATTATTGTTTACATTAAGGAGTAAAGAAAAATATATTTTATGAAAATTTAATAATTATAGTGATATTAATTCTTATATTATGTGTCATTAAAGAATAAACAGCAACAGTATAGCACATTTTCACAATAAAAGGTAGTAAAATCAAAATAGGACTTGAAAAAAAATATATTTTAGTGTATCCTTGTGGAGAAATATCTTTTATCATATTAAAGTAAAAAAGTACAAGAGTAATAGATAATGAAAAAATATATATAAGAAGTACATAAGACATAATAAAAAGGTATTATATATGATAAAAAAATAATTAGGAGGATTTATGAAAAGACCATTTGTTACAAAAGAGCAAGTTGAGAATATTGTAAAGAAATATCCTACTCCATTTCACTTATATGATGAAGAAGGGATTAGAAAGAATGCAGAAGCGGTAAAGAAGGCTTTTTCATGGAATAAAGGTTTTAGGGAGTATTTTGCGGTAAAGGCCACTCCAAATCCATATATTTTAAAAATATTAAATGAATATGATTGTGGATGTGATTGCTCATCATACACAGAGTTAATGCTTTCAAAAGCTATTGGTGTTACAGGACATCACATTATGTTTTCGTCTAACGATACACCAAAAGAAGAATTCGTATATGCAGATAAATTAGGTGCAATTATTAATTTAGATGATTTTACACATATTGAGTTTTTAGAAGATGCAATTGGACATATTCCAGAGACAATCAGTTGTAGATATAATCCAGGTGGAGTATTCAAATTAAGTAATGGAATTATGGATAATCCAGGTGATTCAAAATATGGAATGACTAAGGAACAATTATTTGAAGCTTATAAAATTTTAAAGAGCAAAGGAGCTAAGAATTTTGGAGTTCATGCTTTCCTTGCAAGTAATACTGTAACTAACGAATATTATCCACAATTAGCAAAACAGTTGTTTGAACTTATTGTTGAATTGAGAGATGAGACAGGATGCGATATTAAATTTGTTAATTTATCTGGCGGCGTAGGTGTTCCATATGAACCAGATAAAAAAGGAAATGATATTTTTGAAATTGGTGAAGGTGTTCACAAAGCTTTTGATGAAATTCTTGTTCCAGCTGGTTTAGGTGATGTTGCAATCTTTACAGAGATGGGAAGATTTATGTTAGCACCATATGGTTGCCTTGTTACAAAAGCTATTCACGAAAAACATATTTATAAAGAATACATTGGAGTTGATGCATGTGCTGTAAACTTGATGCGTCCAGCAATGTATGGTTCATATCATCATATTACAGTTTTAGGAAAAGAAGATGCTGAATGCACAAATGTATATGACGTAACAGGATCATTATGTGAAAATAATGATAAGTTTGCAATAGATAGAAAACTTCCTAAAATCGATATGGGAGATTATTTGGTAATTCATGATACAGGAGCGCATGGTTTCTCTATGGGTTATAATTACAATGGTAAATTAAAATCTGCTGAATTGTTGTTAAAGAAAGATGGAGATGTGCAGTTAATAAGAAGAGCAGAAACTCCAAAAGATTATTTTGCAACATTTGATTGTTTTGATGATTTAAAAATAGAAGAGTAGAAGTATAAAACAGAAAATCAAAGATAAAGAAAAAATAATAATAAAAACAAGTAACTGATTTTTGTGAAAAGTGTTAACAGAAAGTTAAATTTTGAGACACTTAATTTTCACAATATAAAAATATAATGTTAGTATAGAAATTGTAAAGATAACTTTTTTTCATTTTTTTCATACTAACCTCCTTTCAAGGGCAGCTTAATTGGCTGCCCTAATATATTATTAATCCCATTAAAAAAAATATAAAAAACTTAATATAAAGTTTTATTTGGATATGATTTAGTATTGAACTAGTTTTGTATCCAAATGTAAAATATAAAGGGAAGGGAAAAAGAAAAAGACAAAAAAACGAAGGTCAACGTACAACCTTCGTTTGTATAGTGATTTGTTTTTTATATGCCGGCAGTGGGACTTGAACCCACACACGGATACCCGTAACAGATTTTGAGTCTGTCTCGTCTGCCAATTCCGACATGCCGGCAAAATTACTTAACGGTATAAGTTACAACACAGATATGTTATCATAATCATTAAAAAAAATCAAGAGTAAATTTAAAAAAAATAAAAAAAGATTAAAAAAAATAAAAAAAGATTAAAAAAATAAAAATTATAAAATAAGAATTATAAAAAAAATATTCATTGATTTTATAATTTCTTGTAAAACAAAGGGGGATTGAATTATAATTTAGGTGAGAGTTTGTTTATATGGAATGAAATAATATTTTGGTATGTTTACTTGATTGATAAGATTAATTGAAAAATATAATATAAAATATAGGGGAGAAAAATGGGGGAGAAACTAAAAATAATTTTTAAAAATACAAATTTATTTGTATTTGTATCTAAAAAAGAAAAAGTATCTGCAAAAAGAGCAGAGAGTAAATCTGATTTTAATTTACACATAAGAAATATTATAATTTTTTTGGCATATTTGATAAGTTGCGCATGTTGTTTTTATTTGATTGAATTTTTTGTACATAATCCTTTTGTAGAAGTCAGAACAATTCCACAGATATTGAATATTATACTTTTTGAATTGCTTGGATTAGCAATTCTATTTATTGTTGGCTCAATAAAATTTGCTTTACGAATTATGTTGAGCTGTTCACTTGTGTTTGGGTTAATAAATTATTATGTTTTGAAATTTAGATCAACACCATTTGTGCCTTGGGATTTATGGTCAATTAAAACCGCTAAAAATGTCGCAAGTAATTATAATTATGCACTAAGTACTAATGCTATAATAGTTATAATTTGCTTTTTTGTATTTTTTTTATTGTCTCATTTTTTAGATTTTAAAGTAAAAAACATCAAAATAAGATTATTGGCAGCAGTTATGACTGTATTAGGTGTTTTTATGTTGGCTCAGATGGTACAAAATGATGATAATAGTTATAAATTGGATCTGTATCCTTTTTTATTTACACCAGATTATATGAATAGGGTAAACGGGGCAACAATTACTTTTACAATGAATTTAAAGTACTTAAAAATAGATAAACCAAGCGACTATAGTAAACAAAATGTAAAAAATATTTTAAAAGAATATCAAAAAAACAAAACAGATAATGAATTTAAAAAAATAAAATTTGAAAATAAGGATAAGAAAAGAATAAAAGACTATCCAAATATTATAGTTGTTATGGACGAAGCATTTTCAGACTTAGAAATATTAGGTGATATTCATACAAATGAAGAGTTATTGCCAAATTTAAAAAAACTGCAAGAATCCGCTTCTTATAATATAAAAAATGCTGCAGGAAACAATATAAAAATTCAAACGGGATATCTTAATGTTTCTGTATGTGGAGGAAATACAGCTAATACGGAGTTTGAATTTTTGACTGGAAATACTATGGCTTTTTTACCAAGTGGAAGTATTCCATACCAACAATACATAAAAAAAGACCTACAAGCACTTCCTAGGCAACTTAGAAACCTTGGTTATAAATGCTACGCTCTTCATCCATATTTTAAAGATGGATGGGAAAGACAAAAAGTATATCCAATGTTAGGTTTTGAAAAATTCTATTCATTAGAAAACTATGAAAATCCTGAATATATACGAGATTATATATCAGATAGAACAGTTGTTAATAAAATAATTGAGTTGTATGAAAAAAAAGATAAAAATGATAGGTTGTTTTTATTTAATGTAACAATGCAAAATCATGGAAGTTATTATGAAGAATTTAAAAATTTTACGCCATCGGTAAAAGTTGTTGGAAGTAGTAATTTTTCATTAAAACAGTATTTATCATTGATAAATAAAACGGATAAGGATTTGGACACCTTAATTAGATACTTCAAGAATAAATCTGAAAAAACTATAATAGTTTTTTTTGGTGATCATCAGCCCTCTGATAGTGTGGTAAATACAATTTTTGAGTTGAATGGTAAAGATACATCGAAATTAGATTTACAAACAATAAAAAATAGATATAAAGTTCCATATGTGATTTGGGCTAATTATGATATTAAAGTGCAAAATAACAAAGAATTAAGTGTTAATTATTTGGCAACAGATGTTCTTAAAATGGCAAATATTCCTACAAGTCCATATCAGAACTTTTTATTCGATTTGCAAAAAAAACATAGTGTAATTACTAGCATAGATAAACCCAAAGATGACAAAATGCTGAAAAAATATAAAAATATACAATATTACAATCTTTTTGATAATTAGAAAAATTAATTTGTATCGGAGGAGAAAAAAATGGGGAAGTTTTTAAAATCGTTAAATAAAACATCGAAAAAAAATCCATGTTTGGCTTTTTTTATCACCTTTTTTGTATGTGTTGCAATATTGATTTATAAGAATGTTTATCCATTTGGGGATAGATGTATTCTTCACATAGATTTGTATCATCAGTATTATCCTTATTTTTCAGAGTTTCAAGATGTACTAAGAAATAATAAAAGTATGCAGTTCTCTTTTAATAATGGATTAGGTAATGATTTTTTGGCATTATTTGCCTATTATTTGGCAAGTCCACTTAATTTACTGCTTACAATATGGCCTCATAAATATATTATAGAGTTTATGACATTTTTAATTGTTATAAAAATTTCTTTTGCAAGTATGTTTGCATATAAATTTTTTATATATCATTTTAAAGTTGAGGAGAAAACAAATAATAAAAAAGAATTTGAAAAGCTCTACGCAGTTTGTTTAGCAGTAGCGTATTCTTTGTGTGGCTTTATAGCTGCTTATAGTTGGAATATTATGTGGCTTGATTCTTTTGCTTTGTTTTCGCTGATATTGCTAGGAATAGATAAAATTATAAGAGAAAACAAACCTGCTTGTTATTATACGTCGTTAGCTCTTTCAATATGGGCTAATTATTATATTTCAATCATGATTTGTATTTTTTTGGTGTTTTATTTTATTTGCATGCTTATAGAGAATACCGTTTTAGAAATAAAAGATATAAATCAAATAACAGAAAAAACAAAAAGATCAACTCCAATAAAATCTGTTATAAATTTTGCGGTTTTTTCTTTGTTAGCAGCTTCTACTTCTTCGGTTTTGATAGTATCTGAATTGAATGTATTAAAATACGCATATTCAGCAAATTCAGGTTTTCCTAAAAAAAGTACATGGTATTTTAGCTTTCTAACAGAATTATCAAGAATGTCATTAGGCTTAAAAGTTTATATTGATGACAATCATTTACCAAATCTATACACAGGTGTAGCATCAATTCTATTTATCCTATTGTATCTTTTTAACAAAAAAATAAAGATTGTAAAAAAGGTTCCGAGAATTATGATTATGGGCATATTTTTTATAAGTTTTTCTAATAATATATTGGATTTTATCTGGCATGGATTACATTTTCCAAGTTTTTTGCCAGCACGACAGAGTTTTATTTTTTCATTTTTGATATTATGTATAGTTTTTGAAACATTAAGAAATATTGAAGAAACAAGAATAAAGGATGTGCTTTGTTCTTTAATGATAATTGCGGCTGTGTTTATAATTCAATTCAAGAATAATGCTAATAACACAGAGTTGATGTTTCCGTTTTTAATCACAGGTGGATATATTCTAATATATTCAATATTGTTAATAGTTATAAAAAAAGTAAAAATACGAAAAACATTTCTAATATATTTAGCCACATTTGTTTTTTTGTCAGAATTAACTGTTAATATGGGATTGGTAAGCTTTGAAACCACAAGTAGAAGAGAATATCTTGCAAAAAGTGATGATTATAATAAAATAGTTGAGTATTTAAACAAAAGGGAAGGAAAAAAATTTTATAGAATTGAACAAAGTGAAAGAAAAACTAAAAATGATGCAATGTTGTATAATTATTCATCCGCAACAGAGTTTTCATCGATTTTAAATTATAACGTAAGTGGTTTTTACCAGAAATTAGGACTAGAAGGAGGAATAAACTATTACAGTTATTATGGCGCAACTCCAGTAATTTCAAGTATGCTTTCTGTAAAATACTATATTTCGACGGATGGTGACGACACAGATACTACCAAAAAAAAGATAAAAAAAATAGGCCCAAATTATATTTATGAGAATTTATACACTTTGCCAATAGGCTTTACTGTTCCAATAGGTAGCGATAAAAAGTGGAATGAAAAAGATGTTACAAAAATAGACACAATTAATTCGTTTGTAAATGATATTGCTCCAGAGAATAAAACAAAAAATAAAACAGGTTATAAAAATGACACACAAATCATACAAAACTATGAAAATAAAATGCAAAGTCAAGAAAACGAATTGCTACAGTTCTCATCAAATTTATTAAATATCCGACCTGGACAAACAACTATAAAAATAATCAGACCTGGTCATCTTTATGCTGTATACGATCATGTTGATATTGATTATTTAGATGAATACGTAGATGAAAAATTTAAAAAAACTTTTTCCTCTGTATCTAATGATTACATCTTAGATTTGGGAGATAGAAAACTTGGCGAAAAAATATATTTGAAAAATGATTCAAATAAAAAAATAAAATTTTATTTATATAATTTAAACGAGAATAAAATGAAAGAAACTTATAATAGTTTAAATAATGAAAGGTTCGAATTAAATTCAATTAATAAAAAAGGATTATTTAATGGTGTTACAATTACAGGAAAGCTAAAAACAAAATCTTCTAAGGAACTTGTTTTTAGCATTCCTTATCAAGAGGGATGGAAATGTGTTGTAAATGATAAAAAAGTAAAAATAAAAAAATTTAAAGGAACATTTTTAAAAATTCGACTAAATAAGGGAGAAAATAATATAAAATTAGAATATGAGACACCATATATTAGAATTGTGTTAGTTTGTTCAATTGCAAGTATAATAGCAGCAATTTTAATTATAAGGATTAAGAGAAAGATATATTAAAAAAACTAATATGACTTTTATTGAGTTGACAGAGAATACAATATATTGTATTCTAGTGTTGGTTAATGCACTATATAATGACAAAATACATTTTTGATTTTTATTCTTGATGTATTAATAGATAGTGGTATAATGTAATTGCAGGTAATTAGTAATAACAAACATAGGTTTAAGGAGGATAACTAGAAATGACAGACTACACACAATGGGAAGGCTTTGAAGGTAGAATTTGGAAAGATGAGATTAATGTTCGTGATTTCATTCAAAAGAATTATAAACAATACGAGGGTGATGAATCTTTTTTGACAGATCCTACAGAAGCTACAAATAAGTTATGGACAGCTTTACAAAAATTGCAAAAAGAAGAGCGCGCAAATGGTGGAATATTGGACATGGAAACTGAAGTAGTTTCGAGTTTAACATCATATGGTCCAGGCTACATAGATGAATCGTTAAAGGATTTAGAAAAGGTGGTTGGTTTACAGACTGATAAACCTTTAAAAAGAGCATTTATGCCATTTGGTGGAATTAGAATGGCAGAAGAAGCATGTACATCTAACGGTTATACACCAAGTGAAAAATTGCATGAAATTTTTACAAAATATTCAAGAACTCATAATCAAGGAGTTTTTGATGCGTATACTCCAGAGATGAAAAAAGCACGTCATAGCCATATAATCACGGGACTTCCAGATACTTATGGTAGAGGAAGAATTGTAGGTGATTATCGTAGAGTTGCACTATATGGTATTGATTATTTAATAGAAAAGAAAAAAGAAGATTTATCTAACTGTGGCGACAGAACTATGACAGATGATGTGATTCGCTTAAGAGAAGAGATTTCAAGACAGATTTCTGCACTTAAAGGATTAAAAGAAATGGCATCAATTTATGGTTTTGATATTTCTCAACCTGCTAAAAACGCAAAAGAAGCAGTACAGTGGCTATATTTTGGATATTTAGGTGCTGTAAAAACACAAAATGGTGCTGCAATGTCAGTCGGAAGAATTTCAACATTCTTAGATATTTACATTGAAAGAGATTTAGAGGCAAAACTAATAACAGAAGAAGAAGCACAGGAATTGATTGATCACTTAGTAATGAAGTTTAGAATGGTAAAATTTGCAAGAATTCCTTCATATAATCAATTATTCTCGGGGGATCCGGTTTGGGCTACATTAGAGGTGGCTGGAATTGGCATGGATGGTCGCTCTATGGTAACTAAAAATGATTATAGATTTTTACATACATTAGAAAACATGGGACCATCGCCTGAACCAAACCTTACAGTTCTATACTCATCTGCGTTACCAGAAAATTTCAAAAAATATGCATCCAAAATTTCAATTAACACATCATCAATTCAGTATGAAAATGATGATGTAATGAAGCCAGTGTGGGGTGATGATTATTCAATTTGCTGCTGCGTTTCTGCAACTCAAACTGGTAAAGAGATGCAATTCTTTGGTGCAAGAGCGAATTTGGCAAAATGTTTATTATATGCAATAAATGGTGGTGTTGATGAAAAAGAACACAATCAGGTAGGACCTGCATATAAACCAATTACATCAGAATATTTAGACTATGATGAAGTAATGGATAAATATATTGTAATGTTAGATTGGCTTGCAGAGTTATATGTAAATACTTTGAATTTGATTCAATATATGCATGATAAATATTATTATGAAGAAGAAGAAATGGCTTTAATTGATACGGATGTTCGACGTACATTTGCTACAGGAATTGCTGGTTTTTCACATGTAATTGATTCATTAAGTGCAATTAAATATGCAAAAGTAAAGGTTGTAAGAGATGAAACAGGGCTTGCAGTTGGTTACGAAACAGAAGGCGATTTTCCAAAATATGGAAATGATGATGATAGAGCAGATGAAATTGGAGAATGGTTATTAAAGACTTTCCTTAAAATGATAAAAAAACATCATACATATAGAGATTCCGAAGCAACAACGTCAATACTAACAATTACATCAAACGTTGTTTATGGAAAAGCAACAGGTGCAACACCAGATGGAAGAGAAGCATTTACACCTTTTGCACCAGGAGCAAGTCCATCATATGGAGCTGAAGAAAATGGTCTTTTAGCATCATTAAATTCAGTTGCAAAAATCCCATATCATTGGGCACTTGATGGTATTTCAAATACACAAACTATGAATCCAAATGCATTAGGACATTCAGAAAATGAAAGAATCAATAATCTAGTACAGGTTCTTGATGGCTATTTTGATCAAGGTGCACACCATCTTAATGTTAATGTTTTTGGAAAAGATAAATTATTAGATGCTATGGAACATCCAGAAAAAGAAGAATATGCAAACTTTACAATTCGTGTATCAGGATATGCCGTTAAATTTATAGATTTAACAAGAGAACAGCAATTAGATGTTATTTCACGTACATGTCACGAGCATATGTAAAAAATAAATATATGCAAAATATATATCAACGTAACGTAGATATAAATATATGCAAAATATATTTTATATAATAAAACATATTCAAAAAGGAAAAAATGAGTAATTTAATTGGAAAAATCAATAAGCTTGAAACATTTGGTTTAGTGGATGGACCGGGAGTACGCTATGTTGTGTTTCTCCAAGGATGTTCAATGAAGTGCAAATATTGTCACAATCCTGAAACTTGGTATGGTTCTGCTCCAATTGAAATGACGCCAGAGCAGCTTTATAAAAAAGCGCTTCGTTATAAAACATATTGGAAAAATAATGGAGGGATTACCGTAAGTGGTGGTGAAGCATTGCTACAATTGGATTTTGTAACCGAATTGTTCGAGCTGGCTAAAAAAGATGGAATACATACTGCCATAGATACTAGTGGAAATCCATTTAAAATGAATGAAGAATATTTAGAAAAATTTAATAGGCTTATGAGAGTTACAGATCTTTTTATTCTTGATTTAAAAGAAATCAACAACAAAAAGCATATAGAATTAACTTCACAGCCTAATGATAATATTCTACAGATGGCTCAGTATTTATCAAAAAATAATAAAAAAATGTGGATTAGACATGTTCTTGTTCCGAATTTAACAGATAATGAAGCTGATTTAAAAAAAATGGATGAATTCATTCGTTCTCTTAATACAGTAACGAGAGTTGAAGTTTTACCATATCATACACTTGGGGTACCAAAATGGGAAAAACTAGGAAGAAAATATCCATTAGAAGGTTATAAAATTCCAACAAAGGAACAGATAACAAAAGCAGAAGATATTCTACGAGTGGATTCATTTCCTGAAAAAGCATAGTATTAAAAAAGTAAACAGTTTTATATTATAAATATTTAATTTGACTAAAGTAAATAAAAGGAGTAGAATGAATCTTCGGAGAATTAAATAAGACAGTTCATTTGTACCATCCTGTCTCTAAACAAAACCAGGACTATTTGGATAAGATAGTTTAGGAGGGATGTACATTGTTTTTGTACATCCCTTTTTTAATATCGTTCAAGAAAAAACTCATGAGGTAAACATGATTCTAATAATATATAGATATTCTTAAATCCAAATTCTTGGTGATAATTTTCCATTATATAAAAACATTAAAGCTATTAAACAAAAAATAAATGTAAAATTTATAAAAATTAAGTAAAAGAGGTAGTAGTATGTATTCAGTAAGAACAGAGGGTAGTTTTGATGCTGCTCATTTTTTGGCAAATTATCAAGGAAAATGTAGAAATTTACATGGTCATAGATGGAGAGTAATAATAGAAGTAAAGAGTGAAACACTTGAAAATGGAATGGTAATAGATTTCACAGAAATAAAAAAAGATTTAAAAGATATGCTAGAGCAATATGATCATAGTTTAATAATAGAAGAAAATACAGCTAGTGAAAAATTATTAGAAGCGTTAAATGAAGATGATTATAAAATCAATATTGTTAAATTCAGACCAACAGCGGAAAATTTTGCACATTTCTTTTTTTCAGAATTAAAGAAAAAATATAATATTTCAAAAGTTAAAGTATATGAAACACCAAATAATTGTGCTATATATGAAGAATAGAATATTAATTTGCAGAATTTAGATGCAGTAATTAGAAAGAGGAACGGCGAATGGAAAATATTTCTTCGGATATTGAAAATATAACAAAAGAAATAAAAAAAGAAAAATCTGACACAATAACATACAAAGTAGTTGAAAAATTTGTCAGCATTAATGGTGAAGGACAAAAAGCTGGACAATTGGCTATTTTTATTAGATTTCAAGGATGTAATTTGAATTGTGTGTATTGTGATACAAAATGGGCAAATCAAAAAGAAGCAAAATACCATTTGATGACAGCGCAACAAATAATAGATTACATTAAATCAACAAATGTAAAAAATGTTACTTTAACGGGTGGAGAACCATTACGTCAAGAAAATATAATGTATTTGTTAGAGAAATTGTCATTGATTGAGAATATAAATGTTGAAATAGAAACAAATGGCAGTGTTAGTATAGCTGAAACAAAAAAAATAAAGAATTCACCAAGTATCACATTAGATTACAAGTTGCCTGACAGCAATATGGAAAAATATATGGATCTCTCAAATTATGATTTTTTAGAATCCAAGGATACTGTTAAGTTTGTTTGTAGTAGTATAAATGACCTGAAGAAAGCAAAAGATATAATTGAAAAATATAGTTTAACATCTAAATGTAAAGTGTATTTGAGCTCAGTGTTTGAAAAGATTACTCCGGCAGAAATTGTGGATTTTATGAAAGAACACAACATGAATGACATAAATTTGCAGCTACAGATGCATAAATATATTTGGGATCCGAATTTGAAAGGGGTGTAAATATGATTAATCAAGAAAATCAGGCAATTAAGAAAATTGATACTGAAAAAATAGAAAAAAATATTCGAGAAATTTTAATTGCATTAGGAGCAAATCCAGATTCAGAAGGTTTAAAAGAAACCCCAAAAAGAGTAGCTAAAATGTATGAAGAAGTTTTCGAAGGAATGAACTATACAAATGATCAGATAGCGGAGATGTTTAATAAAACCTTTAGTGAAGATATTAAAACAACTTCATCAAAAGATATGGTAATCGTGAAGGATATTGATGCGTTTAGTTATTGCGAACATCATATGGCACTTATGTATAACATGAAAATAGATGTAGCTTATATTCCAAATGGCAAAGTTATCGGCCTTAGTAAAATTGCCAGAATCGTTGATATGGTAACAAAACGTTTGCAGTTACAGGAACGAATTGGAACAGATATTTTAGATATAATGAAAAAAATTACAGAAAGCCAGGATATAGCAGTTATTATAAGAGCAAATCATAGCTGTATGACAGCAAGAGGAATAAAAAATATCAATTCAAGAACATATACACAAACTTTGAGTGGTAAATTTGAAGAAGATACAACACTATTAAACAGATTAACTTATGCATAAAAAATAATTGTACAAAGTTATAAAAGAATATGTACAGTTAAAATAAAAATAATACAGAAAAGAGGACGAAAAATGAGAGCGTTAGTATTATGTAGCGGTGGTATTGATTCATCAACTTGTCTAGCTTTGGCAGTAGATAAATACGGAAAAGACAACGTTGTAGCATTATCAATGTCATATGGACAAAAACACAAAAAAGAAATAGAAAGTGCAGAAAAAATTTGTAAATATTATGGAGTTGAATTATATAAACTAGATTTAAAAAAGATTTTTCAATATAGTAATTGTTCGCTATTGGAAAATTCAACAGAAAGTATTCCAAAGGAAACATACGCAAAACAACTTGAAAAAACTCATTCACAACCTGTTAGTACATATGTGCCATTTAGAAATGGTCTATTTTTGTCATCTGCAGCAAGCTTTGCATTGTCAAAAGATTGTGATGTGATTTATTATGGAGCCCATGCTGACGATGCAGCAGGTAATGCTTATCCAGACTGCAGTGAAGCTTTTAATAATGCTATGAATACAGCAATTTACGAAGGTAGTGGTAAAAAATTAAAAATAGAAGCTCCTTTTATAAAAGAAAACAAAGCCGGTGTTGTAAAAAAAGGTTTAGAACTCAAAGTCCCTTATGAATTGACATGGAGTTGCTACGAAGGAAAAGATGAGCCATGTTTAAAATGCGGAACATGCATTGATAGAATGAAAGCGTTTGAATTAAATGGTACAGTAGATCCACTCCTAAAAAATAGTATTAATTAAATAGACACATAAAATTAAATAGATACATAAAATTAAATAGAAAACAAAAAACATATATAGGAGAAAAATATGTCAACATTACGAAAAAAAGAAGAAATGAAAGATGTAACTTTATTAGGAAATAAAAATGTAAAATATGCAATGGATTATGCACCAGAAGTGCTTGAAACATTTGATAACAAACATCCAGAAAATGATTATTTTGTCAAATTTAATTGTCCTGAGTTTACAAGCCTTTGCCCAATAACAAGCCAACCAGATTTTGCAACTATTTATATTTCATACGTTCCAGATAAAAAAATGGTTGAAAGTAAATCATTGAAATTATATTTATTTAGTTTTAGAAACCATGGAGATTTTCATGAAGATTGTATGAACATTATAATGAAAGATTTAATAAAATTAATGGATCCAAAATACATCGAGGTATGGGGAAAATTTACTCCAAGAGGTGGAATTTCAATTGATCCATATTGCAATTATGGAAAAAAAGGAACTGTTTGGGAAAAAGTTGCATTTGATAGACTAGTCAATCACGATATGTATCCTGAAAAAGTTGACAACAGATAAAAAGTACTTGTATTAGAAATAATAAATTTCAAACTGAATAATGGTTAAAATGACGAAAAACACTCTCTCGTTCTGTGAAAACATATGAAAATTAAATAATTTTACAACAAAGGTCTCAAATATGTTATTATAATCGTAAGGTGATATAGGAGGGAAATTAAATGATTATAACAATTGCAAGAGAATGTGGAAGTTGTGGACATTTAATAGGAGAATATGTAGCTGAAAAGTTAGGTTTGGAGTTTTTTGATAGAAACACCTTAATTAAGATGGCAAAGGAAAATGGTTATTACGACGAATACTGTAGCTTTTTTGAAGAGCGACCAGTTAGTAGTTTATTATATAGCATAGCAAGAAGAAGCGAGGAATTTTTTCCAAGTGTTAGAGAAAGAAATTTTCTTAAAAGGTTAATTAAAGATAACGATAATTTCGTTATAATGGAGGTATGTGGTAATTACATATTCAAAGATGAAGGGGACACCACATCTATATTTATCCATGCTGACCAGGAATTTAAAACAAAGGAAGTTATGAAAAGAGAAAATTTGAATCTAACTGAGGCGATAAAACATATAAAAGATATAGAAATACGAAGGAGAGAGTTTCACAATTATTATTCAGGTGAAATCTGGGGAGATGGTAAGAACTATGATCTTTGCATAGATACTACATATATTACTCCAGAATTTGCAGCGGATTTGATAGTATCGTATATTAATGCAAAAAAAGGAAAAGATGTTACTGTGATGCACCGTAAATCCGATAAAGCAAAAGCCTAGTTTAAACAGAAAAAACATAACCAATAAAAATATTAAATATACATAATGTAGCTAATATAAAAATATTAAATATATATATAATATAGCTAACGTAAAAATATTAAATATATTTATAATATAGCTAACATAAAAATATTAAACATAAACTATAAATAAAACAACTACCCATTCAAAATCACTAAAGAAGAACTATAGTATTCTAATCGAGCGTTGAGATGTGAGTTGAAAACAATAACTTGCAAACAAAACACTTGTTTATAACTGCTATAGTTCTTTTTTTGTAAAAAAATGTGAAAAATACCAAATCAAAAAAATAATTAATAAAAAGTATAGCAAGACATAATAAAAGAAAGGAATAAAAAAGAAAAGAATAAATAATAAAAGAATAAATAATAAAAGAATAAAAAAATAAAAAAATAAAAGAATAAAAAAATAAAAAGTATTATAGAAAAAAAGAGAGTTGAAAAAAATAAAAAGTTAGTGTATAATAACACGTGTAAGAAGTAAAAAACGAGATGGTTTTGTAAGACTGATATGGCCCTTGGCGTAAAAAATATATGGTCATTTTAAATTCGTTATTATAATCCTAATTTATGATTCTAAAATGTACTTGTCAAAAAACTTTTTATAATATGTGAGTATTATAATTCCTTCTTTGAAAAATAGTAGTTTTTTGATGGCTCATAGTTTTATTGTGCCATATCGGGCGGGAAAATTATTCGTGTTTATTGTTAATAAGTCGTAATTCTGTGATTATAGTTAGGCGTGTTACAAATATCTAAACAGAATTGATAGTATAGAGGTGAAAAAAATGGGTACAATAATAGTAGGTGTAGTTTTAATAATAATTATTGCATTAATAATAAGAAGTATGATTAAATCCAAAAAATCTGGAAAATCATTATCGTGTGGTTGTGATTGTAGTAAATGTCATGGAGGCTGTCATAAATAATATAATATGTTGATTAAACAATAAACTGTTTATAAACATTATAGTAAGTAAAAATGATAATTGAAATGTAACGGTCATAATATATATAGCGATGCCCGAGTGTTGTGCAAAAAATTCACAATAATTTCAAAATATACAGACATAAAAAATGAAAAAAGATGTTGACGAAAGTGGGAAAAGATGATATTATAATTGAGCTGACAGCGAAGAATTCGCAAAAGTTGGAAACTCAAAATGTACACAAGAAGAACAATGGTTGTTATGAGTGTTCAGAAATATTTCATTTAAATAAAGATGAAAAAAATTCTAAAGATAAGGTTTTAAATAACCGATAAAGGAAGAGTGACGACTTTAGATTGCGGATGAGCTTCGATGGTCATCTTTTATCAATTGTTTATATAAATATTAATAAGCGATTGGTAATCATTTGTTTTTTGATTTTAAATGTTCGATTATTAGCACCTTGATTGGTAGCTGCGAATTAAAAAATAAAAACAAAAAAAGTGTTGACAAACACAAAGAAAGATGATAAGATATAGAAGTTGTCGCTGATAAGCGAAACGAAAACTTTGATAACTAAATAGTGAAAAACCTTGAAAGATTCTAAAGAGAATTATTCAAGTAATCAAAAGATTACACGAACAGCATCAAAAAAGATGCACCTTTAAAACAGTAACAAGGAAATTAGCCAAGCTAAGTTCTGAGAATCAAATTTTAAAATGAGAGTTTGATCCTGGCTCAGGATGAACGCTGGCGGCGTGCTTAACACATGCAAGTCGAACGAAGCGCATTGTTTGAATTCTTCGGAAGGAAGATAATGTGACTGAGTGGCGGACGGGTGAGTAACGCGTGGGTAACCTGCCATGTACAGGGGGACAACAGTTGGAAACGGCTGCTAATACCGCATAAGCGCACGAGATTGCATGATCTAGTGTGAAAAACTCCGGTGGTATATGATGGACCCGCGTCTGATTAGCTAGTTGGTAAGGTAACGGC
>NZ_FNPG01000025.1 GCF_900107245.1 Lachnobacterium bovis DSM 14045
GATCTCAACGCATCAGGTCCAGCAGCTCGAAAGCGATTAACCCAGTTTGCAATCATACTGGGATTTGTTATTCCTTCTTGCAGAGCTAAATCCTGATATGAGATTTCACTTGATAAATATAATTCTACAACAGAAAGCTTCTTCTCGAAAGAATAACTTTCTTTTTTTCGAGATCGTTTCAGACCATCATCACCAAACTTATTGTAATTATTAACCCATTCGATGATATGCTGTGAACTTGCGATACCATACTTTTCTGCCAAAAAGTTCCTTCCGCCTTCACCTTTGAGGTATGCTAGGACTACCTTTTTCTTAAATTCAAAATCATATTTTACCATAAAAACACCGACCTCCCAAAAGTTAGATTTTTGGTCTAACTTTTGGGGGTCGGTACAGTGTATGTGCTCTTTTTTAGTTCAAAAATATGGAATTTATTAAAAAAGTATAAAATAATTGCAAACTATGTTGACAAAAGAAAAGATTGTGTTAAAATCAATTGCGTACAATTGATATATGACAATCGATGTACAACAATTGTTATATAGTGCATGAAAATTCAAAAGGAAAACGAGAACAACAAGTTACAGAATCCAGGAAAGAATGTAAGAATGAAAAAAATTGAAAAGAAGTTAATAGAGAATTTGAAAAACTTCAAAAAAATTCGATATAAACTTCAAGAAAAAGGATTCGAGAAATGGAGGAAAAATATGGGATTTTATGATTTATCAGTTACAAATGTGAACGGAGAAGAAGTAAAGATGAGTGATTATAAGGGTAAAGTTGTGATGGTGGTAAATACAGCAACAGGCTGTGGCTTTACACCACATTATGAACCAATGGAGGCTATGTATGAAAAATATCATGATGCAGGCTTTGAGATTATCGATGTCCCTTGTAATCAGTTCGCAGGTCAAACACCAGGAACGGATGAGGAGATTCATGAGTTTTGTACATTGAAATATAATACTCAATTTCCACAAATGAAAAAATCAGATGTTAATGGTGAAAACGCCATTGAATTATTTAAGTTTTTAAAAGAACAAAAAGGATTCGAAGGTTTTGGCAAAGGTCCCAAAGCACTTGCAATGGGAGTTATGCTTAAGAAAATTGACAAAGACTATAAGAATAACTCTGAAATCAAGTGGAATTTTACAAAATTTGTCATTAATCGTAAAGGTGAAGTTGTTGCACGTTTTGAACCAACAGCGGATATGAATAAAGTTGAAAAATTTGTAGAACAGTTGATAAGTGAGAAATAAGATTTTTGTCGAAATCTGCTAGCGCTTATATAGAAGAAAATACAATATGGAATAAAAAACACAATAAAAAAAATACAATATAGAATAAAAAAACACAATATGGTATGCTTATATCGATTAATGTATTTTGAGGAAAAGATAGTATTATATCTAAAAATATCAGCTAAAGGGAAGAATAAAGGTAAGAAATGGAGTAAAAACAATGAAAAACTATGACAACTTTTTATTCGATTTATATGGCACATTAATCGATATTCGTACCAATGAAGATGATGACAAACTATGGAATACAATTAGAATCCTTTACGGATATGAAGGTGCAGAGTACAGCAATACCGAATTAAAAGAAATGTATCACAAGTTTGTACAAGAGGAAAAGGCTGATGTAAAGAGGCGATTTGAAGACAGAGAATATATTGATATTGATTTAGGTAAAGTCTTTAAGAAACTATTCATTTACAAAAAAGTTGATGATATTTCTGAATCGAAAATTAAACACATCGCCGCAACATTTAGAAGTGTATCAACGAGCTTAATTGAGCTTTATGATGGAGTATATGAATTACTTGATTATTTAAAAGAAAATAATAAAAAAATAATACTTTTATCAAATGCGCAGAGTTTGTTTACTTTAAACGAGATAAAAATGTTTGGATTAGATAAATATTTTGATGATGTTTTTATTAGTTCTGATTATGAAATATGTAAACCAGATAAAGAATATTTTATGATTCCAATAAAAAAATATGATTTAGATCCTGATAAAACGGTCATGATTGGAAATGATTATATTTCAGATATGTCAGGTGCCGCAAAGGCAAATTTACATGGAATTTATATTCATCAGGATATTTCAACTCCAATTTTAGATGAGGAGAAAATTATAGCTGATTATAAGATAATGGATGGAGATTTTAGAAAGATAAAAGAGTTCATAGAAAGATAAAACGTACCCTAAAAAACTTCATTAAAAAATAAGAAATTTCACAAAAACTTAATACAGCTTGTTAAAGAATACAATGTCAATTCTTTAAAATTAGCCGAAAAACATAGCGAAAGCTTTGTTCTGTGATATGTGTTAGGATGTTTTTGATGAGAGTAAGACGTATTTCAATGGCTACAAGGATTTTTTTATTGGTTTCAGCGTTGCTATTGGTTTCTGATGTTTTTATAGGAGTCATATTTTACAAGAAAGCACGCTCTCTTCTTGTTGAGCAGATGTTGGAAAATACTAAAAATATGGCAGCTACAGTCGGAGCAAGTATAGATGGTAAAGATTTTGAAGAAGCAAAAAAAGGTGATACTGAGAGTGCAGAATATGTTGATGATATTATGACCAAATTTGAAGAAATGAGTACAAATGTTCAAAGTGACATTGATGAGATAAAAAATCATACAAGTACCGTAAATGACAAGGTAAGAGAATCAACTAGTAATATAAACGATGCAGCGAATAAAGCTTTAGATGTTACAGGAAATATAGGAGATATTAATACTGAGGCAGAAAAAGCAACCTGCATCTCCGATGAATTAAGTAAAGCTGTCGGAAAGTTTAAAGTAAACTAAAAATGGTTACAAATAAATTAAGGACTATGAAATTTTTTTTCATAGTCCTTTTTCATAGTAATCAATAGTTATTAATCGTTTTAAATTATTGATATTAAATAATTTAAAGTTTTTTAATCTTTCCAAAAATCAACTGGTTCGTAATCCTGTAATTTTGCGAGAAAACCTCTTTTTGCCAAGGCATCCTTTATTAAATTAAGAATTGATTCATCATCAGCTTCAATAGTATGATAATGATATCCAGAAGTAATATTTTTAAGAGGAGTTGATTTACCTGAATGAATTTCATCCATGTATCGGTTGACATCCAGGCGTGAACGAATGTTAAGCTCAGCTTTTAATAAACCATATACTTTATGATAAACAAAAACGTCTTTTATTTTTCCACCTAAATCAACTATCATAGTTAATTCTTCTTCAACTTCCTCATCAGAATGAATAACTTTGAATACTCTTTTAGCTATACCAGATTTACTGATGACATACCCTTTATTTGTTGAGTGTATATCTATTCCATGGGCACGCATCAAAGCAATATCTTGTACAACTATTTGACGACTAACCTTTAATAATTTTGCGAAGGCACCGCCTGAGATAGGCGTTTTTGAGCTTTGTAATTCTTCTAGGATTAGTTGCCTTCGTTCATTTCCAGTCACAAACAATGCCCCCTTTCGTAAAATAAATTCATAAAAAAAATTAATTCGCGATTAATTCACTACAATACATGTTATTATAACATTAAAAATTATAGTGTACGAAGATTTTTTAATGAAATATCCATAATTGGTGCAGAATGTGTAAGCGCACCACTAGATATATAATTTACACCTAAATCGGCAAGTTTGGCAATGTTTTCTTTTGTAACATTTCCAGAAACTTCAATTTCAGCTGAACCATTAATAATTTGTACGGCCTCTTTCATAACATCATGTGACATGTTATCAAGCATAATGATATCAGCTTTTGCAGCAACTGCTTCACGAACCATATCTAATGTTTCAACTTCAACTTCAATTTTTCTAACAAAAGGAGCATAATCGCGAGCTAATTTGATAGCATTTGTAACGCTACCAGCAGCATCAATGTGATTATCTTTTAAAAGAACTCCGTCAGATAAGTTGTAGCGATGATTATTTCCGCCACCGACAGTAACAGAGTATTTTTCAAAAATTCTATTGTTAGGGGTAGTTTTTCTTGTATCTAACAATTTAATTGAGGTTCCGTCTAATAATTTAGCAACAGAGTGAGTGTAAGTAGCAATACCACTCATTCTCTGGAGATAGTTGAGTGCAACACGCTCTCCAGATAAAAGAACTTTAACATCACCATGAACTTTAGCCATAAGAGTTTTGTTTTTTACAAAATCACCATCTTTTACGAAAAACTCAACAGTAGTATCTTCGTCTAATAATTTAAAAACTCTTTCAAAAATCTGTAAACCACAGATAATACCATCTTCTTTACAGATAAGGTCTACTTCACCTTTTACTTCTTTTCCCTGTAAAATAGCATTAGTTGTCACATCTTCATCAGATATATCTTCGCGTAACGCTTGAATGATTAAAGGATCGATATTTAATTTTAGTGTACTTTTTTCAAACATTGTTGTCCTCCGTTATGCTGTAAGCATTTTTTCTTTCTTTCGTTTTATTTCTTGTAAAATAATATTTTTGTATTCCTCTTTAAGAGCTGCTAAATCATTGTATTTTTCTAAGTTGATGTTAGCAACATAAGTAGGATTCTTCTTTAAATTCGAATATGATAAAGTTAAATCTTTTGCGGCACGTTTGGCAAAAACTAAGCTTTCAAGAAGAGAATTGCTTGCTAATCTGTTTTTTCCATGAACACCATTACAAGCTGTCTCGCCGACAGCATAAAGCTGTTCCATAGATGTTTTGCTTTCGTGATTAACTTTGACACCACCCATGAAGTAATGCTGTGCAGGAACAACAGGAATACATTCTTTTTCAGGATTATATCCCATTTCTTTACAGTGAGCTACAATATTTGGAAAATGTGATTCTAACTCATCTGAAGGTATTGGACGTAAATCCTCCCAAACAAATTCAGTTTTATCTTTTTTCATCTGCTCAAAAATAGCATTTGCAACTACATCACGAGGTAATAATTCGTTGACAAAACGATGCATGTTTTTGTCATATAGTTTTGCACCTTCGCCTCGAACAGATTCTGAAATCAAGAATGAACGTTTGGTATTATCCTTGCTGTAAAAAGTAGTTGGGTGGATTTGAATATAATCAATATCTTTTAACTCAATGTTATGTTTTAAAGCAATTGCAAGAGAATCTCCAGTTAAATGTCTAAAGTTAGTTGAGTGCTTGTAAAGACCTCCAATTCCACCTGTTGCAAGTATAGTTGCATCAGCTTCAATTGTAAAAATATCACCATCTTCTTGAAGACATACGGCGCCATAACAAATATTATTTTTTTCAATAATATCAATTAAGGTTGTATATTCGTAAATTTTAACATTTGGAAGCTTTCTTACACATGCCAAAAGTTTTCTTGTGATTTCTTTTCCTGTGATATCCTTGTGGAAAAGAATTCGCTTATCAGAATGAGCACCTTCTCGTGTAAATGCAAGATTACCGTCTTTATCTCTTTGAAAATCAACACCATAAGAAATCAAGTCTTTTATAGTATCTTGAGATGAACGAATCATAATATCAACAGATTTTTCATCGTTTTCATAGTGACCGGCTTTCATTGTATCTTCAAAATAGCTTTCATAATCAGCATCATTTTTAAGCATGCAAATTCCACCTTGAGCTAAAAATGAATCACTACTTTCACAATCAGATTTAGTTATAATTGTTATTTCTTTGTCTCTAGGTAGCTGAAGAGCTGCATATAATCCAGAACATCCACTACCAACTATTAAAATATCAGTTTTCATTTTTATAATCTTCTTTCTTCTTGGATTTGCAAGCGCGTATAACAACGTACTTGTTATTTGAGTAAAAGTGTATCATATTTTTTGTCGACTGACAAGACAGCTGTAAAATAAAATATTTACATTTGTCTTGACAGCTGTAAATCATTTTTTTATAATGAAAATTAATTAATTTCTAGATTAGCGTTTGTAGCTAAACAAGTAGAAATAACAACAAGAAAATTAACTAGATAAATCGTTTTTAACAAAAAATAAAACAGTAAAACTACAAAAATAGTAAGAATTATTTGTTTTAGAAATAAAATAATAAAAAACTAATTATTATTAAATGGGAGAGAATTATGACTATACAAGAGTTGCAAAATAAAATTATAGAGTTAAAGAAGGAAAAAGATGTATGTCTTTTGGTGCATGCCTACCAGAATCACGAAATTTTAGAAGTGGCAGATTATGTGGGAGATTCATATGGTCTTAGCTTAAAAGCAAAGGATGCGCCTCAAAAAAATGTTGTTATGTGTGGTGTACGTTTCATGGCGGAAACAGTTAAAGTACTTTCACCAGAAAAGAGAGTTTTTATAGCAAATGAAAATGCATTGTGTCCAATGGCAAATCAAATGGATAAGGAACAAGTGGAAGCTTTAAGAGAACAGTACCCAGATTACACTATTGTTGCATATATTAACACAACATCGGAATTAAAAACTGCCGTAGATGTTTGTGTTACATCTTCATCAGCAGTAGAAATTATAAAAAATATTAAAAATGATAAAATATTATTCATTCCAGACTGCAATTTAGGAAGTTGGGTTCAAAAACAGATTCCTGAAAAAGAATTTAAATTCTTCCACGGTGGATGTCCAACTCATCTTAGAATTACAAAAAAAGATATTGAGCGTGCAAAAGAAATTCATCCAAATGCAGAAATTCTAGTACATCCAGAGTGTTTAGAAGAGGTTACAAATGAGGCTGATTATGCTGGATCAACAACAGGAATAATGAACTACGCTAAAAAAAGTGACAAAAAAGAATTCGTAATTGGTACAGAAAACAGCATTGTTCATCATTTACAGTATGAGTGCCCAGATAAAATGTTCTATTCATTATCTAAAGAATGTGTCTGCCCTAATATGAGAGCTACAACACTTATGGATGTTTATAATACAATCAAAGGTGTCGGAGGAAAAGAGATTTTTATTGATGATGAAGTAAGAACTAAAGCAAAGAATTGTATTGATAAAATGATAGAGCTTGGTGGCTAGTTTAGAATAAGTATTAAATTTATTATTAAATGATATGGTTGGTAACCGTAGAATATATGTAAGGAAATTCCATGGATTTATGCGAAAATGGCGTTATGCGTGAAAGTAGCATATTTCTATGGGATTTTTTTTACCCAAAGAAAAGATATGAATATTTAAAAGAGAATAAGAATAAAAAAATCTTGCATAATTTTGATTTATCATTCATAATAGATGACAATATAAGTAAGCGTGATGCACAACATAAATATCGCTTATGTAAAAATATTTACAAAATAGAAATACTTATAAAATACTTATGAAAGAAGAAAGCAAGGAAGAGAAAAATGAGAATCGAAAAACTTAAAAAATTAATTGATACAGCTAATAGAAAAGAAAAAGCAGATTTATTAATAAGAAATTGTAATTTAGTAAATGTTTTAACAAGTGAAGTTTATAAAGCAAATATATATGTAACAGATGGTGTAATTGTAGATGTGGAAGAGATAGAAAACAAAGAGGAAGAAAAAGATGTAAGATACCAAGAAACAGAAAATGTAGCAAGCTCAGAAATAACAGAAAAATCAGCAAGTTCAGAGGAAACGAAAAACGAAGAACTACAAGCCTACAAGGTTATCGATGCTAACGGAAACTATGCTATCCCTGGGTTAATAGAAGGGCATATTCATATAGAATCATCTTTTGTTACGCCAGAAGAATTTTCTAGATTGGTCGTACCTCATGGTACAACTACAATTATTGCCGATCCACACGAAATAGTTAATGTATGCGGAAAAGAAGGAATGAAATACATACTTGATGCAAGTGAATTAGCAGTATTAGATGTCAAATATATGATTCCTTCATGCGTACCTGCGACACCATTTGAAAATAGTGGTGCGGTTTTAGACGCAAATGGTGTAAAAGAGTTTTTAAAGGATGATAGAGTTATAGGGCTTGGAGAATTTATGAATGCTCCTGGTGTTCTAAATGGAGACGAGGAAGTACTAAAAAAAATAAAATATTCTCTAGATGCTAAAGTTACTATAGATGGGCATGCGCCAGGAATGAAAGGAAACGAACTTAGTGCTTATATTGCAGCTGGTATAGAAACGGATCACGAATGTCAGACTGTTGAAGAAATGAGAGAACGACTCAGAAAAGGTATGTATGTTCTTTTAAGACAGGGCTCAGCATGTAAAGATTTAAGAAATTTATTAAAAGGAGTTACACCTCAAAATTCCAAAAGATGTTTATTATGCTCGGACGATCGTCAACCGGTTTCTATTTTAAAAAAAGGCGATTTAGATGAACACCTAAGAATATGTGTAGAAGAAAATATTGATCCAATTATTGCAATTCAAATGGCAACTATCAATGCGGCAGAATGCTATGGCCTTAAAGATAGAGGCGCAATAGCTATTGGGAAAAGAGCAGATATTTGTTTAGTTAATAATTTAAAAGAATTTAATATGAAGGATGTTTTTATAGAAGGTGAGCACGTAGCACATGAAGGAAAATATTTACGTAAAGTAGAAAGACTAAAATGCAATAACGTTGAAGGAAGTGTCCACGTTAAAGATTTTTCAATTGAAAAATTAAGGATAGAGCCTAAAAATACAACCGTTAAAACGACTACAATAGATTTGACACCAGGTAGTATTGTTACATCAAAAGGGCAAGCTTTTATAAAAACTGATGAAAAAGGCGATTTTCTTTTTAATGAAAGTGACGATGTTGCTAAGGTAGCTGTAATTGAAAGACATCATGGGACAGGTAATGTTGGAGTAGGATATTTAAGAGGATTTGGAATAAAAAATGGAGCTATCGCATCGACAATTGCTCATGATTCGCATAATATTATTGTAGTAGGTACGAGTAATATGGAAATTGAGTATGCAGTTAATAAATTAATCGAACAGGAAGGTGGAGTTGTAGTTAGTAAAAATAATGAGGTATGTGATTCAATTTCTCTTAAAGTCGGAGGCTTGATGAGTGAAGAGAGTGGAGAGATTGTCATGGATAAGCTTGATAAGTTGTACAAAACAATAAAGACACAAGTAGGTGTAAAAGAAGGGGTTGATGGAGTTATGTCCTTGGCATTTATGGCCCTTCCGGTAATACCTGAAATAAAAATTACGGATAAGGGATTGTTTGATGTAAATAAATTTGAATTTATTCCGGCAATAAAAGAAATAGATTTGGACGTAGATACAGCGATAAATTTTTCTGGTATATTCTAAAATGATTTAAATTATAGGAATTAATAGAATAACAAATAAAACAAAACATAAACATAAAACGCATAACAAAAAATAAAGAGGCTATAGAAAATGAAGATGAGGCAAACTCAATTCATAATCTATAGCCTTTATTTAAAGTAGTGTAAAATTGTTCTTATATATAGCAATATTAGAACATTTTTTGGTTATTCATGTTGTTTAATCCCTGGTTATATGCGATTGAAAGACTATTTAAGTTTTTGAACAATAAAACTAAATTGATAATACTACCAAATGGAATGAAACAAAGAAGAAGGTAAACAATACCAGATTCTCCAATATATACATTGTATCTTTCACCGTTTCTTTGTAATCTGTCACCTACTCTGTAAAACCAATATACTGAGTAGATTCCGCAAGTAAGGATAGTTAAAAGAATAAACATACCTATTCCAGCACAATCTTTTTCACCATCACCAGCACAAATAATGTTTGTGTCGTTTGCAATTCTGCTGTAAACAATTAAAGTATAAATTCCACAAGTTACAAAACCGAGTAAAATAGCAACTAGTGCATTTCTGTTTTCTTCTAAATACATAAAATATTCCTCCTGATATAAATATAAATTTTAAAAAAAACACCTCTGTCTATATTTATACTTACAATCGGGTTATTATTATCCAATAATCTAATAATATAAACTACAAGTATAAGTGTTGTATTAAAAAACATCAAATATTTGTATAATTTTTTAGGAATTTTTTCCTTAAAAATTTCTATAAGAAGAACAATCGGTACGATCCAAAACAATGGATGATAATAAAAAGCATCTGAAAAATTAAAATGCAAAACAGATAACCATGCACGAGTCATTCCGCAACCAGGACATGAAATTCCAGTTAGAAATTTAATAGGGCATCCTATTTTTGTGAAATGTAGAAACATACAAATCGCAATAAAAATTAATATTAATTTAATGTAGCTAATAATATTTTTTTTAGGTATTTTTTTCATAATTAACATATTAGCATATTTAGATATGAGAATAAATATGAAAATAATAAAAATAAATATTTTATAAATTTATTATAAAAATTAAGTAAATTAATCTAAAAATAAGGTAAAAAATAATAAAACAAAGATTATATAATAGAAAATTAATGTAAAGAAATATAAAAAAGTATTAATTTCATTGTAAAAATATAATATTTCTAAAGATTTGTTGACATAAGCAAAGGGGTATGATATTATTATTTTCGTAATAAATGTAATATATTTGTAACATTTTGAAAGAAATACTTGATTTTGGAGGATATAATGTTCAGAAAAACGACAAGAGTAGCGACTTGTATTATTGCAGCTTCGGTTACACTTGGATGCTTTAATGTAGCAAATGTAAATGCAGCAACGACATCTAAGAAGACAAGTTCTACAAATGTAACACAAGAGAAATTACCAATTGCAGGCTTTTCTCTTGCAGTCTCATCAACATTAGATGGTAAGGACAGCAACAGTATTGAGACTCCTAGAGAAAGTGTTAAATCAGCAGCAGTGGTACAAACAAGTGATAAGGTTATTGTTTATCAAAATAATGATGACAAATCACAAGAAGTTGGAAAGCTTTATAATAATAACCTAGTTGAAATTATTTCTAATAAGAAAGGATGGGCTAAGGTCATATCTAGAAATTTAACAGGTTATGTTAAGAGTGACTGTTTAAAAAGCGACAAATCATTACTAGAAAGCGCAGCAAAGAAGACAGCCAAGGTTAAAACTGAAACTTTAAAACTTCGTGAGAATTCGTCTACAGATTCTAGAGTAATTAGTTTACTTGGAATCAATGAAGTGTATGTTATTACGAATGATTCTGTTACAGGTTGGGTCAAAATAAATACACCTGCAGGGGAAGGCTTTGTTTCGGCTGAGTTTGTAGATGTTACAAAAGAGTATACATACGGAGAGACATTACAGGAAGAAAAAGATAGATTACAAAAAGAGGCAGAAGCAGCGGCAGCACAGAAAAAAGCTGAAGAAGAAGCCGCAGCAGCCGAATACGCTAGAACACATGGTAATCAGGCAGCATTGTCTTTTGCACAACAATATGTTGGTAACAGATATGTCTGGGGTGGTACTAGCTTAACAAACGGAATAGATTGTTCCGGATATGTAATGCAAGTTTTTGCAAAATATGGAGTGAGTTTACCACATAGTTCAGCTGCAATCAGAGGATACGGTAAGGCCGTTAAAGCATCTGAGATGCAACCTGGTGACGTAGTTTGTTACGAGGGACACGTTGGTATTTATGCTGGTAACGGTAGATTATTAAGTGCCTTAAACTCTAGAAAAGGTATTACATATTGTTCAGTTAATTACAAACCGATCATTACGGTTCGTCGTATGTTATAGTACATCCACTTTAAAGTTGTACTTCAATCCCCTATCATATTCACATACGATTGTACCGAATGAATATAGAGCAACATGATAAAATGGCTATCGCGACGTAACATCAGCGATAGCCATTTTTATGCAGTGAATATTTTATTTTTACACTTGTGTTTGCGTTTTTTTATTTTTCGAAATTTTAACAGTGTAATTGTTTGATAATTAATTTTTTAATAGTTATTTAGGGAGACAATCTACAAAAGGATATTTAGCGACATCTCCTCTAGAATCAAGAACTCTAAACCCATATTCTTTTAAATTCTTTACAAGGGAAGCCTTAAATTCAGCGGCTTCGTTCCCACTACATAGTTTATTGTCATATAATAAATATTTTTTTCGAACTTTTGCGGGTGATAAGTTAGGCATCATTACATTTGCTCCAGACAAGAATCCATTGATTTGGCCATTAGGGTCAATGGTGCCAAGTGATGTTGTTGCTGGTAGCAATACATTAGGAATCATTATTCTAAGTAAAGCCAGTAGAAATAATGTAGTCCTTGCAGTACCGGATTGTTCATTTGCAAAAGGTGTTGAATGATGCACGATGTAGGGCCCAATTCCTACCATATCAGGCTGTAGTTCTTTAATAAAAATAAAATCTTCAGCTAATGTTTTAGGGGTTTGAAATGGTGATTCAACCATAAATCCTGTTCCAACTTGATAACCTATTTTTTTAAGGTTATAAAGGCATTCAATTCTATTTTTAAAACTCATAGAGTTTGGATGTAATTTATAATAGTGAGATTCATTGGCAGTTTCATGGCGAAGTAGATATCTATCCGCGCCAGCTTCGAAATATTTTTTATATTGCTGATAAGTTTTTTCACCTATTGATAATGTAACTGCCACGTCCGGGTAATGTTCTTTAATTGAAGAAATAATATCGCATAAAATATCGTCAGTATAGTATAAGTCCTCCCCACCTTGTAATACGAATGTTCTATAACCAAGAGAATATCCCTTAGCACAACATTCTAAAATGTTTTCTTTTGATAAACGATATCTTTCAGCATTAGAATTGCTTCTTCGAATACCACAATAAAGGCAATCGTTTTTACAAAAATTTGATATTTCGATTAGTCCTCTAAGAAATATGTTTTTTCCGTACCATTCATCTCGAATTTTGCAAGCTAAAGAGCGTGCATATTCGATATCCTCATCATTAAATGTTTCAAATAAAGAAATGAATTCTTCTTTTGAAAGTTCCTTTGTTTTATTAAGTTTGTCGATTAATAATATATTTTTTCCCATAAAATAAGTATGGCACAAAGATAATTATTAATCAATTATTCTCTAATAAAAAATGAATTATTAATTCTTGTTAATTAGTGATAATGATGAGTTGAAAATCCATCTTACGAGTGGTCCGGCAAAGAAAATCTGCCAGAACAATGCCATTGGAAAGTTAAAAACGCTAGTTTGCAACCATACAGCAATAAATTGCACACCTGCATGTTTGAATAAAATAGTTGCAATTAGACTCATGATAGGGCACATTAAGCATACAATCATAGATGAAATTGCCAATAATATAAAAATTGGTTTGTCTTCAGGTGATACGAATTTGAATGCTAACGCTTTTGCTAGTTTTCCAACTAAAAAGAATTCTAATACAAAAGCAATTGGCCACATGATTATGATTTCATGAAAGGCAATTAAGAAAACATCATTAGATAATCCTGATTTTTCAAGCGATATGTTATAGCAAATCATTGCATAAACCATGACAAAAGCCATAAGTGCTGTGAAAAAAATGTCTTGTAATTTTGTTTTTGGCATAAATATTCTCCTTTAAAAAATTTACTTAGATAAATTGTGTTGTTCAAAGTGTTTCCAATTATACCAAAATACCTATTTGATTTGTAACGACTCTATGATACACTTTTAAAAGAAAAAAAGTCAAGAAAAATTTTATTAATTTTTAGGGTGGTAGTATGGAATTTATAAGTTTATCACAAAGTTTAAAAAAACAATTTAATACAAAAGTTTATAAGATTTCGCTTACAAGCGGGTGCACTTGTCCTAATAGAGACGGTAAAATAAGTTATGGTGGATGCACCTTTTGCTCAGAAGGTGGTTCAGGAGATTTTGCTGCTCCATTTATACCGATTGATGAACAAATTGAGGTTGCAAAAGCAAGGGTAAATAATAAGTTTTCAAATAGAATTGCCGTAGAGGATAGAAAATACATTGCGTATTTTCAATCATTTACTAATACATATGGTGATGTTGATTTTTTGAAAAAAATATATATGCAGGCAATAAAACGAGATGAAATAGTGGCATTGTCAATTGGAACTAGGCCAGATTGTATAGATGATAAAATTTTAAAGATGCTGGAAGAATTGAATCAGATTAAGCCTGTATGGGTTGAACTAGGCTTACAGACAATTCATGAGGAAACTGCAAAGAGAATAAATAGAGGATATACTCTTTCAGTTTTTGAAAATGCATATTTAAAATTAAAAAAAATAGGTGTTACGGTGGTCGTGCACGTAATTTTGGGTTTGCCAAGAGAGAGTGAAAAAGATATTTTAGAAACAGTTTCTTATTTGGCAAAGTTATCACCTAAATTAGATGGGATTAAATTGCAGTTGCTCCATGTTTTAAAAAATACTAAATTAGCTAAAGAATATGAAGAAAATCCGTTTAAGGTTTTTACTTTAGAAGAATATGTAGATTTGGTCGTTAAGTGTTTAAGAATTTTGCCAGAGGATATTGTGGTTCACAGGATAACAGGAGATGGTCCTAAAAAACTTTTAATAGCACCGCTTTGGAGTGCAGATAAAAAGAGGGTGTTAAATGCTTTAAATAAAGCAATCCGAGAGGCAGATCGTAGCTAATAAATCGCAACTAGTAGATTATAAGTAGTAAATCATAATTAGTAGAGTCTGACTAATAAATTGTAAATTGGTTGATGATAAAATATATCTGAAATTATTCTTAAACATTATAAAATGTACTGAAAAGTCACAATAAAACTGTTAGAATTAGGGTATAAATACAAATATTATGTATTGGAGAGTGAAATTATGTTGACAGTAAGTACATTAGGACGTTTTCATATGATGTTAGATGGAAAGGTTCTAAAAGAAAAAGATATAGATGATAGAGATGAATTACGCCTTTTACTTTTTTTGATTTTGAATAGAAAAAAAAGATTAATGGATGTCCAACTTAGTATAGCACTTTGGAATCAGGATGCTTTTTCTTCATCACGAACTATAGAAGAAATTTTTAATAGTCTGCAAACAAAATTAAAAAATAAATTTGGAGATATTATATTTGTAATTCATAAGAATAATATTTATAAATGGAATGATGAAATTAAAGTCAACTTTGATGGTGAGCAGTTTGGAAAGCTTGTTACGGAGGCTTTATCAGAGTGCGATTTGCAGTCTGCAATTGAAATGTATGAGAGAGCGTTGACTTTTTATAAAGGTGATTTTATGCCGGAGTATATAGATACTAGTTGGATTTCGATAAGAAATTCTTTTTATCATAACTTGTTCGTTTCGGCAGTTCGAGGTTTGGCGGAGTATTATTGTATAACGGAGCAGTACGAAGAGATTGAAGAGTTGTGTCATAGTGCGCTTCTAATTGAAAATTCTGATGATTTATTATATGGTTATTTGATAAAAGCTTACGTAAGAAAGGGAAGTATTTCCCTGGCTATGGAGTGCTATGAACAAGCTAAAATTGTTATGGAACAGAAGATGAAAATCAAGACGTCTGGCATTTTAGATAAGGTTTACAAGGAATTCATTGTTACAAACAAAGATGAAACAAGTAAAGAAATTTCAATGGAATATATAGAAGCCTTAGAAAATCAAGACATTGGAGTTTTTGAATGTAGTTATCCTATTTTCAGGGAAATGTATAAAATTGAGGTTACAGAAAGTATACGTTATAAAAGAGAGTCGCAAGTCCTTTTAGTTAAGGTCGAGGAATTTGATGAAAATCTGTATCCAAATGCCATAACGGATTTAGAGCAGGCAATTCGTGAATCTCTTAGAGAAGGCGATGTGATTTCTACATTTAAGAAAAACCAATATATTATTTTGTTATCAAGATGTAATTATGAGCAAAGTATGTTGGTTGCAAATAGAATATTGTCCCGCCTATACAATGATGATCCTTGGTATTCAGAGTCTATTATAAAGATTTCGTTTGAGTCACAATCAGTTAATGAAACGAATTTGTTGGATTGATAAAAATGATAAATTTATTAGTTTTTAAGCAGATGTGTAATTATGACATGTCTGCTTTTTTTATTATGCAATGTGTTTAAATAATAATAAAATATTTTATGCAAAACTTAAGAAAAAAATAATTGCGCGATATATCCATTGACAATAGGATTGTTTGAGTATAATTTATTAATTAAGAGTTATCGTTTTAAGACAATGAGAAATAGTTTAATCATATCTAAATTAAACTTAAGTTTAACGATAATTTTTAATAAAAAACATAGGATTTATGTTTAATTATGAGGAGGGAATTAAACATGCGAAAAAAAATGGTAAACAAAGTTGCGTTAGCATTAACTGCTGTGATGTCGGTTACGGCTGTTGAAGGTTTGCCGGGAGGGTTAAAAATGGTAAATGCAGCAGATTCAACTGTTAATCTAAAAAAGGTTACGGGACAAATAAATAGAGCGTCTGTACATGATCCATCTATTTTTGAAGATCCTAACAATCCTGGAACTTTTTATGCATTCGGATCACATATTGCAACTGCAAAAACTACTGATTTGGCCAATTGGTCCCAGGTATCGTCAGATTATCAGTCTGCTAGTAATAACAAAATTTACGGAAATATTGATGAAAACCTAAAAGAATCTTTTAAGTGGGCAGGGAAAAATGATGCTGATTGTAAAAATGGATACGCAGTATGGGCACCGGATGTGATTTATAATCCACAGTACACATGGGATGATGGCTCAAAAGGTGCATATATGTTGTATTATTGTACTTCTTCAACTTGGAGAAGATCATGTATTGGATATATGGTTTCTAAGAAGGTTGATGGAGATTATAAGTATGTCGACACAATTATGTATTCGGGTTTTACTAACACAGGAAAAGTTGAACATGATGGAAACAGCACAAAAGATACAACCTGGACAACTGATAACCTACATTTGAAAAAATTAGTAGACAAAGGCGTTATTGAAGATATGAGCACGGACAAGTGCTTTAATAAAGATGGTAGTTGGAATAATAATTATGCTCCAAATGCAATCGATCCAAATATCTTTTTTGACAAAAATAATAACAAAATGTATATGTCATATGGATCATGGTCAGGTGGAATCTTTATTTTAGAGTTGAATCCAAGTACTGGTGAGCCTGTTTATCCAGGAAAAGATTCAGTGGATCCTGTATCTAAAAATGTAGTTGACAGATATTTTGGTACACATATCGCAGGTGGAAATCATCAGTCAGGTGAAGGACCATACATAAAATATGATAAGGAAACAGGATATTATTATTTTTATGAAACATATGGTGGATTGACAGCATCAGGTGGTTATAATATGAGATTATTCCGCTCAGAAAACCCTACAGGACCATATCTTGATGCAGCAGGAAGAAATGCCAATCAATCAGGCGTAAATTGTGGTAAGTATGGAATAAAACTAATAGGAAATTATCAATTTTATGGCCAGCCAGGATATAAGGCAGCAGGACATAATTCTGCATTAATTACAGAAGCAGGAAATCATTATCTTGTTTCACATCAGAGATTTGCTGATCCACTTCGTGGAGAAGGCCATGAAATTAGAGTACGTCAACAGTTTATGAACCAGGATAAATGGCCAGTTACAGCTGTTTATGAAAATAGAAATGAAAAAATCTCTCACTATGACACAAAAGAAGTATTAGGAACGTATGAATATATTAATCATGGAACATCTGCAACAAGTGGAACAATGCTGACAACAGAAAGCATTACTTTGAACGCAGACGGAACAATAAGCGGAGATCTTGTTGGAACCTGGAAAAAAGAAGATACTCAAAAATGCGATTATATAACAATAAACATTAATAATGTGACTTCAAAAGGTGTTTTCTTTAAACAGGAAAATGACAATGGAAAAGAAGTAATGACTTTTACAGCAATCGGCAATAATAATGAATCTGTCTGGGGAAGTAAATTTGAGCAGACAGATGAAGAAGCAATTGACAGAGCCATATCAGCTGTAGATAAAAAATTGCCATCTCAGACTAGAGAAAATATTAAACTGCCAAATGAGGTTTCGGGCATTTCCATAAAATGGAAATCAGATAAGCCTAAGATTATTTCTGATACAGGTGTAGTAAAAAGTGCAAAAAAAGATACGAAAGTGTCATTAAAGGCAACATTTAGTAAAGGAAAAATTCAAAAAACAAAAAAATATGTTGTTACAGTTAATAAGCGTGCATCTAAGATTGTTGGTTATGATTTTGAAAAATCAGTGAAAAAAAATAAAGTGTCCGTTTCAAAATGTGCCCAAAATAAAGAGAAAGCCACTCTTATAGGTAACACGAAGGTTGTAAAAGACAAAGAAAGAGGACGTGTTTTATTGGTGCAAAGTAATCCAAAGGATAAAAGAAACAATTACCTAGCACTTCCAAGCGATACGTTAAAAAAAGTAAATCAAGCTGGTTTTACTGTAAGTATGTGGGTTAATGCTTCAGGAGATACATTTGAACATAGTGCATTATTCGAAGCAGATCAGGTTACAACAGAAAAAACATTTGGACAATATCCTATGACAAGAATTGGAACAAATTTAATCGGAAGAGTTAATGCTGCTAATAATTATTCCGATGCAATACCCAAAGATTTGTTACAGAGAGGTAAATGGCAGCATGTTATTTACACAGTTAACAATAATGGCATAAAAGTATATTTAAATGGTCAGTTAATAGTATACGATGAAAAGGATATTTCATCATGCCTTGATTCAACAAAGTCTGATTCAATTCAAAAAGCCAATAACGTAATGGTCGGAGCAGGAGCAATTTGGAACGATGAAGATTGTAGAAATACGAAGTTTGATGATATTGCAGTATATGATGTTGCAGTAACTGAAAAAGAAGCTGCACTGCTATACGAAGGTAAAGATATTACCAAAGATTTAAAAAAATATAAATAATAAAAAGAAAAAAATAATTAAAAAAAAATAATAAAATTAATTTTGTGTATTTAAACGTTCATATATAATTTTAATTATAAGACAAACATCAATAACTATATAGTATGAAAGCCACTTAATTTTCTACTGGAATATTCTGAATTAACATAATTATCCCCTTATTATAATTCAGATAAAGATAGAAAAAGAGGTGGCTTTTTTGCATTATCACAATAAAGTAAATGAATTTTTGAAAGCTAAATTGTTCATAATTTTGAATTCAAAGAATTATAATTATAATTGAACGAATTATTTAGATGTATATAATAAGGAAGCTTCACATAACAAAAAGTAACAATATTATGTTTTTAAGTTTCAAAAGAGTACTTTTTTCAAATAAAAATGCATTAATAATAGTGATATTGCTTTTTTATATATTAAATGGTATAATTGTATACAAGGTTTAGCGTAAAAAACAGTTGCAAAATAAAAACATAGTAAAAATGTATATGCAAGTTTGGCGTGTATAACTTGCAAAACAGCAAATGAAATGTGCAAAAGAAATTTATTTTTTAAGGAGGAAATTAAAATGAGCTATTGTTCAAAAATATGGGTTGTTGGAGCTAGCGGTCGTTTAGGTAGTGCATTAGTTGAACGATTAAAATCTAACACAAAATATATAGTTTTAGTAAGTGATGAAGGCGTTCGTGTAGAGGATAGAGATCAGGTATTAAGTTTTGCAGATAGAAATCACCCGGGAATAATTATAAATTGTGCAGGTTTAACAGATGTTAATAAATGTGAAGAATTTCCAGAGGAAGCATATAAGGTAAATGCTTTAGGAGCTAGAAATCTAGCAATTGCAGCTAGAAAGCTTGATGCTAAAATGATTCAGATTTCTACAGATGATGTTTTTAACGGTAAAGACATGACTGCGTTATGTGAGTTTGATACACCAGAACCAGTTACTATGTATGGTAAAAGTAAATTAGCAGGAGAGAAACTTGTAGCTGAATTAACTGACAAGCATGTAATTGTTAGATCTTCATGGGTTTATGGAGTGAAGAAGGATTTTGTTAAAGAAATTTTAGATAAAGCTAAAAATCATGAGAAGATTTTGTTGCCAGAAAATGAGTTTTCATCACCAACTTCCGCAGATGCATTAGCAGGATTTGTAGAAGTGTTAATGAATACTTCAGAATATGGTATTTTTCATGCTTCATGTGAAGGATGTTGTACAAGAGCAGAGTTTGCAAGAGAGATTTTAAGACAGGCCAATATTAAAGATGTTACTGTTGAAACAACGTCAGATAGTTTGAAATTAAGACCAAATTATACATTGTTAGACAATATGATGCTTAGAATCACTAATTTATACAAAATGCCAGAGTGGAAAGAGGCGTTGGCAGATTATTTAGCAAAAGGGAAGGAGAACATAGATGCAAAATAAAGAAAAGAAAAAGATAGGCTTAACTACACTGATTTTTATTGCGCTTATTGCAGGAGCAATTCTTGGTGTTGTTTTACATTATGGTATTGTTGAAAATACAAAATTATTATCAGTTGTAAATAAATCGGCTAAGTACGATAAAGGAAATGATCATGTACTTCGTATGATATATAAGTTTTTTAATGATTTTGTTATAAATGGTGTGTTCTTAGTTGTAGGACAAGGTTTTATTAGAGGAATGAAAATGTTAGTAGTTCCACTTGTATTTACCTCATTAGTTTGTGGCGCATCTTCAATGGGAGATACTAAGACACTTGGTAAAGTTGGTGTAAAAACAATGGGATTTTACATTATGACAACAATGATGGCTGTTGCTGTTGCACTTACAACTGCAAGTATCATCAATCCAGGTAAAAACTTAAACATGTCTGCAATCAAAGCGGATGCAACAGTAAAAACTGCAAAAGGCGGTGTAAATGTTGCAGAAACTCTTTTGAATATTATTCCCGAAAATCCAGTATCTGCTTTAGCAAACGGAGAAATGTTACAGATTATCTTTTTTGCATTATTGATTGGTATTATTTTAGCTAAGTTATCAGATAAAGTTCAAATTGTAACAAACTTCTTTACACAGTTTAATGACATCATGATGGAACTTACAATGATGGTTATGGCAGTTGCGCCAGTTGGTGTTTTTTGCCTTATTTCTAAGACATTTTCACAATTAGGTTTTTCGGCTATGTTACCAATGGTGAAATATATGGCAGCTGTATTTATAGCGTTAGGAATTCAGTGCTTAGGAGTTTATCAAGGATTGTTATTTGTCTTTACAAGACTTAATCCATTTAAATTTATTAAGAAATTTTTCCCAGTTCAGGCTTTTGCATTTTCAACAGCAACATCAAATGCAACTATTCCGTTGAATATTGATACTTTGGAAGAAAAAATGGGTGTATCTAGAAAAATTTCATCATTTACTATTCCTCTTGGGGCAACAATCAACATGGATGGCACTTCAATTATGCAAGGTGTAGCCGTAATCTTTGTTGCTCAGGCATATCATGTGAACTTAACATTGGTTGATTTGATTACAGTAATTTTTACAGCTACATTAGCTTCAGTCGGTACAGCAGGTATTCCAAGTGTTGGACTTGTAACTTTAACAATGGTATTTAACTCAGTAGGATTACCAGTTGAAGGTATTGCACTTATCATGGGTATTGATAGAATCCTTGATATGACAAGAACAGCTGTAAACATCACAGGTGATGCAGTTTGTACAACAATTGTTGCAAAACAATGTGGTGAATTAAATCAAGAAGTGTTTAATCAAATGGAATAGAAAATCAGGTTTAGTTTTATTACACTGTATCCGAAAAAATTAATAGTGAAAATATTTTTTTGAGGTGCAGTGTATGGAAAGTTTTAGAAAAAAAACACAATTAGTAGATGATAATGGAGTAAAAATTGAAAAAAAACCTATAGAAAGTTTTTTTATAATTTCTTGCAATGTATTGTGTTTTGTTTTGGCTATACTAGGAGCTCTTGCGATTTTCAGATAATTTTTTAAAAATCAAGAATTAAAGATTTAGTTTTTAGAATTAGAAATCTTTGAATTAAGTTTTAAGAATGAAAAAGGAGAGCTCGGGTATGGATGAAAAAAAGAAAAGATTGTATGAGATTATAGAAGTTTCGCAGGGAAAAGATGTAGCTAGTTTGTCATATGATAAATTAATGTTAGTTACGGTATTGGTTGGTCTCGTCCCCCTTACTATGAAAAAAACAAATGTCTACGCAGAGGCAATTGATATTTTAACAGCAATAATTTTTCTCTTTGATTATGCAATGCGTTTTTACACAGCAGATTATAAAATGGGTATAAAATGTTACAAAGCTTATGTTGCTCATTTTTTTACTCCAATGTCAATAATTGATTTGATGGCTATAGTTCCTGTATTTACTCTATTTTTTCCAGGCTCAAATGCGATTGGGTTGTTTAGAATATTTAAAGTATTTAGAGTGCTAAAACTGTTGAGATACTCAAAGACAATGGTTATTATAGAAAATGTAATGAGAAAAGTTAAACAACAGTTGATGGCAGTTTTAGTTTTGACAGTGATGTATATAACAGCATCAGCAATGTTTATTTTTCAAATTGAGCCAAACCTATTTAATAATTTTTTTGATGCGTTATATTGGGCAACTATTTCGATTACCACAATTGGCTATGGTGATATCTCACCAGTTACGATTCCGGGAAGATTATTAACTATGGTCTCAGCATTAGTCGGAGTTGCAGTGATTGCATTGCCATCAGGTATAATTACAGCGGCGTATATGGATGAAACCAAGAAAACAAAATCAAAATTTCAAAAATAATATAATCCAGATTAGTGAAATCTTTAAAAGAATCAGTAATCTGGATTTTTTAATATCTATTTTTTATTTCTCAGATGATTTCCTAGGAACATTAAAGCGCTGATGTCGATGAGTGTCATAAACTTCAGAAACCGTATATACAGTAACAAATGCACTAGGGTCAGTTTTAGCAATAAAATTGATTAAAATTTGGTAATCATGTTTGGTTACGATGCTGATTAATTCATCACGACTTTCGCCGTTATAGGCACCAACAGCCTTGTAAATTGTAGCACCACAGTTCATTTCGTTTACGATAAAGTTTTTAATTTCATCTTTTTTATCACTTATTATACAAACTCGACGTCTGATATTTTGTCCAAAAATGAAATAGTCAAGCACGATACCATTAAAGTAAGTTCCTATTAGCGATAAAACGACGATTTTTGAATTGCTAACAAAAACTGAAGATAAAGCAACACAAATACCTGCAATTGACATCGCACGACCAAGTTCAATGTGGAGGTATCTGTTTAAAATTTTTGCCACGATATCAAGTCCACCTGAAGAAGCGTTATCGTTAAATAAAATTGCGGCACCGAAACTAACAAGTAAAATATATGCAGTGATATCTAGAATACTGTCTCCGGTTATAGATTTATAGTTTGGAAAAACTTTTTCGTAAATTCCCAAAACAACTGGTAATAAAACTGATGTATAGATTGTTTTAGCACCAAATTCTTTTCCGAAAAGGGTAAAGCCTATAATTAAAAGCACAACATTCAAAATCATAGTAATTTGTGCTACAGATAGATCTATTACATGAGATAGAATAATTGCTAAACCAACTATACTTGAAACAGAAGCTTGAGTTGGATACAAAAAAAAGAAAACTGCTGAAGCAATAATAATTGTGGCAACAGTCATTAAAAAAATATCTTTAAAAACTAAATATAAATTTAAAGATTTGTCTGCTCGAGTCATTTTGTGCACCTCCTAAATTCTTTTGTTTTTTTAATGATTTTTGTGTGTTAAATTTTCCCTTGTTTTTTGATTCATTATCTTAATTTTGGTCGATTTTTTATTTGAAATTTAAAAAATTTTTCAAATCAGAATGATTATATCATAAAAAAAATTATGTGCAATTGCAAGCATTAATGCTTTAAAATGGTAGAATGGAACAAATTTTCGGGGGATATATTTGTAGGAATTATAATCTCTATAAGCAACAATTATAATAGGAAGAAAAACTTTAAAAAATATGCGTTTTTTTAAAAAATTTTTCCCACAAATGCAAAAAAAAATGGTAAAATTACTACTAGAGTATTTTAGGGCTAGAGATACTTTTTAATTGTGAATGGTCCGAAATTTTATGGGCAACAAATTGAGATGTAGATGCCTACATAAAGAAAAGAGGTAAAAAGTAAAATGGGAAAATTTGATTTAAGTAAGTATGGAATTACTGGAACAACAGAAGTTGTTTATAATCCTTCATATGAGGAGCTATTCAATGAAGAGACTAAAGCTGATCTTGAAGGTTATGAAAAGGGCCGCGTAAGTGAATTAGGTGCAGTCGATGTTATGACAGGTATCTACACAGGTCGTTCACCTAAAGATAAGTTTATTGTTGTAGATGAAAATTCTAAAGATACAGTATGGTGGAATTCTGAAGAATATCCAAACGATAACCATCCAGCTTCTAAAGAAACATGGGATGCTGTAAAAGATATCGCTGTAAAAGAACTTTCAAATAAAAAACTTTATGTAGTTGATGCATTCTGTGGTGCTAACAAAGATACACGTATGGCAATTCGTTTTATCGTAGAAGTTGCTTGGCAGGCACACTTTGTAACAAATATGTTTATTCAGCCTACAGAAGAAGAACTTGAAAATTTTGAGCCAGATTTCGTAGTATATAATGCTTCTAAAGCAAAAGTTGAAAACTATAAAGAGTTAGGACTTAATTCAGAAACAGCTGTTGTATTTAATATTACAAGCCGTGAGCAGGTTATCATCAATACATGGTACGGTGGAGAAATGAAAAAAGGTATGTTCTCAATGATGAACTACTTCTTACCATTAAAGGGTATTGCAGCAATGCACTGTTCTGCAAATACTGATTTAAATGGTGAGAATACAGCTATTTTCTTCGGTCTTTCAGGAACAGGTAAAACAACACTTTCAACAGATCCAAAGAGACTTCTTATCGGTGATGATGAGCACGGTTGGGATGACAATGGTGTATTTAACTTCGAAGGTGGTTGCTACGCTAAAGTTATCAACCTTGATAAAGAATCTGAACCAGATATTTACAATGCAATCAAACGTAATGCATTATTAGAAAACGTAACACTTGATGAAAATGGTAAGATTGATTTTGCTGATAAATCAGTTACAGAAAACACTCGTGTTTCTTATCCAATTCAGCATATTAAGAACATCGTTCGCCCAATTTCATCAGCTCCAGCAGCTAAGAATGTAATTTTCTTATCAGCTGATGCATTTGGTGTATTACCACCAGTTTCAATCCTTACACCAGAACAGACACAGTACTACTTCTTATCAGGATTTACAGCTAAATTAGCTGGTACAGAGCGTGGAATTACAGAACCAACACCAACATTCTCAGCATGTTTCGGACAGGCTTTCTTAGAGCTTCATCCAACAAAATATGCAAAAGAGCTTGTTAAGAAAATGGAGAAGAGTGGTGCAAAAGCTTATCTTGTTAATACAGGATGGAATGGTACAGGAAAACGTATCTCAATCAAAGATACACGTGGAATTATCGATGCAATCTTAAATGGTGATATTTTAGATGCACCTACAAAGAAAATCCCATACTTCAATTTTGAAGTTCCAACAGAATTAAAAGGTGTAGATACAAATATCTTAGATCCAAGAGATACATATGCAGATCCAACAGAATGGGAGAAAAAAGCAAAGGATTTAGCAGCAAGATTTAATAAGAACTTTGCAAAATACGAAAGCAATGAAGCTGGTAAAGCATTAGTTTCAGCTGGTCCACAGTTATAATTTCTTGATTTTTATTTATAATAGACTATAGAAATAGATATATTTAGATAAATCAAATAGATTAAATTAAATAGATTAAATTAAATAGTTTATTTTTAGGCCTTGTAGACTATGTTTGGAATATTAATATAGTTTACGAGGCTTTTTAAAAGTAAAATTTATTATATCAATAGAGCACGATAAGTGGTAAAATATAGTAGAGGGATAGATATATATTTTAATGTTTTATTTGTAGGGGGGATGCATATGAAAACAGCTATTATTTATTATTCTAAACATCATGGTAATACCAAAAAACTATTAGATGCAATCGTAGAAACAAATCCAGATATTCAATTAATTGATATAACAGAAAAGCATGAAGTGAATTTATGCAAATATGATAGAATTGGAATTGCATCAGGCATATATTTTGGAAAGTTTGCAAAACAGATTTTGACATTTGCAAAAATAAATTTGCCAGAATATTCTAAGGTGTTTTTCGTATATACATATGGTTCAGCAGATAAAAAAACATATACAAAAGAAATTAAAAAGATAGTGAAAGATTTGTATTGTGATATAGTGGGTGAGTTTGGTTGCCCAGGATTTGATGATTTTGGACCATTAAAATTATTCGGAGGACTTCAAAAAGAACACCCAACAGTAGATGAAATTAATTCAGCGGTAGAGTTTTATGAAAAGGTAAAAGAGACTACTAATGCATTGATAACTAAAAGAAAACTAAGGAAAAAACTTGAGTTAGGCACATGTAATTAATGTTGACAAAAAAAACAGTTGATGCTATAATTTAAAATTGCAAGCGATTTGCAAAAAGAAGAGGTTAGAAATGCAAAAGAAATATAGAACAAAAACAAGTCAGGCATTAAATGAATTTTTAAGTGAACTTGAGGGACGTTGCTTTATGGCTGTTGATGTTTCAGAGTATTTAGATAAGCATGATATAAAAGTGAATCTGACTACAGTTTATAGGAACATTGACAAATTAGTTGAAGAAGGCGAACTCGTGCGCTTTAAAGCAACTAACAGTGATTCGTATTCGTATCGAAGGGCAGACGGACATAAGCATTGCGATGAACATTTACATATCCAGTGTAAAAAGTGTGGCAAGCTAGTACATGTTGATGATGAGATTATGTCAAAGATAGTTCAAATGATAGAAGACAACTATCAGTTTTCACTTATTTGCAAAGATTCATCTTTATGCGGACTATGTAAAGATTGCAGATAATTATTTTGTAAAGATTATAGCATTGGAGGTGTGCATCATGCAGAAGATAACAAAAAGAGTGGCTTCGGCTATTATGTGTATTTTTTTAGTTGTAGCTTTATTTACATCTGTATTTTTTGTTGTAGAGAATGCACACCACCAGTGCACCAACAAAGAAGGCTGTCCAATTTGTGCAGAAATAGTACAGTCATTAAATTTTATTGCGGGGATTAGATTATTACCGGCTCCTGCTATTTTGATTATAATTGCTCAAATGGCATTTTTTGTCGTACAGGAAATCTGTCAGCAACTAGACAATCATACAACATTAATTTCTTTAAAAGTCGAATTATTAGATTAAATTCTTCCTGGTTAAAGTCTGTTACAAGTAAAGTCTTGAAAATACATATAATTCAAATTATTCAGGGTAAAGAGAGAGGTAAAATAGAATATGAAAAAAAATTATTTTGTTAAAATGATATTAGTTCTTGCATTAGTTGTTTCGAGCTTTGCAGGATGTTCTTTTGGTGCGCAAGATAAGGCAAGTGGAAAAAATGGTAAAATCAAAATAGTTTGTACAACTTATCCACAGTATGACTGGGTCAACAATATAATTGGTAAAAAAAAGGACAACTTTGATGTAGAATTGTTGATAAAACAGGGCGTTGATTTACATAGCTATCAACCATCAGCAAAAGATATTGCAAATATTTCAACAGCAGATATGTTTATTTATGTTGGTGGAGAATCAGATGAGTGGGTTGACGACGTTTTAAAAACAGCTAAAAATAAAAAAATAAAATCCATCAATATGGTTAAAGCTATCGGAAAGGCTGCAAAAGAGGAAGAAGTTGTAGAAGGAATGGAACCTGAGAAGGAAGATGAAAAGGAAGATAGTAAAGACAACAAAGATGAAGAAGAAGTAGAAATTGATGAACATGTTTGGTTATCATTAAGAAATGCTAAAACTATTTCTTTAAAAATAGAAAAAGAATTAGAAAAGATAGATCCGGCTAATAAAGAAACATATAAGAAAAACGGTGACTCATATGTAAAAAGATTAGATGATCTTGATGCTAAATACAAAAAAACTGTAGAATCAAGTGATAAAAAAGCAGTCGTATTTGGGGATAGATTCCCATTTAGATATATGGTAAATGATTATGATATCAAGTACTATGCTGCATTTGTTGGATGTAGTGCAGAATCAGAAGCAAGTTTTAAAACAATCTCTTTTTTAGCAAAAAAAGTTGATGATCTAGATACAGATGTTATTTTTGTAATTGAAAATTCAGATAAGAAAATTGCGAACACAATTAAGAAAAATACACATAAGAAAAATCAGAAGATTTTAGTAATGAATTCATTACAATCTATTACACAAAAGGATTTAGACAATGGATTAGATTACATAAGTGTAATGGAAAAGAATTTAGAAGTACTTAAACAAGCACTTTAGTTTTTAGGAGGATTTATGTCATATATTGAGTGCAATGATTTATCATTAGGTTATGATGGTAAAAGTATTATTTCGGGATTAAATATCAAAATAAATAAAGGGGATTATTTATGTATATTAGGGGAAAATGGTGTTGGTAAAAGTACATTAATTAAAACTTTACTAGGATTACAATCACCTATTGATGGAAAAATTGTATTCGATGATGGACTTAAGCAATATGAAATAGGGTATCTGCCACAACAGACAAGAATTCAACAGGAATTTCCAGCTACAGTCTGGGAAGTTGTTTTGACAGGTACTCTAAAAAAGGAAAAATGGAATTTATTTTATTCAAAGCAACAAAAAGAATTAGCTAAATCCAAATTAGAGGAATTAGGAATTTGGAATTTGAGAAAAAAATCCTACAGGAATCTATCTGGAGGGCAGCAACAAAGAGTCTTATTGGCAAGAGCTTTGTGTGCAACAACAAAAGTAATTCTGTTAGATGAACCTGTTACGGGCCTGGATCCAATTGTAACAAAGGAGTTTTATAAACTCTTAAAGCAGATAAATAAAAAAGGTATAACAGTTATAATGGTTTCGCATGATATGTCGGTCGTAGAATATGCAAGTCATGTTTTATTTTTAAGTAGAGAAAAAACGTATTTTACAGAGAAAAAAAGTAATATGACAGATGAAATGTGGATAGATGTAATCAGTAAAGGAGTAGTACAATGCTAGAAATGATTCAAAAAATACAAATATATATGGAATATCCATTTGTAAAAAATGCTTTAATAGTTGGTGTATTAATTGCGTTGTGTTCTTCTTTGCTTGGTGTTACATTGGTTTTAAAAAGGTTTTCTTTTATAGGTGACGGACTTTCACATGTTGCATTTGGAGCTCTTGCAATTGCTACAGTTTTAAAAGTTGCAAATCAAACGATTCTGATTATGCCTATAACTATTGTTGCAGCAATATTTTTATTAAAAGGTGGACAAAATGTAAAAATAAAGGGTGATGCAGCAATTGCAATGTTGTCAGTAAGTGCAATGGCTTTTGGGTATTTTATTCTAAATGTTTTTTCAGCAGGAGCAAATATAGCAGGTGATGTGTGTACTACTTTGTTTGGTTCCACATCGATTTTATCGCTTTTGCCAAGTGATGTAATAATTTGTATTGTAACATCAGTTGTAGTTGTCATCTTTTTTATGGTGTTTTATAACAGAATTTTTGCAGTGACATTTGATGAAAACTTCATGAAGGCAACAGGAAGCAATACAGAATTATATAATTGCGTAATAGCAGTAATTACAGCAGTTATAATAGTATTGGCAATGAATCTTGTAGGAAGCTTGTTGATTAGCGCATTATTGATTTTTCCAGCGTTATCAGCTATGAGATTATTTAAAAGTTTTAAAGCTGTAACAATTGCATCTGCTATTATTTCAGTATTAGGGACTATAGTTGGAATTTTTACGTCGATACTTTTTAACACTCCGGTGGGATCAACAATAGTAATGGTATATTTAGGAATATTTGTTGTTTGTAGCATTTTAGTAGCGGTTTTACATAAATAGTGAGGAAATAAATATGGATAAAAATTATAAATACAATAAAGTTGAACTAGGTGTAATTATTTGTGCTGTTATTTTGATAATTGCAATTATAATATACAATACAATTTTTAAAGGTACGGTATCAGGAAATTCATTATCAAAAAAAGGTAAAAAAAATATCACGTCAAAATATCAGACAGAAAAGCTTATAAAGGCTGGCATCAAAAAAGATATAAAAAAAAACAAAGAAAATAAAGCTCCCAAAAATGATTCAATAATTGATTACAGCAAAATGGGAAAGGATATGGAATATGCATCTGTCTATCAAATGGAAATGACACCAAATGATTATATGAATAAGACCGTTGTTTTAAAGGGAAATTATTATTCTGGTGTTGACAGTCAGGGAAAAAGTCATAATTATTGTGTCATTACATGTCAGGGAGGTTGCTGCGTTCAAGGGGTTGAATTCATAATGGATGAAAGATTTAAAGATGATAAGTTTAAAGATAATCAGGAGATTATAGTTGAAGGCAAATTTGAAATTCGAGATGGAGAAAAGGGAGGAAAAATAATCGTTTTGAGAGATGCCATCATAAAACTGAAATAGTGTATATATAAAGCAAAATCTATGAAGTTTTTATTAAATAAAACAATAAAAATACTAATTAAAAATTTACCTCCGATATATAATATGTGATGTTGTATATTTGGAGGATTTTATATGGAATATAATGATTTGATTAAGAAAAAGACAAAATATTTAAGTATTGTTCTATTGATAAGTATAATATTAAGAGGTATTGTAAATTCATTTTTTGTAGATTTAAAAATAGTTATTGCATTAGTTTTTGTAGGATTGATATTATTTGGAATTGTACAAGTTATTGCAAGAATCTGTTCGCCAAACATATCTATGTTTTTTATGGTCATACTTCTAACAGGTTTATCAATATTGTGCATGTTTGCATTTCCAACAACAACAAATTATTTAATGTTTTTTTTGGCTGTATTTATGATTGTTATATATGAAGACATAAAAGTAATCGTTGCACAATGTGCAGCGAGTGTAATTTTTATGTCATTTTTTTATTTTCAGTATCAAAAAGAACTTGCATCAACATGGACAAATGATGCGCTAGCAATGTGTATCGTATATATACTTAGTGCGCTTATGGTATTTGCCGGAATGTGTAGTATGACTCAAAAACAATTTAAAAAATTAAATGAAACATTAAATGAGAGCAGAGATGTTGAAGAAAAAGCTGAAAGATTAATAGAATCGATAGCGAAATCTGTAGCTAAGTTAAATGAAGTTAGTGAAGTTATAAATTCGAGTATTGATGAAGCAGAAAACATTGCAAGTCATATGGAAAATACGTCAAATGACGTTGCCAAAGGTGCAATAGAAGAGGTTGAAGCAGCAGAAAGCATAAAGAGAATGGTTGAAGATGGTGTAACTAAAATAAATAAAGTCTATGATTCGAGTCTTACAATGCAGGATGCTTCTGCAGAAAGTTCGAAATTAATTCATGAAGGAAATAAAAAAGTTGCAACATTAACAGAAAATATGTATGAATTAGATGACGGGATGAAGCTACTTTTAGAGAGTATTACGGATTTAGCAAATGAAAATAATCAAATAGGAACCATATTAGGAACACTCGATAATATAACAAAACAGACTAGTTTGTTAGCACTTAATGCATCAATAGAAGCTGCAAGAGCTGGGGAGCAAGGCAAAGGTTTTGCTGTAGTTGCAAATGAAGTAAGAGAACTTTCGGAAAGTTCAGCAAAATTTACCAATGAAATTCATAATATATTAAATATGATTAAAGATAAAACAGATGATACAAAAAATCAGATTGAAAATAATGAGGGTTTAGTTTCAAAATGTGTGAATCAGTCTAAAGATGTAGATGATGCTTTCAAGATTATTTCAAATAATACTCAGCAGGTTGAACTCGATTCACAAAATGTAAAAGTTGAAGCTAAAGATTTACAGAATGTACTGCTTAAAACACAAGAAGATGTTAATAACATAAGAAACAATGTTGAGACAACCTCTTCTGCAATGGAAGAGATGTCGACAAATATTCATAATCTGTCAGAAAGTGTAATGTCAATTACATCAGGTTATAAACAATTACGAAGTCTTACACATAAGCTAACAAGACTGCTAAATGAGCAAAACGAAGAACAGTAATAAAAAAAGTATTTCTGAAAAAAATTCGGGTTTAAATTGTACTTATACTCGTAATATTATATAATATATTATAAGAATGAGATTTTTTTTGAACGTATTATATAATGTGATGTCAAAAGTATAATTTTATAGGAGGAAGTAGTCCATGTTAGTTGAATTTTGTATAAAAAATTATAAGTCGTTTAAGCAAGAAGCGGCTATTGATTTGTCGGCTACTAAGATGACAGAATTTTCAAATACACTTATTATTAATGGAAGTGAGAAACTTTTACCTATATCAGTTTTATTTGGACCAAATGCTAGCGGAAAGAGCACAGTTTTCGAAGCATATAAGTTTATGACAGATATGGTAGGTGGGAAGTTCCTTTTAGAAAAAGGAAATACTTTTACACAGAAACCATTTCTGTTTGATTCATATTACAAAGAAAGAGAAACAGTTTTTGAAGTTTATTTTATGTTAGATGATGATTCTAGAGCGAGAGTATTTAATTATGGATTTGCAATTTTAAAAAATAAAATTGTAGCAGAATGGCTTAATGTAAAAGCTAGAACAACTAAGAATTACAGAATTGTTTTTTCAAGAAAAGGAAATGAATTATACAGAAGCGTATTATCGCACGCAGATCACGAGATGATTCAGAATATTATTACAGATGATATGTTAATTGCAACAGCAGCTAAGATTTTGAAAATATCTAGTTTAGAAGGAATATATGATTTCTTCCAAAAAAATGAATTCGCGTCAGAAGACATTGGAACAGAGTTTTCGTCAAAAGATTTGTCAAAAGAATTTATCGATGATAAAGAATTTTTAGGTAAGATGCTAGAAACCTTTAGAACTTTTGATAAGACAATTACAGGACTTAGAGTAGATAAGAATTTAGAAAAAAAAGTATTATTTACTCACCAGAAGTCAGGAAGCAATGGTTCAATCGAGATACCAATGGAAATGGAATCTAGGGGTGTAAGAAAGGTATTTTCACTATTCCCAAAAATCCATAAGGTTTTATCAACAGGTGGAGTACTATTTATTGATGAAATAGATAGTGGCTTGCATACATTTTTAGTTAGAAGTTTTATAAAATGTTTAACAGATAAATCTTTTAATGCAAAGCAAGCACAATTTATTTTTACAACTAATGACGTTTGTCAATTGTCAAATGATATTCTAAGACGTGATGAAATTTGGTTTGTAGAAAAAGATAAAAACGGTTCTTCTTCAATGTTCTCATTGGCAGATATTGTTGATGAATACGGAATTGGAATCAGAAAAGATGAAAGCTTTTCAAAGAATTATCTTGCAGGAAAATATGGTGCAGTTCCAGATACGTTAGAATAAATTAAAAAATAAAGCAGTTGTGCTAAAAGTTAGGAGCCATGGAAAACATATTTGTTTTCCATGGCTCCTTTGTAGTGCAATCAATTAGTGATTAAATCACTTAATGTTGATGTGCAATATGGCTTGAGTGATGATTGTGTTTACTATGTACTTCTGGAAGAAATACTTTGAATAAGTAAATTCCGAAGAAGATAGCTGCACCTAAAATACCTATTGCATATGAAATTGTTGTACCATTTGTTTTAGATCCTAAATTCAAACATTCAGGAGCAAAACAGAAGTATGTAATTGAAACTGCTGACATGAATGTTGCTGGAATTGTAGCAATCCATCCACATTTAGCAGATACTTTTCTTGTTAAGTATGTTGCACCTGTCCAAAGAGCTATCATAGCTAATGTCTGGTTAGACCATGAGAAGTATCTCCAAACGATGTTATAGTCTAAGAAAGAAATTAAATATCCAACACCAAGAAGTGGAATAGCAAGTGGTAAACGTGATTTGATGTTAGACTGATCAATCTTAAACCAATCAGCTAATGTTAATCGTGCACTTCTAAATGCAGTGTCACCCGATGTAATAGGACAAGCAACAACGCCGAGTAATGCTAAAACGCTACCTACAGGTCCAAGTAATTCAACTGACATTTTATAAACTGTTGTTGAGTTTCCACCACCAGCAGCTAATAAACCAGCTGTTGAGAAAGGTTTACCTGCAACGTTATAAAAAGCGATACCTGCTGAAGCCCAAATAAGAGCGATAATTCCTTCAGAAACCATTGCACCATAGAATACGTGACGTCCTTGACGTTCTGAAGTTAGGCATCTAGCCATCATAGGTGATTGTGTAGCGTGGAAACCAGAAATTGCACCACAGGCTACTGTAATAAACATTAAAGGCCAAATTGGTTGTGCACCCCCCTTTGGATGCATATTTTTAAAGCCTTCCCATAATTCAATCATAGGATGAGAGCCATTTATATGTCTAATAATAGTAGCGCCACCGATTCCTAAAGCCATTACTATTAAACATATACCAAAGATTGGATAAATTTTACCAATTACTTTGTCGATTGGCATTAAAGTTGCAAGTAAATAATAAAATAAAATTATTAATGTAAATATAGCTGTAAGTGTAGTAGCAGTTGATGTTTTTTTACCACCAGTTATCATTGTAGAAATCAAACCAGCAGGTCCAACCATAAATACAACACCGACCATTACTAACAAGATAACTGAAAATACACGCATGATGTTTTTCATAACAGGTCCTAAATATTTACCGGTTAATTCAGAAACACTAGCGCCATCATTTCGCATTGATAACATACCAGTCAAATAATCATGAACACCACCAGCAAAAATAGTTCCAAGAACAATCCAAAGATATACGCTTGGACCCCAAATAGCTCCTGAAAGTGCTCCAAAGATTGGTCCAAGTCCGGCAATGTTAAGGAGCTGAATTAAAAATGCTCGCCAAGGCTTCATAGGAACGAAGTCGACTCCGTCTGGATGCTCAACACAAGGTGTTTTTCGATCATCAGGTTTGAAGACTCTATCAACGAATGAACCATAGATAAAGTATCCAATAATCAATCCTAAAAGTGCCACAAAAAATGAAATCATAGTTAAAACTACCCCCTTTAGTTTTAATAGTACTTATTAGTATATTAAATTTTATTAATTACTATATACAATTTTATACTATCACTATGGTATTTATATTCAATATTAAATTTTTATAAATTTTTCTATTAATGTTTGTGCATGATTTATAATTGTTTCGAATAAAATGCTAAAAAAAACTACATAACGCACAAATACAATTATTTTTCACAATAAAAAAATAAAGTATTACAAACATAAAATAATTACAATATTTACAAATAAAACTTGAATATAATGCGAAAAGAGTATATTCTAATATTGAATAACGTTTCGTCATTTTATCAAAAAAACACAAATTCGTCGCATGGATTTGGTCGTTTTATCTTTTATTTACTATTTAATCTATTTTTTTTAAATAACAACTAACAATTTGAATTCCATGAAATTTGTAATCAAAGCGAAAGGAGATTTGCAAATGAAGATAATAAAGGCAAAAGATTATAAGGATATGTCAAGAAAGGCAGCAAATATTATTTCGGCTCAGGTGATAATGAAGCCAAATGCGGTTCTAGGATTAGCAACAGGTTCAACACCAATAGGAATATATGAACAGCTGATTGATTGGTTTAACAAAGGTGATATTGATTTTTCAGAGGTAACAACTATAAATTTAGATGAGTATAGAGGGCTTGATAAAGAGCATAATCAAAGCTATTGGTATTTTATGCACACGAATTTTTTTGATAAAATAAATATAAAAGAAGAAAACATAAATGTACCAAATGGTTCTAATCCTGATGAAAAGGAAGCATGTGAAGAATACGAAAATATTATTCATAATGCAGGTGGTATTGATTTACAATTGCTTGGGATAGGAAACGATGGCCATATTGGATTTAACGAACCCGGTGCAGCATTTGAACTTGCTACTCACTGCGTTGATTTAACAGAAAGCACAATTGAAGCCAATAAACGATTTTTTTTAAGTAAGGAAGATGTTCCAAAGCAGGCATATACTATGGGAATTAAGTCTATAATGCAGGCTAGAAAAGTGCTTATGGTAGTAAATGGAAAAGGTAAGGCAAACATTGTAAAACAGGCTTTTTTTGGACCTGTTACACCAGAAGTTCCAGCATCAATTCTCCAAATGCATCCTGATTTTACGTTAGTTGGAGATGAAGAAGCATTAAGTGAAATTGATTTATAAGTTGGAGGCAAAGTTTTATGTTAATAGAGAATGTTAATGCTTTTTTACCAGAAGAGGGATTTAAAAAAGTAGACATACAAATTGATAATAAAAAAATAATAAGTATAACAGAAAATAAAAGTGATAAAGAAGCTGATTTTATGGCAATTCCAGGATTATGTGATGTACATTTTCACGGAGCAATGAACCATGATTTTGGAGACGCTGATTTAGAAGGTTTAAATGTAATTGGAGAATATGAGGCAAAAAATGGAGTTCTTGCGATTGCTCCAGCAACTATGACGTTTGACGAAGAAAGGTTAAATAGAATTATAGATACGGCAAATTCATATGAAAATTTAACAGGAAAAGCTGATTTGGTTGGAATAAATATGGAGGGGCCGTTTATTAGCCCCGAAAAGATAGGTGCTCAAAATCCTAAATTTATAAAAGAGCCTGATATTAATATGTTTAAAAGATTGCAAGATAGGGCAAAAGGTAAATTTAAAATTGTAGATCTTGCACCAGAAGTAAATAATGCGATGGAATTTATAAAACAATTTGGTAAAGAAGTTAAAATTTCTATTGCGCATACTTGCACAGATTATGATATAGCTAAAAAAGCTTTTGAAAATGGAGCAGCACATTTAACACATATTTATAATGCTATGCCGGGAATACATCATAGAAATCCAGGACCAATAATTGCAGCATATGAAGAAAATGCAGAAATTGAGATGATAGCAGATGGTTTACATATTCACCCGGCTGTAGTTAGATTTACATTTGATATGTTTGATGAAGATAAAATAATTTTGATTTCTGATAGTATGATGGCATGTGGTTTGCCGGATGGAGAATATGAATTAGGTGCACAACGCGTTACCGTTAATAATGCAAAAGCTACATTAACAAGAGATCCGAGTGTTTTAGCAGGAAGTGTTACGAATCTATTTGAATGTATGAGAAGAGCTATTGTTGAGATGAATGTTCCTGCACCAAAAGCAATAAAAGCGGCAACAATTAATCCTGCAAAATCAATTGGAATCGATGATGAATTCGGTTCAATTGAAGTGGGCAAATTTGGAAATATTGTTTTGACAGATAATAAATTTAATCTAAAAAAAGTAATACAAAAGGGAAAAATTTTATAAACTACATTGCAAAAATACAACTATCATGTTATTTTATTTTAATGCAATGTTTTAATGATGAATTTAACAAAAATTAAATTACAATTAGAATAAAAGATTAAATGTAAATTAATAAGCTTAAATAGAAAAGAGAGGTTTCAAAGATGGGTATCGTAGTAGTAGGTGCTGTAATGGTTGACATTAAAGGGTATCCAATGTGTCAATATATTCCATCAGGTCGTAATGTAGGTAGAGTAGTACAAGTCCACGGTGGTGTGGCAAGAAATGTCGTAGAAGATATTGCAAATGTAGAACTAAAACCAACATTTGTCAGTGTAGTTGATAAGTCAGGCATAAGTGAGGATGTAGTTGCTAAACTTGAAAGACACAAGGTTGATACAAGATTTGTAAAAAGAACAGAAAATGGTTTAGGAACATGGTTAGCAGTATTTGATAATTATGGAGATGTAGTAGCATCGGTTTCACAACGTCCTGATTTAAGTGAAATAGGAACTATGTTTGAAGAACATGGTGATGAAATAGTAAAAAATGCAGATAGTATCGTAGTTGAAGTAGATATGGAATCATCTATCTTAAAGAAGATCTTTAATTTAGCAGAAAAATATAACAAGAAAGTTTTTGCAGTTGTATCTAATATGACAATAGCGATGGAACGTCGTGATTTATTAAAGAAAACCGATTGTGTAGTTTGTAACATTCAAGAAGCAGGATTATTATTTACAGAAGATTATTCAGGAAAAACTCCAGAAGAAATGGCTGAAATTATCCAAAAGAAAGCTGAATTGGCTGGAATTTCAAATATGATTGTTACAATGGGTTCTCAAGGTGCAGTTTGGGCACAACCAGGTGGAAAATGTGGAGTATGCCCTGCACAAAACGTAGTTGTTGTGGATACAACAGGTTGTGGAGATGCATTCTTTGCTGGAGTTGCGATAGGGTTAACCTATGGCAAGACACTTGCAGATTCGTGTGCGATAGGCACAAGACTTGCATCATCAGTTATTGCAACAAAAGAAAATGTATCACCTAGATTTTTACCAAGTGAGTTTGATTTAGATGTGGATATTAAATCAACTTCTGATGCCAAAAATAAATAATAAAAAAATTGGATCCTTAAAATTTTATTAAGGGTCCAATTTTAATTTTTTTACAAAAGCTTAGAAAAATCATCTTGCAATTTTTCTAAATATCTAGCCTGTAATTGTGGACTGTTTAAAAAGCTTGTATGAAGAGCCTTACATATAGAAGATAAAATAGGATTATCCATAATGTAATTATTTCGTTTCCAATCAGGCATTTCAGTAAGTAAAGTATTCCTAAGCCATTCATAATCATAAGTATCAATTATGAAATCATATTCTTTTGCAGAATAAATAGTATTTAAATAGAAATTGATAAAAAAGTTAAATTCAATTTCAGGATAATATAAACGGTATTCATTTTTTGATTTCAAGTAATACAAAAGTTGTAATTGACTATTTGCCAAATCAAGTGCGTTAATGTGTATAGTTTCATTTGTGTTTTCAGTAGTTTTATAATAAGGTAAATCAATAATTGCCAGATTTTTTCCAAAAACTAAATAAGAATACACAAATTTATATTCATAGGAAATATCAGTTGTGGCAAATTGAATATTATGTTGTTTTATATATACACTCCTAAAGAATTTTCCAATTAAATCGCAGGTAAAAGGTTGATTGATTAAAACATTTAATCTATTGATTTCGCTAAGGTCAACCATTCCTTGGATATTGCATGGATTAACTATTTCGATTGTTCCGTTAACATTTTTGTAGTAGCATGATTGAATCAAATCAAGCGATTTATCCTTTGATAAATTATATAAATCTTCGCAAGTGTTAGGTGAAATCGAATCATTTGGTTCAAGGAACAATACATATTCACCTTTTATATAGTCAAGCGCCAAGTTTAAAGCAGTTGCTTTTTTGATTTTATAATCATCTTTAATCAAAATACAATTAAAAGGATATTTTTTCTCAAATACCTCAAGATAGTTTAATGTATCATCACTAGAACCTTGATCAACAAGGATAACCTGAATGTTAATCATATCCATTGTTTGATTTTCGATACTAGAAAGAGCCGTTGATACATTTTTTGAGTTATTTAAACAACTCATTACAATACTAACTTTGTATACTTCTTTGTCAGTAAGGTTTTCACATGCTTTTATTCCTAAAAGATTTTTTGTCTCATTAATTTTTTCAGAAACGACTTCTTCTATACCATCTGATTTAGCCTGAAGCAAAATACAGTCAGAAAATGCATTAAACATATTTAGTGAGTCGAGAATGTTTGCATATTTTTCAAGTAAATCAAAGTATTCTTCATAGTAGGCAAGTAATTCATATGATTTATCAGATGTGCAAACCTGCAAATCTTGTTCAATATACGCAAATTTATAAATTTGTGCTAACCTAAGCACTAGTTCATATTCATAAAAAATTTTATAGTTTTCATCAAGTTGTCCTACAACATCAAAGCATTCTTTTTTAATCATTATAGTATTTAGGCTGATAAAATTACCATTTTCTAGTAAGGCATTAAAAATATCTCCATTAAGGTTTCTGGCTTTTAAATTTGCTTTCTTAGTTAGTTGACTTGAAGAATAACAAACTGGATAGTCATCATTTATGCAAGGAATTTGTAAAAGCAATTTATTAGAACGCCAATCATCGGAAGCGTTTGCAAATGCTATGTAGTCGTATTTGGATAATGAAATACCAAGATTGCAGGCGTAAGTATAATCACCTTTTTGAGCTGATTCGACATATTTAATACGAGAATCTTTATCGATGAGTAGTTTTATATCTGAAAAATATGAGTCTTTATCGCATTTTAAGGCGTCAATTAATAGTAATTCAAAATTAGGATAAGACTGAGTTAATATACTTTCGATACATCTTATTAAATTATTATCCTCTTTACAAAGAGCTAATATTATACTTACATAAACTATATTTTCCATAAAAAGAATCTCCTCATCAATAATAAATTATTTACCAAAATAAATATTTGTTTATTAATATTTTATATTTGATTCATTTATCGGTAAATGTATATAATAAATATATAATTTATACATATTTTTTTCAAAAAAATGTGTTATTATAAAAATAAAAAACGAGGAGGTGCAATGATGGGTTACTATGGTTATAATTATTACGATCCAACAATTATTTTTATACTTTTAGGAGTAGTAATCAGTTTGCTTGCAACTATTAACATAAGATTAACATTTTTCAGATTTAAGAGAAAAAATTCAAAAAGCGGATATACAGCAAGAGAAGTGGCAGAAATGATTTTGCACAATGCAGGAATTTATGGTGTTGATATTGAACACGTCAGTGGAAGTTTAACAGATCATTATGATCCAAGAAATGATGTGGTCAGACTTTCTGATACTGTTTATAATTCTTCATCAATTGCAGCTATAGGTGTAGCAGCGCATGAATGCGGTCACGTTATTCAATATCATAAAGGTTATAAACCAATTTTCATAAGAAACAGTATGGTTGGAATTGTAAATATTGGATCGTATCTTTCATATCCAATGTTAGTTATCGGTTTTATATTAGGACGTTACAATTTGGCTAAAATTGGGGTTTTATTGTTTTCATTAACATTATTGTTCCAACTTATAACATTGCCAGTTGAGTTTAATGCGTCAAGACGTGCAATCAATATTTTATCAAGTACAGGAAGTTATTTGACTCCCAAAGAAGTAAAAGGTGCTAAAAAAGTTTTAATTGCAGCAGCTTTGACATACGTTGCAGCATTGTTTACAACATTGCTTCAGATTGCGAGATTTGTAGCATTGATTGCATTAAATGAATCAAGGGATGATTAAAATTTTTTACAAAAATATATAAAATAAATAAAAAAGGCGAGACTATCTAGAAAAGTCTTGCCTTTTTGTTGTAATTATTCAAATTTATTTTTTGACATTTTTATCTACATTTACATTAGTCTCATTAATTATAAAATGAGGCCTTCCTTTAATTTCCAAATATATTTGTGAAAGATATTGCCCTATTATTCCAATTGAAAAAAGTTGTATTCCTCCAATCAATAAAATTATGCATGTCATAGAAGCCCAACCGTTTGCTGAATTATGATAAATCATCTGTCGAAAAATAATAAAGATGATAAAAAATAAAGACAGGATGAAAAAGAATAATCCAATCAAGGATGTAATAATAAGTGGAACTGTAGAATATGAAATAATGCCTTCAAGAGAATAAGTTAAAAGTCCTATAAAAGACCATTTTGTTTTTCCGGCACACCGTTTGACATTTTCATATTCAATGCAGGTAGTTTTAAATCCAACCCAGTTATACATTCCCTTTGTAAAACGATTAAATTCTTTTAATGATAGAATTGAGTTTACAAATTTTCTATCCATTAAACGAAAATCTCTAGAACCATCAACAATATTGGTTTTAGAAATCTTACGCATTATTTTATAGAAAACTTTGGCACATATAGTACGAAAACGTGGCTCACCTGCTCTAGTTATTCGCCTTGTTGCTACAGAATTGTAATCACCTTGTTTTATAGTTTGATATAATCTAGGCAAAAGAGAAGGTGGATCTTGCATATCAGCATCAAGTATTGCTACGTAATTTCCATCTACATATGAAAGACCGGCATACATCGCTGACTCCTTACCAAAATTTCTAGAAAAAGATATATATTTTACTCTTGAATCGTTCGAATTAAGTTTTTTTAAAAGAGTCAAAGTATTGTCAGTGGAACCATCGTCTATAAAGAAAAAACCAAACTCAACATAGTTCATAATATTAGAAATTCTGTCAAGTTCATTATATAGAATAGGAATACTTTCCTCTTCGTTATAACAAGGAATAATTAAAGATATTTTATCCATTATACTCACCCCCATGAGTAGTTACAGATTTCTAATTTAACGTTAACAGATATAAATCAATTTGTAAACAAAAATATTGCAAACCTTAGTTCGGTATAGTATACTGAATTTGCCTAAAAAAGTTCAGGATTTTTTCATTTTTTTAGTGTTTTAGCACTATTGTCAGTAATATTCATAAGGAGAAAAATATGCATAAGAAAAATGATGATTCAAAAGTTTATATAGCTATTGATTTAAAATCTTTTTATGCATCTGTTGAATGTGTCGAAAGAGGCTTAGATCCATTAAAAGCGAAGTTGGTCGTAGCAGATCCTACTAGAACAGACAAGACTATATGTTTAGCCGTGAGTCCGAGTTTAAAGGAATACGGAATACCTGGAAGAGCTCGTTTGTTTGAGGTGAAACAGCGTTTAGATGAGATTTATAAAATGACACACGAAAAAGTAGATTTTATTATCGCCCCTCCTCAGATGGCTAAATACATTGAAGTATCATGTGAGATATACAAAGTTTATCTTAAGTATATAAGTCCGCAGGATATTCATGTTTATAGTATTGATGAAGTCTTTTTAGATGTAACGAATTATTTTAATATCTATAAGATGTCTCCAGAAGAGCTCGCAACTCAAATTATTAATGATGTATACGAAAAAACTCAAATTACCGCAACAGCAGGAATTGGAACGAATATGTATTTATGCAAAATTGCAATGGATATAATGGCAAAGCATGTAAAAGAGAACGAAAGAGGCGTTAGAATTGCAAGTTTAAATGAGATAACTTACCGTGAAAAATTGTGGGATTATAAGCCATTAACTGATTTTTGGAGAATAGGAAAAGGAACGGTAAAAAGATTAGCCAAATTAGGAATTTTTACAATGGGTGAGATAGCCAAAATGTCATTGATTAATGATGATGTCCTTTTTAAAGAATTTGGAATAGATGCAGAAATTTTGATTGATCATGCATGGGGATATGAAAGTTGTACGATGCAGGATATTAAGCAATACAAAAGTAAGTCAAATAGCTTGTCATCAGGGCAGGTTCTTAAGAATCCCTATAGTTTTTCACAGGCAAGAACAGTATTAAAAGAAATGATAGATGCGTTAACAAATGAATTATTATATAAAAAGTTAGCAACAAATTCGGTAACTATAACAATTGGATACGATAGAATTAATGTCGATAGTGAGAATTATGATGGAAGTGTTGTATTAGATAATTATGGCAGAATAGTGCCCAAACCAGCACATAAAACAGTAAAGTTTAGAGAATACACTAATTCTAACACCAAAATTAAACAAGAAGTAATTGATTTATTTGACAAGATAGTAGATAGAAATTTATATATTAGGAGAATAACGATTAGTGCCAATAATATAGAAAAGAGAAATTATGAGCAGCTGTCATTATTTGAAAACTATGAAAAAAGTGAGAAAGAAGAGAATATAGAAAGAGCTGTTTTAGAAATAAAAAACAGGTACGGGAAAAATGCAATTTTAAAAGGTACAGCTTTTGAAGAAGGTGCAACCTCGCGTGAAAGAAATAATCAAATTGGAGGGCATAAAGCTTGACGAAACAAAACCAAACGTTTAATCAAGAAGATATAATACATTATAATTATGATCAAATCAGAACCCAAGAAAGCTTAAAAAAACATCCAAGAATGACACGAGAAGAAAGGGCAAAGATTTTTATGCCTTTTGCTGCGCTTACAGGTTTTGGTGAAGCAATTTTAGAAAAACAAATAATAAAAATTCAAAAGAAATCTTTATCAGAAGAAAAAAACGAAGAGATAAATAATGAAATAATTAATATACAAAAATTGCTCAGAAAAAATATACAAGTGCACGTAAAAGTGTTATATTTTTCTAGTAAGTATGAAAAGTATAACCAATTAGAGGGTCAGGTTCTTAGGTTAGATAATTATCGAAAGTTGATGGTAGTTAATTCGCAAGACGAATGTAACACAGAGAAAAAAAGTAAATACATACTAGAAAAACCAAGTCAAATCTCAAAAGAGGAAGTAGAAATTAATTATGAAGATATTTATGAAATAATTATAGAATAATTAAAAACTATAAAGAATAAATATTTAAGAGGTAATTTTATGCATGTTATTAATAAACATACAAAGAAAGTCATTTTTAGGGATGTAAAAAGGCTAATCGTAGTTATATTTGCTTCGATAGTTATGGCATTAAATATTAAATTTTTTGTAAAGACAGCTGGATTATATCCGGGTGGTGCAACTGGACTTACTATTTTGATTCAAACAGTATTTAAAGAGTTTTTAGGAATTAAATTGTCGTATACAATAGTAAACGTTATATTAAATGCAATTCCGGCATATATAGGCTTCAAATTTGTAGGAAAAAAATTTACAATATTATCAGTTGTGATGATAATACTAAATGGTCTAATAGTAGATATTTTACCAGCGTATAGTATAACAAAAGATATTTTGTTGGTAAGTGTTTTTGGTGGAATAATAAATGGTATTGCAATAAGCATGTGTCTTTCAGTTGATGCAACAAGTGGAGGAACAGATTTTATTTCTATTTATCTTTCACAAAAAAGAGGAATAGATTCATTTAATGTGATTTTAGGTTTTAATGTTGCTGTTTTGATTTCTGCAGGTTTATTGTTTGGTTGGAATAAAGCATTATATTCAATTATTTTTCAGTATGTTTCAACACAAACACTCAAACTACTTTATCGCAATTATCAACAGGTGACTTTATATATTATTACAGATAAACCTAAAGAAATATGCAATGAAATTTATAAAGTATGTCGTCACGGCGCATCAATTATGGATGTACAGGGTAGTTATCAAGGAGATAACTATAAAATGGTATATTCAGTTGTAAGTGCGTCTGATGCAAAAACGTTAGTCGCGAAAATAAAACAAATAGATTGTGCATCATTTATAAATTGCATAAATACACAAAGGGTAACAGGGAATTTTTATTATAGTCCTAAAGATTAAAGAAAGGTTTTACAAGGAATGTCAATTAAGCAGTTAGAAAATGGTTTAAAAGCAGCATACATAGATGGAAGTATTGCAACAGATTCACGATATACTCCACAATTTGTATCTAACAATTATAAAGAAGGTAAAAAAGTTTTATCAATAATTGAAGATGAGTTAATAAAATGTGATGATTTTAAAATAAGTGTAGCATTTATTACATCAAGTGGAGTTGTTGCATTATTACCAACACTTAAAGAACTAGAAGAAAAGGGAATAAAAGGCGAAATACTTACAACAAATTATTTGACTTTTAGTGAGCCCAAAGCAATAAAAATGCTTAACCGCTTTTCGAACATAAAAATAAAAATGTACGATATTGAAAAAGCAGGTTTTGGGTTTCATACAAAAGGTTATGTTTTTAGAAAAGAAGAGATATATCGAATTATAATTGGTAGTTCTAACTTAACAGGAAAGGCTTTGACAGAAAATTTAGAGTGGAATACTAAAGTGTTATCCACATCTGAGGGGGAAGTTGCAAAAGATATCCTTCGAGAATTTGATGAAATGTGGAATTCTAAGTTTTCATTAGAGTACGATGATTTTTATGAAGAATATGAGAGAAAATATCAAATCATAAAAAAACAGAAAGAAATTGCAAAAGAAGAGCAGATTACTTCTTTAGAAAAGTACAAATTAAAGCCAAATAGTATGCAAGTTACTTTTATAAATAATTTAAAAAAAATAATAGATTCAAAAGAAGATAGAGCGCTTTTAATCTCTGCCACAGGAACAGGAAAAACATACGCATCAGCATTTGCAATGAGAGAGTTGGGGTTTAAAAGAGTTCTATTTTTAGTGCATAGGACTCAACTTGCAGTTCAGACTTTTAAATCATATAAAAAAGTGTTCTCAAATCATATAAAAATGGGATTAGTAGGGGGTGGTCACAATGATTATGATAGCGAATATATTTTTGCCACAGTCCAAACATTGAGTAAAGATGATATAATGTCTAGATATGATAAAAAAGCATTTGATTGTATTATTTTAGATGAAGCACATCATTCATCAGCTAATTCTTATCAAAAAGTGATGGATTATTTTACTCCTGAATTATGGCTTGGAATGACAGCAACTCCTGATAAAAATACAGATTCAGATGAAAATGATAATAATATTTACGAGATATTTAATTATCAAATAGCATGTGAGATTCGTTTACAGGATGCCATGGAAGAAAAGTTATTATGTCCATTTCACTATTTTGGAATTCATGATATTTCCGACGTTGATGATAAAAAATTGAAAAATAGCAGAGTTACAAAAGAACTATTTAATTCATTAACTGAAAAAAAGCGAGTGGATTATATTTTAAAACAAGCAAATTTTTATGGTTACAGTGGTGATCGTGTAAAAGGTCTCATTTTTTGCAGCAGGATAGAAGAGGCAGAAGAATTATCGAAGTTAATTAACGAAAGAATAAATCCTGAAACTAATAAAAAATATAGAACAATTGCATTGTCAGGAGATTCAACAGAAGAAGAAAGACAAAATGCATTTGATCGTTTAGCTATGGACGAGACAATAGACACTGATTATACAAAACCGTTGGATTACATCTTATCAGTAGAAATTCTAAATGAAGGTGTTGATATTGTAGAAGTTAATCAGGTTATCATGCTTAGACCAACGCAATCTCCAATTGTATTCATTCAGCAATTAGGAAGAGGGTTGAGAAAAGCCCAGGGAAAAGATTATGTGGTAATAATTGATTTTATAGGAAATTATAATAATAATTATATGATTCCTGTAGCTCTATCAGGAGACTGTTCATATAATCAGGATACAATAAAAAAATATATTATAAGTGGAAATAATATTCTGCCGGGGACATCAACAATTCATTTTGATCAAATATCAAAGGAAAAAATCTTTGGTGCAATTGACAGGATGAAAAATATTAATGCGATAATTAAACAAAGTTATAAAAATTTGAAAAATAGATTAGGACGAGTGCCATATTTGATTGATTTTTATAGAGAAAATGAAGTTGATCCTAGTGTAATAATCGATAAGTATAAAACGTATCAAAAATTCCTTGAGAAAGAAGAAAAAGAACTTTATATAGGAAAAATAGGAGAGGAAGAGCAATGTATTCTTGAATATTTTTCCAAAACAATTTTAAAGGGGCTACGTCCTCACGAAATAAGTATCTTAGAAAATATTATGAAAAATGGTAGTATAGAACTAGATGAACTTAAATCAAATTTTAGATCAGAATATGGATTTAAATTTGCGGAAAGTGATTATAAAGCAGCTGTAGCGCTTTTAAATGGAGGTTTTACTACAAAAGAAGCAGAAAGACTCAGATATAAAGGAATAATAGATATTGTTGAAGAAGATAGTGAAAGTAAATTAAGAAGATTTGAAATCTTTTCAAACAGATTAAAACATGCAGAATTCTATAAGCAGTTAAAAGATATAGTAGAAGTTGCCAAGGCTCAATATAATGACAAATATAAAGTTGTTTCTGAAGAAGATAGGCCATTTGTATTGTATCGAAAATATAAAAGAAGAGATGTATGTATGTTAATGAACCAACCAGATGATCTTTCGTCTACAATGTACGGAATGAAAAAATTTGGTGAAGATACTTTCATTTTTGTAACGTATCATAAAGAAGAAGCCAAAGAAGGCGAACAATACGTAGAAGGTCGTCCGGATTATGCGGATGAGTTTGAAGACAGTGTAACATTTTTTTGGGATTCTCAAATCGGAAAAGGCATAGAAAGTAGCTATTGTCAGGATGTTTTAACAGCCAGAAGAATTCATCTTTTTGTAAAAAAATCCACTGTTGAGAAAAGCTTTTATTATCTAGGAAAATGCAAAGTGGCAAACTATAGAGAAAGCAAAAAAATAGATAATAACGGTAAAGAACAAGTAATAACAAAATTTACAATGATAATGAAAACTCCTGTTAGAGATGATGTTTTAAAATATTTAAGCTCAAATGTTGCGGAGTTTAAATAAAAAAACATAATTATATACAAAGAAAGAGGCAAGAAAAGTGAAAACAATAAATGTAGTTGCAGCAGTTATTATTGCTCAAAATAAAGAAAATAAAAAAATGATTTTTTCAACTCAAAGAGGATATGGAGAATTTAAAGGCGGTTGGGAATTTCCAGGTGGCAAAATAGAAGAAAATGAAAAACCAGAAGAAGCTTTAGTTAGAGAAATACAAGAAGAACTTGATACAATTGTAGAAGTTGGTGACTTTATAGATCAAATAGAATACGATTATCCTAATTTTCATTTGTCAATGAAATGTTATTTTTGTACGGTAAAAAAAGGTAATCTTGTTTTAAGAGAGCATCAGGATGCAAAATGGCTGACATTGAATCAATTAGATGATGTAGAGTGGTTGCCAGCAGATATTAATCTGATTTCCAAAATAAGAGAATATTGTTCCTAGGAATTTCTAACTTTTTTTACCTATTATGTCGAAACACGTATTGAATTAAAATAGGAGGGGTAAAAGAAGTTGCTAGCCCAAGAAAAAAAATTGCTACAATTAGCAGCCATTGGTTTCACAATTTGCTTTTTATGTACAGTACTTGTTCAAATAATAGAAATTAAAACAATCTATCAGAATTCTATTTATCAGCAAAAACAATATATAAAAAATACTGTAGAAAATGATATAAAATATATAGATTTAGTAAAAAAAGATGTGGAAAAAAGATGGTCGGAGGGAAAAAAATTTTATAGTGTGTCAGATGTTAAAGCCGAAGTAACTAGAATAGTTCGTCAGAAATTATACAGTGAGCATTATAGTAATGATGGTTATGTGTGGATTAATGAGGTTCGAGATTATGATGGCGGAGATGGGTATGCTATACGCTTAATACATCCAAATCTTAAAGATACGGAAGGCATTCAGTTATCAACAAGGACAAAAGATGCAAAAGGTAATTTGCCATATAAAGAAGAGTTAGAAGGCATAAAAAAAGATGGTCATATATCGTATAGTTACTATTTTGAAGAGCTAAAATCAAAAAAAATAAGTAAAAAAATGTCCTATGCAGCGATATATAAAGAGTATAATTGGATTGTTTGTATGGGAGTTTATTATACACAGATAAAAGAAAATTCAAATTTTTTTGATGAAAAAGCTCAAGTGATTCTAGGCGTTGGTTATGCAATATCAATATCTGGAATTGTTATTGTGCTTTGGAATATAACAGATAAGTTGCGCAAGTCTAGTGAAAAATACAAACATGAAGCGGAAGATTTACAAAACAAGGTGGAAGAAGATGCCTTGACTAAGGCTTGTAGCAGGTATTATGGAACAATACTTTTGAAAAAAGAATTAGAAAGGTATAAGCGGACTAATAAAAGTGCAGCGATTGCGATTTTAGACGTAGATCATTTTAAAAATATAAATGATATGTATGGTCATAATTTTGGAGATGAGATGTTAAAGAGCATTGTTTCAGAAATGAAAAATCATATCAGAGAAACAGATAGCATAATAAGATGGGGCGGTGATGAGTTCATCATAGTTTTAAGAAACACTCCATCAAATTGTCTAGAAGCAATTTTGCAGAAATTAAATAAACTGATTCGTGTGAGAGAAGTAGTAAATGAAGATAATATTGGAATAACAACAACTATATCAATCGGAGCAGGTTATTTTATTGAAAGCGATGAAAATATAGAAGATTTAATAAGTAGAATAGATGTAGCACTTTATGAAGCAAAAAAGAAGAGAGATACTTATAAAATAATATAATAAAAAATTAGTAAAACAAATAAGAATAAACAAGATAATAATAAATAAGTAACCAATAATTGTAAAAATAAATAAAAAGAAACAAATAAAAGAAGCCAGATTATCTAAGAGATTTAGATGATTTGGCTTCTTCCTTTCCCGTTAAGTTTGGCGCGATATAAAGCAGAATCAGCTTTGTTAGTGTAAAAAGATAGATTTTTATTAGTATTAATAAAGCTATGATTCTCAATAATAGCAGTTATACCAATACTTAAGCTAATCTTTTGAGGCGAAATATTTTTCAATTCGTTATTGACATTATTAAGAATCAGTTTGACTTTTTCAGGTGATTTATAAACAATTCCAATAAATTCATCACCACCCCATCTTGCGCATAATCCATCAGAACCAACAGCATCATTAAGTTTCGAAGCAACACATTTTAAAACACTATTACCATATAGATGTCCATATGTATCATTGTAGTTTTTAAAATCATCTATGTCTAACATAAATAAACAGACATTAATATGCCGTCTAGCATCTCTTCGAATAAATTTAGAAAACTCGCTCTTAAAAATCCTATAATTGTACAAAGAAGTTAGTTCATCAATATTTTGATTAATTACAAAAGATATATTTAGCTTAGTTAAACTATAAGTTGATAAAGCAATCATAACCAGAATCATTAAAATGACATAAAGTATGCTGTGATACATTTTTGAAATAAAATATTGAAAAATTGGAGTTGTATCTTTTTCGATGACAATATTCCAGTTTAAATCGTCAATATGCTGTATGGAAACAAAATGTTGATCTTTTTTTAGGGAGTACTGTTTTTTATGTATTTTTTTTAGTTCAGAACATGGAATATCATATTTTTTTGAAAGATATTTTGCCGATTTGAAGTATTTAGTTTTCCCTTTAAAAGAATTATCAGCATTTCCAACATTAATGATATATATGTTTAAACCATAGTTTTTCTTGAAAACATTTATATCATTTTCAAACTGACGGATGTTACAACCGCTTCCAACAACTCCAATTACGTTATTATTTTCATCTGTTACTTTATAGTTAGTAAATAAAGTAACATTAAAATTGTTTACTTCATCGCCATCAACCTGAATATCGTATGTTTTATTCAAAGCTAAAAAATTATAAAACCAACTGTCAAATTTATTTTTTTCAGATACAGTTTTGTTATAACCATCCTGATAATAATAGTTTTTAGTTAAATTTGAAACACAAAAAACATTATCATAACCATATAATTTTTTATAATTTGTTAAATAGGTATATAAAACTTGTCTATCTTTATCGTTTGGTTTATTTTTGGAATTAATAGTTTGGCCTTCGTTGATTAACCAGTTTTTCAAAAAAGAATCATTTGCCATGGTTTGAGCAACTGTACGCTGCTCGAATGTGGTTGATTCAAGTCGCTTAGAAATATTTAACATAGTTAAAGATACATCATTATTTATCTGCTTTTGAACCAAAGAGTTAAAATAAAACGCATCATTTAATTCAACAATAATAAAACCCAGTATAATAAAAGATATAATAATCAAGTTGTTAAGTAAAATAATATGTTTACGAAACATAAGTCAGGATAAAACCTCCTAAGCCACAATAATTTAACTAAATAATAAAGAATTATTCGAATAATAAAAGAATTCAATGGTAATGCTAATATATAACAAAGAATTCAATAATAATGTTATCAAATAATAATTTAATTAAATTATTAAATAAATATATAATATAGGCCTTATTTTACATTAAAAAAAGCAAATTGTAAATTGTGAAACAAGAGTGAATAATCAGAAATTAATGAGCGACAATACATAAAGTTTAGAAAATAAAAAAATGTAAAAAAAAGGGTTGCATTCTATTTTTTTATTTGCTATAATAACATTCGTCGCAAGGCAAGTGACACAACTTAATAAGCCACGGGGTGTGGCTCAGCTTGGCTAGAGCGCCTGGTTTGGGACCAGGAGGTCGCAGGTTCGAATCCTGTCACCCCGATTTTGCGGGTGTAGTTCAATGGTAGAACACCAGCCTTCCAAGCTGGATACGTGGGTTCGATTCCCATCACCCGCTTTACTATGCCAAGATATAAATGTTTGACATAGAGTTGTGTGTTCGTAGCTCAGCTGGATAGAGCAACGGCCTTCTAAGCCGTGGGTCGGGGGTTCGAATCCCTTCGAGCACATTTGATATTAATTTATCATGGTGGGTATAGCACAGCTGGTTAGCGCGTCGGATTGTGGTTCCGAAGGTCGTGGGTTCGAACCCCACTTCCCACCTTTATCTGAACAGATAAACAGATATAAAGTTAATACAATTAAATAATATGGGATATTA
>NZ_FNPG01000026.1 GCF_900107245.1 Lachnobacterium bovis DSM 14045
TGGCGAGATAGCTCAGTTGGCTAGAGCACATGGTTCATACCCATGGTGTCGAGGGTTCGAATCCCCCTCTCGCTACTATCGACGAAAGTCGAAATGGGATCTTAGCTCAGCTGGGAGAGCATCTGCCTTACAAGCAGGGGGTCACAGGTTCGAGCCCTGTAGGTCCCATTCATGTGAAAGCATGAGTGGCAATTTTAAAAACAGATATTATTTTGTGGCGAGATAGCTCAGTTGGCTAGAGCACATGGTTCATACCCATGGTGTCGAGGGTTCGAATCCCCCTCTCGCTATTGACGAAGATAGGGTTGAAGTTCCCTATCTTTTTTCTTATTTAATTTATAGTTTTATTTTCAGTTATGTTTTTTATTTCTATTTCTATGTATATTTTTATGTATAGTTCTATTGCTATTTCAAAACTTAGTCAGGACATCGAATATTCACAATATTTTAAATAAAATTTAAAGATTGTATTTCCTTTTATGGTAGTCATTTACTTTTCTCTCTGTTATAATAAAAGTGTACTAAGACGATAATATTGACGATGTTAGTAGTGTTATAAATGTTTTTTGAATAACATTAGATACAAAAATAGCATTAAAAGAATATTATTATAGAATAGCATTAGAAAAACGAGGTATTAAAATGAAATTTAATAAAAATTGGTTGGATAAAAAGTGGGTATCTTATACAGTTGCAATTTGTTCTGGAGTTGTTCTGTATGAAATATTGAATAATTTATCAATTTTTGCTAAAGCAATATCTATATTATACAATTTTGTTTATCCTGTTGTGATTGGAATAGTTATTGCTTATATATTAGACCCGATGGTTGTTTTGTTACAGGAAAAAGTTTTTAAGTCGATAAAGTCGCAAAAGATATCTAGAGGAATTTCTATTTTTGTAACAATCGTTTCTTTGATTTTGTTCTTGAGTATTATAATGATAGATCTAATACCACAGTTGATTTCGAGTATTACGGGATTTGCAAAACAGTCAAAGAATTACGCAGGTTCTTTTGAAAAGTTTATAGATGAAGTTAATGGAATGCTAGAAACATATAACGTTAACGGTTCTAATCTAGTTTCTGTTGGCTCTAGTATGGCAAATAAGGTCGGAGCTATGATTTCAAGCAATATGTCTAGCATTATAAATACGTCATTTAGCATTGGAAAAGGCCTTGCAAATGGAATTATAGCGTTTATCCTTGCAATTTATTTTTTGATTGATAAAGAAAATATGATAAAAGGTGCTAAACGACTTCTTAGAATTTTGGTTGCACCTAAAACATACGATAATCTTGCTGTTTTTTGGAGAAAATGTAATCATATTTTAATTAAATATATTGCATGTGATTTGTTGGATGGTTTAATTATTGGAGTAATTAACTTTATTTTTATGACGATATTAGGAATGCAATATCCATTATTGATTTCTTTTATTGTTGGTGTTACTAACTTGGCACCTACTTTTGGTCCTATTGTTGGTGGCGCAATTGGTGGAAGCATACTTGTTTTGGCTAATCCATTATCTGCTTTATGGTTTATTATTTTCACAATTATATTGCAGACATTAGATGGATATGTTATTAAACCCAAATTGTTTGGTGATAGCCTTGGAGTTTCCTCTATCTGGATTTTGATTGCAATTATTGTTGGTGGAAGAATGTTTGGAGTTGTAGGTATTATGATTGCCATTCCTGTTGCGGCAATTATTGATTACATTTATAAAGAGTATTTTCTTTATAGAATGGAAGAAAAGAAAAATATTGAGCATCAGGCATTTGATACATACAAAGACAAAAGTATTACATTATTAAAGGATATTAAGGATATTAAAGACAAAAAGAATGAGTTAGACGCTAAGCGCGAGGCAAAAAAAGAAGCCAAGCGTGAAGCTAAAAAAGAAAGTAAAACTGAGAAAACAGCTAAAGCTAAAACTGAAAATATAACTGAGAAAACAGCTAAAGCTAAAACTGAAAATATAACTGAGGAATCAGCCAAAGCTAAAAATGAACTAGATAATGATAAAAACTAATCATTAATTTAATGATGTAATAAATGTTGCAAAATAATGAGGGAGGAATACCATACGCATGGTATGGTAGAAGTGTATTATGCTTTATAATGATGATTTTTGCATGGAGTACGAAAAAATGTACGAGGTAGCATTAGAAATTGCTACAGAGGCGCATAAAGGCCAAAAAGATGATGCGGGGAAGGATTATATCAATCATCCGTTGAAGGTTGCGTCATTGTGCAAAAATAAGAAAGCAAAAATAGTAGCACTTTTACATGATACAATTGAAGATACATTTGTTACGAAAGAGTATTTATTAGAAAAGAAAATTTCATCGGATATAGTCGAGGCAGTTGTTTTAGTAACAAAAGAAAAAGGTTATGATCCGGTGGAATACTTCACTAGAATAAAAAATAATCCTATTGCAAAAGAAGTTAAATTAGCGGATTTGACGCATAATTCTGACTTGTCAAGGATAGATAATCCAAATGAACATCAGATTAATAGAGTGGCAAAATATAAAAAACAGATGGCTTTTTTAAAGGATGAAATTAAAACCTTATAATAGCCGTAATTTGGAAAGTTATGATTCGATATGTAACTCATGTAATGTGAGTAATAATGTATTGCATAAATATCAAGGAGATGGAAAGTAGAGGGAAAAGGGAGAATGGAAGTTAAGGATGAGACACGATTTTGTAGACAGTGTTTGATGATGGATCAAGTTGGCGAGGGAAAAGAAAAACTTGAGAAGTATTTATCGGTTATAAAAGAGCAAGATAAAACAGATAAAAAAGAATATCTAAAGAGGTTAGATGTTTGTAGAACGTGTGATAAATTAGTTGAATTTACATGTACTGTATGTGGTTGTTATGTAGAATTTAGGGCGGCTGTAAAGCATGGAAAATGCCCAAATAAAAAGTGGTAGTTCTAATTGACATTCCCCAGGTTAAAGCTGGGGCTTTACAACAATGTTTTGTAAGAAAAAGCTGTAGCAATGGAATAATACTTATAAGTAAAATCCAATGCTACAGCTTTTTAAAAAATACAATAATTAAAGTTTTAGTTGGCTGAATTTACGTAATTGTTAACTGAATCCTCTTCTTCAACTGATTCTGTTTTTCCAAATAATTTCTTGATACATGTAATAGTAACCATAACTCCTAAAACAATTAAAAATACTGCAACTATTAACTGAAGTCCGTTAACAAGGAATATACCTTTGTGAGATAAAAGTAATGTTAAGTTCTTTTGAACGTTTAAAATGATTGCAGTAAATGTTACGCAAAGCATGAAGAACATTGGTGCGTAAAGCATAACACCCTTTCTTTTTGTTGCTTTTAAGAATACAGCGATACCAATTAAAACAAGAGCAGCAAGCATCTGGTTTGCAGCGCCAAAAAGTGGCCAGATATTTTGATATCCACCGAGGCATAATAAGTAACCAGGAATCAAAGTAACAATTGTTGCAAAATACTGATTTGTGAAAAGTTTCTGCCAAAATGGCATTTGGCTTCTGTCAGTTGTATCATCAATAAATAGTTCTTGAAAAGACATTCTTCCGATTCTAGCAACTGAATCAAGTGATGTTAATGCTAAAGAAGAAAGACACATTGTCATAAATACTGTAACATAAATTTTTGGAAGACCAAGTTTAGTGATAAATGTACCTACTCCAAGTGAAAAAATCTGGAATGGAGTTAAGCCACTTGGTACAGCGTGTCCTTTTGATAAAGCACCAACAACGATTAAAGAAATAACACCAAGTAAAGTTTCTAAAACCATTGCTCCATAACCAACGAATTTCATATCTTTTTCGTTACTGATTGTTTTTGAAGAAGTACCAGAAGATACAAGGCTGTGGAAACCTGATACAGCTCCGCAGGCAATAGTAACGAATAATGTTGGGAATAAGTAGCTTATTTCACCATTTGCACCTTTTATAGAAAAACCGTTAAATGCGTTAAGATTCATTGATGGATGAACAAAAAGAACACCAACAACAGATCCTAAAATCATTAAAACAAGTAAAATTGTTGTAAGATAATCTCTTGGTTGCATCAATAACCACATTGGAAGGATCGAAGCCAGGAATAAATAAGCTAAAATGATAAGGTTCCAATGTTTTCCTACCATGTAAATAGGTAGTTTCATTCCTATTGCAAAAGTAACAACAAGGACAACAGCAGCAACAATAAATTTAATTAACTCTGTATTTTTTGATACATGTGATTTGATAAATTTTTCCGCAAATGCCATAAACATTGCTACAAAAACAAATAAAATAGAAATACTAGCAGCTGATGCAGCACCAAATCCTTTTTTCAAAACGGCTGGATCCTTAGATGGTACAGCGTTGAAAGTACCAGCAACCATTGATGTAAAAGCTGCAATTACTAATAAAGTAAATAACCAACAGAAAAGTAAAAATAATCGACGACCTGTTTTACCAATGTATTTTTCAATGATAAGACCGATAGATTTTCCGTCGTTTTTAACTGAAGCATATAGTGCACCAAAATCTTGAACTGCACCAAAGAAGATTCCACCAATTAAAAGCCAAAGAAGTACAGGAACCCAACCGAATGCTGCGGCTAAAATTGGACCTTGTACAGGACCGGCACCAGCAATTGATGAAAATTGATGTGAAAATACTGTAAATTTTGATGAAGGGACGTAGTCAGCGTCATCTTCAAGTTTTAGAGCTGGAGTTTTTGCTTGTGGATCGATGCCCCATTTTTTTGCTAAGAAGCCACCATAGCAAACATATCCTAATAATAAGCAAACACCAGCAATTAATAGAATAACTATACTGTTCATAATTTTTTCGTCTGAATACTCAGACACTCCTTTCATAAAATATATAATTCCTGAATATAGATAAAAATAGATTAAAAAAATTTAGCATAATAGTTATCTCGCGCGATAACACTTTAATGTAATGTAGAATAAATTCTTTGAGATATAGATTATCACTATAGCTAAAAGATGTCAACGATAATAATTACTATAACTTATAGTTATAATAAGCGCCTGAGTTTCGTTTGCTTTCGCCAAAAAGTAAAAAAATTTTATAAAAACTTGATAAAATTTAAAAGAATACGATATAATTTATGGTGAAAGCTTTTCTAGCGAGTAACCACATGAAATAACAAATAAACAATGGAGGAGGAAAGTATGGATATAATTGAAAAGAATGAAACAGTTATTTCTAATGGAAAAGTTATTTGTGGAGTTACTGTATACGAAAACGAAAAGAAATCTGTTCCAATGGTATATTTAATATCTACAGAAGAGATTGGTGATGAAATAATTGAAAAATGTACAGAATTAGGTTCTAATGTTTTTAATATGACAGTTATTACATTAAAAGAATGGAATGAGTATTTGTCACCATGGGAAGCTGAGAATATTATATCGGAACACGATAATTTTTTGGGAAAAGCCGACATTTTTCTTGATTTCATATTAAAAGATGTAATGTCTTATACGGAATGTGCATTGACTACAACTCCAAGTGAATCAGTTTTGGTAGGGTATTCAATGGCAGGCTTATTCTCTTTATATTCAATGTATAAAACAGACCAATTTGATAGGGTGGCGTCTGTTTCAGGTTCATTGTGGTATCCAAAGTTTTTTGATTTTGTAAAAAGAAATAAAGATTTTAATTATCCAAAGAAAGTTTACATTTCTTTAGGGGATGGGGAAAGTAAAGCCAGAAATGGATATCTTAAATCAAATGAGTATATCACACAGGAAATATACACTAGATATGCATCAGAGGGAATAGAATGTGAATATGAAATAAACGAGGGAAATCATTTTAATCATGTTGCTGACAGAATTGCTAAAGGAGTCACATGGCTTCTTAAAAAATAACTAGAAAACTTGTAAATCCAAGGAGGAAACAACATGAAGAAGAGAAACTTAATGTTTGTACTAGTAGCATCTGTAACAGCAGTTAATACAATGGCATTTATGCCACAATCTAATGTCTACGCGAAAGACGATTCAGTTATTGTTCAAGAAAAAAAAGAAAACCAAACATTTAAAAATGAATTTGGAATTTTTATTGGCGTTGGCAAGCAAAGTGCGCAGAAATTTAAAAATTACAAAAAAATTGTATTAGATATTTCTGATTATTCTAAGGAAGATATTGCAAAATTACAAAGAAAAGGGCATGTCGTATATGGATATCTAAATGCAGGAACATTAGAAAAATATCGTTCTTATTATGAACAGTATAAGAAATATTCTTTGGGAAAATGTAGTGGATATGATGATGAAGTTTGGATGGATGTAACAAAACCTAAATGGCAGTATTTTGTAGTTGATTCACTTGCAAAAGAAATGGCAGATAAAGGCGTTGATGCATTCTATTTAGCAAACACTGATGTCTATTCAAATTACAAAGAAAAAAAGGTATATGATGGTTTATTAAAAATAGTGAAAAGCTTACAAAAATACAACAAACCAATTAGCATAATTGGTGGTGAAGACTTTGTTAAAAAACTTATGGATAGTAAAAAAGAGTATCTAATTAAAGGTGTTATATCAGAACAGTGTTTTACAAAAATTGAAGATGAAAAAAAGAATATTTTTGGAAAGCAGGATACAAATACGATAGCTTTCTACAAAAGTTATTTATCAAGATTAACAACTAAAGATTTAGAAGTATCAATTATAGAGTATTCTTCAGATGAAAAACAAAATGATGAAATAATAAAGTATTGTAAGAAAAAAAATATCAATTATTTAATTTCCAATCGCTCAAATTTAAATGAATTAATTAATGATAATGGACAGCCGGAGCCAGAGCCACAACCACAGCCACAACCACAGCCACAGCCAGAGCCACAACCGGAACCAGAGCCACAACCGGAGCCAGAGCCACAGCCACAACCACAGCCAGAGCCACAACCAGTACATCAATTTAAGAACAAATTTGGTGTATTTATCGGTTTAGGTAAACAGGCAGTTGAAAAATTCAAAGATTATGAAATTATAGTTCTAGAAACGGATAATTACACAAAAGAAGATATTGAACAGTTACATAAAGCTGGACATAAAGTGTATTCTTATCTAAACGTTGGTGCTTTAGAAAACTGGAGAGATTATTGGAATGACTACAAGAAGTATAGTTTGGGCGTTTACCAAAACTGGGAAGATGAAGTGTGGATTGATGTGTCAAAGAAAGAATGGCAGGATTTTGTGGTAAACAAGCTGGGTAAAAAAATGAATGATAAAAATATTGATTCATTTTTTATAGACAATACAGACATATATTATTTTAAAAATAATGAAAATATTTACAAAGGATTGATAGACATTTTTAAAGGACTAAAAAAATACAACAAGGGCATCGTAGTAAATGGAGGAGACGTTTTTGTTAGTAGAGTAATCAGTGAAAAACAAGGAAGTTTGATTACGGCTATTAATCAAGAAGGTTGTTTTACAACAGTAAAGAATTACAATAAAGATATTTTTGGTGAGCAAGCACCGGATGATAGGAAATATTTTACGGATTATATTGAAAATTGTAAGGCAAATGGAATTGATGTATTTATTTTAGAGTATACAAAGGATGAAAAACTAAAAAACAAAATCATAAAATATTGTCAAGAAAAGGATTTCAAATATTTTATTTCACCAACAATTAAACTAAATCAGATTTAGTTGTAGAAATTATATGAGGAAAGTATAATTTCACAAGGTATGAAATTAGAAAAGTCTAAAGTTTAGTTTTTGAAGATTAAAGTTAAACTGGATAAATATTTCTAATAAAAAGACTCAGTTACACTAATTTGAAATGGAGATGTCGTAAGTTGAATCTTCATCTATAAAGGTGTAACTGAGTTTTTATTTTTTTATATAATGTCCTACAATAAAACGATAGACGCATTATGATTAATTGGATTTCGATTTTCGTAATCGAATGCACAATATATGACTGATTTTTGGATATTAGTGTCAGCAAAACCAAAGTCTTCTGAGCTTAGATAGTAGAATGGTTCAATATGTAATTTTGCTGAACGACGTAGACCGTTTTCAACATATACATTTTTGGTTTCGTTTTTAATTTTTGTCAAATCAGTCATCCAGATTGGTCTTTTTTTGAGATTCTCACGCAAGTATAAATCGAGCAAGCATAATTCTTTTAGTTTTTCAATTGAAAAATCAGTTAAATCAAACTGTGTATTTAAAGCGCAAACACAGGAATCTGGATTATTTATTAAGAAATCCATAAATTCAATTAATATTTCATACTTACGAATTCTGTTATGTGATATTTTGTCATAATCTTTATAAGCATAAAATTTACCAAGTGCTTCAAAAAATTCAAATGGTGTGTTAAATGTATCTACCAAATATGGTAGAGTTTTAGAAAATTGTCCACTATTATAGTAGACTTCAACCATTTCTTCAACTTGTTTTAAAAGTAAAATATCATCATAAGAAATCCATGTAGTTGATAAAACTTCAAAAGGTGAACTGCTTTGGTGTACGCAATTATATTCATCTTTGTGAGCATGCATAAAGGATCCTTTAAGAACTTTTAAAAATCCCATTTGAAGCTGTTCTGGTAAAAGCGAATAAACATCATTGAATGAATTAGCAAAACTTTTTAAATCTTCGTGAGGAAGGCCTGCAATTAAATCAAGATGCATGTGTACATTGTGATTCATATGAATTCTATTTACAATAGAAGCAAGATGATCAAATGTTGAAGGGCGATGAATTGCTTTTAAAGTTTGAGGGTTAGTAGTTTGAACTCCGATTTCTAGCTGAACTAATCCCGGACGCATTTGTTGTAAAAGCTCAATTTCTTCATCATTTAATATTTCGGCTGCTATTTCGCAATGGAAATTAGTGATTCCTTTATCGTGCTCCATTAAGTACTTCCAAATAGCGATAGTTCTCTTGTGGTCACAGTTGAATGTTCTATCAACAAATTTTACTTGAGGAACTTCATGGTCAATAAAAAATTGCAATTCATGAAAAACTTTATCAAGAGATCTAAAACGTACTTTTTTATCAATAGAAGAAAGACAGTAACTGCAGTTAAATGGACAGCCACGGCTACTTTCATAATATATAATTCTATGCTCTAAAGATAAATTGTTTAGTACTTCATAGCAAAAAGGTAATTTATCTAAATCAAAGATTGCTCTTGGATTAGTCAAAATAATTGATTCTTTAGATGCTTTTTCGTTAGATAGTGTTTTATTATAATTAATATCATCAGAATTATTCTGTGAATCGTTGTTATTTTTATCTAATTCATGTTTAGCAATGGCGTTAGATGGACGGTAAGTTAAGCCATCAATTTCGTTTAAATTACCGATTTCATCAATGTAGTATTGGCAGAATTCAAGAAAAGTTTCTTCACCTTCGCCAATCATAATGCCTGCAATTTCTGGAAGTGAATCAACAATTTCTGTAGAATTGTATGAAACTTCAGGACCACCGAGCCATATTTTAGTGTTAGGTAAAACTTTATGTAAGTCTGATATGATTTCACGAATGTAATTGATATTCCAAATGTAGCAAGAAAAACAAACAATATCTGGTTTTTCAAGATATAAATCACGTAGAATAAAATCTTTTTGTTGGTTAATTGTGTATTCTTTTAGCTTTAAAGAATCACGATATTTGTCAGCATAAGATGCTAAACAATAAATTGCCAAATTCGAATGAATGAATTTAGCATCAAGGGCTGTTAATAAAATCTTCATATAATAATCATCCTTTATAATAAAATGCAATATTATTTTAGACTATTTTTTTTAGGGTTACAAGTTTAAGTTTATGGAAAAAAGAAAAATAGTTTTTTAATTTAATGTTGTTATAAAAGTTGCAGTATTATATTGTAATATGATATTCTTTGAAAGGGAAAATAATAAAATTTGAAGATGAAGGAGAAAAAGAGTGAAAAAGAGTTTGTATTTCTTTAGATATTTGATAATAAATATAGTTTTAACTATAGGTGTAGGAGCGATTATTTTGCCAATGACATTGGCTAAAGTACCAAGTAATTTAAAACTATTACAGATTATAGCAATTATTGTTTTAATATTGGTAGAATTGATGCCTGATTTATTATATGGAAGATTAATGACAAAAAGATTATCAATTGCAAGAAATGGCTGCCAGCTTTTATCAGTTTTTCTTACATCAGTTGTTTTTGTCTCAATTTACTTGTTAGTTGCGTTACTTGGGGATAAAAGATTTATTGCAACAGATGGGAATTGGATACAATGGGCAAAAATAATTGGGATTTTTGTGATAATAGAGAATATAATTTTTTGGAGCGGAATAATCAGAATTTATGTTTCTTCAGCACAGTTAGGTATTAAATGGAGAGTAATAGGAATTGTCTGTGGATTAATTCCTGTTGTTCATCTTGTTGTATTATCTAAACTTATTTATTTAGTATCAAGTGAAACTTTTTTTGAAAATGATAAGTTGTTATTAGATGAAAGTAGAAAAGACGACAAGATTTGTGAGACAAAATATCCAATTTTATTGGTGCATGGGGTTTTTTTTAGGGATTTTAAATATTTAAATTATTGGGGACGTATTCCTGCTGAATTAGAAAAAAATGGTGCGAAATGCTACACAGGAAATCATCAATCAGCAGCAGCGGTTGCAGATAGTGCTAGAGAATTAGACGAAAGAATCAAAGAAATTGTAAATAAAACTGGATGCAAAAAAGTAAATATTATAGCTCATTCTAAAGGTGGACTTGATTCAAGATATGCAATATCTAAGCTCGGAACATCAAAATATGTAGCATCGTTAACAACAATTAATACACCACATAGAGGCTGTGAGTTTGCAGATTTTTTATTGAGCGGAATAGGAGAAGCGCAGCAAAAATTTGTGGCAAAAACATACAACAGTGCATTTAAAAAATTAGGAGATGAGAATCCTGATTTCCTTTCTGCAGTATATGATTTGACTGCATCATCATGTGCAAAATTCAACGAAGAAGTGCCAGATAGTCAAGAAGTTTGGTATCAAAGCGTCGGTAGTAAATTAAATAAAATAATAAGTGGGAGGTTTCCACTTAATATGACTTATAAGTTCGTGCAGTATTTTGATGGGGACAATGATGGTCTAGTTGGCGAGAAATCATTCAAATGGGGGAATAATTATAGATTTCTTGTAAATACTGAAAGTAATCGCGGAATATCTCATGGAGATATGATAGATTTAAATCGTGAAAATATTAAAGGCTTTGATGTAAGAGAATTCTACGTACAATTGGTTTCAGATTTGAAAAAAAGAGGATTTTAAAAATAAAATCATAATTTTTATAAATTTTAGCTATTCAAAAGATATTATAATGTGTTAATATGATGTTGTATTATTTTGTAATTAGAAATAGGAGGACAAGAGAATGGAAGTATTCTCTACGATATTAACATTACTTAGTGGAGTTGCCTTATTCCTTTTTGGAATGGGTTTAATGGGCGATGGACTTAAACAGGTCGCCGGAAATAAATTAGAGATGGTTTTATATAAATTAACCAGCTCACCTATTAAAGGAATTCTTCTTGGTACTGTTGTAACAGCAGTCATTCAGTCTTCATCTGCAACGACTGTAATGATAATTGGTTTTGTTAATTCAGGTATGATGCAGGTGTCTCAGGCAATTGGTACAATAATGGGTGCTAACATTGGTACATCAATTACAGGATGGATTTTATGTCTTTCATACATTGATGGAGGAAGCGGAGTCGCTACATTAATTTCTTCGACTACAATAGCAGCTGTTGTTGCAGTTATTGGTATTATCTTTAAAACTTTTGTAAAAAATGAATCATTAAAAAAAGTTGGAGCTATTATGATGGGATTTGCAATCCTTATGACAGGTATGCAGACAATGAGTGGTTCTGTATCAGGATTAAGAACTAATCCAACTTTTTTAAATATTATTGAAAGTGTAAAAAGCCCTTTTCTTGCGATTTTAATTGGTATTATTTTTACTGCAATTTTGCAAAGTGCGTCAGCTTCAATTGGTATCATGCAGGCATTGTCTACAACAGGTGCAATTTCTTTTGCAGTTGCATTCCCAATTACTCTTGGTATTGGTGTTGGTGCAGCTTGTCCGGTTCTTCTTTCGGCAGTTGGTGCTAACAAAAACGGAAAAAGAACAGCCCTTGTATATTTATTAAATGATTTGTTCGGAATGATTATTTGGGGAACTGTATTTTATTCTGTAAATGCAGTTGTTAATTTTAGTTTCTTGAACTCAACAATGACACCAGTTAGCATTGCATTATTAAATACGGTGTTCCGTATGGCAACAGTATTGGTGCTATCACCATTTATTAAATTTATTGAGAAGTTTGTATTCTGGCTTGTTAAAGAAGATCCAGAAGATCGTGAAGATTATGAAGATTTCGATCTTTTAGAAGACCGTTTACTTATGTATCCATCAATCGCTTTAGAGCAAAGTCATAAAGCAATGAATGGAATGGCGCGTAAGGCAAAAAAGAATATTTTGCGTGCGATGACGCTTCTTGTTAATTATGATGAGAATCGTTATCAGGTTATTCAGGAAAAAGAAAAAGTTATTGATAAATACGAAGATAAAGTAGGTAGTTATCTTATCAAGGTCACAAGTCACAATTTAACTGCAGTTCAGTCTCACAAGGCTTCAGAATTACTTCACGTAATTAGTGATTTTGAACGTTTAGGAGATCATGCTGTAAATATTTCAAAAGTTGCCAAAGAATTGGCTGATAAAAAGATTAATTTCTCTGAGCAGGCTTTAAAGGAGCTATCGTTTTTAGAGGCAGCAGTACAGGATATTGTAGAAATGACTTGTAAAACATTTATGGAAGATAATCGTGAAGCAGCAAAGAAGATAGAACCTCTTCGTGAATGTATAGAGATGCTTTGTGATGAGTTGAAATTTAATCATGTTCAGCGTTTAAGTGCAGGAGAATGTGATATGATTAAAGGCCTTCCTTTTAACGATTTGCTCACTAATTACGAACGTATTTCTGCACATTGTTCTAACGTTGCAGTTGCAATTATTGAAATGCAGCATGCAGAATTAGATGCTCATAGTTATGTAAAGAATATGCGTCAATTAAAGAACGATAGTTATAGAGAAACATTAGAAGCTAATCTTTTTCATTATATGACACCTATGAATCAGATGGTTGAAAAAGAGCAACTTCTTGCTATGCAAGCTAAAAAAGAAGAAGCACTAAGATTAGCTGATGAAGATAAGAAGGACAAAGGCAAAAAGAAGGATAAAGATAAGAAAAAAAATAAAGACAAGAAGAAAGACAAAAAGAAGGATAAAGATAAGAAGAAAGACAAAGATAAAAAGAAGGATAAAGATAAGAAAAAAGATAAAGACAAGAAGAAAGACAAAAAAGACAAAAAGAAAAAAGACAAATAAAAACAAAAACTAAATAATAAAAATATAAAAGCACTTTAGAATATGCCGAATCAAGAATAATATATCCTAAAGTGCTTTTTTTTAATTAAATTTTAAGCAATATATTGGTACATTAAAATTGCGTGACACATGCTACCTGCCATGACGAAAAGATGAAAGATTTCATGTGAACCAAAATATTTATGTTTTTTATTAAAAAGTGGTAACTTAAGAGCATAGATGACGCCACCAATTGTATATATAATACCTCCAAAAAGTAACCATAAAAACCCTGTGATTGGCATATTTTGAATTATGTCCTTTAAATAAGCTATACAAACCCATCCCATTGAAATGTATAAACATGATGAAAGCCATTTAGGGCATGTAACCCAAAATAGTTTGAAAATCATACCAATAATTGCGATTGACCAAATAATTGTTAGTAATCTAAGTCCTCCAGAATGTCTTAAAGTTGTCAAACAGATTGGAGTATAAGAACCAGCAATCAATACAAAAATCATTGTGTGATCAAGTCTTTTGAATATTTTTAATACCTTTCCTTTAACATTAACTGAGTGATAAAGGGTACTTGCAGAATAAAGTAAGAGCATGCTCGCAATAAATACACACATCGAAAACAAAACAGTACTACTTTTGTGAAGAGCTGCTTTTATAAGTAATGGCGTTGAAAAAAATGCTGTCAATATTACAGCGATTAAATGTGTAATAGCACTTCCCGGTTCTCTAATTTTAATAGTCATAAAAAAGCTCCTTTCAATATTTGAAAATATAAATTAAAATTCTCTAAAAATGTCTTATAAAATAACTGTAGATAAGCATAGTCAAAATTAGGTCTAGATAAATGTCCTAAATAAATCTTATAATATAACCACACAACTCTAGCATGTAGTTTTCAAAACTACGTCACACAAGATACAATACCACTTTACAAATAGCTTGTCAATAAGAAATATTAAAAGAATTTAGTAATAAGTAGTCTTTGACTTGTATTTATAAAGATAATAATCTGATAATTATAAGAAAACTATAAAATTATACTAAAAAGTATAAAAAATATTTTAAAAAAACCATCATTATGATATAATATTTCTTGAAGGATGCACGATATACTTAAATGTGTATAAAAAATAACCAAAATTTGGTAAGAGTGCAAAAGAGTATGGGGAGGTATGAAAATGGTAGAGAAAACATTATCATTAGTTAAACCAGATGGAGTTGCAGGAAATCATATAGGTGAGATTTTAAACTTATATGAAAAAGAGGGACTTAAAATAGTTGCTCTTAAAATGATTAAAATCAACAAAGAGTTTGCAAGACAACATTATATTGATTTAAAAGATAAACCTTTCTATCAAGAATTAGTTGATTTTATTTCGAGTGGTCCACTTGTAGCTATGATTCTAGAAGGTGAAGATGCAGTTAACACTGTTAGAAGAGTTAATGGTGCAACAGATCCTAAGGAAGCAGCCGAAGGCACAATAAGAAATAAATATGCTAAGGGCAAAACTGATAATACAGTTCATGGATCAGATTCGGTTGAACATGCAAAGAGAGAAATTTCAATGTGGTTTCCAGAGTATCTTGATTCATATCTTTCATAAATAATGTTTTTTAAAAACAGAAAATTTAATAAGAATTTGAAATTCAAATAATGAGTAGAATTTAAACGCCGATTATTCTTGCAGTTTTACTAAAAAACAAGAATAGTCGGCGTTTTTGGGTGTGCCATCAATATTTAGGACATCTTCCTTTTGGTAAATTCATTAGGGGTGCATCCAACATATTTTTTAAATATTTCAGTAAAATAGCTCTGGCTTGAAAAAGCGAGCAACGATGATATTTCGGATGGTTTATATGATGAATAAAGAAGCATATTTTTAGCAGTTTCTATTTTTTTTTCACGGATATAATTGCTTATTGAACAATTAATTTCTTTTTTAAAAAGGCGTGAAAGATAGCTTCGATTGAGTCCAACATAATTGGCAATATCGTCAACTGAAATTTTTGAATGCAAATTATCATAAATATAATCAATACTTTTGGCAACCTGGATTGAACAAACATTTTTCTTGCGCAGGTTTTTCATTCGTTTAGTGTAATCGAGGCACATTATAGGGTGTAAAGCAGATACTTTTTCAATAGAATTGCAAGAATCAGCTTTTTGAATATAAAAATCACTCAGACCATATGCAGTTGATAAATCCATTCCACCTTGAATACAATAACGAGCAGTTAAAGCTGTTGTGATTACAAAATGATATTTAATATTTTGCAAATTGTTGGTAGAAAGCTTGCCGAGTCCCTTTTTATGCATCAAATCTTCAGAACATAATTCCTTAACTTTTTGTATGTTTCCGGATTGTATTGTATTGTAGAATTCTATTTCAGGGTTGTATGGAGCCCTAAAAAAATCGTGTTCTCGTTGAATAAACTCCTTGTAAAATAGTTCTTTTTTAAAATCTTTCATATCTGTACTCCTTGATAAGTGTAAAATCATTTATATATTTTGTAATTTTATCTACTTTTTATTATGTCACAAAACCGATAAAAATAAAACCAAATTAATATATTTTTCGAAAGGAAGTTTGTATAATTTTAAGCAAGGTAAGAGAAAAAATATGACACAATATTACAAAGCAATATAAAATCAATATAAATTTTATATTATGTTGACAGTTTATGTGTGGCAAACAATGAAAAAATTGTCTATTGTGTCAAAAATCAGGAAAGGGAAAAGAAATGGATTTACGAAGTGGTATTAATTTAGGTGGCTTTTTGTCACAATGCGAACATTCACAGCAGCATTATGAAGAGTTCATAACAAGAAAGGATTTGGAGACAATTTCAAATTGGGGTTTTGATCATGTTAGGCTTCCAATCGATTATGAAGTTTTTGAAACAGAAGATGCTAGTGAAATTGTAAGTGGTTACGAAAAAGTTAAAGAGGTTGTTGAGTGGGCAAAAGATAATAACCTATCAATAATTCTTGACCTTCACAAAGCCTATGGTTATGATTTTAACAATGCAGGAGAAGAGGCAAATAGTCTTTTTAAAAGTGAAAAATTACAGGATAGATTTATCGCTTTATGGGATAAAATATCTAAATATTTTAAAGATTATGACAATGTTGCATTCGAATTGTTAAATGAAGTTGTTGAAGAAGAAAATGCTGATGCATGGAATAAGTTGATAGCTAAAACGGTAAAAGCTATTAGAAAAAATGCTCCAGATTCCTACATCATTTATGGTGGAATTCAATGGAATAGTGCAAAAACTCTTAAGTTTTTAGAGCAACCATTAGATGACAAGATAATGTTTACATTCCATTTTTATGAGCCTCTATTATTTACTCATCAGAAGGCTTATTGGGTAAAAACAATGGATCCTGAGTGGGTTGTAAATTATCCTGGAACAAAAGAAGACTATTACACACGTTCAAAAATAATTGGAGATCAAGGTAAAGCCGTATATGAATCTGGTCTTGATTATATTGGTCAAAATTTGATAGAAGATTTGGTTCAGGATGCTATAAATGCAGCTAAAAATGCCGGAGTTAAGCTATATTGTGGTGAGTTTGGTGTAATCGATCAGGCTCCAATTGAAGACACTCTTCGTTGGTTTAGCGATGTTAATGAGGTCTTTAGTAAATACAATATTGGTTATGCAATTTGGAACTATAAAGAAAAGGATTTTGGAATAAGTGGTTCACATTATGAATCTATCAGAGAGGATTTATTAAAAGTATGGACAAATAAAACAAAGGAGTGTAGTGTATGAATAAATTTGGAGTAATTGTTCTATCTACAGTTTTAGCAGTAAGTAATATTGTTGCACCAGTTTCAACTTATGCATCTTCATCAAAAGAAAATAGCTATGAGGCTAAACAGCTTGCAAAACAGCAGAAACAAAAAGAAAAAGAGGAAGCTCAAAAGAAAAAACAAGCTGAAAAAGCTAAAAAACAGAAAGAAAAAGAAGAAGCTCAGAATAAGCGACAAGCTGAAAAAGCAAAAAAACAAAAAGAAAAAGAAGAAAAACAAAACAAAGAACAGACTGCAAAGTTGGAAAAACAAAAAGAAAAACAACAGAAACAGTATGAAAAAAACCTAAAACAACAGGGCTATAAAGAAGTTTGGAAAGACGAATTTAACGGAGATAAGTTAAATTTGTCTGATTGGAACATTGAAACTCATGAACCAGGTTGGGTTAATGAAGAGCTCCAATCATATGTTACATCTGATAAAAACATTTATGTTAAAGATGGAAAACTATACTTAAATCCTGTAAAAAACGGAAATGAAATTACTTCAGGAAGAATTAATACACAGGGAAAACACGATTTTAAGTATGGATATTTTGAAGTGACTGCCAAAGTTCCTAAGGGAAAGGGATATTTACCAGCATTTTGGATGATGCCAACAAATGAGAATTTATATGGTCAATGGCCAAAATGTGGTGAAATAGATGCAATGGAAGTTATGGGACAAAATCCATCGAAATTATACGGAACAATCCATTATGGTGCACCTCATGCTCAACAGCAAGGTACTTACCTTGTTGATTCCAAAATTGATTTTTCAAGTACTTTCCATAAATTTGGAGTTGAATGGGAAGCAGATCACATTACATGGTATGTTGATGGCGTTAAATATTATGAAACAAAAGACTGGTTCTCTGCTGTAGAAGGCGGCGGAGAAGTAACTTATCCAGCTCCATTTGATCAGAAATTCTATATGATTTTAAATCTTGCAGTAGGTGGAAGCTGGGTAGGATATCCAAATGAAAGTACAAGTTTTGATAATAATCCATTCATTATCGACTCTGTTAAAGTTTATCAAAAAGACAAAAAATACTATGATGAGGTTGAGAAAAATGCGACTAAACCTGAAAAAGAAGTAAAAGTAAAAGAAGCTGATAGTACAGGCAACTATGTTACAAATGGAAACTTCTCAACCGCTATAAATCCAAGCGAGGATTGGGAGTTGCATTTAGAAGATGATGCTGACGCAACAATAACACAAAATGATTCAATAAAAATCTCTCCAACTGCTGTAGGAGGTCAGAATCATAGTGTTCAGCTAAAACAGGGAAATATTCCATTGTATAGAGGCCTTGAATATACTTTAACATTTGATGCAAAAGCAGATAGTCCAAGAACTATTATTACTGATGTTGAAGGACCAGATAAAAACTGGACTAGATATCTTCAGGACACAAAAGTTGAATTATCACAGGATATGAAAACTTACTCTTATACATTTAAAATGGATCGTCCAACAGATTTAAACACTTGCGTTGAATTTAATTTAGGTAATCAAGGTTCGACATCAGCAGTAACAATTAAGAATGTAAGCTTAAAAGTTACAGGCGGAGAAAAAATAAATGAAGATTCTGTAAGAGAAGTTAGACCTGATGGAAACTATGTTTATAATGGAGCATTCCAGGAAGGAAAGAACAGATTGGGATATTGGGAAATTGATTCTAAAGATGTTGATAAAGTATCAGTAACAAACACTAACAATGATAGACGGTTAAAAGTTGTTGTTGGAAAAGACGATGTTGAAAAACCAATAGTTATTAAACAGACTAAATTACCACTCACAAAAGGTAACTATTATGTGTCATACAATGCTTATAAAGAATCAGCAGATGGTAAACAGGGACAAAATGCTACACCAGATGTAGTCTTTAAAGTTGGTGATAAAGAGTTTACAGAAACACTAGATAGCAATGTAGATGCAAAATATTCACATGAATTTAGTTGCGAAGATGTCACAAAAAATGAATTTTCTATGACATTCAAAACACCAGGAGTTTATTATATTGATAATATAACTGTTGCAGAAAATGAAAAAATTAAGAATGGTTCATTTAATGCAGGAAAGAGTGGATTTACAGAAGGAGTTTACTCAAGTGCAGATGCTTCAAGTATAGTTGATTCACAAAAAGAAGATAATGCATATGATATCACAATCAAAAATACAGGCGATGCTGATTGGAATATCCAACTTATGCAAGATGGTATTAAACTTGAAAAAGGTAAAAAATATCGTTTGAAATTAAAAGCTAAAGCAAGCATTGATAGAGATATTTTGGTTACATTACAACATAATGGTTCATCAGATAATGATTGGACTCCATATAGTGGAAACGATGATGCACGCTTAATGAAACTTAGCAAAGCAAGCTATGATAACAATGAGTATCAGGAATATGAATGCGTTTTCACAATGAATAGTGAAACAGACAATAATGCAAGACTTAGCATTACATTAGGTGCAGTTTCTAACAGACAGATTACACAACAGCATAGAATATGCATTGATGATATTGTCTTGGAAGAGGTTGCATAATAAAAAAACTTAACACCTAACTTACAAAGAAACTAATTTAAAACCTAATTTACAAAAGCAAACTAAATGATATTAATAAACAAATAATAAGAACATCAATAAAAATCTTTAATTCATAATTTATAAAATAAATTAAGGCTCACAGTTGAGAATAATTAATAAACTCTCAGCTGTGGGCTTTTGCTATATTCTTGAATTTATCGCCTTAATATGAGATAATAAATTAAAATATATTCGGAATGGAGTGATTTTTAATGGTTAAGCATGAAGTTGAGATTGCAGGCATTCCAGAGGCAGTACATATCAAACCTTATGAACGTCGTGCAAAATATTACGAGACTGATCAGATGGGTATAATCCATCATTCAAATTATGTAAAATGGATGGAAGAAGCCAGAATGGATATGATGGATCAGATAGGTCTAAATTATAAACAAGTTGAAGATTTAGAGATTATTAGTCCGGTATTAGAGATAGAAGTTAAATATGTAAGCATGGTTCATTTTGATGATGTTGTTGTTATTGAGACAAAGATTACAAATTATAATGGAATAAGACTAGAATTAGAATATACGATTACAGATAAAGAGACAGGCGAACTTAGAACAACAGCTAAGAGTTCACATTGTTTTTTAAATAGAGCTGGTAAACCAATTTCTTTAAAGAGAAGTTATCCAGAACTCGATACTAGATTTTTTGAGACGAAAGAAGGACAAGATTAATGATTAAAGAAAGATTAAAAGCATTAAGAGAGCAGATGCGAAAGAGAGACATTTCTATTTACGTTGTTCCAACAGCTGATTTTCATGAATCAGAGTACGTAGGTGAATATTTTAAAGCAAGAAAATTTATTACTGGTTTTACAGGTTCTGCAGGTGTGGCTGTTATTACAATGGATGAAGCCGGTTTATGGACAGATGGAAGATATTTCGTTCAGGCAGAAAAACAATTACAAGGCACAACGGTTGACTTATATAAAATGGGCGAAGAAAATGTTCCAACAGTTAATGAATTCATTGAGAATAAATTATCAGAAGAACAAACTATTGGATTTGATGGAAGAGTAGTAAATGCAACTTGGGGAAGAGAACTTGAGTGTATAGCTAATAGAAAAAACGGTAAAATTTATTCTAAAGAAGATTTAATAGATTTAATTTGGAAAGATAGACCATCATTATCAAAAGAAAAAGCATGGATTTTAAAAGAAGAATATTCAGGAGAAAGCACACAAAGCAAATTAAAACGTTTAAGAGACAAAATGAAAGAGAAAAAAGCAACAGTTCATTTAATGTCTTCTTTGTATGATATCTCTTGGTTATTAAATGTAAGAGGTAATGATATTAGTTACGTGCCAGTAGTATTATCATATTTGGCAGTCACAGAAGATGAATGTATTTGGTTTTTACAAGAAGAAATAATAGATGATGAGTTAAAAGTTTATCTTGAAGCTAACAATATTACAACGAAACCATATGAATCATTTTATGAATATGTTGCAACAATTAAGAAAAGAGAGACGGTTTTAGTTAATTTATCAGCTATAAACTATAGAGTTGCATCAGCACTTGATAGTGAAATTAAAATTGTTAATGAGATTGAACCAACAACATTATTCAAAGCAATTAAGAATAAAACAGAAATTGATAATACAAGAAGAGCACACGTTAAAGATGCTGTAGCAATGTGTAAATTCATGTATTGGTTAAAGACAAATGTTGGTAAAATTCCGATGACAGAAATCTCAGCTTCAGATCATTTAGAAAAATTAAGAAGAGAACAAGAAGGTCTATTAGATTTAAGTTTTAACACTATTTGTGGATACGATGTACATGGTGCCATTGTTCATTATGCTGCAACTAAAGAAACTGATATCCCACTAGAACCAAGAAGCTTCTTATTAGTTGATTCTGGCGGACACTATATTGAAGGAACAACAGACATTACAAGAACATTTGCACTTGGTGAAGTTACTCAGGAAATGAAAGAATGCTTTACTATGATTTGTAGATCAAATATGAATCTTGCAAATATGAAATTCTTATACGGATGTACAGGACTTAACCTTGATTTGGCAGCAAGAGAGCCACTTTGGGAAAAAGAGTTAGATTTTAAACATGGTACAGGCCACGGTGTAGGATATGTTTTAAATGTACATGAAGGACCAAACGGATTTAGATGGAGACAGGTCGCTGAAAGAAACGACGGTGGCGTACTTGAAGAAGGTATGATTACAACAGATGAACCTGGCGTTTATCTTGAAGGTAAATTTGGTATTCGTACAGAAAATGAACTAGTATGTTGTAAAGGTGTTAAAAATGAGTATGGTCAATTCATGTATTTTGAAAACATCACATATGTACCAATTGACTTAGATGCTATTGATCCAGATTTAATGACAAGCGTTGAAAAGAATAGATTAAATGAGTATCACAAGAGAGTTTATGAAGTTGTTTCACCATATTTAGAAGGTGATGAGCTTGAATTCTTAAAGAAATATACAAGAGCAATTTAAAAGAAAGGTTTAACATTTTATGAGTAAAAAATTAGTGTTGATAGATGGACATAGTATTTTAAATAGGGCGTATTATGGCTTGCCAGACTTAACAAATTCACAAGGGTTGCATACGAATGCGGTCTATGGATTTATTAATATTATGTTTAAAATTTTAGAAGAAGAAAAGCCAGATTATATTACGGTAGCTTTTGATGTTCATGCACCAACATTTCGCCATAAAATGTTTGAACAATATAAAGGCAACAGAAAATCGATGGATGAAGAGTTACGTCAGCAAGTACCATTAATGAAAAAAATGTTAACGGCTATGGGTGTAAAAATCATTGAATTGGCAGGATATGAAGCTGATGATTTATTAGGAACATTAGCTCATCGAGCAGAACAAGAGGGTATGAATGTTGCTGTTATTTCAGGAGATCGAGATTTGCTTCAACTTGCTACAGATAAAGTGCTTATCAGAATTCCCAAGACTAAACGTACTGGAACAGAAATAGAAAATTATTATGCAGCAGATGTAAAAGAAGCGTATGGAGTAACTCCTAAGGAATTTATTGATGTTAAGGCACTTCAGGGAGATAGTTCAGATAATTTCTCTGGAGTACCTGGAATTGGTGAAAAAACAGCTAAAACGCTGGTCGCAGAATATGGAAGCATCGAAGCAATTCATGAAAATGCAGCTGTAATTAAACCACCAAGAGCATCAAAGAATATTGTTGAATACTGGGATGATGCAGTTTTATGTAAGAAATTGGCTACCATTTTAACAGATGCACCTATTGAGTATGATTTCGAAGAAGCTAGAATAGATAGTATTGATGATTTATACACTAAAGAAGCATATTTGATGTGTAAAGAATTAGAATTCAAAAATTTATTGGGCAGATTTGATACCAAGGAAGAATCATTTAATGTTTCAGAATTGATAGAAGTTGTAGATACAATAGAAAAAGCTGATAAAATTTTCGAAGAAATTATAGATAAAGATGTTGCTTTTTATCTTGTAAAGCGAGAAAATAATAATGTAGGACAGTTTCATCAGGATAATGATGGACAATTAGGTCTTTTTGATTTCGCTTCTAAAACAGAAGAAGAATTATATGGACTTAGTCTTACATTTTTAAAAGATAAAATTTATTTTATGGAGACAGGTAATGGAATATCAAGTGATTACCTTAAAAATAAAATAAAAGATACAACTGCTAGAAGGCTAATTTCTAGGGATGTTAAATCCCAGATTAAGATTTTAGGACAGGATGGTATTTTGGATCCTGCAGAAGATTTTGATAAATATATTGCATATAGAAATAAATTTATTGATGTTTCTGTTGCAGCGTACCTTATCAATCCGACAATTGGAGAATATCCACTTGATGACATTGCTAAATCATATTCAGATATTATGATTCCAACCAAGAAAGAATTTTTCGGTAAACAATCTTTTGAGGATATGTATAATAGTGATAAGGATAAAGCTATTGAGTATGTTGCGTATGAAAGTTATATTCCATTTGTGGCTAAAGATACTCTTTTGAATAGACTTGATAAAGAGAATATGTTACATCTTTTTGTTGATATAGAGATGCCACTTGTATTTGTTTTAGCTTCAATGGAAAAAGAGGGAATTATTCTCGATGCGGATGCGTTAAAAGAATACTCAACCAACCTCGACAAAGGAATTGCACAACTTCAGGAAAGTATTTATCAAAAGGCTGGTGAAGAGTTTAACATTAATTCACCTAAACAGCTTGGAGTTATTTTATTTGAAAAATTAGGATTGCCAAATGCAAAAAAGACTAAAACAGGATATTCAACATCAGCAGATATTTTGGACGGCTTAAAGGCTAATTATCCAATTGTTAGTGAAATTTTAGAGTATAGACAATTAGCTAAGCTTAAATCAACATATGCGGATGGACTTAGAAATTATATAGAAGAGGACAACAGAGTCCGTACAACGTTTAATCAGACAGTAACCGCTACAGGTCGATTGAGTTCAACAGAACCAAACTTACAGAATATTCCAATTAGACTTGAGTTGGGTAAACAAATTAGAAAAGTTTTTCATGCAAAAGAAGGATTTGTTTTTGTGGATTCAGATTATTCGCAGATTGAACTTAGAGTTTTAGCTCATTTATCTGGTGATGAAAAATTAATAGATGCATATAAGCATGGAAAAGATATTCATAGAAGTACAGCTTCAGTGGTATTTAATGTTCCGTTTGAGGAAGTTACACCTCTTCAAAGAAGAAACGCAAAGGCTGTAAATTTTGGTATAGTATACGGTGTTAGTGCATTTGGACTTAGTAAAGATTTAGGAATTTCAAGAAAAGATGCTTCGGAATACATTAAAAACTATTTTGTACAGTATCCAAAGATTAAAGAGTATTTGGACAATTGTATTGAAAGTGCTAAGAAAAACAAGTATGCACTTACAATGTTTAATAGAAAAAGACCAATGGTCGAACTAGAATCAAGCAATTTTATGACAAGACAATTTGGTGAGCGTGTTGCTATGAATTCACCAATTCAGGGTACAGCAGCAGACATTATTAAAATTGCAATGATTAGAGTACATGATCGTATTTTTAAAGAAAAATTAGAATCTCGTTTGCTTCTTCAGGTACACGATGAATTGTTAATTGAGGCTAAGGAAAGCGAACTAGATGAAGTTAAAAAGATATTAAATGAAGAAATGCAGGGGGCAGCTGATTTATCTGTTGATCTAGAAATAGATACTCAGGTCGGCACAAATTGGTATGATGCTCATTAGATTTGTACTAAATAAAAGGAGACACAAGAAGGTAAAATGAAGTTTATAGGTATTACAGGTGGAGTTGGCGCTGGTAAGTCAGCAATTTTAAATTATTTAAGCAATAAACCAGGGTACAGAGTTATGCTTGCAGATGAGATTGCACATGATTTAATGAAATCAGGAACGAAAGTTTTTGATGCTATCTGTGATGCCTTTAAAAACATAGAAATTACAGGAATAGACAGCATTTTAGATGAAAATGGTGAATTTGACAGACAGAATTTAGCTAAATTGATTTTTTTCTCAGAAGAGAACCGACAGAAGATAAATAATATTGTGCATCCAGCGGTTAAAGAGTACGTAAAAGAACAATTTGCCCTTGAAAAAGAGAGAGGACAGCTTGATGTATTAGTGCTTGAAGCCGCATTACTCATAGAAGAAAATTATGATGCAATTTGTGATGAACTTTGGTATATTTATACTAGTGAGGACAATCGTAGAAAACGTTTGAAAGAATCAAGGGGATATTCAGATGAAAAAATAAATAATATTTTTTCTAGTCAATTACCAGAAGAGGTGTTTGTTAGAAAGTGTAAGGTCGTAATTGATAATAATCATTCACTTGAGGAGACTTTTCTACAAATTGAAAATGTTTTGAGGGGTGGAACGAATGATGAATGGTTTAGAAGGCACAAAAGAAAATTTGGTGTTGGGTATTGATATTGGAACGCGAAATGTAGTAGGAACAGTTGGATATCGTACTGACGAAGGAAAATTTGTCGTAGTAGCACAAACTGTAAGAGAGCATGTAACAAGAGCTATGCTTGATGGACAGATTCATGACATAGGACGAGTAGCACAAGTTGTTTCGCTTGTAAAAGAAGAACTTGAAGTTCAGATTAATCAGCCACTTACGGAAGTATGTATTGCGGCAGCAGGTCGTGTTTTAAAAACAGTGACATGTCGTGCAGAGTACATTTATCCTGAAGAATCAGTTGTAACAGGAGAAGATATTCATACACTTGATTTAATTGGTGTTGAAAAAGCACAGGATTTATTATCAGAAAAAAATGATACAAATTACAAGTTCTATTGTGTAGGTTATTCAGTAGTCAAATCTTATTTAAACGATGATCTTTTTACTAGTCTTGAAGGACATAAAGCAAACAAAATTGCAGAAGATATAATAGTTACTTTTTTGCCAGAAGATGTTGTTGATGGCTTATATTCTGCGGTAGGTCAGGCAGGATTGTCTGTTGCCAATTTGACATTAGAGCCAATAGCAGCTATAAACGTTGCAATCCCAGAAAATTATAGAATGTTAAATATTGCACTTGTAGATGTTGGAGCAGGTACGTCAGATATTTGTATAACGAAGGAAGGTTCGATAACTGCTTATGGTATGATTCCACATGCTGGGGATGAGCTGACTGAAGAAATTGTTCAGCAGTATTTAGTTGATTTTCAGATGGCAGAACACATTAAATTATCGTCAACAGTGGATGAAGAAGTAACATATGAAGATATAATGTCAATTAAACATACAGTTTCAGCAGAAGAAGTATGGGAGTTGACAGATAAAGTCGTAGATAGAATCACTTCAGAAGTAGCAGAAAAAATTATTGAATTAAACGGTGGACAAACAGTAAGTGCAACCTTTGTAGTCGGAGGTGGCGGAAAGGTACATGGTTTTACAAAGAAGCTTGCTGAATATTTGGATTTACCAGAAGAAAGAGTAGCATTGAGGGGAGAGGAAGTCCTAAAAGAAGTTACGTTCCTTCAAGATGATATAAAAAAAGATCCTTTATTAGTAACTCCAATCGGAATTTGTTTAAATTATTATGATCAAAAAAATAATTTCATTATGATTCGTTTTAATGGTGAAAGAATGAAATTATATGATAATAATCGTTTGACAATAGTTGATGCCGCATTACAGGCAGGTGTTTCTAATGAAAAACTGTTTCCAAGAAGTGGTAAAGCACTTAACTTTACAGTTAATGGAAATAAAAGAATTGTTAGGGGTGGAGTGGGCGAACCAGCAGTTATAACACTAAATGGAAAGCCAGCAAATATTAATACTCCGCTTGAACCTAACTGTAATGTGGAGATTATACCTTCGACTAAAGGTGAAGAAGCAAAATATACTATTAATGATCTAGAAGAATATACAACAGCATTTATGACTTTTATAGTTAATGGACGATTGATTAATTGTCCTAAGTTTTTAGAGGTAAATGGAGTCCTTGAGCCTTCTTCTTATGAGATACAAGACGGAGATATAATAGAAAATAGAGGCTTTTATACAGTTGAACAAGTGGCAGAGTTTATGGATGTTGAAGTAGATTTAGATGAAGATATTTATGTAAATAATAGAATTGCAAGTATGGATTCTTTAGTATATGAGAATTTTTCAATAGAATGGACAGTTAAAGAATATCATGTGGAAAATGCAAGTTATTATGCATCTGAAGAGCAAATTAAGGAAAGAAAATATCAGGAGTCTTTAAGAGGTGCAAGTATTGGTTTGGGTAATTATCATATGATGTCAGAGGAAAAAAATGCAACGTTAGAAGGTCAGACAGAGGCAATACAGGATGAGAATATAAATTCAAAGGAACAGCAAAACATATCGAAGTCAGAGAATAACGATGAGGAGTTATATTTTGACGTTGAGTATAAAGATTGTGACAATTTTGATGAGACATTTGATGAAGAATATGAAAAAACAGATGAATATAATAGCATTTTTAGAAAAGAAAATCCTCGTGAAGAAGGAGTTGATTTAGAAATTTCGTATGATTTGAAAAAAAATCTAGACGAAGACAAAGATAGTAGTTATAATGTTAATCATGGTGAGAATGATGAAGCTGAAGAGGAAAAAGAAATCATAGTGACAGTGAATAATAATCCTGTGACCTTAACAGATAAGAATTCTTACGTATTTGTTGATATTTTTGATAAAATAAATTTCGATTTAAATAATAGCAAAGGTCGTGGCATCGTAACAACATTAAATGGTCGTGATGCTAGATTTACAGAAGAAATACACACAGGCGACAAGATTGAAGTTTATTGGAAAGAGATGTAAATGTTAGAATTATGTAGTATAGCAAGCGGTAGCAGCGGAAACTGCATATACGTTGGAACCGATAATAACCACATTTTAGTTGACGCTGGAATTAGTGGCAAGAAAATTGAAAATGGTTTAAATGGTTTGGATTTGAAAACTAGCGAAATAAAAGGTGTTTTGGTAACTCATGAACATATTGATCATATTGGAGGGCTTGGAGTTATATCAAGACGATATGGCCTTCCAATTTATGCTACACAAGGTACCATTAAAGGTATTTTAAACAGCAAGAGTGTAGGAAAGATAGATGAAAGTTTATTTCGAGTAATCAAACCAAATACAGATTTTGAGATTGGAGATATTAAGATACATGCATTACCAATTTCGCATGATGCGGCTGAGCCAGTGGCATATAGGTTTAGTCATGAAGGAAAGCAGATTGCAGTTGTAACAGACCTTGGTACATATGATGAAAAACTTGTAAAAGAACTACAGAATCTTGATGCATTGTTATTAGAAGCCAATCATGATATCAATATGCTTCAGGTTGGTAAATATCCATATATTTTGAAGCAAAGAATCCTTGGAGACAAGGGACATCTATCGAATGAACGAAGTGGCCAATTATTAGGTCATCTTCTTCATGATAAATTTGGAACCGTTATGCTAGGGCACCTTAGTAAAGATAATAATTTGGAGGAGCTAGCGTACGAAACAGTTCGTCTTGAAGTTACTTTAGGAGATCATAAATATAAAGCAGATGATTTTCCAATTAAAATTGCAAAAAGAGATGAATTGTCAGAAAGAATTTGTGTTTAGTAAAAGGAGAGAAAAATGGATAAGAGCATTATTACAGTTGTAGGACAAGACACAGTAGGTATCATTGCTAAGGTCTGTACATATTTAGCAGAAAGTGAAGTAAATGTATTAGATATTTCACAGACAATAGTATCAGGATATTTCAATATGATGATGATTGTTGATATGCAGAATGCTAAAAAAGATTTTGCAGTTATCAATGAAGAAATGGAAAAATTAGGCGAAGAAATTGGAGTCTCTATTAAATGTCAAAGAGAAGAAATTTTCAATAAAATGCATAGAATTTAATTTTTTTTGAGAAAAATGCGATAAATTGTAGATGGAGGACTCTAATTTATGATAAACAGTTTTGAAGTTAAAGAAACAAATGAAATGATCGAAAAAGAAAACCTTGATGTTAGAACTATCACAATGGGTATAAGTCTTTTAGATTGTATTGATTCAGATTTAGATAAATTAAATGAAAATATTTATAATAAGATCACAAGATTAGCTAAAAACCTTGTAAAGGTTGGTAACGATATTGAAAGAAGTTATGGAATTCCAATCGTTAATAAAAGAATTTCAGTTACACCAATTGCTTTAGTTGGAGGATCTGCTTGTAAGACAGTAGAAGATTTTGCTTCTATCGCTAAAACATTAGACCAAGCCGCAAAAGATGTTGGAGTTAACTTAATTGGCGGATATTCTGCTATTGTTTCAAAAGGTATGACACCAGCAGAAGAATTATTAATTAAATCTATTCCTTTAGCATTACATACAACAGAGAGAGTTTGTAGCTCAGTTAATGTAGGTTCTACAAAAGTCGGAATAAATATGGATGCGGTTAAATTATTAGGAAACATTATTCTTGAAGTAGCTAATAATTCTAAGGATAATGATTCAGCTGAATGTATGAAACTCGTTGTATTTTGTAATGCACCAGATGATAATCCTTTCATGGCAGGTGCTTTCCATGGTGTTACTGAAGCTGATGCAATCATTAATGTAGGTGTTAGTGGACCAGGTGTTGTTAAGAAAGCATTAGAGAGCGTTCGTGGAGAAAGCTTCGAAGTACTTTGTGAAACAATCAAGAAAACAGCATTTAAAGTAACAAGAGTAGGACAGTTAGTTGCTAAGGAAGCATCTAAAGCATTAGATATTCCATTTGGTATTGTTGATTTATCACTTGCTCCAACACCAGCTGTTGGTGACAGTGTTGCCGATATATTATGTGAGATTGGTTTAGAATATGCTGGTGCTCCAGGTACAACAGCAGCTCTTGCACTTTTAAATGATCAGGTTAAAAAAGGTGGAATCATGGCTTCATCATATGTTGGTGGATTAAGTGGTGCATTTATTCCAGTTAGTGAAGATCAGGGAATGATCAATGCTGTAGAAGCAGGTGCAATTACTATCGAAAAACTTGAAGCAATGACTTGTGTATGTTCAGTAGGTTTGGACATGATTGCAATCCCAGGAGATACAAAAGCTTCAACAATTTCTGGAATTATTGCCGATGAAATGGCTATTGGTATGATTAATCAAAAGACAACAGCAGCGCGTTTGATTCCAGCAATTGGTAAGAAAGTAGGAGATAAAGTTGAATTTGGTGGTTTATTTGGATATGCTCCAGTAATGCCAGTTAATAATTATTCATGTGAGAATTTTATTAATCGTGGAGGAAGAATTCCTGCTCCAGTTCATAGCTTTAAGAACTAATTTGTTGAATGGTAAAGGACTTCTAATTTGTTTAGGAGTCCTTTTTTTTACAAGGGGGGTAATAAATGAAAAAAATAAAAAAGGCGGTATTATTAAAAGGCGATAAATCAAATTGGGGATATGCGTCTGAAGAGATAGCGCTTGAATTGGAAAAAAGAAAAATAGATACGTATTTTATTGATTATTCTAATATTATTGAAACCATGTCTGGCTTAGATGAATTTATTGATGATGATGATGTAATGCTTATAACGTTCAATTATAGGGGCTTAAATAATGAGATTTTTTTTCAAGATGAAGATGGTATACCAATCTGGAGTAAATATAGATTCAAATATATTAATATAATTACAGATCACCCTAGTTTTTTCCATGATAGATTAAAAAAAGAAAATAAGAAAATGGTTATATATTGCATAGATTATGATTATCTTGAGTATGTAAAACAATATTATCCTAAAAATAAAGCATATTTTTTGCCACTTGCGGGAAACATTAGAATAGACCATAATATGGGATTTCTAGGTGAGGATATTAAAGTAGAAGATGTATCTTATGGAGTAAAATATAGGGATTATGAGAAAATATTAGATTATGGAAGTTATCTTTTGCCAATAAAAGATAGGGAAATGGATGTCACTTTTATTGGAAATTATATTCCGGTGCAGAATTTGCTTAGTAAGATGGATTTTGGAGAAGATTTTAAATTCAATCAGGTAAAACAGATTTTGGTTTTGTTAAGTAAAAATAAAAAAGCTTCATTTGAAGAAATTTTAAGACAGTTTTTAGACGATGAAAAAATAGAGTATTCTGAAGAAGAGTTTCCAGAAAAAGTAGAAGAGTTAAGTACAATTAATCTTTGTTTAAGAACAATTTACAGGGAAAAACTTATTAGAACGATTACAAATGCAGATATAAAGATTCATGTTTTTGGAGATGATTGGGATTCGTTTAAGTGTGATAAACCTTGGAATATTATAAGAAGTGCGGAGAGAATAGAAACGGGAGAAGCAGTAAAAGTAATTCAAAACTCTAAGATTTCGTTAAATTCTATGCCTCTTCTAAAAAATGGTGTTCATGAAAGAGTTTTGACTGCAATGCTTCAAAAAGCAGTTGCACTTACAGATACAAATGAGTATATTGAAGAAAATTTTAACAAGGGAAAAGAGTTGGTAACATATGATTTGACCAAGATTTCTAAGATTCCTAAAAAGATTACAGAATTATTAGACAATGATACTCTTATGCAAAGCATAGCAGATAGAGGCTATATTAGAGCTAGTTCAGATTATATGTGGAAGGATAGAGTGGATGAACTATTAAAACATATATAAGAATATCTAATAAAAAGATTAAAATTAATTATTTTTAATAATCAAAACATCATGTTAGAATAGGGGATGTAAAAGGATAAATGAATGTGAGGTAAATTATATGAAAATCAACTCTCTAAAAGAAGAATTATCTTCAACAACATACCCAGGCAGAGGTATTGTAATTGGTAGAACTAAAGATGGAAAACATGCAGTTACTGCTTACTTTATCATGGGTAGAAGTGAAAATAGTAGAAATCGTGTTTTCGTAGAAGATGGAGAAGGAATAAGAACTCAAGCGTTTGATCCTTCAAAATTAACAGATCCAAGCTTGATTATTTATGCTCCAGTTCGAGTATTAGGAAACAAAACTATTGTGACAAATGGTGATCAGACAGATACTATTTATGAACTTATGGATAAGCAACAGACATTTGAGCAGGCACTTCGCACAAGAGAGTTTGAGCCAGATGCCCCAAACTATACACCTAGAATTTCGGGAATTATGCATATTGAAAATAATGAGTTTAATTATGCAATGTCAATTTTAAAGAGCAACAATGGTAATCCAGAATGTTGCAACAGATACACATTTGCATATAGTAATCCTGTAGCAGGTGAAGGTAGATTTATTCATACTTATATGGGCGATGGAAATCCATTACCAAGTTTTGAAGGTGAACCAACATTAGTTGAAATCGATGGTGATATCGATACATTCACAAAAATGGTATGGGAAAATCTTAATGAAGATAATAAAGTTTCATTGTTTACTAGATTTATAGATATCGAAACAGGAAAATACGAAAGCAGAATTATTAATAAGAATAAATAGGAGATTGGAAGTTATGAAGGAATATGAATTAAAATATGGATGTAATCCAAATCAGAAACCAGCAAGAATCTACATGGAAAATGGAGAACTTCCAATTGAAGTTTTATGTGGTAGAGCAGGTTATATCAACTTTTTAGATGCTTTTAACGGATGGCAGTTAGTAAAAGAAATCAAAAAAGCAACAGGTCTTCCAGCAGCAACATCTTTCAAACATGTTTCACCAGCAGGTGCAGCAGTAGGTCTTCCACTTTCAGATGTTGAAAAGAAGATTTATTGGGTAGATGATATGGATGTTGAGTTTACTCCACTTGCAAATGCTTATATCAGAGCAAGAGGTGCAGACAGAATGTCATCATTTGGTGATTTTATCGCTTTATCTGATGTGTGTGATAAAGAAACAGCATTAGTAATCAAAAGAGAAGTATCTGATGGTGTAATTGCTCCTGGCTTTACAGATGAAGCTTTAGATATTTTAAAATCAAAGAAAAAAGGTAATTATTGTGTAATCAAAATAGATCCCAATTATGAACCTGAAAAAATCGAAAAGAAACAAGTATTTGGTATTACTTTCGAACAAGGAAGAAATGAATTAGATATCAATGATGATTTCTTTAATAACATCGTTACAGAAAACAAAAAGTTAACAGAACAGGCAAAAATCGATTTAGCTATTGCAATGATTACATTAAAATATACACAGTCAAATTCTGTTTGCTATGTAAAAGGCGGACAGGCAATTGGTATCGGTGCTGGACAGCAGTCTAGAATTCACTGTACAAGATTAGCAGGACAAAAGGCAGACAATTGGTGGTTACGTCAGTCTCCTCAAGTTCTTGGTTTACAATTTGTAGATAACATTAAAAGAGCAGATAGAGATAATGCAATCGATTTATATATCGGTGAGGACTATATGGATGTTCTTGCAGATGGTGAATGGGAAAGAATTTTTAAAGTTAAACCAGAAGTATTCACAGCTGCTGAAAAGAGAGCATGGTTAGACAAAAACACAGGAGTTGCATTAGGATCAGATGCATTCTTCCCATTTGGAGATAATATTGAAAGAGCACACAAGAGTGGTGTTACATATGTAGCAGAACCAGGTGGCTCAATTAGAGATGATCATGTTATCGATACATGTAATAAATATAACATGGTTATGAGTTTTACTGGAATACGTTTATTCCATCATTAATTTGCTAGCATCAGTTATTTTGTTATTCTAATATTTTACTAAGGCCCCTAAATTTAGGGGCTTTTTGTTATGTTTATAAGAAATATTTGATTTTTTTTACAATTGATTTATAGATGCTATAGTAAATAATTTTGTATATTGTTTTGTGGAATTATTACTAAATGGGTATAAGAAAAACAATCATTTTTGGATAAACTTCATTGAAATGAGAATAGTGTGATGCTATACTTTAAGTTGTATTAATTAAAACAAATATAGTGTCAATTGTGCTATATAGATAATAAAATAGATAGGTTTGACACTAATAAATAAAAAATGGAGAGAAGGAATATGTCTTTACAATTAGTTGTAGGAAATTCGGGAAGTGGAAAAACAAGTTATATATACAATAAAATTGTTCAGGAAGCAAATGATAATAAAAGAAAAAATTATCTAATCATAGTTCCAGAACAATTTACAATGGTTACACAAAAAGAGATTGTGTCAGCTACAAAGAATAAAGCAATTATGAATATAGATGTTTTAAGTTTTGATCGTCTTGCATACAGAATTTTTGATGAGCTTGGCATGAATAATCTTAGAATTCTTGAGGATACAGGAAAAAGTCTGGTTTTAAGAAAAGTAGCACAAGAAGAAAAGAATAATTTAACAGTTTTTGCTCCAAACATAAACAAAATCGGCTATATAGAAAAAATAAAATCAATTATGTCTGAATTTATGCAGTATCAAGTTACGCCAGAGACTTTAGAAAATTTAATATCAAAAATGGAGAATGAGTCTGTTTTAAAAGCAAAATTATCTGATATTTTGACATTATATAATGGTTTTTATAGATTTTTAGAGGGCAAGTATATCACAACAGAAGATGTGTTATCTAAGTTAATTCTAAATGCTGATAAATCTGATATTTTAAAAAATTCAGAGATTTTTTTAGACGGGTATACTGGTTTTACACCTAGTCAAAATAAATTGATTGGGAAATTACTTAAAATAGTTGATAAAGTAACAGTAACATTTACTCTTGATTCGAAGGAAGATTATTTGAAAACTTCTGGAATACAAGATTTATTTAATATGCCTAAAAAGTCAATTAGCAAGTTATTGAATATGGCAAAAGAAAATGGAATAGAAGTTGAAGAAACTGTAGTTTTAGGTGTTTCAAATGATGGTAAAAACAGATATAAAAATTCAGAAGAGTTAAAGTTTTTAGAAGAAAATTTATTTAGACACCAACCTAAGAAGTTTTGTAATTCAAAAATAGTGACATCAAAAGAACAGGTAAATGAAAATGATAATCAAGAATCAGAGTCATTAAATAATAGCGAGGTTAAAATGTATGTCTGTCAGTCGCCACGTTCTGAACTTGCAAATGCGTGTAGAATCATTAATAAGCTCGTAAGAACACAAGGCTATAGATACCGAGATTTTGCAATTGTAGCAGGTGACGTCGAGGGATACTCAAATTATGTAGATGAGATTTTGGGCAAATATGAAATACCATACTTTATAGATCAAACTAAGAAAATTCTTTTTCAGCCTTTCATAGAGATGATACGAGCTGCTATTGAAATTGTTAGAACTAATTACTCATACGAATCTGTTTTTAGATTTTTAAGATGTGGATTTAGCGATTTATCAATAAAAGAGATAGATGTTCTTGATAATTATGCATTAGCATCAGGAATTAACAGTGGATCAAAATGGAAAAAAAATTGGAGTTATATGCCAAAAAATTCCGTTAATAGTCAAGATAATAAAAATAATCAGAGCAATCCTAGAAATATAAATGATGAAAATCAAAATAAAACCTACTTTAGTTACACTATAGAGGAATTAAATGAAAAAAGAAAATATATTTACAATCTTTTCCTTCCGTTAAGGGAATCTTTTTTGACTAATAACAAAAAAACAATAAAAGAACAATTGACTGAGCTCTTTAGGTTGTTTGAAGTGCTTAACGTTGAAGAAAAATTATCAACAAAAAGTGCTGAATATGAGAAAAATGGTGATTTAGTTAGGGCCAAAGAATACAGCCAAATATATGATATAGTAATTGATTTATTTGAAAAAATAGCAGATTTATTAGGCAATGAGATTGTTACTTCAAAAGAATTTGAAGAATTATTAGATGCTGGTTTTGAATCGGCAAAAGTTGCTACAATTCCTGCAAAAGCGGATGGCGTAATAATCGGTGATATTGAAAGAACTAGATTAAACAATATAAAATGTTTGATTTTTGTTGGTGTAAACGATGGTATTATACCTATTTCAGCATCGTCAGGTGGAATTATTTCGCAATTCGAAAGAAGCGTTTTAGAGGAAGAATTTGAGATGGAACTTGCACCGAATACAAGGGATCAGTTTTTTATACAAAAGTATTATCTATATTTGAATATAACAAAACCAACAGATAAGCTTTTTATTTCTTATCATACGCATGATAGTGAAACAAATCCATCGAGACCTTCATATTTTATATCTACAATCAAAAAAATGTTTCCTGATTTAGTGGATATAAAGATGACAGACAACAGTATTAGCAGAGAGTTTTCAACGATGAAAACTGCAATTAATTATTTAGTTCATAATCAGGATTATGAAGATCCTACATGGCTTTCACTTTGTAAAGTTTTATCAGAAAGAGATTCTGATGCTATGGAGAGTTTTTATAGAGCAAAGTTTTATAGATATTTCAACGAACCAATAAGTAAGATTGTTGCCCAAGAGCTGTATGGAAAGAAAATAAATATGTCGGTTACACGCTTAGAAAACTTCGTGACGTGTGCATATAGTCATTTTTTGAAATATGGATTACTTTTAAAAGAACGTGAACAAGCAGAATTTCGTTCGCTTGATATAGGAAACATTTATCATGCCGCGTTAAAAATATACGGAGATTTAGTAAAAAAAGCTAACAAACAATGGCGTGATATTTCGGACGAATTGCGTGATGAATGGTCTGATTATTCACTCGATCAAGCCGTATTAGAGTATGATGATATTGGAATATATGATTCGGCTACAAATCAACACGTTATTAAGAGAATGAAGAATGTGTTGCGTCAAACAATTTGGGCATTATCATTTCAGATAAAAAAAGGAAAATTCGAACCAGAAGAATTAGAATTTTCATTTAATCAGACAAATGATATTGATGCGATTAAATTTGCTTTAAATGAAGAAAAGAGAATTAATCTTCAGGGAAAAATTGATAGAATAGATGTTGCAAAAGATGATAATAAGATTTATGTTAAAGTAATTGATTATAAATCGGGTAACATGAAATTTGATTTGGTTAAAATTTATGAAGGATTGCAGTTGCAATTAGTTGTTTATCTTAGTGCAGCTATGGAAATTAAGAAAAATTCTGATGAGTACAAGAATTTTAATGTTATTCCAGGCGGAATTTTGTATTATAAAATAGATGATCCTGTTATTGATGCGGATGATAAAGCTTTTAAAGATAAATCAGACATTAATGTACAGGAAAAAATTGAAAATGATATTCTAAAAAAGTTAAAACCCGACGGTTTATTAAATCAAGACAAGGATGTGATTGAAGCATTTGATAAAGAATCATTTACTTCTGCTTCAGGTTCCTATACTTCAAATGTAGCTCCATTTGGATTAAAAAAGGATGGCAACTTTACAAAGAATGGTAGTAATGTTACATCACAAGAAAATATGGAGTTGATTTGTGAATATGTCAAAAAATTTATCCAAAGTAATGGTAAAAGAATTATAAATGGAGACATAGAAGTTAAGCCAATCGAAGAAGGACAGAAAACATTGAGTTGTACGTTTTGCCCATTTATATCAATCTGCGGATATGATAAATCGATACTTGGATATGAGACAAGGTCTTTAGTTAAGATTGATCCGGAAGAGGTTTATGAAAAAATGAAGACAGATATTGCAAAAATTGAGTATGAAGAACGTCTAGAAAACGAAAGCAATACAAATGAGCAGAAAGAAGGTGACATCTAGTGGGTGATGTAAAATGGACAGAAGATCAGCAAAAGGTTATAAACTATAGAAACAGAGATATATTAGTTTCGGCGGCTGCTGGATCCGGAAAAACTGCAGTTTTAGTTGAAAGAATTATAAAAATCATAACAGATAAAGAAAATCCGGTAGATATAGATAAATTGTTGGTTGTTACTTTTACTAAAGCAGCAGCAGCAGAGATGCGTGAGAGGATAAGTAACGCAATCGATCAGCAATATGAAGCAGATCCAGACAATCTTAATTTGGAAAAACAATTGACTTTGGTACATAATGCCAACATCACAACAATAGATAGTTTTTGTAATAGTATCGTAAGAAACCATTTTGGGGAGATTAATTTAGAGCCTAATTTTAGGATAGCAGATCAGGGCGAATTAAAGCTAATACAGCAAGATGTCATCAGTAACGTTTTTGAAAGATATTATGAAGAAAAAGATTTTGGCTTTTTGAATCTTGTTGATACATATTCGAATGGAAATAAAGATAATAACATAAGAGATATGATTTTAAAAATAGCCAATGAGTCTGAGAGTAACCCTTGGCCTAGAGAATGGCTTTTATCATTAAAAGAAGAATATGAAGAAAAGAAAATAGAAAACCTTAGAAAAGCTGATTTTTTAGATAATGTTATAAAGGATACTAAATATTTTCTAAATGAAAAATTTGCTTTATTAAGTGAGATGATAGAGCAAGTTAAGAATAAAGAAAATCTTGAAAAAGTCGTTGATAATTTAGAAAACTATGCCAATCAGATTGAAGAATGTCTCAGCATAAGTGATTATGAAGAGATGAAAAATGCATTATCAGGAATTAAAGCAGCTAAATGGCCAACGATTAAAAATGCTGCAGAAAAAGAATTAGTAGCTAAAGTAAAAGATAAAAGAGATGGCATTAAAAAGGAAATTGATAATATTAAAAAGAACTATGCTATGTCTATAGACGATATAGTTGAACAAATGCATTTATTAGCACCTTTTGTTAATACAATTGTAGATGTAACACTCAGATTCATGGATGAATATGAAAAAAATAAAAGAGATAAACATGTTGCAAGTTTTAGTGATATAGAACATTTTGCACTTAGAATATTAGTTGATTCTGAGACGAAGGAAATAACTGATGTTGCTAAACAGTATCAGACTAATATTCATGAAATCATGATAGATGAATATCAAGATAGTAATGATCTTCAAGAGGCTATTTTGACTGCAATTTCAAAAAAATCGGAAGGTGGTCATAATTTATTCATGGTAGGAGATATTAAGCAAAGTATATATAGATTTCGCCAGGCCAAACCAGAACTTTTTATGGAAAAATATAACCGTTTCGATGTTGTTGAAGAGTCAAAAGAACAAAGAATAGATTTAGCAATGAACTTTAGAAGTAGAATTGAAGTTGTAAATTTTGTTAATGACGTATTCAAAAAAATAATGAATGATGATTTAGGAAATGTCACCTACGATAAGGATGCTTATTTATATTGTGGCGCTTCTTATGTTGAAAGCAGCGGAAATGATACTGAAATTCTTCTTTTTGAGAACACAAATAAAGAAAATAATGATACGTCAAGTGTTTTAGAAGCTAAGATGATTGCTAATAGAATAAAAAGACTAATTGAAGAACATAAAGTTGTAGATAAGGCAACAAAACAACTTAGGGAAACCAGATATTCAGATATTGTAATTTTATTGAGAAGTACAACTGTAGGAAAAGACTTTTTAAAGGTTCTTTTAGACAATGGAATACCAACAACGGTTCAGTCTCAAACAGGCTATTTTTCATCAAAAGAAGTACAAACTATGCTTGCATTTTTGATGATTTTAGACAATCCGTACCAAGATATTCCACTTGTTACAGTTTTAAAATCTGAATTTGCAAATATTTGTGATGATGAATTGGCAGAACTTAGAATAAGCGCGAAAAAGACCCAGTTTTCATATTTAGTAGTTGAGTATTGTGAAAATCTAATCCAAAAAGCCGAAGAAGGTGAAGTATTTGAAAAAGAGACATTAGACTATAAATTGTTTAATTTTTGGAAAAAATATAAAAAAATGCGTAGGCATGTAGTAGATACTTCAACTCATGAATTGATTCAGATGGTTTATGATGAATTCAATTATCTTAATTACACAGCAGCTATGCCAGCGGGCGATAGAAGAGAAGCAAATTTAAAAATGCTTTTAGAAAAAGCTATTGCCTATGAGAACACAAGTTATAAAGGTGTATTCCATTTTGTTAGATATATTCAGCAATTAAAAAAATACGAGATAGATTTTGGAGAAGCTGATGTTTCTAGCGAGGATGCAAATGAAGTAAAAATAATGACAATACATAAGAGTAAAGGATTAGAATTCCCTATTGTTTTTGTGTCAAATATCAATAAGAGATTCAATGAAGCAGATACTAGGGCGCTATGCGTTTTAGATCAGACTCTAGGTTTGGGTATTGATGAAAGAGGCTTAAATCCAAGGTATAAGAAGAGTTCATTTAGAAAAAAAACGATTATTGATAAAATAAGAAAAGATAATTTAGGAGAAGAACTAAGAATTCTTTATGTTGCATTAACAAGAGCTAAGGAAAAATTGATTTTAACGGGGTGTATAGGTAAAGAGCCAGAAGAATTTATGAGTTCTTATGTCGGAAATGCAAAAGAGGGGCATTTTATAGACTATAGTCAGCGTTATAAAGCAAATTGTTATTTAGATTGGATTATGCCTGCCATTCTATCATATAAGGCGGAAGAAAAATATGATGTAACATTTGTTAATCAAGAAAATCTTGTTACAGAAACAGTTGTTGAAATTGCAGAAAACAAGTTAGACGAGATGACTCTTAGAAGTAAAATAAAAGAGTTTGCGCCTGAGGACAGTTCGAGTATTGAGCAAAGAGTGGATTTTGATTATCCTTTTAAAGAGGATATTGATAAAAAGATTAAGTATTCTGTTTCTGAAATAAAAAAACGTGCTATGGTCGAAGCATATGAAAATGAATTAGGTGAGGAAACTCCACTTATAGATTCGTTAAAAAATCAGATGCCTGATTCAAAAAGAGTACCAACTTTTGTTGAGCAGCATGAAGAAGTTGAAAACAAAGGCGCAAAAAGAGGAACAGCTGTACATAGATTGTTACAATGTATAATATTTAAGGAATTGCTAGCACTTGAAGATTATTCATATAAAACAATAGAACAATTTGTAAAAGTTCAGATTAGACGAATATTTGATAAAAAATTAATGACAAAAGATGAAATTGATTTGATATACATGCCGGCAATTTATAAGTTTTTGTGCAGTGAAACAGCATTAAGAATGGCAAAGGCAGATAAAGAAGAAAATCTATTTTGCGAAAAGCCATTTGTTATATTGTATGAAGAAGCTTTAGTTCAAGGTATTATTGATGTTTTTTGGATAGAAGATGGAAAAATTGTTCTTCTTGACTATAAAACAGATAAAGTATCAAATGAAGACGAATTAATTAAACGCTATAAGAAGCAGTTAGAATTATATGAAATTGCATTAAATCGAGTTTTTAATGTAAAAAATGCAGAAAGGTTGATCTATTCATTTAGTTTAGATAAGGTTATTAAGTTATGAGTCAAATAGTTTTAGCTTCGAATTCTCCAAGAAGACGACAGCTTTTAGAACAGATTGGAATTGAATTTGAAGTTTGCCCAGCAAGAGGAGAAGAAATTATTACGAAAGAATCTCCAGATGAAGTGGTAATGGAATTAGCCCAACAGAAGGCATTAGAAGTTGCGTCAATGCTTAATGAGTATAATTTTTCACATGCTGAGCTAACAACACCGCAGGATATTCTAGTGATTGGTGCGGACACAGTAGTTGCTTTTGATGGAAGAATTCTAGGAAAACCAAAAGACGAGCAAGATGCAAAAAATACTTTAAAATTGCTTCAGGGTAATACAAATTCGGTTTATACAGGAGTAAGTCTTGTTTTTATAGATAAAAATGGTAGAGCAGGAGTACATAATTTTTTTGAAAAAACAGATGTTACTATGTGTGAAATGTCCGAAAAAGAAATAGAAAGATATGTTGCGACTGGTGAGCCAATGGACAAGGCGGGAAGCTATGGAATTCAAGGAAAATGTGCCATCTATATAGAAAAAATAAATGGTGATTATAATAACGTGGTAGGTCTTCCAATAAGTAAATTATATCAGGAGTTAAAAAGTGTTGGAATTGACTTATATTTGTGGTAGAATATCATGGTGCTTCTATGCAACAAATAAAAGCTTACGGAGGAATCTTTAACATGAACGAGTATGATGAATTAGTATTAGAAACATTTTTAGAAAAACAGGGACAATTATTTTCAGAAAATGTCGCTGACACATTAGAGGAGGCTGAGGCATTTTTAGAAGATTGTATGGCAATCGTTTGTGCTAATTTCAAGGAAGTAAAACAATACTTTAATGAGGCTGGAACTGATATTTCTGGAATGACAGATGAAGATATTAAAGAGGCAAGTGAAGTGTTTGAACTCCCAGATGGAAGATTTTTAATAGTAGAAGGATAGCTTTTTGATAGGTGGTGAACGCAAGACAATGAATTGGGAGTTTGATATTTTATATTCTTTGCAGAATATTCATAATTCAGTTCTTGACAAGATAATGATTATTGTTTCAAAGATGGGCAATGCGGGCATGTTTTGGATAGGACTTGCATGTGTTTTGTTAATAAGTAAGAAAACAAGAAAATGTGGAATACAAATGCTCGTGGCAATGGTCATAGCGCTAATTATTGGAAATGGCATAATTAAGAATAGTGTAAGACGAATGAGACCATGTTGGATTGATGATTCAGTGAAATTATTAATTAAGAATCCTAAGGATTTTTCTTTTCCATCAGGTCATAGTTTAAATGGAATGGTATCAGCTGTTACGATATATCTTAATAATAAGAAATATGGTTTAGTCGCTATTGCATTTGCGCTTTTAATTGCATTTTCAAGATTATATAATTTCGTGCATTTTCCAACGGACGTTTTATGCGGATTGTTATTAGGAATAATAATTGCAATTATAACGAATGAATATTTTAAAAGAAGTAAAAAAAATCCATTTAGAAAATTATATTAGAATAGCTAAATGATATTAAAAAACCAATAAAGTAAAAAAGACCGTAGACAACAGCTAATTTTAAATAGACTAGCTAGAGCCCACGGTCTTTATTTTTTAAAAGTTAATTGATTTTTATGTATTCATTTTATTGCATAATTAAAATATATTATTTATTTATGCATGTTTTTTAACATAATATCATTGCTACGTTTAATGAATTTAGACATATCATCTACGCTAAGTGGAGCATTAGTGATTCTAGCTAAATCATAAATCTGCTCAACGTACATAGAAATATCATCCGCATCCTTGTTCTCAAAAAGGTATTTAACAAGTTCATTATTAGCATTAAGTGTTAATGTTTCATCAGCGGCAAACATATTTGGATCCATTCCACCCATTCCGTTTGCGGCATAAATCTTAAACATATCCTGCATTCTTCTACCTTGTTCAGAAAGAGTAAGGATAGAAGCAAGTTCATCATTCTTTAGACTTTCAACTTTAATAGTTAATTTATCTTTGTTTAATACTTTCTTGAATAATTCGCTTAAAGCAGTAGTTTCATCAGCTAAATCGGCGTCATCATTCTTTAATGTATCAGTTAAATCAGCATCGATTCTCATGAACTTGTAGTCAGAATTACGTTGTTCAAGTTGAGTAATAAATGATGTATCAATTGTGCTATTTAAAATAACGGCATTCATTTCCTGTTCTTTAAATAAGTTAATGTATTGACCTTGTTGATTTAAATCAGTTACATAGTAGATAGTTGTACGTTTGTCTTCTTGTTGAGCATTGTTACTATTTGCATTATCGGCGTTTTCGCTTTCTGCATTGTTCTCTGTTTTTTCATCATCAGCTTTCTCAACAGGTTTAAGCAATTCTGGTAATGTTTGATATTTTTCATAAATATCTTTGAATAAGATGTAATCATTCATCTTGTCACAGAATTTAGTATCTTTTAAGCAACCATATTTAATGAATGGGCTGATATCATCCCAGTATTTTTCGTAGTTTTCTTTATCTGTTTTGCATAGACCAGATAATTTATCAGCTACTTTCTTAGTGATATAATCTGAAATCTTTTTAACAAATCCATCATTTTGTAAAGCAGAACGTGAAACGTTAAGTGGTAAATCAGGACAATCAATTACACCTTTTAATAACATTAAGAACTCAGGAATAACTTCTTTGATGTTATCAGCGATGAATACCTGGTTGTTATATAGTTTAATTGTTCCTTCAATTGATTCATATTCTGTATTGATTTTTGGGAAATATAGGATACCTTTTAAATTGAAAGGATAATCCATATTTAAATGAATCCAAAATAGTGGTTCTTTATAATCGTTAAATACTTTACGGTAAAAATCAATATACTCTTCATCTGTACAATCTTTTGGAGTTTTAGCCCAAAGAGGGTGAATGTCATTGATTGGTACGGGACGTTTTTTGATTTTTAGTTTATCTGTAGCAGGAGAAACCTCTACGATTTCCTTTTCGCCTTTATCATTTGTTTTTTCTTCTGTTTTAGCATCTTCGTGAATTTCTTCAATAACAGTATCTGTATCAAGTTTGTCTTCTTTTTTGATGATTTCATATTCATCAGCTGCAGTTACATTCTTAACGTAGATTTCTGTAGGCATGAATGAACAGTATTTAGAAATTACTTCACGCGCTTTGTATTCGTTAACAAATTCAAGACAATCTTCGTTCATATATAATGTAATTTCTGTACCAACAGTGTCTTTAGTACCATCTGTCATATCAAATTCAGTACCACCATCACAGCTCCAATGTACCGGAGTAGCACCTTCAGTAAATGATAAAGTATCAATTGTTACTTCATCAGCAACCATGAATGCTGAATAAAAACCTAAACCAAAGTGTCCAATGATTTGATCATCGCTTGATTTGTCTTTGTATTTTTCAATAAAATCAGTAGCACCAGAAAAAGCTACCTTATTAATATATTCCTCAACTTCGTCAGCTGTCATACCAAGACCATTATCGATGAATTTTAATGTTTTTTCTTCTGGGTTAAGCAAAACCTGAATCTGTGGTTTGTAATCAGCTGGTAAAGAATACTCACCCATCATATCTAATTTTTTAAGTTTAGTAATGGCATCACAACCATTTGAAATTAATTCACGGTAAAAAATATCGTGGTCAGAATATAACCATTTTTTAATGATAGGAAATAGGTTATCACTATCAATAGATAAATTTCCATGTTTATTGTTACTCATAAATATCGACTCCTTTATCAAAAATATATTAATTGCGTTTAATTATTCTTGCTTATACATTAAGATGATAAAACTAAAAAAACAAAAAGTCAATAGAAAATTAGCACTCTTTTTAAATGAGTGCTAACAAAATATGCATAAATGAATAATTATGTGCATAAATATTATTTTCTTATGTATAAAATGAATATTATACTTGATTTTTTGCATATTTATGATATAATATTCATTGTAAACAAATAAATATACATTTTTTTGTAGGAATTAGAAATGTATGCATTTATGAGTTTATTTTTTAGTTTACATTACAAGCAGAATTAATTAATATGAAAGTAGAGGCCAATCTTTCATATTAATATAGTTTAGGAAGATTTGTGGAAGAAGAATATGGAAGAGAGTTTTTTGTTATATTAGGAGGAGTTATTATGTTAAATATAGGATTAATAGGCGAATCAGAAGTTGTTGTAACAAAAGATAATACTGCTAAAGCTTTAAAAAGTGGTGAATTAGAAGTTTTTGCTACTCCAGCGATGATCGCATTGATGGAAGAATCTGCTTGTAATTGTATTGCTGGACACTTAGAGAAAGGACAAAGTAGTGTTGGTACGAACCTTAACATTGCTCATGTCTCTCCAAGTCCAGTTGGAATGAAGGTGACTTGCACAGCTACGTTAATAGCAATCGATAATCGTGCTCTTAAATTTGAAATTGAAGCTCGTGACGAGAAAGGAATTATCGGTAAAGGAAGTCATTCACGTTTTATTGTCGATAAAATAAAATTTCAAAACAAAGCTGACAGTAAAATATGATTAAAAATGTAAAGGAGAAAAAATGAAAAAGAAAACTACGATTAAATCAATTATCATAGCAGTAATTGTAGTAGCTGTTGCTTGTGCTGGATTTTTTGTATATAAAAACAGTCAGACAAAAGAAGCAGTTAAAATGAGGTGACCCCTCAAAGTTAGACTTTTTTACGAGACGACTTCGGTCGTCTCGTTTTCTTTATGCAGCTAAAAGATGGTGCCTGTATTGAACAGGACTCATCCATCCTAACTTTTCTTTTATTCTCTCTTCATTGTAATACTTTATAAACCGTTCTATTTCCGATTTTAATTCCTCATAACTATAGTAAACAACACCATAGTATATCTCTTGCTTAAGTAAACCAAAGAAATTCTCCATTATCGAATTATCAAGGCAGTTCCCTTTCCTGGACATACTTTGAAATATTCGTTCTTCTTTTAGTCTATGCGAGTATGCTTTCATCTGATA
>NZ_FNPG01000030.1 GCF_900107245.1 Lachnobacterium bovis DSM 14045
CCTCCAAAAGGAGATAAGACCCCTGAGAGACTAACAGGTAAATAGGGCAGAGGTGGAAGTACAGTAATGTATGTAGCTGACTGTTACTAATAGGTCGAAGGCTTGACCAAAAAGGTTTTCAAAGAGAAAAGCTTGTATGAAGTTTTGAAGGTATAAACTTCAAAAAATAATCCTCGATAGCTCAATGGTAGAGCACTCGGCTGTTAACCGAGTTGTTGTAGGTTCGAGCCCTACTCGGGGAGTTAAGGCTCCGTGGTCAAGCGGTTAAGACATCGCCCTTTCACGGCGGTAACACGGGTTCGATTCCCGTCGGAGTCATTTTTAAATATTGTTTGGTGACTTAGCCAAGTGGTAAGGCGTGGGTCTGCAACACCCTGATCGCCGGTTCAAATCCGGCAGTCACCTTTTTCAACCAAGTCTGAATGACTTGGTTTTTTTGTGCTGTAAAGAAATGTTATGCACAGAATAAAAAAATATAAAAGAGTTATGAACAAATTCTAATAATTTATAGAGGATATGTTAATTATGAGTAGGAAAATAAATTGTACTGTTGAATAATAATAGAATTAGTATTTTACTGAAAAAATTATAATTTAAATTAAAGATTCATTGAAAATTACAATAAAAGACCATTTTAAAGATTTAGTAAAAAATTTAATAGATAATTTAATAAATAATAAAAAATTTGGTAAAAAAGTGATAGAAGATTATAAAAAAGTGTGAAATGTGCCGATAAATATAGAGGATTAATGTGTTTCTATAATTTGGTAGTGAATAGAATGAAAGAACCTTGTATTCTGGTTAGATTCGTTGAATTATGCACTCTTATGGGAAATTTGAAAAAAAATTAGAAAACTTCAAACTATTAGTAAAAATGTACAAATTGAAAGGGAATTTTTGTGAATGATTTTGGCGTATTTTGGTTGACAATGACGGAAAATGAATCTATAATTGTTATCATGATAAACAAAATTTTGTCATTTGAGTAGATGTTTATAGTAATATATAGATATTTTTTAATAAGACTATATTATTTATATATTAAAAATAACAATTTATGGAGCGTGATTTATGTTAGCTGAGGAAAGATTTGCTAAAATTATTTCCATTGTGGAGAGGGAAGGTAGTGTCACTATTGCAGAGTTGATGACTGAATTGAGTGCTTCTGAATCCACGATAAGAAGGGATTTAAATTCATTAGATGCGAGTGGGGCATTGACTAAGGTTCATGGTGGAGCAATAGCAAATAATGTTGTTGTAAACACAATGGATGAAAACTATGTTAATAGAAGTGGTTTAAATAAAGAGGAAAAATCTATTATAAGTAAATATGCAGCGAAATTAATCAAACCAAATGATTTTGTTTATATTGATGCAGGAACAACGACATCTTTGTTGATTGATTATATTACTGAGAAAAAGGTTGTTTTTGTGACTAATGCTATAGAACATGCAAGGAAACTTTCGCAAAGAGGGTATACAGTATATCTTCTTGGTGGAGAGATGAAAATTAGTACAGAGGCTATTGTAGGGGAAAGAGCAATAGAAAGTTTAAATATGTACAATTTTTCGGTTGGTTTCTTTGGGGCGAATGGGGTAAGTACAGTTAAAGGAATAACAACACCGGAATTAAAGGAGGCAATGGTAAAAAAATCTGCTATTTCTAAATGTAAAAAGAAAATTTTATTAGCGGATTCAAGTAAGTTTAATGAAGTATCTAGTGTGAAATTTGCTGATTTTAAAGATATGGATATAATTACAACAAATCTTAAACAAGTTTCACTTAGAAAATATAAAAATATAACGGAGGTTTTTTAAGATATGATTTATACAGTTACATTTAACCCATCGTTAGATTACATTGTTTCTGTTGAAAATTTTAAAGCAGGTGAGGTTAACAGAACAACAGATGAGATTATTTTTCCAGGTGGAAAAGGTATTAATGTTTCGATTGTACTAAAAAATTTAGGATTTGATAATACAGCATTAGGATTTATGGCTGGTTTTACAGGTGATGAAATTTCAAGATTACTTGAAGAAAAAGGAGTAAAAACAGATTTTATTCATGTTAAAAAGGGATTATCTCGTATTAATGTAAAAATGAGATCGAATGAGGAATCTGAAATTAACGGCAGAGGTCCTGAGATTATGCAAGAAGACATTGATAAATTATATAAACAGTTAGATAAATTACAAGAAGGCGATACTTTGGTTCTTGCAGGAAGTATACCAAGTGTTATGCCTGAATCAATGTATATGGATATTATGAGACACTTACAGGATAAAAAAATAGATATAGCCGTGGATGCGACTAGGGATTTATTGGTAAATGTTTTACCATATAAACCTTTTGTAATTAAACCTAATAATCATGAATTAGGTGAAATATTTAATGTAAAAATTGAGACAAAAGATGACGTAGTTAAATATGCGAAAAAGCTTCAGGAAAAGGGAGCAAGAAATGTTTTAGTATCTATGGCTGGAGACGGAGCTGTTTTAGTAACAGAAGATGGTCAGGAGTTTAGAGCTGAAGCACCTAAGGGAGATTTGAAGAACTCTGTTGGTGCAGGAGATTCTATGGTTGCTGGTTTTGTTGCAGGATATTTGACAAAGAAAGATTATTTTGAAGCATTTAAAATGGGCGTATGTACTGGTAGTGCAAGTGCTTTTTCAGAAGAATTAGCAACAAAAGCTGAGGTTGAAGCTTTATATGAAAAAAATAAAGATTTATTTTAAGGAGGTAGACGCGTGAGAATAAAAGATTTATTAGCGGTTGAGAGTATTAATCTCAGCGGTCAAGCTAGTGGCAAAAATGATGTCTTAAATCAAATGGTTGATTTAATGGCAAAAAGCGGAAAAATTAACGATGTAGACACTTACAGAAAAGGAGTGTTTGCAAGAGAAGATGAATCAACAACTGGAATTGGTGAAGGAATAGCAATTCCACATTGCAAGTCTTCAGCAGTAAATAAACCAGGACTTGCAGCTATGGTTTTACCAAATGGAGTTGATTTTGATGCATTAGATGGTGAGCCTGTAAATTTAATTTTCTTAATTGCAGCACCTAATACAAAAGACAATGTACATTTGGATGTTTTAAGTAAGTTATCAACACTTCTTATGGATTTAGATTTTACAAATAAATTGAAAAATGCTAAATCTGTTGACGAATTTTTAAATATTATTGACGAAGCAGAAAGTGATAAGGATGAGCAGGAAACTGCTAAATTAGCAGCACAGGAGGGTGCAAGTTTTTCAGTATTAGCTGTAACAGCGTGCCCAACTGGTATTGCTCATACTTACATGGCTGCTGAATCGCTAGAACAACATGCCAAAGATAGAAATATATCTATTAAAGTTGAAACTAGAGGATCAGGTGGAGCTAAAAATGTTTTAACAGACCAAGAGATAAAAGATGCTAAAGCGATTATTGTTGCGGCTGATACAAAAGTTCCAATGGAAAGATTTGATGGAAAACCTGTTATTCAAGTTAAGGTAGCAGATGGAATTAATAAAGCAGATGAATTATTAGATAAGGCATTAAATGGAGAAGCACCAATATTTAATGCTGCAGAATCTGTTTCTGAAAGTGATTCTTCATCAAGCTCTGAAGGAGCAGGAAGATCAGCATACAAACATTTGATGAGCGGTGTATCTCACATGTTACCATTTGTTATTGGTGGCGGTATTATGGTTGCACTTGCATTTTTAATTGATACAATTTGTGGATATGGCTCATCAGGTAGTGGTAACTTTGGTCAGATGGTTCCATTATCGGCATTCTTTAAGTATGTTGGTGGATTAGCAATGGGATTAATGGTACCTGTATTAGCAGGATATATTGCATATTCAATTGCTGATAGACCAGGTCTTGCAGTTGGTTTTGTTGGTGGTATGTTAGCGTCATCAGGAAATGCTTCATTAGCACAGTTTGTAAACGTTTGGCCAGAAAAATTAAATGGCTTTGAAAAATTTATAGCTGATTTTGGTTTTGCAGGAAAAGGCCAAACAGTATCAGGATTCCTTGGTGGTATAGCAGCAGGTTTTGTAGCTGGATTTATTATTCTATTATTAAAACAGCTCACAAAAAATTTACCAAGTTCATTAGATGGTTTAAAACCTACATTAATTTATCCAGTATTTGGTATTTTACTAATGGGTATTGTAATGTGCTTCTGTTTGAACCCATTAATTGGTGAGTTTAATACATTATTAAACGAAATGTTATCAAATTTATCAAAAGCAAATATGCTTCCAGTATTAGGATTAATTTTAGGAGCAATGATGGCTATCGATATGGGTGGCCCAATCAACAAAGCAGCATATGTATTCGGAACAACAATGCTATCACAAGCAGCTGATTTAGTAAAAGCTGGTGCTAGTCAAAACGATCCTAGAGTACAAGCTTGTTACGTTGCTATGGCAGCAGTTATGATTGGTGGTATGGTTCCTCCAGTAGGTATTGCATTATCATGTTTCTTATTCCCTAAAAAATATACAAAAGCAGAAAAAGAAACAAAAATTACAAACTTAGTAATGGGATTCTCATTTATTACAGAAGGAGCAATTCCTTTTGCAGCGGCAGATCCTTTACATGTTATTCCTTGTACATTAGTTGGTGCAGGTGTAGCTGGATGTTTGGCAGCTATCTTTAAGTGCACATTAATGGCTCCACACGGTGGAATTTTCGTCATTATGACGATAGGAAAACCTTTAGCATTCGTCATTTCGTGGTTAATTGGCTCTTGTGTTACAGCAATTTTACTAGGATTAATAAAAAAGGATGCAAAATAAAATAAAATGAGTTATAATAGGAGCGAAACACTTTTGTAATAATAGGAGGAAATTAATTCATGAAAGAGTTTAAGTACACAATTAAAGATGAAATGGGTATCCACGCTAGACCAGCAGGATTATTCGTTAAAGAAGCTGCAAAATTCCCATGTGCAGTAACAATCACAAAAGAAGGAAAAGAAGTTGACGCTAAGAGAATCTTCGGTGTAATGAGCCTTGGTGTTAAATGTGGTCAAGAAATCACATTAAAAACTGATGGAGATCAAGAAGAAGAAGCTTGCGCAGCATTAAGCAAATTCTTAGAAGAAAATCTTTAATTTTAAGTTTTAAGATTAAATTATAGAATTAATTTAGGATTATTGATGTATAATTAAAAAAAAGGAGTTATCCCAGTAGGTTTAAATTTTAATTTTTACTTACTGGGATAATGCTGTAAAAAGTAGACTTATTTTAATTTTTTGTTTTTTTTTATAAAAACAATCAGAAAAGAAAACGATATAATAAGTGTACATTGACTAAAATAGTTTAAGTATTAGATGATTAAAATTCGTAATAGAAGATATAATGAATAAGGAGATTTATATGGTTATCGAAGGAAAAAGTGTCTTTAGTGGCGTAGCCATTGGTAAGCTTTCTATTTTTAACAAAAAAGATAACACTGTAAAGAGAAATACTATACAGGATGTTGAAGCTGAAACAAAAAGATTTGAAGATGCAAGAGAAGTGGCTAAGACTCAACTTGCAGGAATTTATGAGAAAGCGGTTAAAGAAGTTGGTGAAGTAAACGCTCAGGTATTTGAAGTTCACCAAATGATGCTTGATGATTTAGATTATGTAGAATCTATCACAAACATGATTGAAAGCCAGAAAGTAAATGCAGAATTTGCTGTTGCAACAACAGGAGATAATTTCTCTGATATGTTTGCATCAATGGATGATGATTATATGAGAGGTAGAGCTGCCGATGTTAAAGATATTTCAAATCGTGTAATTTCTATTTTGCAAGGAAATTCAAGCGATGCAGATATGGCAGATGAACCAGTAATCTTATTAGCAGATGATTTAGCTCCAAGTGAGACTGTACAGTTAGATAAATCTAAAGTATTATCATTTGTTACAAGACATGGTTCAACAAATTCACATACAGCAATTTTAGCTAGAACAATGAACATTCCAGCTTTAATTGGTGTTGATTATCCAGAAGATGCTAACGGTAAAGTTGGTATTGTTGATGGTTTCGAAGGAAAAATCATTATTGATCCTGATGAAGAAACATTAAAGATTTACCAGGAAAAGAAAAAACAAGAAGACGACAAAAAACGTCTTTTACAGGAATTAAAAGGACAGGATAATGTTACTCTTGATGGTAAGAGAATCAACTTATATGCAAATATCGGTGGTGTAGGCGATGTTGCTTCTGTTCTTGCAAATGATGCAGGTGGAATTGGATTATTCAGAAGTGAGTTCTTATACTTAGAATCAGATACTTATCCAACAGAAGAAGCACAGTTTAGCGCTTATCGTAAAGTAGCTGAAAACATGGCTGGTAAGAAAGTAATTATCCGTACATTAGATATTGGTGCAGATAAACAGGTTGATTATTTTGAACTTGATAAAGAAGATAATCCAGCTTTAGGATACAGAGCTATTAGAATTTGTTTAACACGTCCTGAAATTTTCAAGACACAGTTAAGAGCTATTTTAAGAGCAAGTTACTATGGAAACATTTCAATCATGTTCCCAATGATTATTTCTGTATCAGAAGTTAAAAAGATTAAAGAAATCTTAGCTGAAGTTAAAGCTGAGTTAGATGCTGAAGGTATCCCATATAAGAAAGATATCGAAATTGGTGTAATGATTGAAACACCAGCAGCAGTTATGATTAGTGAAGAATTAGGAAAAGAAGTAGACTTCTTCTCAATCGGAACTAATGATTTAACACAGTATACACTTGCAATTGACCGTCAGAATCCAAAATTAGATGATTTCTATGATTCACATCATCCAGCACTTCTTAAGATGTTACAGATGATTGTTGACAATGGTCACAAAGGTGGAGCTTGGGTTGGTATTTGTGGTGAATTAGGTGCAGATACTACATTAACAGAAACTTTCCTTAAAATGGGATTTGATGAGTTATCAGTTAGCCCATCTATGATTTTACGAGTTAGAGACAAGATTCGTTCAATCGATACAACAAAATAGTATTAGTTAAAAATTCACTAGGAATTCTAACTATTAAATTAGATGGATAAGATATATGTTTGGTAAAATATTAAACAGTATCTTATCCATTTTTGTATATATAATTTAAATAGTGATAAAAGTTGTAAAAATTAGTATGTTATACTAAAATAAAGAGGAATGAAAAAATGATTTGAGGTAATAATATGAGAATAATTATAGCAAGACATGGAGATCCAAATTACGAAATTGATTCATTAACAACAACAGGGTGGAAAGAGGCAGAACTATTATCTGATAGAATGGTAAAGTATGATAATAAGTATAAAATAAAAGATATATATGTTTCACCATTAGGAAGGGCAAAAGATACTGCGTCTAAGACGCTAGAAAAACTTAACAGAGAAGCCATTGAGTGTGAATGGTTAAGGGAATTTGCACCGAGAATTCATAGACCAGATACGACACAGTTAAAAAACGCTTGGGATTGGCTACCGGGCGATTGGACTAAAGAGGCAGATTTTTACAGTGTTGATACATGGACAAATCCAAAGGCTATGAGTGAAAGCAATGTTCCAAATGAATATAAATGGGTTTGTGATGAATTAGATAAATTATTAGAAAAACATGGATATAAAAGAGAAAATAATTATTATAAAGTTGAAAAAGCTAATGAAGATACAATAGTCTTTTTTTGTCATTTTGGATTAGAATGTGTGTTGTTAAGTCATTTATTACATGTGTCACCTATGATTTTGTGGCATGGTTTTTGTGCACCAACTTCATCTGTGACGTTAATTTATACAGAGGAAAGAAGAAAAGGTGTGGCATCATTCAGAGTAAATTGTTTTGGGGATACATCTCATTTATATGTTGCAAATCAAGAACCTTCATTTTCAGCTAGATTTTGCGAGATGTATGCTAATGAAAATGAAAGACATGATTAAAATTTTTTGTGAGTGTTGTTATTTGTTTTAATATCAATACATATGAGTAATGTAATTAAAAAGGGGATTTTATAGTTTAGAGGAGAGTATTTAAATGAGTGCACAGGAAAACACAGAAAAAGTATTAAAAAAAATGCATATAGCAATTTCTAAAAGTCCTGAATATGAAGGAGATACTAATAAAATAGTTGTTGATAAAAATCAAATGATAGGGCTTTTAAAGAATCTTACAAGTTGCATTGGTGACTTGATGGAAGAATATGAAATGACAAAGGCAAGTAAAGATAGAGCTGAAAGAGAGTTTCGTAAGAAAAGTGAAGAAATTGTTATTGATGCAAATCATAAAGCTGAAGATATTTATGCAGCATCTGTATTGTATACAGATGAAGCTTTAAACAGTATACAAGATATAATGCAAAGAGCACAGGATTCAGTGAAGAGAGTTTATAATCAAATGGATGAAAAACTTGCTGAACAGAAAAGAATAGTAAAAAGCAATCAATCTGAATTAAAGTCACAATTAGAAGGGTTGGTTGATACAGACAAATATCTTAAATTAATCGAAGAACGTAATAGAGAGATAAAAAAAGCAAAAGCATTAAGAGCCTCTGGAATAAAATATAAGAGAAAAAAATATACTCCATCTTATAGTAAAGTACAGCCAGAAGTAAAAGTTAATCCTAAATATTTTGAAAAATTAGGACTTCCGGTAGAGGATGCGGAGAATATTGCACAAGAAGATTTCGGAACGGTGGTAGATATTCCTGAGTATGAACCATTTTCAGGAGAAATAGAATCATACGATTATAACGAAATAAATGAAGAATATCTACAGGAAGTCGCTAATAATTTTGATGTAGATAGTTTTATTGAAGAAGAAAGAAATATTTTACCACAAGAGACTGACATACAGGTTAATTTAAATTCTGCATATTTTCAGAAAAAAAAGGAACAGCAGAAAAAATCAGTTGAGAATAAAACAGTAGGTACTGATAGAAACTCTAAAGATGTTGAAAAATCTGAAAAAAGAGATTCTTCTCCTTCAAATAATATGAAGAAAAGAAGTAAAGCTATCATAGCAAAAGATAAGGAAAACAGAAACAAAAAAGTTTATGCTAATCAGTCACGTGAAAAACAAGAGCGTTTAAGGAGAGTCACTCAACCTATTGAACAGTTAGATTTTGATGAGGATGACGAAATACTAGATCAAAACAATAATGTTGATGAAGTTTTTCTAAAAAAACTAAAAGAAGAGGAAGAAAATGCATATCGTTCTTTAGCAAATGAGGTACAAAAACTAATGAAAGACAATTAAGGTCTTGCTTTTAGTTCGTACAATAGATATAATTTTAAAAAGAAATTTTTTGAGAGGAATAGAATTATGAAATTACATGAAAATGGAGCCTATTTAATTAATGGCAAAGAGATAGTTGTAGATTCTAATGATGCATTAGTAGAAATAAAAAGCAAATTTGGAAAAAATACAACTAAAGAAGAAGCTAAGGAAGGGACTATCGCTAATGGTATATTACAAAATCATAATGTATCTGGCGATAAGGAAAAATTACAGATTAAGTTTGATAAACTAACATCACATGATATCACTTATGTTGGAATTATACAGACTGCAAGAGCATCTGGTTTGGAGAAATTCCCAATTCCATATGTATTGACAAATTGTCATAATAGTTTATGTGCAGTAGGTGGTACAATCAACGAAGATGATCACATGTTTGGATTAACAGCTGCAAAAAAATACGGTGGAATTTATGTGCCACCACATCAGGCAGTTATTCATCAATTTGCAAGAGAAATGCTAGCGGGTGGAGGTCAGATGATATTAGGATCTGATTCACACACAAGATATGGTGCACTTGGAACTATGGCAATCGGCGAAGGTGGTCCAGAGTTAGTTAAACAACTTTTAAATAGAACATATGATATTAACAGACCTGAAGTAGTCGGAATTTATTTGACAGGAGAACCAATGAAAGGTGTTGGTCCTCAAGATGTTGCTTTAGCTTTAATCGGAGCAACTTTTGAAAAGGGATTTGTAAAAAATAGAGTTATGGAATTTGTAGGACCAGGTGTTAAGAATTTAACAGCAGATTTCAGAATTGGCATTGATGTAATGACAACAGAAACAACTTGCTTGTCTTCAATTTGGCAAACAGATGATACAATAAAAGAGTTTTTAGAAATTCATGGAAGAATTGGTGACTATAAAGAATTAACTCCAGGTGAAGTTACATATTATGATAAGTTTATTGAGTTAGATTTAAGTAAAATTAAACCAATGATAGCTATGCCATTCCATCCAAGTAACACATACACTATCGAAGAATTAAACAAAAACTTGCTTGATATTTTAGATGACTGTGAGAAGAGAGCAAAAGTAAGTTTTGATGGAAAAGTAGATTTGGATTTAAAGAGCAAAGTAAGAAACGGAAAATTATACGTAGATCAAGGAATTATAGCAGGTTGTGCAGGTGGTGGATTTGAAAATATTTGCGATGCAGCAGATATTTTAAAAGGTTCATCAATTGGTTCTGATGAATTTACACTTAGTGTTTATCCAGCATCAACACCAGTTTATATGGAATTAGTGAAAAATGGAGCAGTTGCTAATTTAATGGCTTCAGGAGCAATTGTTAAGACTGCATTCTGTGGTCCATGTTTTGGAGCAGGAGATACTCCAGCAAATAATGCCTTCTCTATTAGACATTCTACAAGAAACTTCCCTAACAGAGAAGGTTCAAAAGTTCAAGATGGACAGATTGCATCTGTTGCATTAATGGATGCTAGATCAATTGCAGCAACAGCGGCTAATGGTGGATATTTAACAGCAGCAACTGAAATTGATGTAAATTATACAAAACCTAAATATTTCTATGATAGTACAATTTACGAAAACAGAGTTTTTGATAGTAAGGGAAAAGCAGATTCAAGTGTAGAATTAAAATTCGGTCCAAACATTAAGGATTGGCCAAAGATGAGTGCACTTCCAGAAAACTTAGTTTTAAAAGTTGTATCAGAAATCCATGATCCTGTAACAACAACAGATGAACTTATTCCTTCAGGGGAGACATCTTCTTATAGATCAAACCCTCTTAAATTAGCTGAATTTGCACTTTCAAGAAAAGATCCTCAGTATGTTGAGAGAGCTAAAGAGATTCAAAAAGCGCAAAAAGCTGTTGAAGAAGACACTTGTCCAGTAGAAGTTGTAGAAGAATTAAAACCTGTTATGGATGTTATTCATAAAGAATTTGAAGGTGTTAAGAAAGAAAATCTTGGATTTGGTAGTACAATATTTGCAGTTAAACCAGGTGATGGTTCTGCTAGAGAACAGGCAGCATCTTGTCAGAAAGTTCTTGGAGGTTGGGCAAATATTGCAAATGAATATGCGACAAAGAGATATCGTAGTAATTTAATTAACTGGGGTATGATTCCATTTTTGATTAAAGAAGGAACTTTGCCATTTGAAAATTTAGATTATATTTTTATTCCAGATATTAAAAAGTCTATTTCAGAAGGAAAGACAGAATTTGATGCATATGTAATTAAGGATGGACAAAAAACTGCTTTCAAATTAGGAATGGATCCATTAACAGATAATGAAAAAGAAATCATTTTAAAAGGTTGCTTAATTAATTATTACAGAAGCCAGATGTAATTTTAATATAGGTTTATTGTTTACCAGATATTGTTTTTAAAAGGCATATTCAATATAATATCTAATGTATTTTCTTATCTAGCAATTGATGGTTAATATAAAAAGATAATTATAGAACAAAGGAGCTTAAAATTGCAAAACAAAAAAAATGAAAAAGAGTTAGATAGATATTGGAAAGTTGGAATAACATTATTTATAACCTTAGCAAGTGTTATAGTGTTTTTCTTTGTAATATATAGGTTTGATAGCTTTGCAGATATTTCTGCAAAGCTAATCAGAACAGGCCAACCTATCATTATTGGTGCGGCAATAGCATATATTTTGAATCCGATAATGAAATTTTGGGAAAAACAAATTCACAGAGTTGCACCAAAATTAATTAAAGATGAAAAAAAAGAAAAAGCAATTACAAGAGGAATAGCTGTAACGGCATCAATTTTAGTATTTATTATTTTGATTTTCTTGTTAATTGCATCTATTGTTCCAGCAACAATAGAAAGTGTAAGAAATGTTATAACAAGATTTCCGGCGGAATCGAAGCGTTTTTCTAATTGGGTTACAGAGTTAGTAAAGTCGGATAGTAGAGCTTCAGAAGTCGCTAAAACAACTATGGCTAAAGTTACTCAAGAATTTCAAAAATGGACAAAGGGTGACTTAGTTCCACAAGTTCAAAGATATTTAACTGAAATCACTAATGGCGTAGTTAGCATTATAACAGGTTTTTTTAATTGTTTTATTGGAATAATAGTTGCAATTTATTTGATGGGAATACAAGAACAATTAAAAGGACAATGTAAAAAAATTATTTATGCGTTATTTAAACCAAAAACTGCGAATGAAATAATTGAGGTTGTGCGTCATTCAAATTCAATTTTTGGCGGATTTATTACTGGAAAAATTATTGATTCAGCAATTATAGGTGTCATTTGTTACATTGGATGTTTAATTTTATCGATTCCAAATGCAATTTTGATTGCAGTTATTATTGGTGTGACTAATTTGATCCCGTTCTTTGGACAATTCATTGGTGCTGTACCGACTTTATTGATAACACTAATACAAAGTCCGATTCATGCATTATATTTAGTGATATTTATGGTTATTTTACAACAAATTGATGGAAATATCATAGGACCAAAAATAATTGGAAATTCAACAGGTTTATCCTCATTTTGGGTTATGTTTTCGATTTTAATTTTTGGAGGAATGTTTGGATTTATAGGCATGTTGTTAGGAGTGCCAATATTTGGTGTAATTTATTATTTAGTTACAAAAGGTGTAAACAATATTCTAAGAAAAAAAGAATTAGTCGTTGATACGACGGCATATATAGAGGCAGTTAAAGTAGATGAAGGAACAAATAGTCTTGTTTATCAAAAATTAAGCAGGGAAAAAGGTGATGGCAAACCATCTAAGAAAAAAATGAATAAGAATTTTTTTGGAAATAAAGTAAAAAAATCTGATTCAGAAAAAAAATAATTCTTTCGCAGATGATTTTGACAAAACATAAATTATTAAAAATAGAAAAAGTGCAGTTATGTGAAAATATTACATATAACTGCACTTTTTTTGCTTGTTTTTTTGACATACATTCTATGCTATGTTACACTAAAATATATAATTAGCTACAGTGGGCTAGTTATGTATGCGAATAATTATAGACGGTAATACTGACACTTTTGTTACTGATAATTTATTAACAAATGAGAAAATTGTAGTAGAAACAATAAAAAAATCATTCACAATGAGGTGACAGGAATTGGATAAATATGAATATAATTTAAAATTAGATGAAATAAAAAATTTATATAAGGACTGTAAATATGAAGCGGCGGCTAAAGTTGCAGACGGAATTAATTGGAATAAGGTTAAGAACGTTAATATTTTAGTTAAAGTTGGAGATGTTTATGAAAAATTGGGAAGACTTGAGGATGCAAGAGAAATCTTGATTTTAGCATATAATCGTTCTCCATTAGGAAGAAATATTATCTATAAATTAGCAAAGTTAGCTTTAAAATTAAATGATATAGAAAGTGCTAATGAGTATTATGATGAGTTCGTTGAAATTGGACCTAATGATGCAATGAAATTTGCACTTAAATACGAAATAAAAAAAGCAACAGGTGCAACAACTGAAGAATTGATTCCAATATTGGAAAGTTTAAAAGAACATGAATACACTGAAGAATGGGCATATGAATTGGCGTATTTGTATCATAAGGCAGATATGGTTCAAAAATGTGTTTCTGCATGTGATGAACTTATTTTGTGGTTTGGAGATGGTCCTTACGTTGAGAGAGCACTTGAATTAAAGATTTTATATCATCCTCTAACTAAAAAACAAGAAGAAAAATACAAAAAATTCCATTTAGATAACAAGAAAATTCAGAAGATTGAAAAACTTGTTGAGGAAAATGAAATTAGTGAGACTTTAGAAAAAAAAGCAAGTAAAGAGAATGAAGAAAAATATGATACAGATTCATTAAAGAAATCTCTAGAAGGATTTATTAAAGAGATTAAAGATGCCAAAAATCGAGAAGAAATTGACAGTAAATTAAATAAAGTCAAAGAATTAGTGGTAGATATTCCATATTTGAAAGTAATTCAAGTGGATGATGAAGTCTTAAAAGAAACAAAGAATATTGAAACAGATGAAGAAATTGACGGCTCTTTAAAAATGAATTTTAAAGAATTGTTGAGCGAAGGAACAAAAGGACAAATTAATATAACTAAATCTGAAAATGATGGTAAGGAAGCAGAACAACTTAGCATTGATGATATTCTTGGTGAATGGGAGAAAACAAAACGTGCAGCAGAGACAGCATTGAAAAAAGCAGAAGAAAAAAAATTAAATGCTTCAAAAGCTAGAGCACTTGCTGTTGCAGAAGATATTTTAAAACGTTTAAATGAGGTTATTCCAAAGTTAAAAGAAGGATATTCTCCAAAAGAATTATTAGAAAGAGAATATTTGAAAGATAAATATGATTTGGTTGAAGCAGCTAGAGAGCATAATCTCGGTATTGAACTTGATCCGGATAAGATAAAAGAAAAAGAAAAAGCTAAAGAACAAAATGAGATTAAATCAGCAATAGAGGCAGAAAGAGCTGTTGCAGATATTTATAATTCAGATGCTGATGTGGTCAGTGCTAAATCTGAAAAAGTTCAAAACAATTTAAATTTGACTAATAAGGTTGAAGATTATGATGAAGAAGATGATTCCCAAAATGATGATACTGTAGTAGTTAATAATCAAGACACTGTCGTAGAAACAAAAAAGGTTTCAGAATCTAGATCAGAAAATAAAAATACAACAGAAGATGTAGAAAATACAGCAAATGTTGATACAAAAGATGATCAAGAAAAAATTGTTGATAGCAAAGATGGTTCTACTAAGGATGCTATTGAAAAGGTTGAAAAGTCTTCAGAATTAAAAGATAATGTGGCCAGAGTGGATGAATCAAAACAGATAAAACAATCTGTGGAAGATGATGTAGAAACAGATGATAAAACTGAAAAAGGCAAAGATAATGAAAATTCTGTAACTAAGAATGTTGAAGTTGATAGTGAAGATACAGTAGAAAATATTGGTGAAGAAGCATGGAACGGACTTTGTAATATTTTCAATAATGTATTTAAATCAACTGAAAAAGATGAGACTGAGGAAGAAGATCCAGTAGAACAGTTATTAGATAAAAATGATGAAATAGCTGATAAAACTGGAGTATTGGTTGATTTTGATGAAGTTAAGACAGATAAATCAGACAATAAAAATGATAATAAAGATGTAAAAAATCAATCAGCTGAAAGTGATAAGCTTACAGAGGATACTAAACCAATGCCTACTAGAGAGGAACTTGAAGAAGAAATCAAGAAACAGCTTTCTGAGAAAAAAGCAGAAAGAAGTAGACAGATAAAGAAAAATGGAGAAGTAGTAAAAGAGCTTACTAATGCTCAAAAATCTATTTTCTCATATTTTGTACCAATTAAAGGCATGGAAAAACAGTTATGTCAGGTATTAACAGGTTTAAAAGAAAGATTAGAGGATAAAACAAACGCTAATACTAAGAATTTAATTGTTCAGGGTACAAGAGGTTGTGGTAAAACAGTATTAGCAACTGGAATTATTAAAGTTTTACAAGAAGAAACAGGAAAACCTGAAGGTAGAGTTGGAAAGATTCAGGCATCTGCTTTAAATAAAAAAGATATTAATAAACTTATCAAAAAAGTATCTGGTGGATGTTTGATAATTGAAAATGTATGTGAATTAACTAAGAAAACTGCAGTTGCGTTATCATTATTAATGGAACATGATACTAGTGGTATGCTTATTATATTTGAGGATACACCAAATGGTATTGAAAAAGCATTTTCTTTAGACGCAGGATTAGAGAAGAAATTCTCTGAAAAAATCACAGTGCCAATTTTCAATAATGATGAATTAGTTGCTTTTGGTAAAGCATATTGTTCTGAGTTAGGTTATGCTATTGATGAAATGGCTATTTTAGCACTTTATAATAGAATTAATAATATTCAAAGATTAGATCAGGCAACTACAATTTCTGAAGTAAAAGATATAATTGATGAGGCAATAATGAATGAACGCAAAAAAGGTAGAATCAAGGCATTTTCTAGATTCAACAACAAAAAGCGTTATACGGAGGATAACAGAATCATCTTAAGAGAGAAGGATTTTGAATAATAAAAATTAAATATATTTGGAGGAGAGTAGTATGAGTAACTTTACGGAAATGGACAGCTATCTGTTTGGGCAGGCAACACACTATGAAATTTATGAAAAGTTAGGAGCTCATGTGTGCAAGAAAGATGGAAAAAAAGGGGTTATATTTGATCTTTGGGCACCACATGCTAAACAAGTATTTGTAATTGGTCAGTTTAATGACTGGAATGAAACATCTCATGAGATGGAAAAACTTGGAGCAGACAAAAATGGAATTTTTGAACTTTTTATAGAAGGTGTAAAGGAAGAGTCTTTATATAAATACTTAATAATTACAGAAGATGGAAGGAAATTATATAAAGCCGATCCATATGCTTCATATGCAGAATTACGTCCAGGTACAGCTTCAGCAGTGTATGACACATCAAATTTTAAGTGGACAGACAAAAGATGGATGAATGCAAGGGCTAAAAAGACGGAAGAAGATGTCTATAAAGAGCCAATAGCTATTTATGAATGTCATCCAGGTTCTTGGACAAGACATCCAGGAAGAAACGATGATGGTTTTTACACATATGAAGAATTAGCAAAGAAGTTAGTACCATATGTAAAAGAAATGGGGTATACTCATATTGAATTAATGGGTATAGCAGAGTATCCTTATGATGGATCCTGGGGATATCAGGTGACAGGTTATTATGCACCAACATCTAGATATGGTAAACCTGATGAGTTTGCTGCTTTTGTAAATGAATGTCATAAGGAAGGAATTGGTGTTATCCTTGATTGGGTGCCAGCACATTTTCCAAAGGATGCACACGGATTGGCAGAATTTGATGGAGAGCCATTATATGAATATCCTGATCCAAGGAAGGGTGAACATTCAGATTGGGGTACAAAGATTTTTAATTATGAAAAAAATGAAATTAAGAATTTCTTGATAGGTAGTGCATTGATGTGGGTAGAAAAATATCATGTTGATGGACTTAGAGTAGATGCGGTAGCATCAATGTTGTATCTTGATTATGGAAAACAAAATGGCGATTGGGTACCAAATAAATTTGGTGGTAATAAGAATCTTGAGGCAGTTGAATTTTTTAAACATATTAATACCGTTGTTTTAGGAAGAAATCATGGAACACTAATGATTGCGGAAGAATCAACAGCTTGGCCAAAGGTAACAGGTAAAGCAATTGATGATGGATTGAATTTCACATATAAATGGAATATGGGATGGATGCATGATTTTCTTGATTATATGAAGTTAGATCCATATTTTAGAAAAAACAATCACAATAAGATGACTTTTGCAATGAGTTATAATGAAAGTGAAAAATACATTTTAGTTTTATCTCATGATGAAGTTGTTCATTTAAAATGTTCTATGATAAACAAAATGCCAGGATACGAAGTTGATAAATTTAAGAATTTAATGGCAGGATATGCTTTTATGATGGGACATCCTGGAAAAAAACTATTATTTATGGGACAGGAATTTGCGCAGTTGCAAGAGTGGAGTGAAAAGAGAGAACTTGATTGGTATCTTCTAGAAAATCCAAAACATAAATATATGCAGGATTGGGTAAAAGCGTTATTACATTTGTATCAAGAAAACAAGAGTATGTATGAATTAGATCATAGTTGGAAAGGTTTCGAATGGATAAATGCTAACGATGCAGATAGAAGCATATATAGTTTTGTTAGAAGAAGTGAAGATGGTAAAAATAATATGTTGTTCGTAATCAATTTTACTCCTATGGAAAGAATAGATTACAGAGTTGGTGTACCAGAGAAAAAGACATACAAACTTGTCTTAAATAGCGATAGTACACGATTTGGTGGAGATGCAGCTAATAAGAAGACATCATATAAGGCTGAGGAAAAAGAGTGCGATAAGAAGAGATATTCTTTTGCATATCCTTTACCAGCTTATGGTGTGGCTATCTTTAAATTTTAGTATAAACTGCATTGTAGAGTAAATTATATTTTTGTTTACTATTTTTTGGGGAAACTGATGTCGATATACTCTTTGAGTAAGTATACAATTGACGAGCGAGGTGTCACCATGAAAATAGATATTACAAATTATATTGAAAAAAATGATTTAGAAAAAAATAAAGATGGAATAGAGGGATTTGTTTCTAATTCAAAACATAATCCTTCAAAAACATTTTTCAAAAACTTTGAATATAAGGCAAGTGATTTATCATTAAACGATGAAATAGACAGGTTTACATACGTTAAGCCTGGTTTAGGTGTCGAAAATGATGATTCGCTTGCCAAAAATATTATAAAGGATATTAATTCGCCAATCGGTAAGACGGCAAACGAATTAGCTGTTATCGCGAACACAGTTTCATCTGAAGATTTAAAAGAACTAGAAAAAAATGGATATTCAATAAATGATACAGATATTTCAACAATTGTAAGTGTTACAGATAAGATAAAAGCTACTCTTGCAAAAGCAGGAGTTGATATTGAAAAGATTTATGGTTCATCATTGTCTTCAGAAGAGTTGAAAAAAATAACAGGAAATACAGCGATTGCAAAACAGATAGAAAGAAGTTTGCAAGAAAAAGATTTACCAATAAGCGAAGATGTTATGGAGAAAGCACTTGATGCATATGAAAAAGCAAGTGGTATATATGATTTAAAAGAATCTACAATTTCTTATATCATAAAAAATGAATTAGAGCCAACAATTTCAAATATTTGTGTAGCGCAAAGTGGAGCAGGAATTAAACCTAATATGACAGATAATTTGAATTCAATGCAACGTTCTAACATTAATGATTTAGAAAATCAGATTAATACGTTTTTGAAAAAAAATGGATATAAAGTTACGGAAGAAAATGTAAATAATAGTCAGGTTTTGATAGCGAATAATGTAAATCTTACAAAAGAAAATTTAGAATATTATAATGCTTTGTCGAATTTGAAAAAAATAGAAGATGATCAAATTATTGATAGAATTACATCATCAATAAGGGATGGAAGGACTCCAGAAAATGCATATATTTTAGCAGGTTATTCGTATTCTGATAAAGCAAAAATAGATTATGAAGTTATAAATTCTGTAGAAGATGAGGATTTAGAGTACGTTATTGAAAGCAACAAAGATGTTACAATTTCTAATTTATCAGAGTCAATTAAAAAAAGATTAGATGAATCTAATGAAAACTCTAAAATTTATAACAAAAAAGAAGATATAGAAAACAATTATAAATTTTTAACAGCGAAAAGACAACTAGAAGAAGTTAGATTAATGATGACAGTTGATGCAAATTATAAGCTTTTAAAAAAAGGAATATCGATAGATACGAAACCATTAGAAGAAGTTTTGGTAGAATTGAAAAAACTTGAGCAAGAGTATTATGATTCAGTTTTTAAGGAAGAGAATGTATCGATTGAAAAAATAAACAAGTATGAAGCAACAAATTTTGCAATTGAAGAATTAAAGAATCAACCTGCAGCAGTTTTAGGAAAAATAGATAGTGTATCAACAATTAATGAAATTAATGAAGTAGCTGATAAAAAGTATGTTGATTTTAAAGCTGCATATGAAAATTATGAAAAAGTAAGTACGCATCCAATGGCTGAATTAGGAGATTCAATAAAAAAAGCTTTTGCAAATGCAGATTATTTGTTAGAAGAATTAGGCTTAGAATTAAATGAAGAGAATATGAGGGCAGTAAGAATTCTCGGCTATAATTCAGAAGAAATAACTACAAAAAACATTGAACGAGTAAGAAATATTGATGAAATAATCCAAAATACTTTTAAAGAATTAACTCCAAACGTGACAATAGAGATAATAAAAAGAGGTATAAATCCACTTGATTTACCAGTTAATGAATTAAATCGAATAGTTTCTACAATTGCTGAAGAAATAGGACCTAGTGAAGACGAAAAATTTAGTGAATATTTGTGGAAATTAGAAAATAATAAAGAAATATCAAAAGAAGATAGAGAGTCATATATTGGCATTTACAGATTAATTTCTCAGGTTGAAAAGACAGATGGAAGTGTTGTTGGAATGATATTGAAACAAAATCAAAAAGTAACAATGAGAAATCTTTTGACAGCACTAAGAAGTAAAAACAAATTAGACATGGATTATGAAATTGATGATGAATTCAATGGAATTGATTCTAAAATGGAGAATGCTATTGATAAACAAATAGAAAAAGGAATAGTGATAAATGCCAATAAAGCTGAACTTGTTAGAATTAAAATAAATAATATTGTTGATGAATATTTAAGTTCGAATAAGTTGAGTGAAAAAATCATAAAAAATTGGCAAGATATGTCTTTAGATGAACTGAAAAATGAAATTACAAAAGAAAATGAAGCTCATTTAAGTGATAATATAAAACTAGAGAATGAGTATTTTGAGGAAGTAAAAGAAGATTTTGTTAGAGTCCTTAATACTAAAAATGAAGTTTTAGAAATGCTTGAGAAATATGATATGCCTTGCAATTTGATTAATTTACTTGGTGCTAAAAGTTTAAGACAACCGGATAGAGTTTTAGATATGCTATTTAACAATGATATATCGAATATTGAAAAAATTCAGAAAATGAAAGAAGAGTTGATTCGAAGATTTGGTGAGTCAATAAAGGAACCAAAAGAGATGGCAGATGCACAAGAAGAATTAGCAGATTTAGCAGAACATGCTCTCGATAACATGATTGTTGAAAAAAAGATTATTACCTCAAAAGAGTTGAAAACATATAGGGTGATGGCATCATCTTTGAAAATAATGGCAAAACAAAGTAGGGATGAAGCTTATGTTATTCCTGTCGAAACTTCAGATGGAATATCGGGAATAAAACTAAGAATTGTTAGAACATCTGAAAAAAAAGGATTGATAAATCTATTGTTTAAGTCTAATTCAAATGTGAAAATTGCTGGAAGTTTTAGAGTGCAAGATAATTCTATAGCAGGAATAATTGCCTCAGATAGCAATGAAATAGTAGATAACTTGAAAGAAAAAAAAGAAGAAATAGTAAAAGAATTACCGTTTGATATGAATAATATGGATTTAGAAATTGCTTTTTCAGAGCATATTGATTTAAATAAATTTGATAATGGTCAAGAAAAAAGTAGTTATGATTGGAAAGCAAATGAAGAAGAATCAAAACCACAAACAAAATTGTTGTATAAAGTTGCAGAGATTTTTGTTAAAGCTTTTTCGGATGTGTAATGTGAAAGATTTAAAGTAGGATAAATAATAAACCCTCTCTAGAGTAAATGTTCCAACGACCAAAGAATGGTCAAGAATTCTAGAGAGGGTTTATATATGTAATTAAAAATATTATAAACTTATTTTTTAAATATTCTCTATTTTGAAAACATGGTTTTTGAGATAGTGTCCCAAGTAGACATGTCTTCAAAACCTAACTTCCAAAATGAAGCTCCAGCTAATTTCTTATCTTTAGCCAATTTTAATTTCATTTGAATGGATTTATTGTCTTCAATCCAAAGTTTATATAGATTTGTATTGTCTTTGTATTCAATATAATATTGACCTTCATCTTTAAGCCATTTTTTGGTTGCTTTTGAATCAGTGATTAATTTTTGCATTCCAACAAGTCCAAGAGTAGTTTTTACTTTATAGCCGTCATTTGAGGACTCATCTTCTACGTTAGATAAAGGCTTAAACCATAATCTAGAGTAGAATGGAACACCCATAATAACCTGATTAGCAGGAACTTCTTTAAGTGTGTTTTCTATTCCATTTTTTACCCAAGAATATGAGGCTGTAGAACCTGCAGATTCAGATGTTGTTGTATGTTCATCGTAAGCCATTATACAAATGTAGTCGGCAAAGTTGGCCTGTTCTTTTCTATTGTAAAAATTAGTGTAACCTGAAGGTGTGTAGTTATCGACAGATAAGAATAAATGATTATCCTTACATTTTAAAGATAACTCACGAATAAACTGGATATAACTATCACCGATTTTTCGTCCATTTAATGATTCAAAATCAATATTAACGCCATCAAGATTATATTGAATTGCTTGCGATATAATTTGATTGACTAAATTTTGGCGAGTGCTTGTGTGTGTTAATACATACGAAGTATCTACTTTTGTGTTAACTAAATTACTAAATAAGCCCCAAACCTGAACATTTTGTTGATGACAGAAATTTACATAATCCATACTTGCGATGCTCTTTAAATTACCGTTATTATCGTTAAGTGAAAACCAGGTTGGAGAGATAACATTTACTTTTTTAGTTGATGCTAAAACACTTGAAATATTGGAATTAGCAGCGGGTGATGTTACCTGATGCCATGCCATATTTATAGTTGTATTAAAACGTTTGTGTGTAAAGTTTTCTTTTTTAAAATTGTTTTTAATGTCTTTTTTTGTAACATCAGAGATAGCGTTATTTTTTACATATCCAATGATTCCATCTTCGGACATTACTTTTGACCAGTTATCATATTGTTTAATAAGTCTAAGTTTGTCACCAGATTTTAAATCCTTCATAATAGGACTCTTTATTCCACCTAAAACTCTTATTTGTGTGTTTTTTTCACTTAAACAAAAATCAACATTGCTAAATTTTGTTGTTAATACTATTCTAGATGGGTTTTTATAGTATTTATATGTAAAATTAGAATATTTATTTATAAAATCCACATTTACATAGCAATTATTTCCTGAAGTTACTACTATTTTTTTACCAAAATTCATATTTGTGCGATTAACCATATAATTAGATGAATCTGGAGAAACCATTATGAGATCTTTGGCAGTTGTGTATAATAATTTGTTTTCGTTTGAATCCCAATATAATCTAGAATTTAGATTTTTGTGAATAAATTTGTAATCTAAATATACCGAGCCATTTATTAAAGTGCCTTGTGAACTTTCGAAATTATTGTCCAAAAGAATCGCAACTTGTTCATCTGTGATTATTCCGTATGTTTTACTAATATCAGCATGAGCCTTGTTTGGAGAAAAATGTTTATATAGAAAAATTCCCATGATTATACATATAAGTAAAAAAACAATGGCACATGGAATTAGTAATTTTGAAATTGTTTTTTTCATTTTTGTTATCCACCCTTTTTCGTTTTTTTTAATTATATCATATAATATGTTAATTATTAACTTATATATTAAATATTAATCACTATAGAGATGAATTTAACGGTAGTTTTTAAATGTATGAAGGAATTATATTGGAAAAAACGTAGGTACAATAAATATTAGTAAAATCATAATCTATAAAAAATGTTTTATTGATATCTGAGTTATAAATGAAAATAAAAAATGATCATTCCGGCAAAAGAATGACCATTAATTAATAAAAAAACCACTAAAGTAGAATTACCAAGAAGGTATTGAGCACCTTTTGTTTTTAATAAAATTTTGTGGTATAAAATTATAATCCTCGCTATAAAATGTGTTTTGTCATATCTTGGAAAAAGTTCCATTCAGCGGAAGTAAGATGAAACGGATTAAAGAAAAAAGGAATAGAATTTAAAGAACAATGATATTGTTTTGAAAAAGTTTTTATATCATCTGAAAGCCCTAAATTTGATAAAAGAGTTGTATTAGTGTTTTTTAAAATTTTATTTTTATTGTTATCCTTTATATCATAAGGCGATAGAATGAAATTAATATAATTATTGTATGTTGGAGCTTTAATTCTATTGCTATATCCAATGATAAAACGAGCATCTTGGCGTAAAAATTCTGCTAACGAATTTTGGTTCAAAACACCCATGTCTATTATAAAAAAATCATATTTATGTGAAAGAATATTGATTAAATCACGATAAATAACATTTGGATAAAAATCAATATTTAAGTGCTTAAAATGGTCTGTAATAAATTTTTTATTATTCAAAAACGAGATTCTGTTTGCTGAGTTTAATTCTAAATAAGCAACTTTATATTTGCATTTATTAGCCAAATAATTAGATAAAGCTAATGAAAAGTGTGTACAACCAACATTATGTTCACTTCCAGTGATGGCTATTGTAGTAGCCCTTTGCTTTTGTTTATAAAACCTAAAAATCTTCTTTTCCTCCTTTCGAGATTTAAAACCTGTGAAAAAAATTTTTCTTTTTCTTTTGAGTAAATAAATGGATTTTCGTCATAAGAAAACTTATATACAGGTAAGTTAAAATGTTTTGATATTGCAATCAGGTGCTTACTATTGCTTGAAAAATTAGATAGATTAGCTATAATAGCAATGTTTTTGTCTGGAAAGTAGTTTAAGTATTTTTCAATAGAAGAAAAACATGAGTCAAAAAGCCATTGTGATGATGGAATTATCAAAAAAATTAAATCATATTTATCGGAATTTATACCGTTTGAAAAATTGAAATTATTTAATACACCATAATCGTGAATTTGTATTTTAGAATCTAATTTATTAATAAGTATTCCCTCACCATAGTTTGGCAGACCATTAAAGTTTTTATATTTAAGATATCCATCTACTTCTGTCACTAAGGGATTTTGCTTTTGAAAACCTATTAAGTGATTTGAGTCATTTTTTTCCATGTAAACAGAGGGAAAATGTTGACTATTTAAAAAAGTAGATAAAGCTATTGAAAAATGTGTACTTCCACATCCATGCGAAGTACCAAAAACTGCAATTTTTTTATATGGTTGCGAAATAGAGCAAGACGCAGATTCGTGTGGATTTTTTAATAATTCACGCATAAAACTGTCGACCGTTTCAAAACGACAATTTGGATCTGAAGAAAGAGCTTTATATAAAGCAGTTAGGAAATCATTAGATAATCGTTCATCAACATATTCCATAACATAATTTATCAATTTGGCTAAGGTATAAATATCTGATTTTATCGTTATTTGTTCGCCTCTAATTACTTCTGGAGCTGAAAAATATAAATTACCATTAATCATAGAATTAACATTCATAGAGGAAGTTTTGCTAGAGAAAGATTCACTAGAGAAAGATTCACTAGCAGAATTTTCTTTATAGGAAGATGCATTTATATCGACATCATTAATAGAATAATTAGAACTTCCAAAATCAATTAACTTAAAGTAATCATCTTGAAGAAATATGTGTTCAGGTTTTAAATCCTGATAGAAAATAGGAGTATTAAAGGAGTTGTGTAAAAAACTATATATTTCAGACAAATTTTTACATAGACTGATAAAAAGTTTTAAACTAATATGTTTGTTGTAAGATAGATATTCTCCTAATGTTGTACCAGAGACGTATTCCTGAATAAGGTAAAAATTATCATTATCTTCTTCAACATCATAAATAAGTGGGATGCCTTTGTGATTTAATGATTTAAGTAATAATGCTTCAGAAACAATAGTATCATAATTTGAAATATCTTTAGAAATGACCTTTATAGCTCGCATAGAATCTAATGTTTTATGTTTTGCGAGAAATACAAAGCTATTTGAGCCATTACCAAGTTGTTTAATTATTTCATATTTATTGGTTATGTAACTAGATTTAAACGTCTTAGATTTAAAAATAGATATGTTTTTAGAATTTTGATTATTCATTTTTGATTCCTTCCTGCGAACGCAACATAGCTAATTTTATATCATGAAAAAAAATAAATTGCAATAAAAAAAGTATAAAAATATTATTTTTATAAATTATGCTCAAAAAAGAAATGAATAATAGCTATATTACATGGAAAACAAACAATATTTTTAAAAAACATTGTAATATTAGTTATAAAATGGGTATAATGGACAGTGTAGAAATAATATAATAAACATACAAAATGGAGATTAAAAAAATTAATTGTGTAAAACCTTTACATAAAAATAGGGCTTTATTATAATATTAATAATTTATACATCAACTATTTGTATTTGACAAAAAGGAAGGGTAAAAGTGAAAATCGAAAGAGTAAATGAGAATCAGATTCGTTGTACATTAACAAAAGAAGATTTAGAAAATAGACAAATTAAGTTAAGCGAATTAGCATATGGGACTGAGAAAGCGAGAGATTTATTTAGGGATATGATGCAACAGGCGAATAGTGAGTTTGGCTTTGAAGCGAATAATGGTATACCTCTTATGGTTGAAGCTGTTCCACTTTCAGGCGGGAATATCATACTTATGATAACAAAAGTTGAGTATCCAGAAGAGTTAGATACACGTTTTTCTAAGTTTACAGAAATCGAAGATTTTGATGTCTTTGGTGCAGCTGAAAAGATGGAAGCTAAGTCGCAAGGCGTAGATGATATACTAGATATTTTTAAAAAAATGCATGATGAAGAAAAAGATGAGAAAAAAGATGAAGAAATTAATATAAAAGAGATTAATTTAGATGATGACATGTTTGAAGAAGATGATGAGTCTTCTGAGGACTATAAGTCAGATTATGACAAATTATCAGAAGTGTTAGACCAAGTCTTTTTCGATAAGAAGGACGATTTAGAAAATACTGAAAATAAGGTGATTGACATTGAAAACTACAAGGATAAAGAGTCAGATAAGCTTGTTGATTTGGTAAGAATGTATGAGTTTAACGAGCTGGACATTGTTATGAGACTTAGTAAGGTTTTAAAAGAGTTTTATAATGGAGAAAATAGTTTATACAAGAATATTAATACAGGAAAATACTATTTGGTTTTCCATAAAAACGGATATACACCAAAAGAGTATAACAAGATTTGTAATGTCATCTCAGAATATGGCAAATTAAAAATTTATTCAAAAACAGCAGAGGCATATTTGAGAGAACATGCCAAAACAATAGTCGAAAAAAATGCAATAGAAGTTTTAGCTGAGTTTGTATAAATACGAAAAATAAAAAAGTAAAGAAAAAAGCTGTGAAAAAACAATTTTTTCACAGCTTTTTTTAATGAAAGTGAATTTTATATGAAATAAAAAACACAAAGTTTCAAAATTGATTAAGCTAAATCGTGCTCTAAAAAGTCATTAATGTCAGCAACTAAATCGTCTGGATCAATACCGTGAACCATTGCAGCTTCTTCAATAGTTTCCATCTGAGATGAAGGACATCCAAGACAGTGCATACCAATTCCTAAAAGCATTGGTGTAATGTTTTGATCAATATTTAAAAGTTCACCGATCATAGTTTCTTTTGTTACTTTAGCCATAGTGCTTTCCTCCTTAATTAATCCTAGTCTAGAACATTATAATATGCTTTAAAAATAAAAGCAAACTATTTGAACATTCTTTATATTTTTTTAATTAACTACGTATAAGAAAAAAAATTTCAAGGTCGATAAATCTACTAGAAATATTTTGAAAAAAATTTCCAAATATTTCTAATAGTAGTACCTCGCTGACAAGGATAGTCAGTTATTAACTGCATGGAAGCGGACTCGCCAGTTGGCAGAAATAGGAGAAATGATATAGATGAGAATTAATCATAATTTATCAGCTGTTATTACAAATAATCAGCTTAAAAAAATCGAACAAAATTTGGCAGCATCTACAGAGCGTTTATCAACAGGATATAAAATTAATAAACCAGGAGATAATCCAGCAGGACTTGCAATTTCATTTAGGATGACATCTCAAACTAAGGGTGTATCTCAAGCAAGAGATAATACTTCATCAGGAATATCTGTAATGCAGGTTGCAGATGGAGCATTAGGCGAAGTTATCGCGGTTCTACAGAGAATGAGAGAGCTGTGTGTACAAGCTGCAAGTGATTCAAATGTATATGAAGATAAATTGGCAGCACAGAGTGAAATTGATAAGTTAAAAAAAGAAGTAGATAGAATTGCGTCAGATACTCAATATAATGGGAAAAATTTATTAGATGGAAGTCAGGATATAAGGTCTTATGCTGATAATGCTGATAGAATCTTGATATCGGATGATGTAAAGGCGGGTTTTTACAAATATGAAATTATAAGTGCAGCAGAAAAAGCACATATAGATGTTAATTCAATAGATTTCAACAGTGATGATGCATTTGGAGTAGATGGCAATCTGAATATTAATGGAAGAAATATTGAGTTAAAAGCTGATATGACTAATAAAGAAGTTTTTGAAAAAATAAGACAAGGTGCAGAAATAGGTGAAGCAAAATTCAGTAAAGACAATGGCGTAAATAAGTTAGAAGCTATTGAATATGGTAGTGATTATCAATTAGATATCAGATGTTCGTCTCAAGCATTAGCAGATAAGTTATTTGCTAATTCGGGTGATTTTGTGCAATTAGAAGATGGTGTTGTGGGATTTAAAACTGATGATATCGCAAATTATAATCAGTATGGTGGTAAGGATGTTGGAATTAATTTGCACGCATCAGATGATGGTTTTTCAGGAAATGCAACAGCCTATACAAGTGGAAATAGAGTTCAAATTACTGATATTAATGGATTTAGTATTGATTTTTTAAATTGCATACAAGCAGATAAACTTGCAACTGCAGGTGAACAAACATTAGAGGTTACAGATATTGGTGATGTTACGATGCAGGTAGGAGCTAACCAATATCAGGAAATTGATGTAAGAATTCCTAGAGTTTCGTCTGAAGCATTGTATATAGAAAAAATAGATGTTTCAACGACAAATGGCGGAGGAAGAGGAATTTCAATTTTAGATGATGCGATTGCAGCAGTTTCTAAAATACGTTCAGGAATTGGAGCTGCGCAGAATAGATTAAATTATGCGGCTAATAGTTTATCTGAATTGGAATTAAATATGACAGGCGCTTATTCAACATTGATGGATACAGATATGGCAGAAGAAATGACACGTTATACCGAGCAAAATATACTAAATCAGGCAACAATTTCTGTTTTGTCACAGGCAAATGATATGCCACAACAGATTTTAGCATTGTTAACAAAATAAGATAGGAGAAGATAAGTTATGACACAAGAAAAAATTCAGGAATTTACAAGACGATTGAGTCAGTGTAATAAGAGTGAGTTGACATTAATTAATTATGAGATTGTATTTACTTACATGGATGATGCAAAAGAATCTCATGTAAAAGGAGATTATGAAGAATTTAAAAAGAATATTGAATGGGCTCAAAAAGCAATAGAAGAGTTGAGAGGCGCATTGAATTTCGAGTATGAGTTATCGAATAATCTTAATGAGATTTATCTTTTCTGCAATCGATGCTTATCAGAATGTATTTATAAAAATAGTACAGATAGTATCGTAGAGGCAAAAAGTTTGATGAATAGACTTTATGAAAGTTTTAAAGTTGCTGCTCAAAGTGATGATTCAGAAAAGATGATGGATAACGTACAAAGTGTTTACGCAGGGATAACTTATTCAAAGGATAATTTAAACGAGACGTATTCAAATGATACAAATAGAGGCTTTTTGGCATAATACATAAGATGGTATTGGGAGTATTTTGTAAAAAGTATAATAAAAAATAAAAAATTAAAAATCATAAAATAAAGAATTGATCGTCAAGGGTGTAGAAAGCTCTTGGCGATTTAATTTGTTTTTCACAAATTAGAAATAATATTTCTTAAATAAAGTGTATGCTTTCAACAAAAATAAAAAAAAATACAAAATGGTATAGACAAAGTGGGAAAAAATTGATATACTTTCGAATCAAATGAGGTGATAAAAATGAATAATCTAAATACCTCAATTCTTATACTTCTAATAGTTCTAATTTTAGCAGTTTTCCAGGATATCAAATTTTATAAAATAAAGAATATAACAATAATAGTTGGTTTATTTCTTGGAATCGTGTTAAATATTTTTCTGAAATTAAAATTCACCACTAAGAACGAAATTATAAGTAAAGTAATTTGTATATTAGTTTTGATTTTTTGTTATTTGATAAAAGCGATTGGTGCAGGAGATGTAAAACTATTTATAGTATGCGCTTTTTTTGTTGATGAAGTAAGTTTTATAAATATAATCATACAGTCATTCTTGATTGGAGCAATTATTTCAATTGTAAAAATTCTAAATGAAAAACGGATAAATGAAATTTACTTAAAAATAAATCTTATTATAAGAGATATTTTAGAAGGTAGAGTAGATCGAATTGATATTGATAAAACAAAAAAAGAAAACATAATTCACTTTTCAATTCCTATTTTATTAGCGACAATCGCAAGTACATTCATAAATATAAATCTGATATAAAAAAATATGAGCCGAGTAAAAATAATTAAAATTATATTTAGTAGAAAGAAAAATGCAAAATAGACAAGAATTATTGATTAGAATAAAAAAAGTATAAAGAAAATGAGATTAAACAAATTTTAAGGAAGGAATTAATGCATGAAAAAAATAAAAGTTGGATTTTTAGTAGATAATAGTGAGTATATTAGGCGACTTAATAATTATGTTATGAAAAATCTTCATGAAAGAATTGAATCATACGTTTTTAGTGATATATGTAAAATAAATGATTTTTTTAAAGAAAAATCGAATAGAATTGACGTTTTACTATTTGAAAAGAGCAATAAAAAAATAGAAGATTTAGAAAAACTTTTAAAAGAAAGGCAAATAAATTTAGTGGCATTCGAAAATTATGCTGAAATAAAAGAAATGGATAAAAATGAAATCAAAGAAAAAAACACGCCTAAATATGTAAAAATTGTAGATATGTTTGAAGATGTTGAAAAAATAATTGAAAATATTTATTATGATATCTGCGATGAAGATATTCAATTAGAAGGCAATGAATTCGATAATAGCAGCAAAAAAATTGTTGGAATTTATTCTTTAGCTAATTCACAATTCCAACTTCCATTTTCTTTTTTCACTGCAGAATACCTTTCGGGAGAAACTATATCTAATAAAAAAGTGTTATTAATTGATATGCAAGAAAACAGTGGCTTAAAAATATATTTAGAAAGTCTGGGCAAGAGAGAGGGGGTAATGGGGCTAGAAGATTTGTTGGTGATGTCTGAATCAGGAAAAATCTCAAGCAAAAGACTAAATAATAGTCTTAGTCATTTTGAGAATTTTGATATAGTTAACCCTGCAAAAGATTCTTCTGTAATAGCTGATTTAACACATGATATGTGGAAAAAATTAATGAATGTTTTATCGAATGAATTAGATTACGAATATATAATAGTAAACTTTGGTACAAGATGTGCAAATTTCTATGAAATATTAAAGGGGTGTAGAAAACTATTTATTCTAAAAGAGGATTCATTTATTTCAAACAACAGATTAGAAGATTTTTATAAAGAATCAAGATTTGATGAAAATGATTTAGTATGTGAAATTCCATTGATTCAACCCAAAAATAAAATGTTAGATATAGATAAGATTGTAGAGGCTTGGAAATGGAGTGAATTTGGTGATTTATTAAGAAAGACTATGGTGTTTTAGCAATGGAAAAACTTGATTCACAAATTTATGAAAAAATCAGAGCAGATGTTCTAAAAAAACTTGATTATACTCGAGAAGTTGATGATGAAGAGATCAGATGTATCATCGGAGAAGAAACTGTAAACAATCTAAAAGGTAAAATAATAAATATTCAAGAAAGAATAGAACTTGAAAAAAATATTTTTAATTCACTTAGAAAATTTGATGTTATACAGGATCTGATAGATAATCCTAAAGTAAGTGAAATTATGATTAATGGGCCGGAAAGTGTTTTTTATGAAGAATCTGGAATAATAAAAAAATCAAATATAGTCTTTAGTTCAGAAGAAAAATTACAAGATGTTATACAACAGATTGTTGGTAAACATAATAGAGTTGTAAATGAGGCAAATCCGATTGTAGATACTAGATTGCCGAATGGCTCTCGTGTTAATATAGTACTTTCTCCAATTTCATTAAACGGATCAACTATATCTATTAGAAAATTTCCAAGTAAGCCGCTAGAAATGGATGATTTAATTGAAAAAGAAAGTATAACTGTAGAAGCATCTGAGTTTTTGAAAAAATTGGTAAAAGCTCGATATAATATTTTTATTTCAGGAGGAACAAGCTCAGGTAAAACCACTTTTTTAAATGCATTATCGCAATTTATAAATTTTGATGAGAGAATAATTACCATAGAAGATTCTGCAGAATTACAAATTCAAGGAGTTGAAAATATCGTTAGATTAGAAACACGAAACGCAAATGTTGACGGTGTGACACCAATAACGATAAGAGACCTGATAAAATCAGCACTAAGAATGAGACCAGATAGAATTATTGTTGGTGAGTGTAGAGGAGAGGAAACTTTAGATATGCTCCAAGCAATGAACACAGGACATGATGGAAGTTTGTCAACAGGACATGCTAATTCATGTAGAGATATTCTATTTAGAATAGAAACAATGGTTCTTATGGGGATGGAACTTCCTCTAGCTGCGATTCGTTCTCAAATTGCATCAGGAATAGAAGTTATAGTTCATTTAGGACGAAGCAGAGATAAAAGTCGTAAAGTTTTAGAAATATCTGAAATAACAGGTATAAAAAATGGTGAAATAGAACTGAATAAATTATATGAGATTAACAAAGAAAATAAATTAGTTAAGTGTAACAATTTAATTAATACTGAAAAATTACGTATGTCAGGAGTTGAATAAATGAATTCCCAAATTGACTATAATAGGTATGAATTATCCAAAAAGGAAAAAATAAAATTATTAGGATTAAGCTTGTTAATTACAGTTTTAATAGCTTTTCTCTTTTACAATTCACCAGTAGCTTTACTGTCATTTATAGTTGTTTATAAAATTTTAAAAATAAAATTTATTGAAGAAGGAAAAACAAATAGAAAAAAGTTATTAGAGAATGAATTTGTAGATGCTATGCAAAGTGTATGTACTTCGATTTTATCAGGTTATTCAATAGAAAATGCATTTAAAGAAGCTGAAATTGAGATAAAAGAGTTTCATTCTAAAAATTCTGTAATGTATAAAGAATTAGTTCAAATCAATAAATCTATAGAATTAAATATACCTTTAGAACAATTACTAGATGAATTTGCTAAGAGAAGTGGAGTTGAAGAAATAGAAAATTTTGCGGAGGTATTTTATTATGCAAAAAGAGGTAGCGGAGATTTCGTGAGAATTATTGAAAAAACCGTATACCACATTCGAGAAAGTGTAGATGTTTCAAACGAAATAAATGTGCTTATAGCTGCAAAAAAATATGAACAAAACATAATGAGTATTGTACCGCTTTTTATTATAGCTTATTTAAGGATTACTTCAGGAGACAATATGAAGTGACCTCACAATTGTAGATTCGTGGATTTACCTGTAAGATATTAATTGAAAAAAACAATATCAGGTAACAGGGATTACCGCATACAATAGGAGGTCACATATGAATAGTATAGTTTATGTTGGGATGGATGTCCATAAGGAACAGTACACACTTTGTTGTTACAGTTACGAAACAGATAAGGTTGAATATAAGCAGACAATACCATCAGATTATAAACTTGTTCTTAAATACATGGAGCAGGTTCGCTCCAGATATGATGGAGAAGTT
>NZ_FNPG01000033.1 GCF_900107245.1 Lachnobacterium bovis DSM 14045
TAATAGGTCGAAGGCTTGACCAAAAAGGTTTTCAAAGAGAAAAGCTTGTATGAAGTTTTGAAGGTATAAACTTCAAAAAATAATCCTCGATAGCTCAATGGTAGAGCACTCGGCTGTTAACCGAGTTGTTGTAGGTTCGAGCCCTACTCGGGGAGTTAAGGCTCCGTGGTCAAGCGGTTAAGACATCGCCCTTTCACGGCGGTAACACGGGTTCGATTCCCGTCGGAGTCATTTATGCTCGAAAGAGTGTAAGCCGATGTGGCTCAATTGGCAGAGCAGCTGATTTGTAATCAGCAGGTTATCGGTTCGAGTCCGATCATCGGCTTTGATTTATTTTTGTTTTGGACCATTAGCTCAGTTGGTTAGAGCAACCGGCTCATAACCGGTCGGTCCTGGGTTCGAGTCCCCGATGGTCCATTTTTTTATAATTATATTTTGAGGCCCAATGGCTCAGTTGGTTAGAGCGCCGCCCTGTCACGGCGGAGGTCGAGGGTTCAAGTCCCTCTTGGGTCGTATGTAAGCTATGCAATTTGCATAGCTTTTTTTGTATATAATAAGAAAAAATAACGAGGTTAAAAAATGTCAAAAGTTATAATGGTACAAGGAACAATGTCTAATGTGGGAAAAAGTTTGATTGTTGCTGGATTGTGTAGAATTTTAAAACAAGATGGTTATAAAGTAGCTCCATTTAAATCTCAAAATATGGCACTTAATTCGTATATAACAGATGATGGATTAGAAATGGGAAGAGCACAAGTTATGCAAGCGGAGGCAGCAAAAATCAAACCATCAGTATATATGAATCCTATTTTATTAAAACCAACAAATGACATTGGGTCCCAGGTTATTGTAAATGGAAAAGTGCGTGGAAATATGAAGGCTGTTGATTACTATAAATATAAAACTAATCTTATTCCAGAAATAAAAAAAGCTTTTGAAACACTAGAAGAAGAATATGATGTGATTATAATAGAGGGAGCAGGTAGTCCAGCTGAAATTAATCTAAGAGAAAATGACATTGTAAATATGGGTTTAGCGGAAATGCTAGATGCACCAGTGATTTTGGTCGGAGATATTGACAGAGGAGGAGTTTTTGCTCAACTAATTGGTACATTAATTTTGCTTGAAGAAGCTGAAAAAAGTAGAATTAGAGGCTTAATAATAAATAAATTTCGTGGTGATAAAGAAATATTACAGCCTGGAATAAAAATGTTGGAAGAAAAAAGTAATAAAAAAGTGGTGGGTGTTGTTCCTTATGAAAATTTGAATTTAGAAGATGAAGATAGTTTGACAGAAAAGTTTGATAATAATTTACAGAAAGCTATAGATATTGTTGTAATAAAATATCCTAGAATATCCAATTTTACGGATTTTGACGTCTTTTCAAGGTATGAGAATGTGTCGGTTCGTTTTGTTGATAACTGTAAAAATTTTAAAAATCCAGATTTGATTATATTGCCAGGAACGAAAAACACAATTGCTGATATGAAATGGTTGAGAGAATCAGGATTAGAAATGAAAATCCGCAAATGTGAAAACATACCAATATGGGGAATTTGTGGAGGTTATCAAATGCTTGGAGAAGAGATAATAGATTCATATGGGGTTGAATCAGGTGGTAAAATATTAGCTATGGGTTTTTTACCAATGAAAACAGTTTTATCTAAAATAAAAACTACAAGACAAGTAAAAGGTAAGTTCAAAAATGTAAATGGTATTTTTAAAAAATTGTCTGGGAAGAGTTTTACAGGATATGAAATCCATATGGGAAAAACAGAGCCAAATGAGAAAACAAATAATAAAAAGGAAAATTTTGAATATTCTGAACTTTGTAAGGATAATATTTTAAAGGATAAAGCTTTATTGGAAAGACTAGATGGTTCAGTAGATGGGATATTTGTTACCAAAGCTATTGAATCTGGTGCTAGAGATATATATGGAACATATATTCATGGAATCTTTGATAATGATAATATTTCTGATATAATAATAGAGAGTATATCACAAAAAAAAGGATTATCTTTTTCAAAAATGTGTAATTTTGATTATTCTGAATTTAAGGAAAAAGAATATGATAAATTAGCAGATTTGTTACGAAATAATATAAATATGAAGGAAATCTATAATATTTTAGATGAACAATCATAATCATGATATCATAAAAAATAAATGCTTATGAGACAAAAAAGTTCATAAGATTCTAATTATTTGACTTTTGAAATTATAAGTATAAGATTGCAGAAAGGATTGTATGATAATAATCATACGTGGATGAAATGAATATACATGAAATTGAACGTTTGAATATAATTCAACCGGATTGGAGAATTGCAGATTTGGTTAAGGATAATCTTAACAATATTGCCAAACCACTTGATAGTTTAGGTAAATTTGAAGATATTATTTGCAAAATTGGTGCAATTCAGGGAAAAATAAATTGTAGAATTGAAAAAAAAGCGGTGATTGTAATGTGCGCGGATAATGGTGTTGTAGAAGAAGGTATAAGTCAATCACAGCAGAATGTTACAGCGGCTGTCGCTGAAGCCATGGGACAAAACGTTTCATCCGTTGGTAAGATGGCTTCAGTTGCAGGAGTTAGAATTATTCCTGTAGACATTGGAATTAATTGTAAAAAGAACATTCCAGGTGTTGTTAATAAAAAAATTGCATTAGGAACCAAAAATTTTGCAAAAGAGAAAGCAATGAACGAAAAAGAAGCTTCTGCAGCTATATCTGTTGGAATTGCTCTTGTTGAACAATGTAAAAAATTTGGATATGAAATTATTGGAACAGGTGAAATGGGAATTGGAAATACGACAACTAGTTCGGCTATTACAGCAGCTCTTTTGAATTGTCCAGTTAAAGAAATTGTAGGAAGAGGAGCGGGTTTGAGTTCTTTGGGACTACATAAAAAAAGAAAAGTAATTGAGACTGCAATCAAAAAGTATAAATTAAAAGATGCAGATCCTTATGAAATTTTGTGTACAGTTGGTGGTTTTGATATTGCAGGTTTGGTCGGAGTATTTATTGGAGGAGCCTTAAATAGAATTCCAATAGTTATAGATGGAGTCATTAGTGCAGTTGCAGCACTTTTGGCTGAAAAAATTTGTCCTGGAACTGTAGATTATATGATAGCTTCTCATAAAAGTAGAGAAAAAGCATACAGTTATATAGTTAAAGAATTAGAGTTAAGCCCAATTATAGATGCTGATTTAGCATTGGGAGAAGGAACTGGAACAATTATGCTTATGTCTTTGTTAGATTTAGCAATGGGCGTATACAATTCGCCTAATACATTTGATGACATCAAAATTGATCCTTACAAGAAGCAGTAATTTAATAATTTTGCATAATAAAAAATATGAAAGATAGGTAAAATACAAAATGATTGTTTTGATTATTGGTGGAAGTAGTAGTGGAAAATCAGCATTTGCGGAAGATTTTCTGTGTAATATTTCTGAGGAATCAGATAGGATTTATATTGCGACCATGGAAAAGAACTCATTTGAAAACGAAAAAAAAATAAGAAAACATCGTTTTGAACGGAAAAACAAGAATTTTTTTACCATAGAACAATCAAAGTGTATTAGTGATGCATATGAAAAATATATAAAAAAAAATCATTGTGTAAAAAATACAAATAGTGTAATTATTGAAAGTGTATCTAACTTACTAGCGAATGAAATGTTTGAGTTGAGTATGGGATGGATAGATATGCACTATAAGATTGTTTCAGATAAAATTGTAGATGATTTATCGGATTATATAGTAAATGAAATAGCATTTATAACAAAGAATTCACAAAATTGTGTTATTGTTTCTGATAATATATTTGAAGGTGGTCTTTTGTATGATGAGTTGACAAATGTATATATAGAAATTTTAGGTGAGATAAATAGAAAAATTAGTTGTTTTTCTGATGTTTTATATGAAGTGACAGAAGGAATGACTATAAAAGTTTTTTAAAATGATGATAATATTCGTAAGGAGACAATATGACATTATTAAAGGCATTATGTATTTCTTTTTCAATTTATTCTAAAATTCCGATGCCACAGTTTGAGTGGAAGGAGAAAGATATGAAGTATACTTTGTGTTTTTTTCCAATTATTGGTTTTATAATAGGATTGTTTGAAATTGGCTGGTTTATTACGTGTAAGTTTTTGGAAAAAAAAGGATATATAAATGGGACAGTTTTGTTTGCAATGATAGGAGCATTTATTCCTCTTATGATAAGTGGAGGATTTCATTTTGATGGTTTTATGGATACAATGGATGCAGTACATTCGTATAAAAGTAGAGAGGAGAAACTTCAGATTTTAAAAGATCCACATATTGGAGCTTTTTCTGTTATTATGGCAATTTTGTATGAATTGATTTATGTTGGTTTTTTTTCAGAAATTCGTTCTTTTCCTATGATTGTTGTGTTTGCAACGAGTTTTATAATGAGTAGGTGCTTTAGTGGACTTTCAGTTGTCTTCTTTAAAAGTGCAAGAGGTGGAAGTTTATCTTATTTTTCAAAAACAGCGGATAAAAACATTGTCGTTGGAAGTTTGATTATTCAGTTACTTTTGACTTATATTGTTTTGTTATGTGTTTTCAAAATAGTAGGAATTTTTACAATTGGAGTTTCAATTTTTACTTTTTTATATTATTATTTTTTTAGTAAAAGGCAATTTGGAGGAATAACAGGAGACATTGCTGGGTGGTTTGTTTCTTTTTTTGAGCTAGTCATATTAGTGTGTACCGTTATTTTTTCTGTAATACTTAAGTTTTTGTAGAGAGGAGTTGTTATCTAAAAAGTGATTGATTTATATGTTGGTGGCCAAGCACAAGGAAAGTTGAGAACCGTCTTATGTAAATATAATTTGGAAGGATTTGATAAGATAGGTAACGAAAAAAATAATGATAATGAATTGAAAAATAGTTGTAAGAAGTATATTGTGATTGATTTTCGTAATGTAGACAATTTGTATAGAGAATTAATAAAAGAGGATATAATTCGGAAGAAGATATTTGATACAAAAAATAGAAATATTAAAGATAATTATTCTAAAGATAACTATTCTAAAGATAATAGTTTTAAGGATGACTATATTAGAGATCGTTATTCTAAAGATATTTTTACTAATGATTATTATATGAATGAATTGATTAATAGATTTTTCTTAAAATTTGAAATTGATGATAACACATTAATTATTTTTAATAAAATTAATTTGTTAGTTGATTTTATTGTAAATAATAAAGATTGTATTGAAATTTTAAATAAATATTATGAGAGTTGTTTTTTAAATAAAAATAATTCGTATAATTTTGATACATTTATAGTTGATATTTTTATTTCATTTTTAAAAGAGACTAATAAGCGGAATGAAGTAATCGTTATTTCGGATGAAATCGGTAATGGAGTTGTTCCAATAAAGGAAAATGAAAGAGAATATAGAGAATTAAATGGGAAATTATTACAAGGTATCGCAAGAGAAGCTTCTAATTTTGGTAGGATTTTTTGTGGCGTAGAACAAGTAATAAAATCCGAAAAAGATTTTTCAAAAGGTTTAGAGAGAGATTCGGCAGAAAATCTTGTAAAAGATTTAGAAAAAGAGTCAATTAAAAACTTTTACAATAAAACAATTCTTCAAAATGCTGAGATTAAGATAAGTATGGTATTAATTCGACATGGAAAGACAAAAGGAAATTTAGAAGGTCGATATATTGGATGTACGGATGAAGTTCTTATAAAAGAAGGAATAGATGAGATTCTGTCTTTAGTTGAAAAAAAAGAGTATCCGACATGTGATTTTGTTTTTTCAAGCCCAATGAAAAGATGTCGTCAAACTGCCAAGATTATTTATGATAATAAGGAGATTCTGATAAATCGTAATCTTAAGGAAATGAATTTTGGAAAGTTCGAAATGAAAAATTATAAGGAACTAAACGGAAATGAATACTATCAAAAATGGATAGATAGCAACGGAACGATTCCTTTTCCAGAAGGAGAAGGTAAAGAAGATTTTATTCGAAGAGTTGGAAATGGCTTCAATAGTATTGTGCAATTTATTTATAGTTGTAAAAATAATTTTGAGCTAGAAAATGAAAATTCAGGTGTTGATTTTTCAATTGTTTCCCATGGAGGAACAATTATGGCAATTATGAATATTCTTATGGGAGAGGGATATTATGAATATAGGGTAAAAAATGCTCACGGTTATATTGTGAGTTTTATTTATGATGGGAATAATATAAAAGACATATCAATTGAGAGGGAGATTTAAAGGTGCATTTTACAAATTTCATTTATTATTTTCAGGAATATAGACACATATTGGCTATAATTATAGGGTTTTGTTTGGATCTGATTTTTGGAGATCCTTATAATTTTCCACATCCAATTAGATGGATAGGAAATCTTATATCTTTTTTTGAAAAGAGATTATATCTTAAAAATGATAAATCAAAAAAGAATTTTTTCCGTGGAATGATGCTAAGTTGTCTTATAATTACTATTACAATATCGTTGAGTTTTATTATAATATGCTGTGCAAATAAAATTAATTTTTTTGTAGAAACTATTGTAGAAAGTATTATGTGTTATTATATTTTGGCAACTAAATCGTTGAAGAGTGAGAGCATGAAAGTTTATAAAGCCTTAGAAGAAAACGATATTGAAAAGGCAAGATTTGCTGTGTCAATGATTGTAGGAAGAGATACAAATGAACTTAATGAGATAGGAATTGCTAAAGCAGCAATTGAAACTGTTGCTGAAAATACTTCAGATGGTGTCATAGCACCTCTTTTTTATTTAGCAATAGGAGGACCAATTCTAGGATTTACATATAAAGCGATAAATACAATGGATTCAATGATAGGTTATAAAAATGAAAAGTATTGTACGTTTGGTACATTTGCTGCGAAACTTGATGATATTGTTAATTTTATTCCGTCAAGACTAAGTGCAGTATCAATGATTATTGTATGTTTGTTTTTAGGAAAAAATTATAATTTTAAAAACGCAATATATATTTTTAAAAGAGATCGATATAAGCATAAAAGTCCTAATTCTGCACAAACTGAGTCGGTTTGTGCAGGCGCATTGAATATTCAGTTGGCAGGAGATGCAAAGTATTTTGGAAAAATCGTAAAAAAAGACTATATTGGCGATTTTAACAAACAAGTTGAAATTAGTGATATAAGAAAAGCAAATATTATGTTATATTCGACAGCTTTCTTAGATATTTGTTTATTTTTATCTATTAGACTTTTGTTAGAAAAGTTTTTATAAGTGAGATTGTTGTAAAAAATATATAAGAGTATTATGATGTCTTTGTGTAAGATGAATAATATAAGTAAGATTTTAAAAGGTGGAAAAATATGATACATGGTGGAGATATTTATAGAAATATTGTTGAATATGATTTTTCTGTAAATACAAATTTTTTAAGTTTACCTAAAGAAATTAGTAATGCAATTGTTTCTGCAATTCCTAAAATAAGTGAATATCCCGATATAGAATGTGAAAAATTGAGAAGAAATCTTTCTATGAAGTATAATGTTTCATATGAAAGAGTATTATGTGGAAATGGAGCATCGGATATATTTATGGCTCTTGTTCATGGACTAAAACCTAAAAAAGCAATGTTATTAGTGCCTTCTTTTTATGGCTATGAACATTGTTTAAATGCAATAAATTGTGAAATTGAAAGAGTTAATTTAGAAAGAAAAACTCTTTTTTCAGTTAATGATAAGGTTTTAGATAGGTTAGAAAAAAGTGATAGTGATTTATTTTTTTTAACTAATCCCAATAATCCTACTGGACAGTCTGTGCCAATTCCTTTTTTAAAAAAAGTAATTGCTATATGTAAGAGAAAAAATATAGTGTTAGTACTTGATGAATGTTTTTCTTATTTTTTGAAAAATGAAGAAGAATATAATAGTTTTTTAGAAAAAGAAAACTTTAGAGGGTTAATTAGAATTAGAGCCTATACTAAGATTTTTGCAATTCCTGGAATTCGACTCGGATATGCTATTTTTTATTCAGATGATTTTGTTGCAAAAGTTCGTAGACAGTTTTCAGAGTGGAATGTTTCTACATTTGCTCAGGATGTTGGAATTGCTGCATTTAATCAGGAAAAATATTTAATAGAGACTAAAATAGAAATTGAAAAGAATAGAGAATATTTAATAAAAAATTTATTGATGGTGAAAAATGAATTAGAGAGAATCAAAGATTTAGTTGTTTTTCCATCAGAGGCGAATTTTATTTTGGTATATACTAGATTTGATTTGTATAATTTTTTATTGAATAAAAGAATTTTGATAAGAAATTGTAATAATTTTAGCGGTTTGGGAAATAACTATTATAGAATTGCAGTCAAATCTAAGGAAGATATTAATGTTTTAATAAAGGCGTTAATGTCTGAAGTATAAGAATATACCAAAAACAGAAGGGAAATAAATGCGATGAATTTATTAGATAATATAGAATATGTACTTCCATCAGAAATAGAAAAAAGAAGTTTTGAAATAATTCAAAAAGAGCTTTCCGATATGGGTATTGTTTTACCAAAAGAAGAGGATAGAATTACTAGAAGAGTGATTCATACAAGTGCTGATTTTGAATATGCTCATACTCTTAAGTATTCGAATAATGCTGTTAGAATAGTCAAACAATTAATAAAAAACCATGCAACTATCGTAACAGATACGAATATGGGACTTGCTGGAATTAATAAAAAAGCTTTAAGAGAATTGGGCATAGATGCTAAATGTTTTATGGCTGATGAAAAAATAGCAGAATTAGCTAAAAAGAATAAAGTTACAAGGGCAACAATGAGTATGAGATTTGCTGCTAGTTTAGAGGGTCCAGTTATTTTTGCAATTGGAAATGCGCCTACAGCGTTGATTGAATTATATAAATTAATGAAGGAAGGATATAAACCTTCATTTATTATAGGTGTTCCGGTTGGTTTTGTAAATGTTGAAGCTTCGAAAGAATTAATTTTAAATTCGGAGGTTCCGTTTATTGTTAATAAAGGTCGAAAAGGTGGCAGCAACGTTGCTGCTGCGATTTGTAATGCTATTTTGTACCAAGTTAGGGAGGAAATCCTTAACGAAAAAAAGCTGAAATAAAATAAGATTTAAACAAGTTATAAAAAGGAGAAAAAATGAGGTTTGGCTATACAACAGGAAGTTGTGCAGCTGCTGCGTCAAAAGCTGCTATATATATGTTGCTTTCAGGAAGAAAAAAAGAAAAAATATCTATAATAACTCCTAAAAATATAGAATATAGTCCAAGAATTGAAAAAATAAACATTCAGGAAAATTCTGTAGAATGTGCCGTTCAAAAAGATGCTGGAGATGATATTGATGCTACTGATAAAGCTTATATTTTTTCAAAAGTTACGGTGAAAGAAAATAAAAGTCATCAATTAAAAATTATTATAGATGGAGGTTTTGGAGTTGGTAGGGTAACGAAACCTGGACTGGATCAACCTGTAGGTAATGCTGCAATTAACACGGTACCTAGACAGATGATAAAAAAAGAAGTTGAAGAAGTTTGTTGTTTGTTTGATTTCTCAGATACAGTAATAATAGAAATTAGTGTACCAAATGGTTTAGAGATTGCAAAAAAAACATTTAATCCAAGGCTTGGAATTGTAGGAGGTATTTCAATTTTGGGGACGAGTGGAATTGTTGAACCAATGAGTAAAAAGGCTCTTTTAGATACAATTCGAGTTGAAATCAATCAAAAAAAGGCTCTAGGCTATGAAATTTTAGCTATTTCTCCAGGAAATTATGGAATAAATTTTATGAAAGATAAATATGACTATGATTTAGATAAAAGTGTAAAATGTAGTAATTTCATTGGTGAAACTTTGGATATAGCAAAAGAAATAGGGTTTAAAAAAATATTATTAAGTGGTCATATTGGGAAACTTATTAAAGTATCTGGTGGAATTATGAATACTCATTCTAAGGAGGCCGATTGTAGAATGGAGCTTCTTGCCGCAGCTGCAATAAGAGTTACAGATGATATTTCTTTGGTAAGGAAAGTGCTTGATTCGATTTCAACGGAGGATGCTCTTACTATTTTAAAAGCTGTAGATGAAGAAAATTCCGTAGATTGCATGGATAATATAGATAAAGATGTTTCAATTATAATTTCAAATAAACATATTTTTGAAAATATAATGGAAATAATTTTAGAAAAAATATATTTTTATTTAAATAATAGACATAATGGAGAACTAAATGTTGAAACAATTATCTTTTCTAGCAAATATGGAGAGTTAGGGAAAAGTAATTTAGCCGATGATTATATTAGATATTTAAAAAATCATAAAAATGAAAATAGGGCGAAAAATTAAACATAATTAGAACGACAATTAGACAAAATTAGATAAAAACTAGGAGGAAATATGGTACATTTTGTTGGAGCTGGAACGGGGGCTGTTGATTTAATAACCGTTAGAGGAATGAATATTTTAAAAAAAGCGGATATTATAATATATGCTGGTTCATTAGTTAATAAAGAATTATTACAATATAAAAAAGAAGAGTGTATAGTATATAATAGTGCGACAATGACTTTGGATGAAGTAATTAGTGTTATGAAATTAGCTGAAAAAGAAAACAAGGATGTTGCAAGACTACATACAGGAGATCCTTGTGTTTATGGAGCTGTTAGAGAACAAATGGATCAACTAGATGAATTGGGTATAGAATATGATAGTTGCCCAGGGGTAAGTGCTTGTTTTGGCGCAGCGGCAAGTATGAATGTTGAGTATACATTGCCAAACGTATCACAATCGCTTATTATTACAAGAATGGAAGGAAAAACTAAGGTTCCACCCAAAGAAAGTATTGAATCTTTTGCAAGTCACAATGCAACAATGGCTATTTATTTGTCCATAGGTATGGTTGAAGAATTGAGCAAAAGATTAATCAAAGGAGGGTATTCACCTTCAACTCCTGCTGCGATTGCATATAAGGTTACTTGGCCAGATGAAAAGATTTTCAAATGTACAGTTGAAACATTAGAAAAAGTTGCAAAAGAGAATAATATTAATAAGACAGCTCTTGTTATAGTTGGAGATGCATTAGAACACTTTGAATATAAAAAATCAAGGCTGTATGCACCAGATTTTTCAACGGAGTATAGAAAAGCCAAGAAATAGAGGTGACTATAGTGGTAATAAGTATTATAAGTTTTACGACTAAAGGGGCGATGCTTTCAAAGACTCTTTTAAAAGTATTAGATAATTATGATGTTAGATGCTTTTCAAAGAAGAAATCATATGAGGGAGTATTTTTTTTAGGAGATTCTTTAACTGAATGGGTAAAAAAAGAATTTAAAAAACACCATACCATCATTTTTATTGGGGCATGTGGGATTGCTGTTCGAGCAATTGCACCTTCGGTAAAAAACAAACTGGTGGATAGTGCAGTCATTAATATGGATGAGAACGGAGAATTCGTTATTCCAATTCTATCAGGTCATTATGGTGGCGCAAATGATTTAGCTGTTTTAATTGCAGCAAAAATTAAAGCAATACCAATAATAACAACAGCGACAGATGTTGAGGATAAATTTGCAATAGATATCTTTGCAAAAAAAAATAATTTATTTATAGGAAATAAGTTTGGAATCGCACAGGTATCTGCAAAAGTTTTAGATGGTCAGCCTATAACCATGAGTATTGAAAATGGTCATTCTTTTTTTATAAAAGAGCATCAAATATCAATTAAAAATACAATAATTAATTTGAAAGATTTTCCGCCTAAGGAAACAGTTGATGTTGTAATTGCAGATTCGAAAAATGATTTCCTTTTAAACAATCAAATTAAAGCAAATTTATATTTGTATCCCCAAAATTATGTAATAGGTATTGGTTGTAAAAAGGGCAAAACCTTAGAAGAAATCGAAAACCATGTATTATATGTTTTAGAAGAAAATAAAATTGATATTGAAGAATGTATTGCAATTACGTCTGTTGATATAAAAAAAGATGAAAAAGGAATTATTGATTTCTCTGAAAAATATAATATTCCTTTTAAAACTTTTGATGTAGAAACTCTTAAAAAACAGAAAGGCAATTTTGAGGAATCGGATTTTGTAAGAGAGACTATTGGTGTAGGAAATGTATGTGAAACTTCAGCTTTGGCCTATATCAATAGTGAATTTTATGGAGAAAAAAAAGAAAGTGAAATTGTATGTCACAAAACTGCTAATAATGGCGTTACAGTAGCAGTAGTGCATAAAGACTGGAGGATAAGTATTGATGACTAATTGTATATACATCGTTGGAATGGGGCCAGGAAGTGAAAAGAAGATGTCTTTTGAAGCCAAAGATATTTTAGAAAAAATGGATGTGATAATTGGATATAAGGTTTATCTTGATTTGCTTGAAGAAGAATTTCGTACAAAAGAGTTTATTTCTACTCCTATGAAAAAAGAAATTGAAAGATGTAAAATATGTTTTGAAAAAGCATTAGAAGGGAAAAAAGTCGCAATAATTTGTAGCGGTGATGCAGGAATTTATGGAATGGCTTCGTTGATGTATGAGATAAAGGAGCAATTTTATGCTGATAGTCAAATAGAACTAAGAGTCATACCTGGTATTACTGCAGCAATTAGTGGTGCAGCAGAATTAGGTGCACCATTGAATCACGATTTTTGTGTTATTAGCTTAAGTGATTTGTTAACACCTTGGGAAAAAATCGAAAAGAGATTAGTTGCTGCTGCATCTGCAGATTTTGCAATTGCTTTGTATAATCCTTCTAGTAAAAAAAGAAGTCATTATTTAAAAAAAGCGTGTGAAATTATGGAAAAATATATCGAAAAGAGTAGACCTTGTGGCTATGTTAAAAATATAGGTCGTGATGGAACGGAAATATGTGTATGTTCTTTTGAAGAATTAAAGGAGGAAAGTGTAGATATGTTTACAACTGTATTTATTGGAAATTCTTCAACTAAAGTAATAGATAAAAAACTAGTAACACCAAGAGGATATAATAGAAATGAATAATGAATATGAAATTGTTATTTTTTCTGGAACAACAGAGGGACGAATGTTATCTGAATTTCTTGTAAAAAATAAAATAAAACATATAGTTTATGTGGCAACTGAATATGGAAAGATGGTTATGGAGCGCAACGAATATGCGTTGGTGTTTGATCAAAGATTAGATAAAAATCAGATGATTGATATGTTTAACAAAAATCAAATTAAGGTTGTTATAGATTCAACACATCCATATGCAAAAATTGTAACAGAAAACATAAAAAAGGCTACAAGAGAGTGTAATATAAAGTATATTCGTTTAAAGCGTGCAGAAGAAAATGTTATAAAAAAATACCAGAATAATAGACATATACATTTTTTTGATACAATAAATGATTGTGTAGAATCATTGAAAAAAACCAGTGGGAATATATTGCTTACAACTGGGAGTAAAGATTTACATAAGTTTTGTTGTAATGAAAATATAAAAGACAGATTAATTGTTCGTGTTTTGCCAGGAAAAGAAAGTATAGAAATATGTGATCAATCAGGCATTAAAAAAAATAGAATTATCGCTATACAAGGTCCATTTTCGTATGAAATGAATTGTTTTTTTATAAAAAATTATGATATAAAAATAATGGTTTCTAAAGAAAGCGGAAAAGTAGGTGGATTTGACGATAAAATAAAATCGTCAATTGATTCAAATATAGATATATATATAATAAAACGTCCAAAAGAAGAAGGAAAAACATTTGAGGAAGTTGTTGTTTTTTTATCACAAGAATTGAATGTGAAACTAAGTGAAGAACAAGAAACACAGATAAATAAAGAAATACAAAACAACATGCTGGATTCATTATATTCGCAAGAAACAACAAAAACACCAGAAAGTAGCCAAGATTTAAATAAAAAAGTAAATTTTGATATAACTTTAGCCGGAATAGGTGTGGGTGCAGAAAAATTTATTATTAATGAATTAAAAAACAAAATAGAGGAGGCGGATATAATTTTAGGTGCAAAGAGAATGATAGATGATTTTACACCTAAAATAGAAAAAAAACCATATTATTCGCCAAATGATATTATTTCGTATTTGAAAAAAATTTCTTATTTAGATAACTCAACTTCATCAAAGAGAGTTTCTGAGCTAGGTGATGATTCTATTTTTAATAAAGAAAAATCTTTGGATAATTCTTCTTTTCAAAGGGAAAAGACGTATAAAGTTGTTGTACTTTTTTCAGGAGATGTGGGTTTTTATAGTGGATGCTATCTTTTAAAAGATGCTTTAGAAAAGGAAAAAGATAAATTATCATTTAATTTAAAAGTTTTGCCAGGTATCTCTTCGATTGTGTATATGGCAAGTAAATGCTATACTACATGGCACGATGCAAAAATTTTAAGTATACATGGACGATATGATGAAATTTATGGAGATAATGAAATATTAGAAAACATTAAATATAACAAGAAAACATTTATGATAGTTTCAGGAAAACAGGATGTAAAAAAGATAGGACAGCTTATCATTGATGCAGACGATAAATATTTTCATGCAAAAGATATAGAAATAACAATTGGATACAACTTGTCATATCCTGATGAAATAGTAAAAAAATGTAAAGCACAAGATTGTTTAAAAGTTGAGAAAGAAGGATTATATGTTCTTTATATTGAAAATAAGGCTTGTGCCAAGCATATAAATGCGCCAATGTTAAAAGATTCTGCTTTTATTAGAGATAAAATCCCTATGACAAAAGAAGAAATCAGACACATTGTAATTAATAAATTACAGTTAAAAGAAGATTCAATTTTTTTTGATATAGGTGGTGGTACTGGCTCAATTAGTATAGAAGCAGCTATGTTGGATAGAAACATTAAAGTTTTTACTTTTGAAAACAATGTTGAAGCTGTGAGGCTAATAGAAAAAAATATTGAACATTTCGGAAGAAAAAATGTAAAAGTTATAGAGGGCATTTTCCCGGAAATTATGATGAATAAGCCAAATGATTCTGATAGTATTACAAATGAATGTCGGAATTATATTATAAAAAACAAAAATAGAATAACAAGTGCTTTTATTGGGGGAACTCGTGGAAGACTTCTTGAAATGATTGAATATTTATATTCGTTGAATAATACAATGAAAATATGTATTACAGCAGTTACATTAGAAAGTATTAATCAGGTAATGGAAATAATTAAAAAGAGTCAAGAGAGCAATATGATTACAGATGTTGATATTTCTCAGATTTCTTATAGTAAAGTTAAAAAAATTGGAAATTACAATATGTTTAAGGCTGAGAATCCAATTATGATTTTTACTTTTTCATTTAAAAGCAAAGAATAAAAATGTATGTCAATACATAGAAAATAATTATTATAAATTACATCAGGAGAGTGCAAAAATTGGGTAAAATTATGATTTCTGCTATAAAAAGTGGCAGTGGAAAAACAATGATTACATGTGGCTTATTAAGGGCACTGAAGAAAAGAAATGTAGATGTAGTAAGTTATAAATGTGGGCCGGATTACATTGATCCTATGTTTCATAGAAGAATAATAGGAATTCCAAGTAGAAATATTGATACTTTTTTCTTGGAAGAAGAAAAAATAAAAACATTATTTCAAAATACAAGTGAAAAGTATGAAGAATCTGTAATTGAAGGCGTTATGGGGCTTTTTGATGGAATTGGCGGACAACAGGAAATGGGCTCATCATATCATGTCGCAAGAATTTTGAGAATTCCAATTATTTTGGTTATCGATGTAGGCGGAATGGGAAGAAGTATTTTGCCACTAATATATGGTTTTTTGAAATATGATAAGGAAAAGCTTATTAAAGGTGTGATACTTAATAGAGTTTCTGAAACATATGGAAAAAGGTTAAAAAAAATGATAGAGGATGAACTTCCTATAAAGGTTTATGGAACTCTAAAAAAAGATAAGTCGTTGAGTTTTGAAAGTCGTCATCTTGGATTAATTATGCCAAATGAAATTGATAATTTAAATGAAACAATTGATAAATTATCAAATGAAATCGAAAAAACTGTAGATATAAACGGAATAATAGAATTGTCAAATGAATTTGAAAATCAAACTACAAATTATAAAATTAGCAGTGATGATATAAAGATGCAAAATAGTAAAAAAATTCAAGACATTGTAGAATTACAGAGTAATAAAAACTCAAAAGAATTATGTAGACTTGCTGTTGCTAGAGATGAGGCATTTTGCTTTTACTATGAAGAAAATTTAGAACTTTTGCAGAAGAAAGGAGTGGAAATAGTTTATTTTTCACCAATAAGAGATAAAGAATTACCTGCTAATATAGATGGTATTTTGCTAGGGGGAGGTTATCCTGAGCTATATTTAAAGGATCTAAGTGAAAACGTTTCCTTAAAAAATGATATAAAAGAAAAAGTGGAAAAGAATATTCCACTTGTAGCTGAATGTGGTGGATACATGTATTTACATGATTATGTTGAATATAATGGCACATATAAAATGTTAGGCATCATTGAAGGAAAATGTGTTTATAGAGATAAGTTAGTTAATTTCGGTTACATAGAAGTAAAAGAGAATAACGATAGTTTTTTGTCTGGCAAAGTTGCAAAAGCCCATGAATTTCATTATTTTGAAAGCCTAAGAGAAAATGATTCATGTAATGTAAAAAAAGTGTCAAATGGGAAGTGTTGGAAGGATTGTGTTGTTACTGATAACATGTGGGCAGGTTTTCCCCATTTGTATTATCCACAAGTAGAAGAATTTTTAGATAATTTTATAGAAAAAATGAATCATTATAAAGAAAAAAAGAATGATAACAAAAAAAACACGCAAAACAGTACGTTTAGCAAAAATAGTGAAAACAAAAAAAATAGTGCATACACTAAAAATAGTATAAAAAGTGAAAATTATGTATATGGAGTAGGTGTAGGACCTGGAAATGAAAAAAAGCTTACATCGGAAGCAATAGAAATCATCTTAAAGTCTGATAAAATAATTGTTCCGAATAAGGAACTTGAATCAAGTTATGCTTATAAGATTGTGCATGATTATTTTCCAGGTATGGGAAAAGAAAAATTTATTCCAATAGATTTTCCTATGACAAAAGATTCTGAAAAACTAAATAAAGCACATGATTATTGTTATAGAGTGATAAAAGATTTGTACAAAAAAAATAAAAAAGTCGCATTTATTTCTATTGGAGATGTTTGTGTATATTCAACATTTACATATATATCAAATAGATGCGAACAGGACAATATACCGGTAAAGCTTATAAATGGAATTCCTTCTTTTTGCGCAGTTGCAGCAGAACTTGGAATATCTTTAGCAGATGCATCGGAACAAATTCATATAATTCCTACATGTTATGACATTAATGGAACTAAGAATTTATGTGGTACAAGAATATATATGAAATCGGGGAAAAAATTATTAGAACTTCAAGAGATACTTATTAATGAGCAAAAGTATAGAAAGACTATCGTATATGGAATATCAAATTGTGGATTAGAAAATCAAAGGATAGTAAAAGGATCTGAAAATATAAATCAACTAGAAGGGTACCTTACAACGATAATTGTTAAAGATTTAGAAAATATAAAAGATGAAAGTTCTAGTAGTTATTTTTCTAATAAAGCTTGTAAGTATTACCCATGCCATAAAGGAATAGATAATATGAATTGTCTATTTTGTTATTGTCCCATGTATTTTTTAGATGAATGTTTAGGTAATCCGACATATATTGAAAAAGAAGGAAAAAAAATAAAAGTGTGTACAAATTGTGTTTTTCCACACAAACGCGAAAATTATGATATAATAATGAAGTATTTAGCATCGAAGTGTAGACGATAGGGTGCAAATAAATTAGATTTAGGAGATAATAAAAATGGAAATCTTAAAGGCGATTTTGTTCGGTATAGTTGAAGGTGTCACTGAATGGTTACCTGTAAGTAGTACTGGACATATGATTTTGCTTGATCATTTTGTAAAACTGAATGTATCAAGTGATTTTTGGAAGATGTTTGAGGTAGTTATTCAATTAGGTGCTATTCTAGCTGTAGTAGTTATTTTCTGGAATAAATTGTGGCCTTTTACAATTAGTAAGACTTCATCAATTAACGGAAATGATTCGGCTAAGCATCTTAGATGGAAAGAAGGGGCATTCGCAATGTGGGTCAAAATTATCATTGCTTGTGTTCCAGCTGCAGTTATAGGTGTGGCATTTGATGACAAAATAGATGAATTGTTTTATCATCCAATTCCAGTAGCTCTTGCTTTAATAATTGTAGGTTTATTATTTATTATAGTTGAACATACAAAAGGAAAAAATGAACCAACTATTACAAGTATTGCAGAGATTACTTATCAAACGGCTATTATTATTGGCTTATTCCAAACAGTTGCAGCAGTTTTTCCAGGAACATCTCGTTCGGGAGCTACAATTGTAGGAGCAATTTTAATTGGAGTTTCAAGAGAGATTGCTGCAGAATTCACATTCTTTTTAGCTGTTCCAGTTATGTTTGGTGCAAGTTTATTAAAGGTTGTAAAATTTGTTAAAGCTGGCGTTCATATGACACAAAATGAAGGAATTATTTTATTAGTTGGATGTGTTACTGCATTTTTAGTATCAATCGTAATAATTAAGTTTTTAATGAGTTACATCAAAAAGCATGATTTTACAATCTTTGGATGGTATAGAGTAGCACTTGGTATTGCAGTTATTTTAATGTTGAGATAATCAAAATAGATAAGATATTCAAAACATATAATGTAATCGAATGGTTATATAAAAATGAATTTATAAAAAGATAAATATTACGAATAGTAGTATTTATCTTTTTTTTATCTTTTTTGATACTTTTGTTCAGAATAAAAAAATAAACACGATATATTAATATATATCAAGAAAATTGATTAAATATTATCATTAAATATTATCAACAAATATGATATTATTTATTGTACAAAGAGAAAACGCATTTTTCCTAAAAAAAATGCAAAAAAGCACCAATTATGATGTATAATAAAAATGTTATGTTTAGTATATATGGAGGTTATGATTATGAAACAAGTAAGTAAGTATAAGAAACAATATTTTATGCCACCAGTGTGTGAATATGATTGGGTTAAAAAGGATAGTATAACAGAACCACCAATCTGGTGCTCAGTAGATTTAAGAGATGGAAATCAGGCATTAATTGAACCTATGAGTTTAGAGGAAAAAATAGAATTTTTTCAATTATTAGTTAAAATTGGTTTCAAAGAGATCGAGGTTGGTTTTCCGGCTGCATCTGAAACAGAATATATTTTTATGAGGGAATTAATTGAAAGAGATATGATTCCTGACGATGTTACAGTTCAGGTTTTAACTCAGGCAAGAGAACATATTATTAAAAAGACATTTGAAGCAGTAAAGGGTGCTCCACATGCAATCATTCATTTATATAATTCTACTTCTGTGGCTCAAAGAGAGCAAGTATTTAAAAAAGATAAAGAGCAAATCAAAAAATTAGCAGTTGATGGAGCAAAATTGTTAAAGGATTTAGCAGAGCAGACAGAAGGTAATTTTTCTTTTGAATATAGTCCAGAAAGTTTCCATGGAACAGAGGTTGAATATGCTGTAGAAGTATGTAATGCAGTACTTGATGTATGGCAGCCTAAGGCAGATAATAAAGCAATTATAAATATTCCTGCAACTGTAGAAACAGCTATGCCACATGTTTTTGCAACTCAGATTGAATATGTAAGTAAAAATTTAAAATATAGAGATAATGTTACATTAAGTTTACATCCACATAATGATAGAGGAACAGGTGTTGCAGATGCTGAATTAGGTGTTTTAGCAGGTGCGGATAGACTTGAAGGTACATTGTTTGGTAATGGTGAAAGAACAGGTAATGTTGATTTGATTACAGTTGCAATGAATATGTATTCTCACGGTGTTGAACCAAAACTTGATTTTACAGATATGCCAAAGATTAGAGAAATATATGAAAGATTAACAAGAATGAATGTTGGAGATAGACAACCATATGCAGGAAATCTTGTATTCTCAGCTTTTTCAGGTTCTCACCAAGACGCAATTGCAAAAGGTATGAATTATAGAGAAGAAAGAAATGAAAAATACTGGACTGTTCCATATCTTCCAATCGATCCAGTAGATGTTGGAAGAAATTATGATGCAGATGTAATAAGAATTAATAGCCAATCAGGTAAGGGTGGAGTGAGTTATATTTTAAAACAAAATTTTAGCTTTATTTTACCAGATAATATGAAAGAAGAAGTTGGTTATGCGGTAAAACAAGTATCAGATGAAGCACATAAGGAATTATCTCCACAATGGGTGTACGAAATTTTTGAGAAAGATTATATAACTTATACACCACATTTTGAAATAACAGAATGTCATTTTAAACAAGAGGATGGGATAATGGCAGAAGCAACTATTTCATATGGAGGAAAGAAAAAAGTAATTGATGCTATGGGAAATGGACGTCTTGATGCTGTAAGTAATACAATCAAAGAGTATTTTGATGTTAGCTATGAGTTGTCAGAATACCAAGAACATGCATTATCAAGTGGATCATCTTCAAAGGCCATGGCATATGTAGCTATTACATGTGATGGAAAGAGATATTGGGGAGCTGGTATTAATGAAGATATAATCAAAGCTTCAATACATGCATTAACAGTAGCTACTAATAAATTACCAAAAATTGGAAATGATACAAACGAAAAAGATGAGAGATTGTTTGAAATTTTAAATTATATGCAGGCAAATTATAAAAAAGCAACTTTGGAAACTCTAGCAGAACAATTTCATTTATCTGAGCCATATATCTCAAAATATATAAAGGATAAATCGGGTAAAAATTTTGGAGAACATCTTGCAAGTATTAGAATGAAAAAAGCAAAGGTTCTACTAAAAAATGGAAATATGAACATTGAAAATATCGCTGATGCAGTGGGTTATCCAAATGTTGAACACTTTAATAGATTATTTAAAAAGATGTTTAATAAAACTCCAATGCAGTATAGAAATGAATCACGATAGTTAAAAGTTTATCTAATTTTAAAAAAATAATTTTGAAAACTAAATTATTAAAAAAGTATAAATTTTTGTCTAATAATATTGACACTTCTATGTGTTAGGCTATATACTACACTAAGTTATATTTCATTTACGAAATATTTGTGGCATTACAGAGACAGATACTTTTGACAACAGGGAAAGCACTATTGAAAGATAGTGTTTTTTCTGTATAAAAATCAATTTTATTTTTGGTCAATTGTTTTTTGTAGCCATCAAAGGGTATTTTTTATAGTAAGTAATAATAGGAAGTGTGTATATTATGACAAAGGTAAAGCAACGTGCAAAAAAAGTGCAAAAAGTTATGCTTAATTGGATTGAAAATCCAAGATTTCAAGAAATAATTAGTTTTTATTCTGATAAAAATTTATTAGAACATTTAGCTATGTTTAAAGTAAACTTAACTAATGACGAAGCAGAAGTTATCCATATTGGTCGAATGGAGAACTTTAAAAATATTATAAATTCTGGTTTTAGTTCATATGAAAATCTTTTATACAAGATAATGGATAATTTAGATTTGCTTTCAGAAAAAGATGAAATTAGTCTTTTTTTTGACAGACGAATTTTAATGCATAGATTTAGTCATGGACAAATCAATGATGAAATAGAATTCATTTGTTTGTTTAATACAGTATTTAGATGGGTACATTGTGATTATTTATTACTAGATTCTAAAGAAGATGGCTGTGTTTATGCTTATATTTTTGTTTTTGATATGAGCGATTATATTAAAAAACAAGAAAATGTTAAAGATACTGCAATAGAAAGCGAAATTGATTCATTAACAGGATTACCAAATAGACTTTTTTTTAGATCTGTAGCTCCAGAAATTCTTAAAAAGAACATAAAAAAAGGCAAAACAACATCATTTATACATTTTGATATTGAAAATTTTAAAGAATTTAATGAAAAATATGGTGCCAATCAAGGAGATAAGCTTCTTAAATTTTTAGGAGAAGTCTTGAGCAATGTTTTTAAGGAATGTTTAGTATCACATTTATCACAGGATCATTTTATGGTTGTTACAAGCGAAAATGATATAATTGAAAAAATAGAAGACATATATAGTTGTATTGCAGATTTTTCTAAAGTAGAACATATAGAAGTTAAGGCAGGAATATTTCAAACAAAAGACGAGATTTTAGATGCGTTTGTTGCAAGTGATAGAGCTAAAATTGCAGCAGATAGCATAAAAAATAGATATACTGAAAAATACAGATATTTTGATGAGGAACTAGTTAATGTTGTTACAAAACAAAAGTATATAGTTGATAATATTGATATTGCAATTAAAAGAAAAGATTTAAGAGTATTTTATCAGCCTGTATTTAGCACAGAAACTGGCAAATTATGTGGTTTTGAAGCATTATCTCGCTGGAAGGATCCAAAGTATGGATTTTTATCACCGGTTGATTATATTGAAACATTAGAGGAATATAGGTTGATTCATAAATTAGATAAATTCATGATTAAGTCTATTTGTAGAGACATTAGAGAAATGAAAAACGATGGATTAAATGTTGTTCCCGTTTCGGTTAATTTATCACGAATTGATTTTGAATTAGGTGATATGGTAACATATTTAGATAAATGTGTTGAAAAATATGATATAGATAAATCATTAATTCACGTAGAAATTACTGAAAGCGTTTTAATGGAAAATCCAAATGATTTACAATTCCAAATTAAAAAATTTCAAAATAGAGGATTTGAAGTTTGGATGGACGACTTTGGAAGTGGATATTCTTCGTTTAATGTATTAAAAGATTTTGATTTTGATATGTTAAAAATAGATATGTTATTTATGAAGGATTTCGAATCAAATAAAAAAGCAAAAAAAATATTAGCTGCAATTGTTGAAATGGCAAAGACCATCGGCATAAAAACACTAGCTGAGGGCGTTGAGACTCAAGAACAATTTGAGTTTTTAAGAACTGTGGGTTGCGATAGAGCACAAGGATATCTATTCGGCAAGCCAACTCCTATGAATGACGAATTTTTAACTTTTTTTACAAAAACTATGCGATAATATAAAAGATTTGATAATGTTATATACAAATACCCAAAAACACTTTAAATTATAAATAAAATTATAAAATGACGATATAAAGAAAACATTTGTAGCTAAGATTTTCCAAATATTGTGAGCCTGTAAACATTTTGTTTGCAGGCTTTTTTGATGTGCGCCTAGCGGCGCACGTTTCTAACGGGTTAAAGTCCCGAATCCGCCCGGTAGTGGGAAGAATATAGCCGAAGGCAAGACCTGCTAAGAGTTGTCAAGTGATAAATATGAAATTTAGTATATTTGATTTTAGAGCATAAGAAATAGACTGCCTGAAATAGCCAGTCAAAGAGAATCTATATTTTTTTGTATTTGTTTTTAAATAGAGTTTAAGTAAGCATTTATTCTTGCATAATAGATTCTTAAAAATTTATTACAGCCTGCAATCATATAGACATAGTAATGCTTTCCTTTAGCTCGTTTTTTATAAAAAAACTGATAGACTGGATCATCGATTTGTTGATGTCGAAGGATACAATCCATAACTGTAAAAAGTGTCTTACGTAAAGCCGAAGAGCCTCGCTTTGATATACCACGACTCTTTATATCAATGGTTCCTGATTGATATGGAGAAGAATCGATACCGGCATATGCTATTAAGGCCTTACGGCTATGAAATCTTCTGATATCACAAATCTCAGCAATAAGTTGTGGCCCTAATGTTGTTCCTACTCCAGGAAGAGACATGACTGCAGGATATTCAGGTAATTGAGACGCAATACGGTTCATCTCTTGACGGATTTTTTCTAAAACGTCAATCAAAGAAATAAGTTCTTTGGCAGTTTCTGTAATTATGAGTTTTGTATTAGCGTTTGCCGGTATGCTTGCAACTGTTTGATTGGCTAATTGATAAATATCATTAACTTTGTTTGACTGATAGTGATAACCATTTTTAGAGCACCACTTCTGGTACGAACGTTCAAGTGACTTAATTGTTTTTGTGGTTATACAGTCTTTGTGCCAATAATCTTTGATAAAGTCAATCCATTTTTGGTGACCATCTTTGCGAGGTGTTTTGCCAAACAATCCATCAATACCAGGAAATGTTTGATCTGATAAAGCTATGAGATTATTTATCATAGCTACTTTAAGTTTGGTGTACTGCGTGAACTGACGGTTGTAGATTTTAAGAGCCTGACGTAATTCTTCTTCTGGTATATATTCAGGTAAATCAAGCCACCGATTCAATCCGTAGTTTGCGATTTTTATAGCATCCTTTTTGTCAGTCTTAACTTTACGAATACTGGAGTTGTCGTAATCATGGATAAGTATGGCGTTAACAACTGAAATGTAAAGGCCAGAGTTATACAGATAGTTAGCAAGTGGTTCATAGTAACGACCTGTATATTCCATAACAATTCTAGACTCGCCTTTAAGAGATTTGATTCGCGAAACAAGCTTTTCAAAATCTTCTTCTGTGTGATTGATTTCAAAAGGTGAAGCAACGATTTCGCCGAAAGGACGCATGATGGCAACAGTACTTTTTCCTTTAGAAACATCAATTCCTACTGAATTCATAATACATTCTCCTTTGTGAGTTTTAATTGTAAATGGTAACCATTCAGAACTCATTACGATTCAATCTACTTAGTGACACGAGCGTGAAGTCCAACCTGCTAAAAACGAACGCTGTATAAAGTGTCAAGTATTTATGTACAAAAAGTTTTATATTATTATGTACAATTACTCTGATGGTTTAATATAATCTTTGACTCTATATGATCTACCATTTATTGTAATTACTTTAGAATGATGCAGTATTCTGTCTAATATCGCGTTTGCTACAACAGCATCATAAAAAATGTTATCCCAGTCATTAAAATTTATATTTGTTGTCAAAATAGTGCTTTTCTTTTCATACCTCATATCTATCAGTTGAAAAAATAGATTTGAATCTTCTTTGTCGATTGGCAAATAACCTAGTTCATCTATAATTAATAGCTTATACCTGTT
>NZ_FNPG01000036.1 GCF_900107245.1 Lachnobacterium bovis DSM 14045
CTGACTGTGTCAGATTTTATCTGCTAAAAATAACTAATCAACACTGGATACAGAGGTAGAGCCTTGGAGCATTCTAAGGTCCGAATTATTTGCGATTAACCTCTGTTGACATTATATTATATATATTTTGATTCACGCTAGGAGACGGCAAGATTCACGGCGGACCATTGACCTGTTGGTAACCAATCCACGTATAACAGAGTGGCCAAGGCCGGGGACTGTTAGTCTGAGGTTCTACCTCTGTACCCAGTGTTAAAATTTAAAAGAAAGGAAATGTGGTGATTTTTGCAATTTACACTTGACAAAGGTCACTTCATAACAGGTTAAAAAGTGGCAGATAATGTAAATACCAGGGAATTAATCCTTGATATGTTGATTGAAATAATTGAAAAAGAAGAGTATTCACATATTGTTTTAAGACAAGTTCTTGAAAAATATCAATACTTAGACAAAGTCGACAGAGCCTTTATAACTCGAATTACAGAAGGAACTTTAGAAAATTTGATAAAAATTGATTATATAATTAATCAGTTTTCAAAAGTAAAAGCGAAAAAAATGAAACCACTTATCAGAACACTTCTAAGGATGAGTGTGTATCAATTATTATATATGGATGCAGTTCCAGATTCAGCTGTCTGTAATGAAGCAGTTAAGATTGCCAAAAAAAGAAAATTCAAGCAGTTGTCTGGTTTTGTAAATGGTGTACTTAGAAATATCGCACGAAATAAGGACGAGATAAAGTATCCTGATGAAAATAAAGAACCGGTCAAATATTTATCAGTTTGCTATTCTATGCCAGAATGGATAGTAAAAGAGTGGATAGATGCTTATGGCAGAGAAAAAACAAAAGACATTTTATATAATTTAAATACTCAAAAACCGCTTACAATCAGGACTAATTTAAACAAAACTACACCACAGAAATTAAAAGAAGAACTTGAAAAGGCAAACATAAAAGTCACACCAATTAAACCAAATGAAGAGAATAAAAATCTTGGTGATTATGCCTTTGAAATAGAAAACTTCAATTATTTAAATTCAATTGAAGCATTTAAAGAAGGAAAATTTTATGTACAGGATTTAAGCTCTATGATGGTTGCTGAGTACGCTATGCCACAAAAAAATGATTATGTAATCGATGTTTGTGCAGCACCAGGTGGCAAAAGTCTTCATATAGCAGAAATGCTAGATGGAACAGGCATGGTTGAGGCGAGAGATTTAACAGAGTATAAAGTAGGATTGATTGAAGAAAATATCAAGCGTCACAAAGCGACTAATGTGAAGGCTATACAATGGGATGCAACTGTTTTAGATGAAAATGCAATTGATAAAGCAGATGTTTTGATTTGTGATTTGCCATGTTCTGGGTTAGGTGTTCTTGCTAAGAAACCAGATATTCGTTATAGAATGTCACTTGAACAACAAAAAGAGTTAAGTCAATTACAAAAAGAAATCCTATCTAAAGTTGTTAACTACGTTAAGCCAGGAAAGACAATGATTTATAGCACATGTACTATAAATCCGGATGAAAATGAAAAAAATGTTCAGTGGATTTTAGATAATTATCCTCAGATGAAACTTGTAGAAATGAAGCAGATTTTTCCAAGTGAACAATGGCATGATGGATTTTTTATAGCAAAATTCAATAGAACTCTTTAAAAATTTATAAATAAATAGTAAACTATAAGTATATACTAATTTAATATATACTAAGTTAAATCAGTTACAAGGAGACATAGGTCAATGGAAAAGACAGATATTAAGTCTATGAACCTAGAAGAACTTATATCTTATATGGAATCAATTGGCGAAAAGAAATTTAGAGCCAAACAGATTTATCAATGGATACATCAAAAGGGTGTTGATAGATTTGATGATATGAGTAATATCTCTAAAGCACTTAGAGAGAAGTTAGAAGAAAACACACATTTGACTGCTTTAAAAAAGATAGATGTACAAATTTCCAAGATAGATGGAACAAGAAAGTATTTATTTGCATTAGATGATGGAAATGTGATAGAAAGTGTTCTGATGAAGTATAAGCATGGTAATTCGGTATGCATATCATCGCAGGTAGGTTGCCGAATGGGATGTAGATTTTGTGCATCGACACTCGATGGATTAGTAAGAGGCCTTACGCCAGCCGAGATGTTAGATCAGATTTACCAGATTGGTAAAGATATTGGAGAAAGAATTTCAAATGTTGTAGTTATGGGTACTGGAGAACCAATGGACAACTTTGATAATTTGATTAAATTTATCGAGTTATTAACGGATGAAAATGGTTTAAATATCAGTCAAAGAAATCTTACGGTTTCTACATGTGGTTTAGTACCTAGAATGAAGCAGTTAGCAGATATGAAGTTGCAAATAACACTTGCGCTTTCTTTACATGCTTCAAACCAAGAAAAAAGAAAATCACTTATGCCAATTGCAAACAAATACGATATTAGTGAAGTTATAGATGCATGTAAATATTATGTAGAAGTAACTAATCGAAGAATCACTTTTGAGTATAGTTTAGTAGGTGGCGTAAATGACACAGATGAAGATGCTAAAGAACTTTCTGCTTTAGTTAGAAATATCAATTGTCACATTAATCTGATTCCGGTTAATCCAATTAAGGAAAGAGATTATGTACAATCTAATGCAAAAGTTATATCGGCTTTCAAGAATAAGCTTGAAAAAAATGGAATAAATGTTACTATTAGAAGAGAAATGGGCCGAGATATAGACGGAGCATGCGGTCAACTTCGTAAGAAATATATTGATCGAAAAGAAACAACATAGAATAATTTAGAATTAGTGTATTTCGGCAGAAAGGAATACGGATTTATGAAGACGTTTCCCATGACAGATACAGGATTACAGAGAAAAGAAAATGAAGACTATTATTTCGCATCTGATGTAGAGTTAGGCAATTTACCAAATTTGTTTATCGTAGCAGATGGAATGGGTGGACACAATGCGGGTGAGTATGCGTCTAAGTATACAGTAGAGCGTGTAGTGGCATCGATTTTAAAAAGTTCTCAAACTGAACCGGTTTCTTTGATTAAAGAAGCAATAGAAAAAGCTAACAGTTTACTTTTAGAAGAGTCTAGAAGCAATGAAAGTAGAAGAGGGATGGGGACAACATTAGTGTGTGCAACAATAGTTGGTCACAAGATGTATGTTGCCAATGTAGGCGATAGTCGGTTGTATATTATAAACAGACAGATTGTGCAGGTTACAAGGGATCATTCTCTAGTTGAAGAGATGGTTAGAACTGGTAAAGTTAAAATAAATGATGCAAAGCATCATCCAGATAAGAATGTAATTACGCGCGCGGTCGGTGTCGTTGAAGACATTGCAATAGATTTTTTTGAAGTAGAACTAGATGACAATGACATAGTTTTATTATGCTCTGATGGTTTGACCAATATGGTAGATGATGAAGATATAAAAAATATAATATGTTCCCATGATAGCGGAGAAGAACAAATATCGACTCTTATTGGATTCGCAAATCAAAATGGAGGTAAGGATAATATTACAGCTATAATAATTAAACCATTTTCTGATGAGGTGAAAAAATGTTAAACGAAGGCATGTATTTATCAGATCGATATGAAATACTTGAAAAAATAGGAGCAGGCGGAATGTCAGATGTATACAAGGCAAAAGACCATGTATTAGATCGTTACGTCGCTGTTAAAGTTTTAAAAGCAGAGTTTTCAGAGGATATGAATTTTGTTGCTAAGTTTCGCACAGAGGCACAGTCTGCTGCTAGCTTAGAACATCCAAATATTGTAAATATATATGATGTAGGCAGTGAAGAGGGCTTACATTATATTGTAATGGAATACATAGAAGGAATTGTATTAAAGACTTATATTGAGAAAAAAGGGTGTTTGACTTACAAAGAAGCGGTAAGTATTGCAATTCAGATTGCTAAAGGAATAGAAGCTGCACATAATAAAAATATCATACATAGAGATATCAAACCACAAAATATCATTATTTCGACTGAAGGTAAAGTTAAGGTCACGGATTTTGGTATTGCAAGAGCTGCATCAACTAATACAGTAAGTGCTGATGTTATGGGATCAGTTCATTATGCATCACCAGAGCAAGCTCGTAATGGGTTCGTTGATGGACGAAGTGATATTTATTCACTAGGAATTGTAATGTATGAAATGGTTACAGGGCGTGTGCCATTTGACGGAGATACAACAGTATCAGTGGCTTTACAACATTTACAGGATGAGATGGTAAGCCCTAGTGAGTACGTAAAAGATTTGCCAATAAGCATTGAAAAAATAATTCAAAAATGTGCTCAAAAGAATCCAGATAGAAGATATCAAAGTATAAATGAATTGATTCAGGATTTACGCAAATCATTAGTAACTCCTAATGAGGATTTTGTACAGATGGTACCTCTAGATGAGAATGCTAAAACAAAAGTAATCAGCCAGGATGAGATTAAGCAGATTAATGATGAAATAAAAAAAGAGCCTCTTGTAAACGACAACGAAATAGTTGAAAAAGAGCATATTGATGACGATGATCTTTCGCTAGAAGAAGAGGATGAAGAAAGCATGAATCCCAAAATGGATAAGGCAATAACAATTATGGGTATTATTACAGCTGTTATTATCGTTATTGTTATTATTTATCTTATTTTGAATATGCTAGGATTTGTTAAATTTGGCGGAAAGAAAAATACAGAAAAGAAAACAAAGGCACAGACAGAAAAAACAGATACAACTAAGCAAGACGTTACAATGATAGATGTAACAGGCAGAAAGTATGAAGACGCTGAAAGAGAACTTAAAAAATTAGGTTTAAATGTTGAGATTTCTGAGAGAAAAGCAGATTCAGAAGTAGAAGAAGGTTGCGTAATTGAATCAGATCCAAAAGCAGGAGATAAAGTTAAAGCAGGTTCTACTGTAAAGCTTGTCATCTGTGAAAAGGAAGAAGTGACAGTACCAGGAGTTGTAGGCAAGTCAGAAAGTGATGCATCAAAAATCCTTATGGATGCAGGTTTGACAGTTGAAAAGAAGTATGAGTACAGCGATAGTGTGCCAGGTGGTAAGGTAATTAAACAGTCTTTGGCATCAGGTAGAAAGACTCAGAAGAATAACAAGGTTGTTATTACAATTAGTCAAGGTGTTGAATCTGTAACAGTACCAAGTGTTGTAGGAACTAACAAAGATCAAGCAACATCTACTTTAAGTGGACTTGGTTTAGATGTATCTATTAAACAGGAATACAGCAATACAGTATCTGAAGGTAATGTTATTTCTCAGAGTGTTCAGGGCGGAAGAAAAGTCCAAAAAGGAACAGCAATTGAGCTAACAGTAAGTATGGGTAGAAAAGAGACAGAGCAAAAAGCAAGTACATATTCATATGAGAAAGTACTTACAAAACCTTCAAATGTTGTAGGAGTTACAGTTTATCTAAAAGATTCATCTGGAAATATTGTTGGTTCAGCAACTAATAATAATTTAACAGATGCACAGCAGATAGTCTTCTCTAAAAAGGGCATATCATCAACAACAGGTACAGGTCGACTTGAGGTAACATGGAGACATGCAGACGGTTCAACATCAACAGAAGGTTCTGCGTCATATGTAACATTTACTAAGGAACAATAGGTGCAAAATGCAAGGAAAAATAATAAAAGGAATCGCTGGCTTCTACTACGTTCATGTAGCAGAAGCTGGCTTATATGAATGTAAGGCAAAAGGTGCCTTTAGAAAAGCCAAAATCAAACCATTAGTCGGTGATAATGTAGAAATTCAAATTCTTGACGAGGGTAAGAAAAAAGGAAATATCGAAAAAATTCTACCACGTCAAAATCAATTAATTAGACCAGCCGTTTCAAATATTGATATGGCTTTAGTTATTTTTGCAGCAGCTAAGCCCGATCCTAATTTAAATCTATTAGATAGATTTTTAGTAATGATGGAGCTACAAAATGTTCCAGTTACAATTTGTTTTAATAAAAGTGATTTGGTAGATGAGCAAACTAAATATAATCTTGCTCAAATATATGAGTCAGCAGGTTATAAGGTTTTGTTTACTAGTGCAAAATGCAAAGAGAATATTGAACAGATAAAAGATGTTCTCAGAGGAAAAACGTCAACAGTTGCAGGCCCTTCGGGAGTTGGCAAGTCTTCTACAATCAATTTGCTTCAAAATCATACAGTTATGGAGACAGGAGCAATTTCTCAGAAGATAGAACGAGGAAAAAATACAACTAGACATTCACAGATTATTCCAATCGAAGAAGATACATATATTATGGATACACCAGGATTTTCATCAATTTACATAACAGAATGTGAAAAAGAAGATTTGTGGAGAGGATTTCCAGAATTTGTGAAATATGAACCACAATGCAAGTTTAATGGATGTAGTCATATAAGTGAACCAAGTTGTGGTATAAAAGATGCATTAGAAAGCGGTAAAATATCACAGAGTCGTTATGACAACTATAAGTTGTTATATGAAGAATTAAAAAACGTTCGCAAATACTAGAATTATGGTATTCAAAGCGATAATAAGCTTCTACGAACAATAGTGAAAAAATAACAAAACAACAAGAAAACAATAACAAAATAACAAAAATAAAAAACAACAAGAAAATAACAAGGTAACATGAGGAGAAATTTCAATGAACTATTTAGCACCATCAATTTTATCAGCTGATTTTTCAAAATTAGGAGAACAAATCGAAACAATAGATAAAGCAGGAGCACAATATGTCCATTTTGATGTAATGGACGGAAGTTTCGTACCAAATATTTCATTTGGAGCACCAGTATTAAAATCAATCAGAAAGTGCACAGAAAGAAAAATAGATGCACATTTAATGGTTGAAGAGCCAATTAGATTTGTTGAAGATTTTGCAAAAGCAGGAGCAGATATAATTACAGTTCATGCAGAAGCATGTAAACATTTAGATAGAACATTAGAATTTATCAAGGAACAAGGCGCACTTGCAGGCGTTGCGCTTAATCCAGCTACACCATTATCAGCAATTGAATGGGTTTTACCAAAAGTCGATATGGTATTAATTATGACAGTAAATCCAGGTTTTGGAGGTCAGAAACTTATCCCATATACAATTGAAAAAGTTAGAAAACTTAAACAAATGATTGATGAAAACGGATATAACATTGATATTCAAGTTGATGGTGGAATCAATAAAGACAATGTAACAAGTGTACTAGATGCAGGTGCTAATGTTTTTGTGGCAGGAAGTGCGGTATTTAATGGCAACATTGAAGAAAACGTTAAGGCATTCTTAGAAAGAATTAATTAAATTATACAACGGAAGGAATAAATAATGAATTGGGCTATAGTAACTGGTGGAGAAATATGTGACAACTACGTAAAAAAAATCATAAAAGAAAGAAATTTTGATAAAGTAATAGCCGTTGATGCTGGCTTGGATTTTTTTAGGAGAGTTGACATGCAACCAGATGTTATTATAGGTGATTTTGATTCTGTTGATAGTAGTTCAAAACAATTCTTTATAAATAAAAGTAATATTGAATGGGTGACATTAAATCCTATGAAGGATGATACAGATACAGAACATGCAATTCATTATGCAATTGACAATGGAGCAAGTCAGATATATTTGTTTGGAGCAACTGGTGGTAGAATAGATCATTTACTAGCAAATATATCCTTGCTTGGAATTGGTCTAGAGAAGAATATCCCAATTATAATGCAAGATAGTAAAAATAAAGTTCAAATGATACAAAATGCTCATAATTTCATGATTAAGCACCAGCACGAGATGCCACAACATTATGTTTCACTGATTCCATATACTCCAGAAGTAAAAAATGTAACGTTAAAAGGATTTAAATATTCATTAAATAATTATACAATGGGTGGCTTTAATGCATTAGGAATCAGTAATGAAATAGTAGACGACTATGGGGTTATCTCATTTGATGATGGCATCATGTTAGTAATCGAGTCAGTTGATTAGAAATTTTGAATTAAATAATAATATTTAAATTGACAAAGAAAGAAATAATTTAAAAGCAGAAATTAATGATAAAGGAGAAAGAATAATGAGAGTAGCAGTAACTTATGATAACGGAAATGTGTTCGGACATTTTGGTAGAACAGAGGAATTTAAGGTGTATGATATCGAGGACGGGAAAGTCGTTAATACACAAATTCTAGGAACAAATGGAGAGGGTCACACATGCGGACATGGGAAATGCCATTAATATGTTATTGAATCTTTTTTTTACGTTTGCAAAAATCGGAGCATTTACTTTTGGTGGCGGCTATGCGATGATTCCGTTAATTGAGAATATATGTGTTGAACAAAAGCAGTGGATTACTCATGCTGAAATGATGGATGTCACTGTGATAGCAGAAACAACACCTGGACCTATTGCAATCAATTGCGCAACGTATGTTGGATATAAGCAAAAAGGAATATTAGGGGCTATAGCAGCAACGTTTGGTGTTATTTTGCCATCGTTTATCATAATATATTTGATTTCAGTTTGTCTTAATAGTTTCCTTGAAATATCATGGATAAAAAATGCGTTTAAAGGAATACGAATTGCAGTAGGAATACTTATTCTTGATGCTGGAATTAATATGTTTATAAAGATGAAAAAGAAGGTCATTCCTTGTGCTATTATGGGATGTTCCTTCTTAGCAGTGGTTTTAATTAGCATATTTGGATTGAATTTTTCTTCAATTTTACTTATGTTTATTGCAGGTGTAGTGAGCTTAGTGATGTTTTTGATTGAGGGTGAGCCATCTGAGAAGGGTGGTGCAAAACAATGATTTATATAGAATTGTTTATCGGATTTTTAACAGTAGGCTTGTTTTCGTTTGGAGGTGCTTATGCAGCAATACCATTGATAAGAGATGTAGTTCTTTCGTATAGGTGGCTGGATGAAGAAGCATTAACAAATATGATTGCTATAGCAGAGAGTACACCAGGACCAATAATGGTTAATCTTGCTACATACGTTGGAGCTCAAAAAGCAGGAATGTTGGGTGGAATAATAGCAACATTTGCTGTAACTCTTCCAGCTTTTCTTATAATTTTGCTGATAACGGTTATTCTGCGAAGATTTTTGGAAAAAAATAAATACGTTCAGGCAATTCTTCGAGGATTAAAGGCATGCATCACAGGAATAATAGCAGCTACAGGTGCTTGCATGATATTAAAGAATGTTGTACCTTCGTTGTACAAATCGACTCCAAATGCATTACCAATGATAATCACTTTTATTTTGTCAGTAATGTATTTCGGAAGCAGATTAGTATTAAAAAATAAAATATCTCCTATATTGTTTATTGCTTTTTCAGCAGTTTTAGGTGTTGTAGTATATGGAATTTAAAGAAAATCCTATTTTTATGTAAAAGTTTCTTGTTTTTTCGATTGTTTTATTAAAAAAAAATCCGATATACAAAGCGGATAATTGTAAGCTATAGCTATTTGAACCTATTGACACTAAAAGATGCAAAATTAAGTAAAACTAATGTTGTGATGGACTATAATAAGAAAAATCCCAAAAGTTTTTTGTGAAAGGATTAACACACATGAAACTTATCAAGAACATGAAACTTGGTGTTAAGTTGTTGACACTAGTATTAATTGGTGCTATAGGAATGGTGACACTTGGAATATCGGGTGTATATTCCATAAAAAAAGCTGATGCTGATATGGACAATATGTATAATCGTAAAATGAAAGCAGCCCAGCTTCTTGCTAAAGAGAACAATGAAATGAGAATGATACAGATTCGTATAGTAAAACGGATTTTTGATTCATCGGATACACAAGTGAAAAATAATCTTGAGAATTCTATTAAATCATATGAAGAAATATGGTCTGAATATCTAGTACTTGCTAATATGACGGCTAACGTTAAAGTACATGTCCCAGATACAGAAGCAGCATATAAAAATTTCAAAGGAGGAATTGAGAAAACAAATAAACTGGTAGATGAGGGTAAATTTGACGAAGCTTGGGAAAATTATAAGAAATTAGAAAAGGCTGAAGCACAGGAACTCTATGAGAGGTTAGAAAAATTAGAACAGCTTGCAAAAGATAATGCATCTGTACTTAAAGAAGAAACTGATGAGCAAAGTGAGGCGCAGTTGAAATTAAATACCATACTTACCTTGGTTTGTCTATTGATACTTGTGTTTTTAAGTGTCATAATAATAATTGACATAAAACAAATTGTTAAAATTTTTATTATAGAAATAGACAAAATGAAAAATGGAGATTTTCGTCTTAGTGACAGAAAGTTTGCTAGGAAGGATGAATTTGGTATCATGGCGCATTCCCTTCATGATATGAAAGTGCATTTGGCTGAATTATTGAGAAAAGTAAGCGAGTCTACAGAGATGATGGCAGCTTCTTCAGAAGAACTTTCAGCAAGTGCAGATCATTCAGCTAGTTCATCTTTACAGGTCGCCGAGTCAGCACAGGTTGTTGTGAAACTTATTGGCGGTCAGCTTATGGTAGTTGAAGAGAGCAATCAGTCGCTTGATAAAGTTAATGCAGCGGTTGACAATGTAAAAGTTCAGTCATCGAAGGTGGCTAAGAAGACAAAAGATGCAGCATATCGCTCTATAGATGGTAAGAAGTCAGTTGGTGTTTCAGTTGATACAATTAAAAATGCTGAAACACTTGTTAATGAGTCATCAGATATTGTAAATCAGCTTGGTATACGTTCACAGGAAATTGGTGAAATAGTTGATACAATTGCTAATATAGCTAATCAGACAAATCTTCTTGCGCTTAATGCAGCAATTGAAGCAGCAAGAGCAGGTGAACACGGAAAAGGATTTGTTGTAGTTGCAGAAGAGGTAGGTAAACTTGCAAACGAATCACAGCATTCAACAGAAAAAATTGCATCGCTTATCAAAGGAATTCAAAATGATACACAAAAAGCAGTTAGCTCTATGAAGTCAGGTAAAGAGGCAGTGCTTGAAGGAACAAAATCAATTGAAGAGTTAAGAAGTGTATTTGACGAGATTAATGATATGGTAGAGGAAGTTTCGACTGAGATGACAACTGTATCCGATTCAGTTTCGACACTTGTTGGAGAGGCAACTCTTATAGCAACAGGCGTACAGGCTATCAATAAACATAGTGATGAAATTTCAGAAAATATGAGTATAGTTAGCGCCGCAACAGAAGAACAGTCAGCAACATCACATGAAATTGCAACAGCTTCTGAAACATTAGCAGAACTTGCACAGGATCAGCAGGTTTTGATTTCGCATTTTAGTTTTAATAAATAAAAGATAATAAAAAGTTAAAAACAAGCTCAAATTAGTGTATAGTGTTTATTATTACTAGTTTGGGCTTTTTGTGATGATTTTGTAATAGTTTGGTAGAGCTGAAATCTAATGCGTAATGTGATAAAATATATAGTAGTAAGGTTACGAAAAAGGAAAACATAAATCAAAGAATCTTTTTGGAAGGGGAAACAAGGAGGTTTAGACTATGGGAAAACAATTGATTATTGCAATAGGCAGAGAGTTTGGAAGTGGTGGCCATGAGATTGGAAAAATCTTGGCGGACAAGTTTGGTATTAGCTTTTATGACAGGAACATCCTTGATAACATGTTCGAAGGTATGGAGAAGACTCAAGAAGTCTTAAAGCAGTACGAAGAAAAGACAGTTAATCCTTTTTTAAGTAGACGAGTTAGGGGACATACAAATTCCCTTGAGGAAAATTTAGCCGAAATGCAGTTTGATTTTATTAAGGAAAAAGCAGATTCAGGCGAGTCGTTTGTAATAATTGGACGTTGTGCGGAATCGGTTTTGGCGAATTATGAAAACACCATTAAAGTTTTTATCAGAGGCAATCAAAAAAATAAAATAGAAAGAGTTATGAAAATTTATAGTTTAGACGAAAAAGAAGCAAGTAATAAAATAAAGAGGCATGATCAGAGTCGAGCCAAATATCATAACAAATATTCGATAGAAAAATGGGGCAGTTCAAAAGGTTACGATATATGCATGAATTCAAGTTGTCTAGGTGTTGAGAAAACTGCCGAAGTCATTGCAGAATATGTAAAAAAGAGGAAAGAAATTATAGGAAACAGCTAATTTCTGTAATTAAAGAGGGGAAAAATATGCTAACAATTGAACAGGTTATGGCACTAATTATTTTTGTGGCAATGTTTGTTTTTATTATATGGGACAAAATAGAAAGACAATATGTAACTCTAGGAGCGGCATTGCTTACGATAATTATTACGTTTGGACTTTGTATGAGGAGTCCGGCAGCTATTATGAGGTCCTTAAATATACAGCATTTTAATGAGATGAGTTTTTGGATTTCGAAAGAAGGCACGGAAACAAAAACATCAGGAATCAATTGGGAAACCATTATTTTTATTGCGGGAATGATGATTATGGTGGAGAAAATGGGAAAAGCTGGATTTTTCAAGTGGCTATGTATGAAAATCGCAAAAATAGTAAATTATAAGCCAATTCCTTTGTTGATTTCATTTATGGTAATGTCATTTTGTTTGGCGATGTTTATAGATAGTATTACGGTTATCCTGTTTTTGGCAGCTGTAACGGTGGAACTTGCCCAATTATTGAAATTAGATCCAATTCCTATGATTTTGTCGGAAATATTTTGCGCAAATCTAGGAGGATCCGCAACAATGTGTGGGGATCCACCGAATATAATTATAGGAACTTCGTTGCATTATTCATTCAGGGATTTTATTCAAAATACTGGAATAATTGCGATGGTAAGCTTAGTTGTAATAATAATTTATTTTTTGGCAGTTTATCATAAAGAACTCGTACACGAAAAAGTTACGCAAGAAGATATAAATGCTATGCCAGAGCCTCGTGAAGTGATTCGCTCAAAAAAAGAATTTTTGATAAGCTGTATAATTTTTTTTCTAGCCGTTGTATTGTTGGTTACACATGAAAGAACAGGACTTACAGTAGGATTTATCGGAATAATTATAGCTGGGTTGACACTTGTTACCGCAGGAAAAGACGCAAAAGAAATTCTTAGGGAAGTTGATTATAAAACGCTTTTGTTTTTTGTAGGTTTGTTCGTTGTGGTAAGCGGACTTGAAGAAACTGGAACCTTAAAACTTCTTGCAAAACACATTGAAGAGGTGAGTGGAGGAAATATTATAATTATGGTTGCGATAATTATTTGGGTTTCAGGAATTGCTAGTGCGGTAGTTGATAATATTCCATTTGCAGCAACGATGATTCCAGTTATACGTTCATTGGCTGCGACTGCAGGCGTAGATTTATCTATTTTAGCATGGGCGCTTGCATTAGGAACAGATGTTGGTGGTTCAGCAACACCAATTGGGGCATCTGCAAATGTTGTCGGAACTTCTGTAGCTATAAAAAATGGATACTTAATCACATGGGGGAAATACTGCAAAACCTCTATTCCTGCCACAATTATAGTAATGACAATATCAATGGGAATAATTATTGCCAGATATTGTTTGTAGAAAAAGTAAAAAGTAATAAAGAAAATGTAAATAAAAAAAAGAAAAAATCTTGCAAGAAACCTCAAATTAGTGTACAATATATAACGTTAATTTGGGGTTCTTTTATTCCCAATCATTTCTATAAAGGTATTAAATCATATCTTTTTTAAAATTCAAAGATCAATTTTTATAAAAATTCGTTCTTTCCAATATTTATAATTATTTTTTCATTAATAAGGATAAGTTAACACTAGATACTTAGTGTTAAAAAATTTAATATGGAGGTTTTTTTATGCCAATAGGAGTAATTACTAATACTTTATCAATTATTTTAGGTGGATTTGTTGGTGCAATTGCAGGTAACAAGTTTTCATCTGATTTTAAAGAAAAATTAAATATGGTTTTCGGATGCTGTGCTATGGGTATGGGAATTAGTTCGATAGTTCTTATGAAAAATATGCCAGCTGTAATTTTTTCATTAATAGTAGGAACAGCGATTGGAATATGCGTGCATTTGGGTGAAAACATTAATAAAGGTGCGCATGGAATGCAAAAGTGCATTGCAAAAATTATAAAAATGGATTCAGTAGCTGATGAGAATTATATTTCGACACTTGTTACATGTATAGTGCTATTTTGTGCAAGCGGAACAGGAATTTATGGTTCAATTGTTTCAGGAATGACAGGTGATCATAGCATCCTTATTGCAAAATCAATTCTTGATTTCTTTACTGCACTAATTTTTGCATGTATTCTAGGATATGTTGTTTGTACAGTAGCGGTTCCACAGTTTGCGATATTTATGTGTTTGTTCGTGCTTGCGGGTATAATATATCCAATGACAAACGGAATTATGATAGCTGATTTTAAGGCGTGTGGAGGCTTTTTATTGTTGGCAACTGGATTTAGAATGATAAAATTAAAGCTTTTCCCATTTCCAGTAGCGGATATGATACCAGCAATGATTTTAGTTATGCCAATTAGTGCTATTTGGGCAAATTATATTTTACCATTCGTTTCGTAGAAATATATTTTACTAATAAACTATGAACATAATTATAAAACCTAAAGAATTCTTTACTTTTTACAGAGGGGGTTCTTTAGGTTTTATTGTTATATTGTTTTTATGAAAAACATCAAACGAGATCAGTACATGCAATACATAGAAGTTATTGACAAGCGATTACAAGGGTTAAAAATGTGATAAAGTTAGTGTATAATAATTATAGATATTTCGACCTTAGTTTGAAATGAGTGAAATAAGTGGGGAGAATAACTATTTATGGAGCGTAGTGATATGATTAATGTTGCAGTTTGTGACGACGAAAAGCTTTTTCTGAAAATGATGAAAAGGTATATAGAGAGGTACTTTGAACTGAGAAATATCGACTATTCGATAGAATGTTTTGACTCGGGGAAGGATCTTATTTCCATAAGCTCGGGACTTTCCGGGTTTGACATCGTCTTCCTTGATATAAATATGGAAGATGTGGACGGAATAGATGTGGCAAAAGAAATACGAAAATACTCCTCAAGCGTATTTATTGTTTTTGTGACAGCTTATATCAAGTATTCGTTGGAGGGGTTAAGGTCGATGCTATCCGGTATATTTTGAAAAACAATTGGGAGAGCCTTGAGGAGGCATTGAATGAATGCCTGGATACCATAATCAGAAAAATGAATTATACCGTTCCGATGAAGCATTTTGTGTTCAATGAATGCGAAAAAGATATCAACATTGAGCACATCACATACGTAGAAAGCAGTCTTCATAAGCTCAAAATACATGTTATGGAGGAACCGGTCGGATTGTATACTATGTATGAAACACTTAACAATATGGAGCAGGAGCTATCAGAATATAAGTTTGTACGTGTTCATCAAAGCTACTTGGTGAATCTGAAGCACATTATGGAATTGAAAGAACATAGTGAGAAAATGCAGGGAGCGCGTACTGTTTTGATTTCCACAGGAGAGGAACTGATAGTGCCGAAAGCACGATTCAAAGCTGTCAAAAAGGCGTTTGTTGCCAGATGTTTTTTGATGTTTTTGCTGATGAAAACCAGGAGCAGAAAGGGAAGATTTTTAAAACTGTTGCCATAGTAATCCTCGGATTACTATACTTTGGACTTGGCAGAATATTGTCATCACAGTTTCTGGTTAAAGAAGTAATCGTAATCACGGTGACAGCCATGGTGATGGTATTGCTGCGGGACTTTGGAATAAAAAAAGCGCCGATCCTCGCTTTTCTTTTTCAGGGAATATTGGTCGCGATGGAATATCTGGCATACGTTTTTATTCAGATGATCGTTTCGGATGAAACGAATGTCAGCGACACAGAGGGTGTGTTGAGCACTTTTATTGCAATTGTTGATATGCTCCTCGTGTTCCTGTGCGTGGTTCTTGTCAGAAGGCTTTTCAAAGGACATAAGAATAAGATGCTTTATGATGAGGAATGGCTGAAGTTTATTGTGTTTCCGATATTTACTATTATTTCGATAGGAGCTTTTATTTCTTCTTTCAGAAGCCTGGATGATCCTAACCAGCTCAGGATGCTATATATCGTTTCTCTTGGCTTGATTATGATGAATATATTCGTGTTTTATCTTCTTGAGGACATAGTCAGGAAAGGAGAAGTCGCCAAGGAAAAAGAAATATTTGAATTGCAGAAGAAGGATCAACTGGAAATGTATAATGCTCTGAAGGAGAGCTTTGAGAAGCAAAAATCAGAAAGTCATGAGTTTAAGAACCACATTATGTTTATACGTTCATTGGTAGAAAATGGTGAATATGAAAGTTTGAAAGAATATGTGAGGGATGTAAGCAATCAGGAACAAGGAGTTGTAAATATAATAGACACAAATCATGTTATCATAAACGCTGTGATTAATACGAAATATCAGGAAGCAATCAGTAAACATATCGTATTTGTATTTCGTATTAATGATCTTTCAAATATTAGAGTTACCGATAAAGATATAGTAGTGTTGTTGTCAAATCTTTTGAATAATGCGATAGAAGCATGTGAGAAATGTGAAAAGGAAAGAGTCATTAAGTTTAAGTTCATGCGAGAAGAAAGTGGTATTATACTATCCGTAAAAAACACTTTTTGCCAGCCTGTCATACGGCAGGGGGATGATTTTTTGACCAGCAAGGACTATGAGCGCAGTTCCCATGGAGTTGGAATACGAAATGTGATCAAAGTGGTGAATAAATATGGGGGTACATATGTTATCAATGATTCAAATAAAGAATTCTATTGTATAAAGTTATACTTATTTATGTACAAAAAATATTAAATAAAAATGTACAAATGATATGATATATGAGTTAAACAGGAGGAACTCACAATGATTATAAAATCAGATATCATATCAGATTTAAAGATTGAATCAGTTAATGATTTATATAAATTAAAACCATTTATGGAGGAAGGCATTTTGAAAGTAAATAAAAGCCAAATAAGCAGAGAATTAGGTATAGATCGTAGAACCGTAGATAAATATATTAATGGATTTGAAAAATCAAAAACCCGTAAATGTAATAACTGTATTACACCTTTTTATGATGTAATTAAAGAGTTATTGGATCCA
>NZ_FNPG01000037.1:0-2094 GCF_900107245.1 Lachnobacterium bovis DSM 14045
GCACCATTTGGTCCTACTAATCCTACAACTTTTCCACTTGTCAAGTTAAAACTAACATTCTCTAATGCCATCTCATTTTTGTATTTCTTGGAAACGTTTTTTACTTGTAATATTGCTTCTTTATTCATTATGTCATCCTTCCTTGTTGTACAATTCATAGTATTCACCCTTTTTTCTCATTAATTCTTTATGTGTTCCCTCTTCAACAATCTTCTCTCCTTTCATAAAATATATCTTATCACTATCAATTATAGTTGACAATCTATGTGCAACTACTATAGTAGTACACTTCTCTTTTTTTAAATATTCAAAGAATTTTTTTTCGTTCATATTATCCAAAGCACTTGTCGCCTCATCTAAAACAAGTATTCGAGGTTTATTCACCAATGCTCTTGCTAGAATAATTCTCTGACATTGTCCACCAGATAAATTTTTTCCATAATCTGTGACTAATGTATTGTATTTAAGAGGCATCGCCTCTATTTCATTATCAATATTGACAATATTTGCATATATCTTTACCTCAGATAAAAATATTTCGCGATTTAAAGCAATATTCTCATATATCAATTTGTTAAATAACCTAACATTTTGTGGTACAATTCCAAACTGTTTCCTTTTACTTTTTAATAAATGTTTCAAATCTTTTTTCAATATCTCTAACTCTTTATTCATCTTGTTGGTCTCCATTAACTCTAGAAAAGTCGCTTTTTGGGTTCAATAATCCATCCTAACAACTTATATAACACAGATACTGCCAAGATAACTGCAATATCTACAACATGTATATCCGCAATTCTGATTCTATACGTTAAACGCCACATAGGCATTTTTTCAATTAAATCAATACTTCCCCATAAATCTCTTATAATTACATAAGCATATGGGAAAAGTAAATATTAAGTTCCAACAGTTCGCAAATGATTATGGATTTAAAGTAAGACCATATATTGCAGGAAGACCACGAACTAAAGTAAAAGTAGAAGCACCTATGAAAATTCTTGATGAAATAAGAGCATACAATGGAAAACTAGATTATAACGAACTAAATCAACTTATTAGCAGAATTAACAATAGAGTTAATACTCATGTTATTAAAGGTACTGGAATAATTCCTGTTATGTATTTTAATAAAGAAAAGACTTTCTTATCTCCACTGCCAATGAAAAATATAAGAAAGCCCTATCAAATATCCACAAAATCAGTAAAGGTCAATTCATCAAGTATGGTTAATTATTGCGGTAACCAATATTCTGTACCAACAGAATATATATGAAAAACATTAACCTTACAAATTTGTGATGGTTATTTACATGTGTATTGTAACACATTATTTATAACTGCGCATAAAATATCAAATAAAAAACTCAATTATCATTTTCAGATGGATTATTAAAATTATGTAATTGCGAAATTGATTATAAGGCTGAAATAGCCTCAAAATCCATGATTAAAGCTGCTGCTTTCCCGTTTGTAAAAACAATTGAAGATTATGATTTTGATTTTCAACCAAGTTTAAATAAACAAGATATATTAGAATTAACCACTTTAAGATTTATGGAAAATGCGGAAAATATCGTTTTTCTTGGTAGTAGTGGAGTAGGTAAAACACATCTTGCAACCTCAATAGGTATAGCCTCTGCCTCAAAAAGATATAGTACATATTTCATTAAATGTAACCATCTTTTGCAACGATTAAAAAAAGCTAAGATAGAAAATCGCTTAGAAAGTGTTTTGAAATACATTAATAGATATAAATTGCTTATTATTGATGAATTGGGATATCTTCCAATTGATAAAGAAGATTCTAATTTATTTTTCCAATTAATTGATATGAGATATGAAAAGAAAAGTACTATTTTAACAACAAATATAAATTTTAATGAATGGGACAGTGTATTTTATGATGCTGTTGTTGCAAATGCTATTTTGGATAGAATATTACATCATTCAAAAGTAATTACAATAACTGGAAGGTCATATAGAGTAAAAAAATATATTAAAACAACAGAATAAGTGTACATTTTTATATAAGATTTTTTGTACATAAATACTTGACACTTTATACCTCCTGCGAGGCCCGACTGTCACCAC
>NZ_FNPG01000037.1:4115-12484 GCF_900107245.1 Lachnobacterium bovis DSM 14045
TATTTCAATCCACAGGCCTCCTGCGAGGCCCGACCGCAAATAGTACTAATTTTTCAATGTGAAAACACTCACACATAGTACATATTGCACTAAATTTTTATTTTACAAATAGTATTTTATCCAAAATTCTAAACTATAAAATACCAATATTTATTTTTGGGTGTGCGAACCTACTAGAAAAAATATGTTTACTCATGGTTCGCCTAGACTTAAATAGATAAAAAATCATCTACAGGATTATAACTTTTAGATTTACCTAACGTTTCTATACGTGCAGATGCTTTATCTCCAAGATTATACAATCGTATACTATCATTTTCACTCATTATTTCAGATAAAATTCCTTTTAATAACCTATATTGAGTTGGATCAAGCATACATTCAAAAACAGAATTCTGAACTCTTTGTCCGTAATTTACGCATTGTTTTGCTATTTTACGTAATCTGGCTTTCCCAGCTTCGGTTTCTGTATTTACATCATATGTAACTAATACTAACATATTTTACCTCCAAATAAAAGCAGGATATCCCTCTAAATCACCTCTTACAAATCTTGCCAGCAGCATAGCTTGAGCATATGGTAATACACCCCATTCTATTTTCTCCTTCAAATAAGGATGTGTTATTTTTTCTTGCTTTTTATTTTGCCAAGCTTGTTGTATTTTTTTTCTACCGTTTTCACTGATTATGACAGCTCCGCTATCTTGTTTTTCAAACATATTACCATTTACTACACCATTGTTAATCAAACTCAATACAAAACGATCTGCTAAACATGGTCTTAATTCTTCAATTAAATCTAATGCCAACGATTTTCTCCCTGCTCGATCAGTATGCATAAATCCGACAAAAGGATCTAACCCTACTGTTTCTAGTGCAGAACAACACATACTTGTTAGCATCATATATACAAATGATAATAGTGCATTTATATTGTCCAATGGGGGTCTTCTATTTCTACCATTAAATGCAAAATCTTCTTCATTTCTCAATATCATATCATTAAATCTTGAGAAATATGCGCTTGCAGCTACTCCTTCGTATCCTCTAATTGATTCTACATTATCTGCCCTTTGAACTTCATCAATCATATTTTTAAGAATCGTAATAGCATCTTCAAAATCTGTTTTATTAATTCTATTTTCATGATCTCTAATCATTCTACTTAACACATTTTTCTCATTTACAATTTTACCTAAAATAAAATTTTTACTAATCTCAGTTTTTAGTTTTTCCATATCGGCTATTTTATACTGCTCTCTTCTTAACAAAACATTTCCCTGCGTTCTTCCAGTTGGTCTTGCCAAAAAGTATCCGCGTGGTGTACAAAATACCATATCAATATTTTTTTCTACACATTTACCAATCAATGCTGGTGATGCTCCAGCATATGAAAATATATATATACCTTCTAGAATATGAAGTGGAAATCTGCCAAGAGTATTATCTTTTTCTTTTATAACAACATTTTCTCCATCCAACATTGCATAAGCATTTTCTGAAGTTACATATAATACGTTTAGTAGTTTTCTCATTTTACTCTTGTACCATCCTTTTCATATACGATTCAACTGATTCTTTATTATTTAATTCAGGTAAACAGTTTTCTTTCAAAGAGCACATATCACACTTCTTTGTGTATTTTACTTTAGGTGTATATCCTCTTGAAAAAACATCATGCATTTCTTTTGCAATTTTTTTGACCTCATTTCGTATATTATCATCAAATTCTATAACCTGGCGTCTTCGATTTTCTCCATAAAAAATTGCACCTTCTTTTATTTCACAACAATACATTTCCTCAAGACATATAGCTTGAGCACACACTTGTGAAATATCTTCAATAGTATATTTTTTCTTTCCTCTTTTATATTCAATTGGATAAGGAATCCATTTCCCATCATAACCATGTATTGTTACACCATTATCATTTCTATGAAATTCAACTATATCACATTGTCCAGAAAATCCAAGACTTCTTGAATGAATATATAATCCTCTACTTACAATAATGTCTCCTCTTTTTTCCACGCTCAATCCATCATGAGCTTTTTTATGAAAGAACTGCCCATCAACAGTTCTTTCATTCTCAGCCCATTGATTTTCAATATGAATTAATGCCCATTGTCTCCTACAAAATACATAATGCTGAATACCTGATAATTGTAAAAAATCATCCTCATTAAATTCCATCTACTATCTCCAATTTTACATTTGGTAGTTCAGTTACTTCAATATTGTAATCATCAAATGATTTTGGAATATCAATATCATCTTTTAAAGTCACTTTAACACAATCATGAACTTTCTTAGATGAATAATCTCCGTCTTTACAACTATGTTCCATCCAATATATCTTATTAACTTCCATTGAACCGTCTGGTCTAGCTGATGACGAATCATTAATGAATAAAGTTCTTAAACATTCTTTAATTGTTAATGCATCATCTTCTGTAAAACCTGTTTTCTCCGCTAATTGCACATTTATAGATCCTTTTATGATATAAACACCAAATTTAACATAATGTTTCATACCCATAGTATCTGAACTTTTTCCATCTTTTGTTTCACTATTAACACTCTTTGTTATTTGCATAGATTCTATTTCAACAGGTGATACAGATTCTGCTTGATGAATTGACACTGGGCCTCTCACTCCTACTGATACTCCAGAAGAATCTTTTGACTTAAACGCAAATACCTGTCCAAAGCTTCTTACATCTAACCATGTTTCGCAAGCCTTCTTTTCATATTCGTTTCTATCCTTAATTCCTTTTAAATACCCCTGCGCTCTATCACTTAAACTCTTATACTCATCTACTTTCTTTTCTTCAGATTGAACAAAAACTGGTTTCCCTAAATCAATCATTCTATTTCTTATTTTTCTTTTTATACATACATCTGAAATTTCTCCTAAACCATCATAATCTGTACGTGGTCTATTTCCATTTAATGGATCTCCATTAGGATTTGCATTTTTTACTGTTACAATTGATACAAAATCGATTTTTTTATTAAAATTACTCATGTTTTTTCCTCCTATTTTTCCATGTTTTCGTTATCTTTTTTTGTATATAATGATCTTCTCTGTAAATAATATCCCATCAAATACGAATCTTTTAAACTTTTATTCCATTCACTCTCAGGAAAATTATTAATTTCACTCAGAATTTGTCCAATCATTTTTTTATAATAAACAACTTTACCAGGATTTAACCTTGTAAAATATGCTCTCTGCATCTGCTTTTCTAGTTCGTTAGCGTAGTGCATAGGCTTTTTACAATACACTGATTGCATACGCATTGCGTTAGTTTCTCTTTGATTCTCTTCATTACTGCCTAAAGCGTCTTTTTCTATCTTTTCATAAACAGCTAACAGTCTTCCAAATTGATAACTAATATCTTTCCTTTCCTGTTCTAATTCCATTGCAAAATCCTCCTTCATGTAATCATAATGAAATTTTCTAATAACTGCACAAGTTATATTTAACAATTTTCTTCTAGTATTGGTTCCGTATAAATAAAGCTTAGATGCATTATTTACTATATTATTTTTTATATCTCTAGGAAATAATTCCTCATTTAATCTACACTGTAGCAATCTATCCACTGTTTGCTTGCTTATCCCATCTGATATTTCCACTTTCCCTTTTCCCGATTTATCACGTTCTACACCAAATGCATATTTCGTGATCATTAAAATAGATGGTGACTCTATGTTTGTACTTTTATAACCATACCAACTACAGTATTCATCCCATTTTCTGAGTTTTTCTAAATAATCATCTATCAATATTTCATTGTAATTTACTAATGCTAGTCTACCCGTTGTAGCCGCATCAAAAACAGCAATAACAACTTTTGAATTAACTTTATTTTTTAAGTTTGATTTATAACTTAACACAGCTTTCAATAATTCATCTCTATAATCTGACAACTTAACTATTTCCGGATTTTCGCTATTATCATACATAGCCGCCATAAATGGATCCATACACTTTGGAATAATCTCACCTTCTGGACTCCACCCTAAAAAACAACGTCCTCCTATGATAACTCCTTGATTAGTTATCAACCACTTTAACGCGTTATGTGCTTTTTGTGATGCTGTGTAACTAATTCCTATTGCTTGTTCTTGTTCCAAAAATCTACCTTTGAATGTAAAATTTGTTGTATCATTAGCTGATATCAATTTAGCATTACCATTCAATGAAAAAATTCCTTTCAAATGTTGTGAAGCTAAAGGTTCTTTTTTTCCTGTCACATAACAAATGTCTTCATTATTTTTTTTTACTTTATCTAAATAAAACTTAGTATATTTCTCCATTAATCTTGTATCATAATAGACCTGTGTCTTACCTTCTGAACCAATGACATTCCACACTATCATTATTTTTTCATCTATTGATTTATCCGACTTCATCTTTAGTAATTCATCTTTTTTTAAATCAACCAATAAAGAATTTTTCTTTACATAATTATATATGGCAACAATTTTATTATCTGAATAATCAGATTCAATCCACTCTTTGAGTTGATTCATATATAACTCTTTTGCTTCAGTACTTTTTTTATCATATGAAACCAAATATTTTATTTGATCACATAACGCATGCGGATTTGGTTTGGAAGTTCTTCCAGATGATTTTTCCGTAACCGGTATAATCACTTTGGCTTTTTCTTCAGACGCCCCTATATAATTTCCATCTATATCAATTTTAACTTCAATATCTGCTTTTGTAATTATATGGGCTATTGGACATAATGGTTCTTCTTCATTTTTTTCCGAAACACTTTTCAAAAAATCATATGTTACCATTGCTTGTTGTAATAATCCCAATTAATCCACCTCCTTAAATTCTTCTATTCCTATAAAATTCTTTTTATTTTCAAATATTTTCATTTCAGCATCTCGAACTGTTTTATGGCTTGAACATTCTTCTGGCCGGCAAAAATTAATAATTCCATTTTTCATAGATGGACGCCAAAAATTAATTGTAATTTTATTTTTAGTCAGCTCATCATAAGCTTCATCTGGATATGTAATGCCATGATACATCTCTCCAAAAGAGATTTCATCTATTGCATCATATGCACCTTTACCACTACCAAATGTACATGGTTCGACATACCCTTGACACTCTCTTGTTCCAAGGAATATATCCCTTCTTCCACCTTTTTTTATCATACGTTTTGCTATATTATGATGTTTGTTTTCATTTCTATCCATTTCCAATTCTGGTCTGTTATCATTCCATTCAAAATGTGCCCTTACTTGATATCTAACATTTTTTAAATATGTATAATAGGATAAATCATTTCCTCCATTCATCTTTATAGGTCTTATTCCTTTTGTTTCCATGGAAATATGATTCATTATTCTAACTTCATCTATAAACCATATTATTGTTGGTTTCCAATAAACAGATGCCAATATTCCTTTTATTGCCTCATATGTTGGAATTTGATAACTACACTTTTCTCCACCAACTCTCATTATTGGATCCGAAAATAATGCATTTTTCCCTGTAATTTCAAATTCTACAATGTTTGAATGTTCTGTTTTCATTTTACACCTCCATATAATCTAATGTTATATTTTCTAAAATAACTCCTGTATTGTCATCGTAGTACTCGTTTTTCAAAAGTAAAATATCCGAATCCTCCTGTGGCAAATATATTGCTTTCTCATCTAATAGTTTTTTTGCTTGGTACGGATATAACGTAACCGTGAACTCTTTAGCTTTACTTATTACTTCATTCAAATAAGTATAATCAAATTTTACTTTGTCACTACACATTTCATTGATTATTTCTTTACCTCTTCCATACGGTACAATTACACTTAATGTGTCATCATCAAAAACTTTAAAAGAACGACCTGCTTCTTTAAAGGCTTGTTTCAATAAATGCTTGTTATTACTACTATTTAGCGATTCAATATTATCTGAAAGCATACTAAAAATACTACGCTTTTTGCTTTTAAGATAATACTCTGTATAATTTGCCTTGTTTGATATCTCTTGATAAAAAATATTGTAATAATCTTTTATCGCTTGATCCGAAGTTATATCTTTTTTATATAATTCAGGATTTTTTTGATATTTATACAACAATTTTTCGGTTGAATCTTTACCTTTTTTTATTTCACTTAACATCTGTAAGTTTTCATCTGTACAATTTATCATATAAACATTTTTTATTTCCGAATATTCACCATTTCTATTACATCTACCTGCTGCTTGTACAACACTATCTATTCCCGCCATAAACCTAACAACACATGAAAAAGATAAATCTACACCTGCTTCCATGACTTGAGTTGATATACAAACAATTGGAGTATCATTATGACTTAGACCATTTTTTATTTTTTCAAATATCTTTTTTCTATGATTAACACACATAGAAGCTGATATATGATAACACTTAACTATTCTGGAAAGTTCATTATATATAAACTCACTCTCACTTTTCTTATTACAAATAATTAAAACACTCTTATTTTTACTAATGATATCTAATAATTTATCGGGCACCTTACTTAAAGTACTCGATCCAAGGAATTCTACATTAGTTCTCTTAAATACATTCCATAAATTTTTATCATATTTAACTATATCTTTAACATCAACTTTAATTGGAAACTTTATACTGTCACTTTCTAATTCAGGTTGTGTAGCCGAACATAAGACAATAGTTGTATTACAATATTCACTCAAAAAAGTAATCATCTGATTAAACAACGCTAACATCTTAGTTGGTACAGATTGTACTTCATCTATTACTATTATCGAATCGGCTAAAGATGAAAATCGTCGTATACTGGAAGTTTTTCCTGAAAAGAAAGTTTCTAACAATTGCACGAGTGTTGTAATTATAATTGGTGACTTCCAATTTTCAAGTAACAATTCTTTTATATTTAATTCATCATATTTATTGTTAATGTCAACAACATTTGAATGATGTTCTAAAATCATTTCTGAATCACTAATATATTTTTTTATAACCTCCGCATTCTGTTCAAGAATAGTTAACAATGGAAAAACATATATTATTCTTTTTTTTGAAAATGTCTTTGCATGTGATAAAGCATATCTTAATGTACTTAATGTCTTTCCAGCACCTGTAGGCATATTTACTCTATATATTCCACATGGTAATTTTGAAGCCTTATAACATTCATCCGACATTTGCATTCTAGCTTTATTTATTTTTGATACATTATCAAATTTCGAAATTTCATTTTCAAAATGTATCACCTGTTTCTCCCAAAACGATTCCATATCTATTAATAAATCGTTCTGCTTACTATTATCCATAAATTCTGCTGTATCTCTTCTATCCGCATCTATTAATGCTGATTGTATCAACCTTACGAAGTTACCTATCAAGCAAAAGAATACTTTACATTTGCCATCAGACTTTATATCTAATTTTTGGAACAAATCTAAAAAATCTGATATCTCATTACAAGCTTTTTTATAAGTTTCTTTTAATTCTTCTTCATCAATAACATTCTTAAAAAATTCCTTTTTTGCCTCTTCATAACCTATTAAGTTATTTTCATCCAACCTATGTTCAAACCCATCATTTCCTGATAAGTCGAGGCAATCAAATTGACCATGATGTGCGCCAATTGCGTAAGCCATAATTTCGGTACTTATTCTACTTTTAATATTCGATTCTAACTGTTCCAACAATTCAAAAATGATTCTTACACCTGCAAAGGTATGATTTACAGAACCTCTTCTAGTATTCTTACCTTCATAAGCGGCAATAATATATCTATTAAATTCTTCTTTCATCTTACCCGCATCATGTAATAAACCAATCAGTTTACCTACTGAAGACAGATTTAATGATGATAAATTTTCACTTGCATATACTGAAACATTTTCACAATGTTCCTTTACAAATTGTTTTGTTCCATCTTCTCTTATATGAGCTATATATTCTTCCATGTTTTCACCTCTTTCTCTATGAATTTAATTCTGTACTATTTATTTTTATGCATTTTTAATTTTTCATTCTAGGGTTAATTTACTGTTCCTTGAATGAAAAACTAAAACCCAACTGAAATATCGTCTGATTACACAAAATCGATTTTTGACATCAAATTCGACTTTTTTAGGCTACCTTCTTTCTGAAAAGGTGCTATAATTAGCTTATTCCAGACAGTGGGTATATTGAAAATTGCATAGCAAACAGACGGCTGGCTAATTCTTATGCAAAAGTAAACGCGACCCGTCTAATAACACCTATTGACAAATCGATTACTACCTGCATTTAAGTCTTTTAGTTACTTTTCAAAAAATAAGTCTGGCATCAAATGCACTTCATCGGGTGGGATGAGGTGCATTTTTAATA
>NZ_FNPG01000058.1 GCF_900107245.1 Lachnobacterium bovis DSM 14045
GGATTCTAAGTTATTTTCAGCATTATTATTCAAATAATTCTGGACCTCTGTGTTTTCTTCATTAACAACTATTCTTGTATTACTTTCAGGAAGCGGCAACTTCTTATAGAGGTTAAATCTCTTGTTTTTTCGCTCTCCTTCTTCTATTAACAAACGACCTTTTTCGCTATTTTCAAGTAAAACAATTGTGTTAATGTATTCTGGCAGATTGGCTTCATTTTCTGTTGTATAAATTACGCTACAACCTAAATCCATTTCCATCTCTTGCAAATATTCCATGATTGGATGATTCAAAATAATCTTTGGTTCATTAATTACAAAAAGAAAATATGGTTTAAATATATGATCTTTTTTATCTTCTTCTAAGATTTGTTTTCTTTCCTTTAAAATCTGCTGGAGGGAACTTAAAGTCTCTTTTCCGCTGGCTGAACAAATGCGACCACTTACATTTATTGAATGTATTTTCAAATGTGGATACCACTTTATATATTCAAACTCTTTTTCATACTTTGCATCATTTATAAATACAATTTCTAAATCATGATAACTATGAAAAAATGTAATCTGTGCAAGTAATCGTTTTAGTTTTTTATTTACATTTTCCTTGCTTCCTACTAGGCCTAAGTTTGCTTTTCTTAAGCTTACTGAAAGCGGAATGTTTTTCATCTTTTTAAATTCTTTTACAGTGTCCTTAGCCTTGATTTCTAAGTCATCTTTTTCAACTGTAAGTTCATCTCTTGCATACTTAATATCAAGTGCAGAATTTCCATCAAAATATCCCATACAAACTTCTAAAAAATCATCATCTATTAAATTTCTTTCATAAAGTCTTGCGCTTTTTTCTTCAACCATCTGCAAAACATCTTCCGTCGTTGGGCTTATATACTCATATGCAATCTTCTCCTCTAGTTGTTTTTTTATTATTTTTTTTCTCATTTTTAGAAGATAATCTATGTAAACTTTTTTTCTTCTTGTATTGTATTCTTTGGTCTTTTTCTTATCTTTGAAAAAACGTTTAAC
>NZ_FNPG01000038.1 GCF_900107245.1 Lachnobacterium bovis DSM 14045
TAAAAACTATAAAAGGTTACAAAAAATCAGAAGAAGAAAAGAAGACTTATATGTATAGTACGAATTATTATTCAGTATATTCTGCCTCAAAAGAACAAAAAGTCGTTAAATTGAGTAAGAAAAAAATATATAATGAGGAATATAAATATAGGGATTTGAAAGATCAAGTTATACTTACTTCAGATAAGAATGTAGTTGATGATTACAATAAAATGAGTGAGAAATTCGTTCAAAAATACTTTGAATCATAGTTTTATATAAATCAAAAATTAGGGTTTTAAAAATTTAGAATGCAAAAATGTATTCAACAGAAATTATTTCTTTCCTAGAATGAAAAATCGATTTTGAAACCTTTGAGAAGAAGAGAGATACTCTGCAGAATCAGCTCAGTGAAAAGAAGATTGAGATTGTAGCTTTAGAAAACATAGGAAATTCTAAACTTGATTTAGAAGATCGTATTTCATTCATGCGTGAAAAATTGGAGACGGAGGATACCATAAAAGAATTTGATCGTCAAGTATTTGAAAGTATAGTGGATTATGTCATCGTGGGAGGTTATAATAAAGAGGGAAATGCTGATCCGTCGAAGATAACGTTTGTTTATCGGACTGGATTCAAGGATTGTAAAGATGCTAATCACTTTAAACCAGAGAGACTTAATGCGTCCAAGAAGAAAAATGGTTCTGGCAGTCATAACAAAGAGGTATGCCAGAGTGATGATACATCTTCTAATAGTTCTTTAAGTCATTCTGGCTTGCAGTCACTTATACCAGACGACTCCAACACTTTGCAGTCAAATACATCACCCGATGCATGTGGAAGTCGTCACATGTCTACAAAGGGTGAATTCGTAGAAATCCTTGAGTTTACAGGTGTTAGAGAGTAATTAGTATCAATGACTATCTTTTTTAATTCCCGGATTTATGAGAGTATATTTATTTTTGGGAGGATAATTTACTTTGCCTTTTTTGATGAATATCATGATAATCGTATTTGCCTCTGGACAAAAGGATACTCAACTAAATAAGGAACTCAAAAGAGTGTGGAAATCCATTGGAGGATGCTTTTGCACTCTTTTTGTTTGCAATCAGACATGTAGATTATAAGTTGAAATAATATGCCAAATTAGATACAATATAGGTACAAACGGATATCGTAAAATTACATTATAAGATTTTATATCGGAGAATGTGATGACAGATAGAGTATTTGAGACATTTGGACAAAGGTTACGTAAGTGCCGGAATAATAAGAATATGACCAAGGAACAGGTGGCGGAAGCTTTAGGGGTTACGCAGGATTATTACGGCAAAATTGAAAATGATAAGTTGATGCTGTCATATGATATATTAGAGCAGTTATATCGTATGGAATGGGATATCGGCTACATTATAACAGGATGTGAATTAGGGCAAGAAGAGAGCTTGTGGCTGATGAAAGATATTATGGATGTGGAGTTTGATAAAAATCAGCAAAGTTTGCGGTTTTGGTTATACGTTATGGAGAGTCAGATAAATAAGGGAGTATTGCAAACCATCATTTTTCTTTGATGTGCGGAGGCATATGTATTATATAGTGGGGGATTTTTTGATGGCGATGGATAATGGAAAAGGTCTGCAGGGAAAAGAAGTACTTCAGCATGCAATGAAATTAATGGAGCTTTTGTAAAGAAGCAGTGTTTTGGCGATGCTTGAATATTTGCAAAACAAAATACCGTATTGAAATATATGGAGGTGGGGAATTTGCTGAGGATAGCGATATGTGATGATGATAAGAAAGATATAGAATATATGGAAGAAATAATTTCAGAAAGTGGAATGGATAAAAATGAGGTGTATTTTCACGAGTATGGTTCGGGAGAGGATTTATTAATGCATATTAAAGAACTTCCAAGTTGTGATTTGCTGATACTTGATATGCAGATGGGAGAAATGGATGGACATGAAACAGCAGCAGCTTTTCGGAAAGTTTTTCCGAAAACAACTTTAGTTTTTTGGTCCGGTGTATGCAGGCCGACAGATGAATCATTTAAGGCAACACCATTTCGATACTTATTTAAAAATTATAGTAAGGAAATGATGATACAAGAAATGCAGGCTGTTGTGAGAGAAGTGAAGTCCAAGCAGACAGTCCCTTATATTATTGGAAACTATTATTACAATACTGTCCGTTTTGAACCGGATGATATCTTGTATATAGAAAATTATCGTTTTGGCAGTATTATTCATCCGTATCAGGAAAAAGTAGATTATGATTTTGAAAAAAAGGGTGATATTAAAACAAAAAAGAAATTAAATGAGCTGTATGAAGAATTACAGCCCTTTGGTTTTGAATATGCACATAATAGCTATATTGTGAATATGAATTATGTTACAAAAATGTCTTCGGAGGGGGATTTAAAACTTAAAGACGATACTTTGTTAAGAATTTCGCGTTCAAAACAAAAGTCTTTCCGGGAGGCATTTTCAGAATTAATGGGATATAAATATTGAATGAGGAGAGGAACATGGAACTTATAGATTGTGCAATTTTGCTGGCAAGTTGTGCGGTGGAAATTTATTTTCTCCATTCTTTTTTTGGAATGTTGTTTGAGAAGAGAGTATGGTTTGCTGACAATAGATTAAGAATCTGGTTGTTTAATATATTTGCAGTGTTTTTGTTATATCTTTGTAATATGATTGGAAATGGAGATACTAATTTGATTGTAGTTCCAATTATTTCATGGATATATACATACATACTCTTTCATGGTAAGTTTGGAAGCCGGATGCTATATTTTATTATGGCTTTTTCTATTATTTGGGGGAGTGAATGGATATATGCTATCATACTTGGATTAGGGAATGATGCATACAAAACTATGTCAGAAATGCCGTTTACAGTGTTATCTTTAAAATTATTGACGTATATCATATTCATTATAGTAGAACAATTAATCGGAACAAAGAAGAAAAAGATGGATAATAGAATTTTTCTCAAATATCTATGTCTGCCCATTGCCAGTTTTGGCATGATGACTGGTGTTTTTTATTCTGGAATTGACTTTTCCACTGGTGTTGGGATTCGTATGCTGATGACTGTCTGCTATATCTTAATGCTTTTTGGAAATATTTTAATATTTTATGCATTTAATCAATATTCAGATGAAATGAATAGCAATATGGAAAATCAAGCACTCATTATGAAGCAGCAGGCAGATCTTGAATATTTTATGCAGATGGCGGAAAGTCAGGAACGGCATAATGAATTTATACATAATATCAGCCATTACTTAAGGACGATTAATCAGTTCGCACAGGAAAATGACTGTCAAAGCATAGTTAAGATAGTGGGTGAACTTGACAGCCATATGGAAGCCTCTGAAATGAAATTGTATTCGAATTATCATGTACTAAATGCTATACTTTCTGAAAAGGGGCGTTTGGCAGAAAAACAGAACATAATATTTGATGCTTATGTGGAACCCGGAATTGTGCTAGATATGGTAGAGGATGTTGATTTGATTGCAATGCTTGGAAATCTTTTGGATAATGCTTTACGGGCAGCAAAGACTTATAAAGAGGAAGCGTTTGTAAATGTCAGGATGTATATGCAGGATATTAGAGGATTTTGTGTCCTAAAAATAGTAAACAGCTATTCCGGTGACATCATAATGAAAGAGGATACATTTATATCAACTAAAAAGGAGAAGGGGATTCATGGACTAGGGATAAAAAGTGTGAATAGAATGGCTGAAAAATATGGTGGATATTTAACATGTAAGGCAAAGGATGATGTGTTTGAAGCTGTTTTATTGATATCTACAAATTAATCTACAAGTAATAATCCGTGTAACAGATGTGATGAGTAAAAGACATTACATCTGTCTTTTTTTGCAAAAACGTATACTCATTTTGCAAAAATCGACGGTCTTATTGAAAAAGAAATTATGAAATAGTAATATATAAAAAAACGAAGGAGGAAATGTCAAATGAGCAAATTCAAAAAAGAAAATGTAATGAAAGTAATTAACTGTCTGGCACTGGTATTAGTGGCTGCTTCGGCTAACTCGGCTTGCTTTTTTTATTTTCATCAGCCGGAATTTCCGAAAGCTGCAGATAAGTTTAGACAGATAGGCAATGATTGAAAAAGCTGCGGATTGGTACGCAAGGAAACAGATTAGAGCAGGAATTATTAAGGAAGAGGATAGGGATGTTTATAAGTATGGATATATACTTGCTATGGAAATGGGAATTAATATTCTCATATCTGGAATGATGGCATTCATATTCAATATGTTAGAATGTCTAATTGTGTTTTCTTGTGTGTTTATTCCGCTTAGAACATTTTGTGGAGGATGGCACGCTTCTAAAAGCTGGATATGTTCTTTGATTTCTAATGTTACAATTGCAGGAATTATGATAGTAGAAAAATATCAAATTTGGACGTTTGGCATTTGGGTGGCAGTGATTATTGAATTGGTATGCTCTATCGCTGTATGGAACATGGCACCAATCGAGCATAAGAATAAACCACTAAGTAATCAGGAAAAGAAAGCTTATAGGAAAATATGCAAGGTAATGTATGTTGTACAGTTGGGTTTGATGTTTCTTTTTTATTGTATCGGAAGGACAGATATACTGCAAACAGGAGTGATGGCACATATTATAGTTGTTCTATCGTTACTTATGGGGGCAGTCGATATAAAAAAAGAAAGAATTATATTTGAAAAATGAGGGACACAAGAAAAGAATTATACGATATACATACGTGAAACAGCATGATGAAACAGACTGTGCGGCGGCATTCTTTGCGAAGGAAATCGATTAGCGCAGTACCAGTTTATTCAAAAACACTCTCAAGAATTCGGGGTCAGATGGCTTCTTAGAAGGTTTAATATCTGTCCAAATGCTTATTACAATTACTTGAAAAATTGTAAATCAGAGTACAGGAAAATCAAGTCATCCATACAACGAAGGATTGTTGAAATATACCACGAGAACGATGGAGTTCCTGGGTACCGAATGATGCGTAATTATCTGGTTCTGGAAAATATAATTTACTCATATACTACAATTTTTAAGTATATGCACGAACTAGGCTTACAATCTATTGTCAGACGTAAAAAACCAGAATACAAAAAAGGGAAAAGCCAACAAAGTATTTCCTAATTTAGTCAATCGAGAATTTAATGTAACAGAACCAAACAAAGTATGGTGTACTGATTTTACATATATGCCAAGACCAAACGGTTCCATACGCTATAATTGTTCAATTATTGACCTTTTTGATCGCAGTGCCGTTGCTACATTAAATGGATCAAATATAACTGCAGAATTAGCAATAGCAACGCTTCAGAAAGCACTAGACGTACATAAACCAGGAAAAGGAATAATTCTGCATTCAGACCAAGGAAGCCAGTATACATCAAAAGAATTCAATGAATTCTGTGAAAAAATCATGTGTAACAAAGTATGAGTCGTGCTGGATGTCCTTATGATAATGCTCCAATGGAGCGATTTTACAACATATTCAAAAGTGAATTCTACTATCTTTATTCATTCACATCAGATGCAGAGATAGATCAGAAGACTTTAGAATTCATTTATGGAAAATATAACCATAAAAGACCACACACACATAATGGAGGTTGCACTTCTCATGCGACTCGTTATGCTGAATAGAGGAAACTATCATAAAGTGTTACAATTTTGCTTGACAACAACAATAGGAGATGATTGATTGAATATGAAACTTAATGGAAAAGAATTTACAACAAAAAGTGGTGCTGAATATGTTTATCTTTCAGATATGAATATTGTATTATCCAAAAATGCAATAGAGGCTTATCCGCAAAGAAGAGAATTGTTAAGTCAAATTCCAGGTTATAAAAAAACTAATGAGTACTATGATTGTTATCGTGAATATACTCCTGAAGAGATAAAATTGGAGATTATGAAAAATGGATTGTGTGAATTGGCTATTGAAGTTACTTCTGCATGTAATTTTAGATGCGAATATTGTGTTTATTCAGGAAAATATGAAAATCAGCGTCTTCACGATTATCAAAACATGGATGTTACTACAGTGTTTAAAGCCATTGATAAATATTATGAACTTATAGAAGAGGGAATTGAATACAACTCAGATAGAACACCGGTAATTTCTTATTATGGAGGAGAACCACTTGTGAAATTTGATTTGATAAAGAAGTGCACGGAATATGCAAAAGAAAAATTTGATAATAATATTTTGTTCACAATAACTACTAACGGCTCCCTTATGAATGATGACGTGATAGATTTTTTTGTGAATGAAAAATTTAATGTTGTAGTTAGCATAGATGGTTACAAGGAAAACCATAATCGTAATCGAAAAGATGTAAAGGGGAATCCTACTTTTGATAGTGTTATTGAAAATGCTAGAAAGCTATTTCTTAAGCAAGGGACACCAGTTTTTACTAGTGTAGTCTTCGATTACGACACAGATTTTGTTTTGATGGAGAAGTTTTTTAGAGACAATGATTTTCTTGTGTGTCTCTCCATAAATAGTGTTAATCCGTACAGTACAACTTACTTTGATAAATATACTGTTGATAGTTATGATAGATTTAAAGCAAAACTTGATATTCTTATGAAAGAATTCGAATTATCAGTTGTTGATAATGAAGCAAATCCTCTTGCATTTATGTCGCGAACTTTCGGAGATATATGTACATCAAGTTTTATGAGGCAATGTGATATTAGCAAAAAGAATAATAAAATTATAAAGCATACTGGAGCTTGTGTTCCAGGTAATAAGATTTTTGTGGATGTAAATGGCGATTTTTACATATGTGAAAAGGTCGGTAGAAGTATTGTGATAGGTAATGTAGAAGAAGGTATCAACTATGAAAAGTGTGCACAAGTTGTGAATAGATATAATAACTTGGTGGTGCACAAATGTCGCAACTGTGTAATAAGAAATAATTGCAAACGTTGTTATGTAAGTATTGATATGGATGAAAATAAGATAAATATACCTGCTGAAAGTTGTAAAAAGCAGATTGAAGATTACTTTGCGGATTTAAGTTTTGCATATTCGATTTTTGAGTCAAATCCGAAATGGATAGGTAGGTATTTTAGTGAATATTATGATGCAATAAATGATATGATGGTGATGTTAAGATGAAAAAGTATTTTAAGCTATTTGAAGAATGTTATATTGTTTCTGGAAAGGACAAGTATACATTATATAATGTTCTTACGGGAAATATATATGAGATTGATGAAAAAAGAGGAAAGTTTTGTCTGTTGTCAGAGAATAATATGGATATAGAAAATGCGTGTAATAATTCTGGTTTGCTACTGTCAGAAGCTAAAATATTCATTAAGGAAATGGAATCAGCTACGCTTGGTATGATGAGTGATTTTCCAATAGCTATGGATAAGTTAAATATCCTTCCCAAATGGACAGAAAAAATGTTTTTTAAACAGTCTCATGGTATAAATAAAGCTACAATCGGAATGGACTATGATTGCAGTAATAGTTGTAATTTTTGTGGAAATGATGCTGTAACTAACAGGTACAAATGTTGGTCGTGCAATTCTACTAGTAGATCTCCAATTGCAGATGATGTTGCTTTTAGGATAATTGATATTATATCAGAGAGAGACTGTAAGGAGTTGTATTTGAAAGAGGGGGATTTATTATCAGATTGGGGGAAGACATTAAGGATTGTTGATTATGCTCTGAATAGAGGTATTGAAAAAGTGTTGCTGAACATAATACATCCAATTGATGATATGACCATAATTAATGATATGCGAGTTAGAAATATATCTCTAGTGCTACAAAGATATATTGAGAAAAAAAAACAAATAGAGTTGATTATGTCGGAGAGTAGAAAATATGAAGGATTGGATGTAACATACATATTACTTACCGAACTGGATAACAAGGAAACTATAATGCAAGTGGCTCAGAATATCAGCCAGATGTATTCGTATAAGTTATTAATAGATTTTATGATCCCAAATAAATTAGAAAATGTTTCTAAGGAATATTTTGATATTGAAAGAACAATTGGAAAAATTGATTTAGTTAGTTATTCCATAAGACAATTTCATAATGAATGTTTTTATAAAAATTGTTACTTCGATAAGGAAGGAAACGTTTATCCATGTGCTGGTCTTAAAAATAGAAAGTATGGAGATATAGATTCTATGCCCGAAACATTTAGAAGTGAAAACCTTGGAAATTACTGGAATATGTCATTAAGCAAAAAACAGGAATGCAAGGAGTGTTCTATGAGATTCGCATGTAACAATTGTGAGTCACTTAATTATACATTAACTGGTAGCCATGATAGAAATGTATTATGTGTAAAAACTATAATTTGAGGAGTTAATAATGAAAAATGTAATCGAATTTAAAGGTGTTACAAAGAAATATGGAGAGAAAACTGTTATTGATGATGTGACATTTACTGTTGAAAAAGGTGATATATTTGGGTATCTTGGACCAAACGGTTCTGGTAAAACAACAAGTATTCGAATGATGTTAGATCTTCTCCATGTTTCGTCAGGTGAAATATTATTATTTGGAAAGCCAATTGGTAAAAATGACATAAGAAAAAAAATAGGTATATGTCTTGATGATGAGGGGTTTTATCCAGAACTAACTGCGTATCAAAATCTTGAATATTTTGATCGTATATATAATGATGCAAGTGGTAGAAAGAAAAGAATTGACGAATTTATTGATAGAGTAGGACTGAGTAATAGTAACTCAGAACTAGTTGGCAATTTTTCTAAAGGAATGAAACGTAGACTTGGAATCGCTCGTGCACTATTGAATAATCCAGAACTGTTAATACTTGATGAACCTACTAATGGTCTTGATCCGGATGGTCAAAAATATGTTAGTGAATTACTTATGTATTTGTCAGGGAAAACTACTGTTTTTCTTAGTTCACATAATTTGAATATTATAGAAGATGTGTGCAATAAAGTGGCGATTATAAAGAACAGACTTTTGTTTTGTGACAAAATGGATTCAATAGCGTGTAATCATACTATATTATATAATCTGACTTTTTCTAATAAAAAAGATAGTTATGAGTTTATAAATCAATTAGATACAGTAGATCACAGTGTTATAGATGACAGACTTATAGTAAGGGTTAATGAAGCAGAACAACAACTCGCTGAAAAATTGATAAAAGAACATGGATTGGTAATTGAGTCCAAAAAAAATAGTGATAGAAAACTTGAAAATCTTTATTTTAGTGTGTTAAAGGAGGACTAGCATGAGGGAGATTAAGGCTATTATGTGGAAAGAACTTATGCAGATTCAAAGCCGACAAAAATCAGTAATAGTTAATTCTGTATGCAATTTGATATTAATTGGAATGATAGGAATGATGAGATTGCTTAGCCTTCGTAGCAGTGGGCAGGATACAAAGGGTATGGTGACTAATATTGTGATATACGTATCTATTATGTGTAGCTATATGGCACTACTGACGCTTTTGAGATTTTGGCAGGAGAAAAGTAATAAAACAATAGAAACATTAATTTCAATGCCGATAGGTGTAGAGGCTATTGTATTAGCAAAAACGTTAATTCCAGTACTTTTAGCTTGTGTGATTGGCTTTATAGACACTTCGGTAATGTTCTTGTCGGTATGGATACTGTATGGGAATATTAAAATTTCATTGATATATGTTATCGGAGTTCAGATAATGTTTACAATTCTTGTTGGGGTTCCGTACAGTATAATAAATGCATATGCAATGTGGTGTATGGATTTAACATACTCAAAAATGGTTCAAGGGGGTTCTAGCTTCGCGTACATAGCTGTTCTAGGGACTATGTTTATAAACAATAATTCAGATCTTTTCTATTTGCCAAGAGTAATAGCTATAGTTTCTGGTGTGTTAATGGCTATTGCTCTGGTAATGCTCATTAAATTTGATAAAGAGAAAATTGTACTTAGATTTCTAGATTGATAACTGATATATTCAATTGATATCAATTGTTTATATATACCTATAAAATGGAAAGGGGGGAGGAAATATGAAACCAATCAATGATATGAGTGCATGGTCATGGGGAAATTTCGTTTGTGGTATTTTCTGTGGTGTGGCAGGTGGTGCTTGTGCACTTGCAGGTTGCGCAGTTGATGGACCATCGCCTGTAGCAGATGCAGCTTTAGCTAAGCTTGCAGTTGGTGGAGGAGTTGCAAGTGCAGCTTTTGTAGGTGGTTTAGCAGGATAATATACCTATATGTTCTGGATAAAGCGCGAAAGTATCTTGTTTATATAAAATTAATATTACATACGCAAGAATAACATAATCGCATTTTTAACCAAAGTTTAGGGTATATGCAAGGATGCGCGCGGATTTAATAGCTATTGGATTTAAGTAAGGATAAATTAAATCCGTCGCGTAAGCTTGCGTATATATGAAGCAAATAGACATTTGTTAATGTGCTATATATTAGCAATGACGAATTTTATAATATGGAATAAGTCTTAAGTAGAGAGGTAGATATTAGTGTGAAAAAATCAATTTTGGCTGTGGTCAGTGCAGTTATTGTCATTTTAATATATATATTATCTCAAGTATTAGTACAGTATATATATGCTTTCGTTGTATATTTTAGAAATTTAGATCCAAATAGAGATTTTGCAGAAGCACTATTTCCTGCTATTTCAAATATTAATAATAATAAAGACATTTTTTCTCTGATTACAATTGCATTAGCTGTTGTAATTATATATTACCATTATTGTAGAAGGAAGGGACAATATGGTATCTCGTTTAATGTTAAAAGTTTAAAATCTGTTGATTGTATTATATGGATGATTTTTGGAGTAACGCTTTCGACTTGTTTTTATATGATACTTGTATTTTTTAATATAATAGATATAGACGTTTCTGGAGTTGAAATAGGTATACGCTATTTTTTAGTATCATGCATGGTGGTTCCAGTATTTGAAGAATGGCTTTATAGAAACGTTGTAATGACAATATTATTGAAAAATATGCACATTATTCCAACGATTATTATACAAGCGTTTTTGTTTTCTGTTATACATGCTAGTAACACTCAGAAAATATATACTTTTTTTTTAGCGCTTGTATTGGGAGTGGTTATGATAGAGACGAATAATTTTATTGTAACATCGTATATTCACATTGTTTTTAATGTTGTTGGATTAGGAGTAATAGATGTGTATTCTTTGAATACGGTTGCTAGAGGAGTAGTACTTTTTGTAAGTACAGTTATTAGTGTAGTATTGTTGTTATATGAAATAGGAAAATGTAACAAAAACAAGCAGTTAAACTAACTACTCATAACGTTAGTTCAACTGCTTGTTTTGTATGCGCTTACGTTACAAAGGCAATAACAAATTTTAATTTGCAGGTTAAGTTATAGACAGCATAAAGAATGATTATATATTAAATGAAGTAAAAAATGTAAGAGCACCGACCAAAGTCAGTGCTCTTCTAACTTAAAGATATCTTCCACAAGCAGATTAAAATAGGCTGCAATCTGGAGCATAAATTCAGCGGATGGTGCCCGTTCACCACGTTCCACTCTGCCGATAGTTTTTGTGCAGAACCCGGTGGCAGAGGCTAAATCCTCTTGGAGAAGACCTCGTGATTCACGAATTTCTTTAAGGTTATTAACGACCGCCATTGTAAACACCTACTTTCATACATTCATTATTACCAAGGATACAGAAAATACTGTCCTAAAATACGGACTCGTTTAATGCAGAAAATCTCTAATTTCATTCGGATGATTCTTTCCAACCACTTTTCCAAGTATATCGAAACGATCATTTTCATTAACAGGAATAGGAGGGTATTTCTCGTTGAGGGAAATAAGAAATACGCCATCCTTATCCTCTTTTTATATATTTTTTTAAGGACTAATAATCGAGAATTGTGTTTGAAAAAAAATATGGTAAAGATATTTATCAGTATTTTTTTGTATGAAATATTTGTTATGCTTATTATGCTGATTTTTTTTATAGCACCTAGAGAGAGTAAAGAAATATCTGTAATTAATCTTGTGGTGTTATTGATTATTAATACACTTCAGTTATTTATGTTAGCGATGATTTCAAATATGCTAGTATTATTCAAATCAGAAGTTGTTTGCAATTTAGGAAATATAATATTAACAACGGCACCTTTAGTTATAGTTGGAGCATTGTATGAAGAAAGAAAACAATGGATTATTTTTGCAAAATGGTTTCCGTTAAATTTAGGTAATTACGTTTACTTAAATTCTATGAAAGAAAATATTATTAGCATCTTGCTGATGATTGTAATTAATTTTGTATTGTATTATGCGACGGCTTACGGACTGAAGAAATATGAGCTTTTAGAGTAGTAGGAGAAAAAAATGAAGATTAAAGTAGAAAATATAGAAAAACAGATTAAAGGTAATGAAGTTTTA
>NZ_FNPG01000031.1 GCF_900107245.1 Lachnobacterium bovis DSM 14045
GTTTCCAACTGTTGTCCCCCTGTACATGGCAGGTTACCCACGCGTTACTCACCCGTCCGCCACTCAGTCACATTATCTTCCTTCCGAAGAATTCAAACAATGCGCTTCGTTCGACTTGCATGTGTTAAGCACGCCGCCAGCGTTCATCCTGAGCCAGGATCAAACTCTCATTTTAAAATTTGATTCTCAGAACTTAGCTTGGCTAATTTCCTTGTTACTGTTTTAAAGGTGCATCTTTTTTGATGCTGTTCGTGTAATCTTTTGATTACTTGAATAATTCTCTTTAGAATCTTTCAAGGTTTTTCACTATTTAGTTATCAAAGTTTGTCGCTTTTAAGTCAATCGACACTTTATTGTGTCGTGCCTTACAGCTTTTATAATATATCATGCTTTCAATGTTTTGTCAACACTTTTTTTAATTTATTTTTTTGAAGCGGAGAAGGAGGGATTCGAACCCTCGCGCCGGTCACCCGACCTATACCCTTAGCAGGGGCACCTCTTCGGCCTCTTGAGTACTTCTCCGAATTCTTTATAATAAATTATTTTCTCTGCATGACGCATAAATTATTCTACTAAAAGATTATCTATTTGTCAATAGTGTTTTTTATTTTTTTTTATTTTTTTTATTATATTTATTATAATTATTATAATTTTTATTTTTTACTATTTTAAGGTTACAAATTTCTTTACTTATTTACTATATTAATGAGTATTTTTTTGTCTTTTTTTTATATAAGACTTAAATATATGACGTAAATCATAATATAATCCTTGAATTTATTTATGTTTTTTATATTTTATTTTATATTTTTATTTCAATTTTTATTTTTATTATATTTTTTATTTTATTTTTTATTTTTATTTCATTTTATATTTCATTTTCATAATATTTATTTTATTCCTTTTCATAAATTCTTTTTCTTTTCATAATATTATTCTTTTTAAAAAAAAATAGAGAGTATAATCAAAATATAGCGGACATTCTAAATTTGATTACTCTCTATTTATCTTTTAACCGTATTCAATTATAATAATCTTTTAAATATTACTTGTGTATAAAACCATTTTTATAGTTGAAAATTCTATACATAAATTAATGCATGATAGTTATATACTAAATTTCAAAATACGCATGATATATATGATAATTATTAATATATGTATTATATTTGTTTGTATATATAATGATAAACATATAAAATATATAATCTTTAAACAATATCTAATATCATTTGGATTTTAACCATATATATCATACTTCTAAATATCTATCTTTTTTAAGTTTTGTGCACTTGCATTTTTTTTTATATAATTTACAACAATCCTATAAATGATCTTATTCTTCTTCTGGATTATCTTCTTCATCCATTAGACTCTTATCTTCTCTAACTTTTGCAACACTTGCTACCTTAACATTTTCATCTAGATCTATTAGTTTAACTCCAGATGTTACTCTGCCTGAAAGTGCAGTATCTGCAACTTTTATTCTGATGATAATTCCTTCAGTTGTTATAAGCATTACTTCATTTTCAGCGGTTACTGCTTTTACACCTACAAGGCAACCTGTTTTTTCTGTAATCTTGTAGCATTTAACGCCTTTTCCACCACGATTCTGTGGAGTAAATTCGTTCATTAATGTACATTTTCCGATACCATTTTCAGATACTATTAACAGAGCATCACCTTGTGTATCTATTTGCATAGCTATTACTTCATCACCATCTGATAAGTTCATACCTATAACACCCATTGTAGTTCTACCTGTTGTTCTTACATCAGCCTCTCTAAACTTAATACACTGACCAAATTTAGTAAACAACATTATTTCATTTTCATCACTTGTTATCTTAACTTCGATTAATTCGTCGTCATCACGCAATTTAATCGCTGCTAATCCATTTTTTCTAATGTTTTCATAATCACAAACTGATGTCTTCTTAACAATACCATTCTTAGTTGCCATGAATAAATACTGGTCTTTGTTATACTCTTTAATTGGTATCATAGCAGTTATCTTTTCATCAGCTTGCAATGGTATTAGATTGATTATAGCTGTTCCTCTGGCTGTTCTACTTGCCTCTGGTATTTCGTATGCTTTAATTCTATAAACACGTCCAGCATTAGTAAAGAACATTAAGTAATGATGAGATGTTGTCATCATCATTTCATCGATATAATCACCATCAATTGTTTCCATTCCTTTTATACCTTTACCGCCTCTATGCTGTGCTTTAAAGTTATCTATATCCATTCTCTTAATATATCCAACTTTTGTCATTGTGATAACTGTATTCTTTTCTGGAATTAAATCTTCCATTGACATATCATATTCATCATAGCCAATTTGAGTTCTTCTCTCATCTGCGAATTTTTCTTTAATAGCTATAATTTCTTCTTTAATTACTGTCAATAATTTGTTTTCATCAGCTAAAATTGCTTTTAATTCTGCTATTTTTTCCATTAATTGCTGATACTCTGCTTCAATTTTTTCACGCTCTAAACCTGTAAGAGCACGCAATCTCATATCAACTATTGCTTGTGATTGAGCTTCTGATAATTCAAATCTATCAATTAATCTTCCTTTTGCTTCAGCTGTTGTTTTGCTACTTCTGATAATTTGAATTACTTCATCGATATTATCTAACGCTATAATTAAACCTTTTAAAATGTGGGCACGCTCTTCTGCTTTGTTCAAATCATACTTTGTACGTCTTGTAATTACATCTTTTTGATGTTCAAGATAATACACTAATAATTCTTTTAAATTTAAGATTTTTGGCTCATTATTCACTAATGCTAAGTTAATTACACCAAATGTATCTTGTAATTGTGTATGTTTATACAATTGATTTAATATCACAGATGGATTCACTCCATTTTTTAATTCAATTGCTATACGCATACCTTCTCTGTCTGATTCATCACGAAGAGCTGTGATTCCCTCAACCCTTTTTAATTTTACCAATTCAGCTATTTTCTCAATCAATCTAGCTTTATTTACAAGATATGGTAATTCGGTTACTACAATTCTATTTTTTCCAGCATGCATTGGTTCTATATCAGTAACAGCTCTAACTTTTATTTTGCCTCGTCCTGTTCTATATGCTTCATTGATACCTGCTGTTCCTAAAATAGTACCACCAGTTGGAAAATCAGGACCTTTTACAATTTGAATTAAATCATCTATCGTTGTTTCTTTGTTTTCAATGTCATCATCAATAATCTTTACAACGGCATCGATAACTTCTCCTAAATTGTGAGGAGGTATATTTGTAGCCATACCTACTGCAATACCTGTTGTTCCGTTAACTAATAAGTTTGGAAATCTTGATGGTAAAACAGCTGGCTCTTTCTCTGTTTCATCAAAGTTTGGAATAAAATCTACTGTATCTTTGTTTATATCTTCAATCATTTTGATTGAAATTTTGCTTAATCTTGCTTCAGTATAACGCATCGCAGCTGCGCCATCACCGTCCACTGATCCGAAATTACCATGTCCATCTACCAATGGATATCTTGTCGACCATTGTTGAGCCATGTTTACTAAAGCTCCATAAATCGAACTATCACCATGTGGATGGTATTTACCCATAGTATCACCAACGATACGAGCTGATTTTCTATGAGGTTTATCTGGTGTATTATTCAACTCAATCATTGAATATAAAACTCTTCTTTGAACAGGTTTTAATCCATCTCTTACATCTGGTAATGCTCTAGAAGCAATTACGCTCATAGCATAATCTATATAGGAGGTCTCCATCGTTTTCTTTAAATCAACATGAAGTATTTGGTCAAAAATTTTGTCATCCATTTAAACTTAATCCTCCTTAAATATCTAAATTTTGCACATATTTTGCATTTGTTTCTATGAATTCTCTTCTTGGCTCTACTTTGTCACCCATGAGTGTAGTAAATGTAACATCAACTTCTGAAGCTGACTCATCATCCATTGTTACTCGTTTAAGAATTCTGTTTGCAGGATCCATTGTAGTCTCCCATAACTGTTCTGCATCCATTTCTCCTAAACCTTTGTAACGCTGAATCTTATTGTTTTGATCTCTACCGATCTCATTTATAATTTTATTTAATTCTTCATCGCTGTAGGCATACCAGACTTTTTTATTCTTTTCGATTTTATAAAGTGGTGGTGTTGCTAAATAAACATGTCCTTCTTTAATTAGTTCTGGCATAAATCTATATAAAAACGTTAACATCAATGTCTCAATATGAGCGCCATCAACATCGGCATCAGTCATAATAATTATTTTATCATAACGTAATTTTGAAAGATCAAAGTCATCTAGTATTCCCGTACCAAATGCAGTTATCATTGATCTTATTTCCTCGTTGTTAAAAATTTTATCCGGTCTTGCTTTTTCAACGTTTAATATTTTACCTCTTAAAGGCAAAATTGCTTGTGTTGCACGACTTCTTGCAACTTTTGCAGAACCTCCGGCTGAATCTCCCTCAACTATGAAAATTTCACAATTTTTAGGATCTTTGTCAGAACAATCTGCTAATTTTCCTGGTAACGATGTGTTTTCTAATGCAGATTTTCTTCTTGTCGCTTCTCTTGCAGAACGCGCAGCCTCTCTTGCTCTTTGCGCTAAAACTGATTTAGAAATAATTTGCTTAGCTACATCTGGATTTTGCTCTAAGAAATATGTTAACTGCTCACTAACAATTGAGTCAACCGCTCCTCTAGCTTCACTATTACCAAGTTTTTGTTTAGTTTGTCCCTCGAATTGAGGCTCTTCGATTTTGACACTGATAATAGCAGTTAATCCTTCTCTAATATCTTCTCCGTTCAACGGCTGATCATTTTCTTTAATTAATTTATTGGCTTTTGCATAATTATTAAAAGTTTTAGTAATAGCATTTCTAAAACCTGTTAAATGTGTACCACCTTCTGGAGTAATAATATTATTAACAAAACTGTAGGCAGAATCATTATATGATTCATTGTGCTGCATAGCTACTTCAACGTAAACATTATTTCTTTTTCCTTCGCAATAAATAACCTCATCATACAAAGCTTCTTTACCACGATTCAAATATTCAACAAACTCTTTTATTCCTCCAGCATAATGGAAAACATGATTATGTTTAGAGTTTTCTCGAGTATCAATTAATGTTATTTTTAATCCCTTTGTTAAAAAAGCAGTTTCTCTTAATCTTTGTTTTAATGTGTCATATTTAAATTCAGTTACTTCGAAAATTGTGTTGTCTGGTAAAAAATGAACTTTTGTTCCATGTTTATCTTTGTCACATTCACCAACAATTTCCACTGTTCCATCTGGCACACCACGTTTATATGTTTGTCTATAAATTTTTCCATCTCTTGCGACTTCAACCTCTAGACTATTTGATAGAGCGTTTACAACGGATGCACCTACACCATGTAATCCACCTGAGACCTTATAGCCTCCTCCACCAAATTTTCCTCCAGCATGGAGAACAGTAAACACTACTTCTAATGCTGATTTATTTGCTTTATGATTGGTTCCAACTGGAATTCCTCTACCATTATCGATAACTGTTATTGAATTATCCTCTTCAACTACGACTTGTATAGAATTACAATATCCAGCTAAAGCTTCATCTACGGCATTATCAACAATTTCATAAACCAGATGGTGTAAACCTCTCTCTGATGTACTACCAATGTACATTCCTGGTCTTTTTCTTACAGCTTCTAATCCTTCTAGAATTTGAATCTGATCGGCACCATATTCCTGATTTTTGTTTATTTCTTCACTCATGAACTGCCTCCTAATCTTGAGTTTAATTTGTTTTTTTATTCAATTCCAAATTTTCTAGTTCTTCAACTTTCCCATCTGAAACTTTAAAAATTTTATTAATTTCAAATCTATTTCTAACAAACTCTTCTACGCCAGTACAAGTGATAAGAGTCTGTATATTACTAATACTGTTTAATAAATAATTCTGTCTATTGCTGTCTAATTCCGATAAAACGTCATCTAATAATAGTATTGGAGTGTCGTTTACACATTCTTCAACAAGTTTTATCTCGGCTAATTTTAGCGACAACGCAACTGTTCTTTGTTGTCCTTGTGAACCATATTTTCTAACATCAATTCCATTTATTGCAAAAGAAATATCATCCCTATGTGGACCAACTGATGTCTGTTGAAATTTTAAATCCTTCGACTGATTCTTTAATAACTTTTCTTCAAATTGCTCACACGTAACATCCTCTTCATAAAATATTTCAAGCTTTTCTTTATTACCTGAAATATTATTATGAATTTTAGACAAAACTTCTCCTAAACGATATATAAATTCTTTTCTTCGCTTTATAATTTCATTACCACAATTGACAAGTTGCATATCCCATATATCCAAAGTATCTTTGAGTTGTGGATTAAAATAAATTTCTTTGAGTAATTTATTTCTTTGCATTAAGATTTTATTATATTTAGACAAATTTGCCATATAAATCTTGTCTAACTGAGATAATTCACCATCAATGAAGCGTCTCCTTGCTGCTGGACCGTTTTTAATGATATTTAAATCTTCTGGAGAAAAAAAGACCATATTGATTATTCCATACAACTCACTTGCTTTTTTTATTGGAATTTGATTTAAAGCAATTCCTTTGCTGTGATTCTTTTTCAAGTGAATGTCTATTCTATAAGGATTGCCCTTTTTTATCAATTCAGTTCTGATGTGTGCTTCATTGTTGTTAAACCGAATTAACTCTTTATCTTTGCTTCCCCTATGTGATTTTGTTGTTGCGGAAAGATAGGCCGACTCCAAAATATTTGTCTTTCCTTGAGCATTATCACCAAAAAAAATATTAGTCCCCTTATCTAACCTTAAATGCAACGTTTCATAATTTCTAAAATTTGACAATTCAATAGATTTAATTATCATTTTTTTATTTTTATAATTTCACCGTCAAAGGTTACTTCATCACCATCATATAGTTTTTTCCCACGTCTAGTGTCTACCTGACCATTAACTTGAACTAAACCGTCAACAATGACCATTTTTGCATCTACACCAGAATCAACTAAACCTGCTTTTTTTAAAGCTTGACCTAATTTTATGTATTCTTCTGATTCTTTTATTGTAATTTCTATCATTTTTTCTCCTAATTTGCTATTGCATTAAAATTTACTGGTAAAATTAAATAAATAAATGTTCCATTGTCATCTTTGATGAAACAAGGTGCCTTAGGGTTAATCATATATAAATTAATATTCTCTTCATCAATTGCTTTTAATGCATCTGTGAAGAATTTAGGATTGAATCCTATCATGATATCTCTTCCATCTTTTTCGATGTCAATATTTTCATCCATTGAACCAATGTATGAATTGATTTTAACTTCCATGTTTGAATCTGTAATATTCATGATGATTGGCTTCTTATCACTTTCTTTTACAAGAAGAGTTGCTCTATCTATACTTTCATAAAGCTCTTTTTTGTTTATTTGAACTTTAGTTTCGTAGTCTGTTGATAGCATAGAATCAATTTTAAAGTAATCGCCTTCTATCAAACGTGAAACTACAGTGGTTTTATCAAATTCAAAAACAATGTGGTTAGATGTATTATAGATGAATACATTATCATCTACATTTCCTGGAATAATGTTTTTAATTTCTTTTAGGGTTTTTCCAGGGACTATTAACTCTCTAGGTGAGTAACTCTCTTTTAGTTCGATATAGCGAACAGCAATTCTATGCCCATCAAGAGCCACAACCTCAAGATTGTTTTCGTTAATTTTGAATAATTCACCTGTCATTAACTTGTTGTTATCATCGTTTGCAATAGCAAAAGATGTTCTTTCTATTACGTCTCGCAAAGAAAATTGAGAAATAGTAATTCCTTGAGATTTCTCGATAAAAGGTAAATATGAAAAATCATCTCCAGATTTACCTAGAATATCAAACTTTGCTTTTTCACAACTGATATGAGCTTTAAAATTCTCATCTGTTTCGATTGTTACCATGTTGTCTGGTAATTTACTTACGATGTTAGAAAAAATAGAAGAGTTTAAAGCAATAATACCATGTTCTTGAACTTCGCCTTCGATTATTGTTTCGATGCCAAGTTCAGTATCGTTAGCAGTTAGTTTTATCTCATTTGTTGTTGCATCGATTAGGATACATTCTAGTATAGGCATAGTTGTTCTAGTAGGAACTGCTCTTTGTACAGTTTTAACGCCATTGTAAAGGTTTGATTTAGAACAAATAAATTTCATGTGAGTGCCTCCCGCGTAAAATAAATAAAATATATAAAAAATCCGTAGTAATCTTCTTAGGGGTTGTTAATAAGTTAATAAGTCGTAAAAATATGATAAAACCGCCATTTAGAAGATTAAAAGTAACTGTATAAGTGTGTTAAAAGGTTGAGGATTAGACAGGGAAAGAATGTGAATAAAAGAAGAGAAAATTCACAAACTCGTGGAAAAACATAAAAGTTATCCATATTATCAAGGGCTATCAACCTCTCATAAACGTGGAAAAGTTAAAAACATCTTGATAACCTTGTTATTAAAATCTGTCTAATATATTAAAACTACAGTTTGGTATGAGTTTCTTCTATATAAATGTGTTTTTAATCAGCTATCATTATTAACTAATTTGGATTTATTTTCTTTTTAATTGTTTCAATAGTATTACGTATATTTTCATTAGAGTCATATTCTTCTGTAATTTTTTTAATACCATGTATTATAGTAGAATGGTCACGACCTCCAAGTAATGATCCAATAGTATCAAGAGGAATGTCTGTCATGTTTTTACACAAATACATTGCAATTTGTCTTGGTTTAGCAATATCGCTACTTCTACTTTTAGAAATCATTTGATCTAATGAAATTTGGAAATGCTCAGCAACAATTTCTATTATTAACTGTGGAGTTATTTCTTTAGGTTTATCTGGAGTAATAATATTTTGTAATTCTTTTTGAGCAATATCCATAGTAATTTCTTCGTGAACCAAATTGTTATAAGCGAGGAGTTTATTTAATGCTCCTTCTAATTCACGAACGTTGGATTTTATATTATTAGCGATAAAATTTAATATTTCATCGTTGATATTGAAATTATCGTTTGTGGCTTTTTTTCTTAAAATAGCCATACGTGTCTCATAGTCAGGGGTTCCAATATCAGCCATTAATCCCCACTCAAATCGAGAACGAATTCGCTCTTCTAAAGTCTCCATTTCTTTTGGAGGTTTATCTGATGTTAAAATAATTTGTTTACCTTGTGTTTGTAAAGCATTAAAAGTGTGGAAAAATTCTTCCTGAGTACTTTCTTTTCCTATGATGAATTGGATATCATCAATCATTAAAACATCAACTTTACGATATTTGTCTCTAAATTTTGTCATTGAAGAAGCATTACCATTACGAATTGATTCGATAACTTCATTTGTAAACTCTTCAGATGTTACGTAGAGAACTTTTGTAGTTGGATTTTTTTCCAAAATAAAATGACCAATAGAATGCATTAAGTGAGTTTTACCTAATCCTGGACCACCATAAATGTACAGTGGATTGTATGCTTCACCTGGAGATTCAGCGACTGCAAGAGAGGCTGACTGAGCAAATCTATTGTTATTACCTACAACAAAGGTATCGAATGTATAGTTTGGATTAAGGTTGGAACTCTCTATTGATACATTATTTTTAATTGGTTTTGCTACCTTAGAAGCTGGATTAATTTGTGACGCTTGTTCAGGTAAAATGAATTTAACTTCAAAAACTGTACCAGTTGCCTCTGCAATAATAGTCTTTAGAGGTAAATGATATTTTTTTGAAATATATCCTAAGGCCATTGGTTCAGAAGGTACCAAAATGTATAATGTATTATCCATTATTCCGTATGGCTCTAAAGGACGTAACCATGTATCAAAAGAAACATCACTAATGTCATATTCACTTTTAACGGTATTTAATATTTCATTCCATTTGTCTAATATTTTGTCCATTGTAATTCTCCAAATCTAATAAATTCAATGTTGATCCTAAAAAATGTTAATAAAATATAATTTTAGGGTACACAAACAAAAGTCACATATTATTTTGAAAAATAATATGTATACTTCTTGCAAATAATATAGATGAAAGTGGATAATATATGCCATTTTTAAAAAAATGAACACTTTTCCACAATCCTACAAGTATAATAGTACACTATTTGAAGAAGTAATTCAATGTAAAAAATATTATTATCGGTAAAAAAAATAAAAAAATTAGGTTATCAAGAATAAATAAACGGGATATCCACAAGTTATGAACAAAATGTGGATAAGTAGAGGGGATATCAACTTGGTATGGATAAATAGAAACTGAAAAGAGAGAAAAAATAGATATAAACACAAATGGAAACCCTGAAAAATAAGGCATTACACTACTTATCCACACACAAAATGTGGATAAGTAGATAATCTTGAAAAGTATGTTGAAAGAGAAAAAAAGAGTAGAAATTATACACAAAAAAAGAATAAAAAAATAGTTATAAAAAAATCAACAAAAAAAATATCCACAGAATGTTGAAAATTTATATAAATTTAAGAAATGAAATTCGTGATAATTGCTTGACTTGAAGTGTTTTTTTGATATAATTGAAGTGATGTTTTTTAACGTTAAGGAGGTGGATATAAATGAAGATGACATTCCAACCAAAGAAAAGACAGAGATCTAAAGTACACGGATTTAGAAAAAGAATGAGTACTGCAAGCGGTAGAAAAGTATTGGCTGCAAGAAGATTAAAAGGAAGAAAAAAATTATCAGCTTAGGCCACATCATTGTGGTCTTTTCTTCTTTATAATATTATAAGTAAGGAATATTATTATGAAATTTTCAGAATCATTGAAGAAAAACAGAGAATTTCAAAAGGTATATAGTCAAGGAAAATCATATGCCAATCGATACCTTGTTATGTATGTTTTAAAAAATAATTTAAATGAAAAAAATAGGGTTGGCATTTCAGTAAGTAAAAAAGTTGGAAATAGTGTTATTAGACATCATTTAACGAGATTAATTAGAGAATCATATAGACTACACGAAGAAATGTTTAATAGTGGTTTAGACATTGTAGTTGTTGCAAGGGTAAGTGCAAAAGAAATTAGTTATGCACAAGTTGAAAGTGCGTTGCTACATCTTGCAAATCTTCATGGAATTATTGAACTTGAAAACAAATAAATTTAAGAAGATGGAACAATGAAAAAAGTATTTATTTTTTTGATTAAAATTTATAGAAAATATTTTTCTCCATTAAAAAGGACTAAATGTCCGTATTATCCTACTTGTTCGACTTATGCATTAGAAGCAATTGAAAAGTATGGTGCCTTAAAGGGCGGATTATTAGCCTTGTGGAGAATATTAAGATGTAATCCCTTTTCGAAAGGGGGATATGATCCTGTTCCATAACGGAGGGTTTAGGTTTTATGGCTGATATTTTATTAACAGCAAATTCAGTTGCAATCTTAGGACCTATTGCTAGATTATTAGGATGGATTTTGGATAAGATTTATCTAGGAGTTAAGACTGTAACAGGAATTGAAAATATTGGTATTAGTATCATTTTATTAACTATTGTTATTTTAGGAATGTTGTTTCCTTTAACATTGAAACAACAGAAGTTTTCTATGTTTTCACAGAAAATGCAACCTGAATTAACAGCTATTAGAAAGAAGTATGAGGGAAAAAGAGATCAACAATCAGTAGCTGCAATGCAGCAAGAAACATCTCTAGTATATAAAAAATATGGTGTTTCACCTGCGGGATCTTGTGTTCAAATTTTAATTCAGTTCCCAATTTTACTTTCATTGTATCAGGTTTTCTCAAGAGTACCTGCGTATATTACAAGTGTAAGATCATCATTTGATGGTGTAGTTAACGGAATTACTGCGACAGAAGGTTACAGAGGAATAATGAAGAGCATTGTTTCTTCTCAAAAACTATCTGTGAGTGTAGATTTTTCAGATAAGCATCAAAGTGTTATTAATAATTATATTGTCGATGTATTATATAAGCTTCCACAAGATGGATGGAAAATTGTTTATGATAAATTTCCAAAGCTTCACAGTAGTATCGATTCTACAGTGCATAGCATAAAACAATATAATTACTTTTTAGGTGTAAATATTTCTGATTCACCAATGACTTCAATAAAGGCTGCAATGGCTAATAAATCATATTTGGTAGTTTTTGTTGCTTTACTTATTCCAATTTTGTCAGGTCTATTCCAGTATCTTAATGTTAAGATGATGCCACAACCTGATAATGGAAGTGAACAAGTTGCTACACAGATGAAAACAATGAACAATATTTTACCTTTAGTTTCTGTAGTTATGACATTCTCTGTTCCTTCAGGATTAGGTATTTATTGGGCAACAAGTGGACTTGTTAGGGTTATTCAACAGATATTTATCAATAAACATTTTGAAAAAATCGATATTGATGATATTATAAAGCAAAACGAGTTGAAGTTAAAAAAACAACGTGAAAAAATGGGTATTTATGAGAATCAGATAAATAAAGCAGCTCATTTAAATACACGTGGTATTAAAGCTAAAGCTGATATTAGCGGCATAGATAATGAAAAAATTGAAGAAGCTAGTTCTAAAAAAAGAGATATTAAACCAGGTTCATTAGCTGCAAAGGCAAATGCAGTTCAAGAGTTTAATGAGAGGAATAGCCGAAAATAATAGGGGGCGTTAGGATGGATTTTATTGAGATTTCTGCAAAGACACTTAATGATGCATTAACAGAAGCTTCAGTTAAATTGGGAACAACAAGTGACCAAATTGAATATGAAGTAATTGAGAAGGGAAGCACAGGTTTTTTAGGATTAGGAAGTAAAAATGCTATAATCAAAGCAAGAAAAAAATGTTCTGTTGAAGATAGAGTAAGAAGTTTTCTTACAGACGTTTTTGATGCGATGAATCTTAAGGTTGATATAATCATTAATATTGATGAAATCAATAGTCAAATCGATGTTGATTTAAAGGGAGACGAAATGGGTCTTTTAATTGGAAAAAGAGGTCAAACTTTAGATGCACTTCAGTATTTGACAAATCTTTCTGTAAACAAGAATGCAGATAAGTATTATAAGGTAAAAATTGATACAGAAGATTATCGAAATAGAAGAAAGGCGACATTGGAGAATTTAGCAAAAAATATCGCTTTCAAGGTAAAAAGAACACATAGAGCGGTTGAGTTAGAACCAATGAATCCTTTTGAAAGAAGAGTTATTCATTCTGCATTACAGAATGATCGTTATGTCACAACCCATAGTGAAGGTGATGAGCCTTATAGACACGTAGTTGTTACATTGAAAAAATAATTTATGGGTATCCGAGAGGATACCCTTTTTTAAAATATGTATAAGAGGTAAATATAAAATGAAGACAGACACTATAGCTGCAATTGCGACTGCATTGACTCCATCAGGTATTGGTATTATTCGTATTAGTGGACAAGATGCTATGGATATTATTGATAGAATATATAAATCAAAAAACAATGATAAATTGTTAAGTAAAGTTAAATCACATACTATTCATTATGGGTATATTTTTGATGGTGAAGAAATGATTGATGAGGTTATGGTATTGATTATGAGAGCACCAAATTCATATACAAAAGAAGATACTGTCGAAATTGACTGTCATGGTGGAGTTTTTGTAATGAAGCGAATTCTTGAAACTGTCTTAAAACATGGCGCAAGACCTGCTGAACCTGGGGAATTTACGAAAAGAGCTTTTTTAAATGGTCGTATTGATTTATCTCAAGCAGAATCAGTAATAGATATTATTAATTCAAAAAATGAGTATGCATTAAATAGCTCATTGAGTCAATTAAAGGGGTCAGTAAAAAATGATATTATTCAAAATAGAGAAAAGATAATTCATGAAATTGCATTTATTGAAACGGCTCTTGATGATCCTGAACATATTTCTTTAGATGGATTTCCAGAAAAACTAAATAATATTGTTAATGGAATTTTAGATGAAATTACGACTTTGATTAAGAGTGCTGATAATGGAAAAATAATTAAAGAAGGAATTAAAACTGCAATTGTTGGAAAACCAAATGCGGGAAAATCATCTTTGTTAAATATCTTAGTAGGAGAAGAAAGAGCAATTGTAACTGATATTGAAGGAACAACGAGAGATACGCTTGAAGAAAATATCAATTTAAATGGTATTTCTTTAAATATTATAGATACAGCTGGAATTAGACATACTGAGGATGTTGTTGAAAAAATTGGTGTCGATAAAGCAAAGGATTGTATAGAAAGAGCAGATTTAGTGATATATGTAATTGATTCATCTAAGGATTTAGATGGAAATGATTTTGCTATTATTGAACAAATTAAAGATAAAAAAGCAATTGTTTTATTGAATAAATCAGATTTATCTAGTAAAACAGGTGTAGAAGATGTAAAAAAATACATCAATAAACCAATTATATTAATTTCCGCAAAAGAAGAAACTGGAATAAATGATTTAGAAAATACTATAAAAAATATGTTCTTTAATGGAGAAATTTCATTTAATGATGAAGTGATGATTACTAATGTTAGACATAAAAATGCTTTGATTGATGCAAAAGAAAGTTTAGAATTAGTAGTAAATAGTATTCAAAATGGTTTGCCAGAAGATTTCTTCTCAATTGATTTAATGAATGCATATGAATCATTGGGAACAATTATAGGTGAAGCTTTAGAAGAAGATTTAGTAAATGAAATCTTCAGTAAGTTTTGTATGGGAAAATAAATAATTGATTTTAGTTGAAAGTAAAAATTAATTATATATTATAGATTAAACTTTTTAATAGAATTTTTTAGTAATAGAAAGAAGGAAGAAAATGCCTGCAATAATTGAAAATTATGATGTGTGTGTTGTCGGAGCAGGACATGCTGGATGTGAGGCTGCTTTAGCGTGTGCTAGATTAGGACTCAAAACAATTATTTTTACTGTAAGTGTAGACAGTATTGCACTTATGCCATGTAACCCTAATGTCGGAGGAAGTTCTAAGGGACATTTAGTAAGAGAAATTGATGCTCTCGGTGGAGAGATGGGAAAAAATATAGATAAAACATTTATCCAATCAAAGATGTTGAATAAATCAAAAGGACCTGCTGTGCATTCGTTAAGAGCACAAGCTGATAAGGCAGCTTATAGTATGGAAATGAGAAAAACTTTACAAAATACAGAAAACCTAACTATTAAGCAGATTGAAATTTCCGAAATAATTACAGATGAAAATAATAATATTACGGGTGTAAAATCTGTAACAGGTGCAACCTATAATTGTAGAGCTGCTGTTTTATGTACAGGTACTTATTTAAGAGCTAGATGTTTGACGGGTGAGTATATAAATGAAACAGGCCCTAATGGATTACAAGCCGCTACTCATTTAACTGATTCTTTAAAAGAACATGGGATTGAGATTTACAGATTTAAAACTGGAACCCCTGCACGTGTTGATAAGAGAAGTTTAGATTTTTCTAAGATGCAGGAACAATTAGGTGATGAAAAAGTTGTACCATTTTCTTTTACAACAAATCCTGAAGATGTTCAGATTGACCAGATTTCATGTTGGTTAACTTATACAAATGAAAAAACGCATGAAATTATAAGAGGTAATTTGGATAGATCCCCAATGTATTCTGGTGTAATTGAGGGTACTGGTCCTAGATATTGTCCATCAATAGAAGATAAAGTTGTTAAGTTTGCTGATAAAAATAGACATCAGATTTTTATTGAGCCAGAGGGATTGAATACAAATGAAATGTATGTTGGAGGAATGTCTTCATCGCTTCCTGAAGATGTTCAACTAGAAATGTATAGAACTGTTCCAGGAATGGAAAATGTTAAAATAGTTAGAAATGCATATGCAATTGAGTATGATTGTATAAATCCTAATCAATTATATGCTTCTCTTGAATTTAAAAATGTTCATGGATTATTTAGTGGTGGTCAATTTAATGGCAGTTCAGGTTATGAAGAAGCTGCATGCCAAGGCCTTATCGCTGGTATAAATGCAGCTATGAAACTTTTAGATAAAAATCCATTAATCTTAGATAGATCTGAAGCTTATATTGGTGTGTTAATAGATGACCTTGTAACAAAAGAAAATCATGAACCATATAGAATGATGACATCTAGAGCTGAATATAGATTATTACTAAGACAGGATAACGCTGATTTACGTTTAGCTGAGCATGGTCATCGTGTTGGACTTTTATCAGAAGATAGATATCAATGGGTAAAAGAGAAAGCTAAAATGATTAAAGAAGAAATTGAAAGAATTAATGAGGTAAAAATTGGTGCAAATAAAAAAGTTCAGCAATTTTTAGAGCAACACAATAGTATTCCTCTTAATACAGGTGTTTCATTAGCTGATTTAATGAGAAGACCTGAATTAGATTATGATTCTTTAGCGGAGCTAGATCCAGATAGACCTAATTTACCAGAAGAAGTAAAAAATCAAGTTGAAATTAATGTTAAATATGAAGGATATATTAAAAGACAAATTAAACAGGTTGAACATTTTAAAAAATTAGAGAAAAAGAAACTTCCTACTAATTTTGATTATTCAAATATTGGAGGACTAAGAATTGAATCTGTTCAAAAATTAAATAAATTGCAACCTATTTCAATTGGACAAGCATCAAGAATTTCTGGTGTATCTCCAGCAGATATTTCAGTAATTTTAGTATATTTAGAGCAACTTAAATATTCTAATCCAGATTTGTTTTATCAATTAAATGGAAATAATGAATAGAATAAATGGAGAAAATATATGAAATATAATTTTGATAAACTATATGATTTTGCAAAACAATACGAGATAGAAATCACTGAAAAACAAATAGAACAGTTGTTCATGTTTTATGAAATGTTGATTGAAAAAAATAAAGTTATGAATTTAACAGCTATAACGGAATTTGATGAAGTATTAACCAAACATTTCATAGATAGTATTTCATTGATTCAGGTTTGTAATCTAAAAAAAGATATTAAGATATTAGATATGGGAACGGGTGCAGGTTTTCCGGGAATTCCTTTGAAGATTATTTTTCCTGAAATAGAAATTTGCTTAGCAGATTCTTTAAATAAAAGGATATTATTTATAGATGAGGTGATTGATAGATTAGGATTAAAAAAAATCCATACGGTACATGCTAGGGCAGAAGATTTGGCAATGAACAAAGAATACAGAGAAAAATTTGATGTTGTTGTGTCAAGAGCGGTTGCTAATTTATCAACTTTATCAGAATATTGCGTTCCATTTGTAAAAATAGGTGGAAAATTTATTTCATATAAATCTGGAGAAGTATTAGAAGAAGTTGAAAGTTCTAAATCCGCTGTATTTTTATTAGGTGGAAAAATAGTTGATGTTCATAATTTTTTAATTGATGATAATAAGAGAAGTTTTATTATTATTGAAAAGAAACAAGGAACACCAAAAAAATATCCTCGTAAAGCAGGAGTTCCTTCAAAAAAACCTTTATAAAAGTAGTATTAATAAAAATAGATACTCCCTATATTGTAGGAAAGTATCTATTTTTTTGTTATAACGAAATTTTTTATTTGTTTATTAGTTTTGAAATTTTAATTGGATTTTCTAAATGAGGCATAAGCTTACAATTTGATATTGTTATAACATCAATTTGATCATTCTTATTAGCAATTGTATTAAATTCTTCATTAGAAGCAAAATTATTTCGAGATGAAATAATTGTTGTTTCAGTTTGAATATTCTCGTATGCATTATTTAGGTTAACATCTAGATAATTAGATATCATACTTGAATATAAATATTTTCCAGCAGAGTTGTCAATATGTGAATTTGCGTGGTAAGTGTTAAGTAATGATTGATCAATTTTTGTAAAATCGTAAAAATAACCCTCTTTAAAAACATTTAATATATTCTTTTTTGAAAAAGTAATATTATAAATGAAAGTTCCTAATATAGGAGTGTTTATAAGTTTTTTCTTTAATTTTTCTATGAAATTTATATCACCTCTAGTACAGTCAGGAGATATTGGATTTATTAAAAATAGTTTTGTGAATAAATCTGGTTCCATTTGGTTAGCCATTGTAACTACAGTGTTTGATAAGTGTGATGCTACAACAGTTGTTTCTTCTTTTATTACATTTTTAATAAAAGAATTAATAAGCTGAACATAGAAGTAAGTAGTGTATGTTAAGTTAGGTTTATCAGAAAGACCACAACCTAATAAATCAATGGTATAAACTGTGTGATTTTTTTCTAATAACACCGATAATTTGTCCCATTCTTTTGATGATGCCATTGGATTTAAATCATGAATCAATAGAAGAGGACTTCCATGACCTCTTTTTTTGTAATAAATATTTCCATATTTGTAATCATAGTAATCACCATTAACAGAGGAATCTTTCAAATCTTCTTTTGATTTATATGAAATATATTTATTATATCCTTCCATTGTTACTATTGATAGAGTTGTGAAAAACAGTAGTTTTTTAGTGAAATTTTTCATATAACCCCTCCTTTATAAATTTCTTTATATAATTAATTATATATGTCTTTCAGTGTTTTTACAAATATTTTTCCAATAAATTTCTGGGAAAATGTTTCACGTGAAACATTATATAAAAGGAAAACATTATTTATATTTTCCATAGAATTATATCGGAAAAAAATAAAAGAAGATATAGAAATGTTAGAAGTGAATAGTAATATAATATTTTTTGTTAGATAATAAAATGGTGTAAGTATATAATTATAAATATATTATTTAGAAGTCTTATACAGGATGAACACTATTTTGATGAAATTATGTGTAAAGGATTAAAGTGATTTATGTTAAGACTATTCGTGAAAAAAATTGATTTAAACAGTAAAAATAAATCTGTTTCTATTTATGGAATTTATTATAGTGTAAAAGAAATTTATTATAGTGTAAAAGGAATCTATTATAGTGTAAAAAAAATGAAAGTACCTATATAGTATGAAAATAATTTATGTTTAGAAGATTTGTAAATTTTAAGAATTAGATTTTATCGAATATACTAAATTGTGTTATATAGAGATGGTGGAATAATAAACAATATATAAAATAGGAAATTATTATTAAGAACATTAGCAAGAATATAAATAACTATTTATTATTAAGAACATTAGCAAAAATATAAATAACTTATTATAATAAAAAATATTTACAGGACGACTTTAAATTTTGATGAAAAATATTTGTTTTTTATAGAAAAAACTATAAAAATAATTGTGAGAGTATATTTTTAAATTGCCATAAATGTTTCACGTGAAACATTTAAGAATAAAAAAGATATGTAAGTGAGTTATAAATTTTATAAAATGAATGATTAAGAAAAAAATAAATTATGAATCCGACGGGAAATATAATATTTAACTGATGATAAAATGAATAATATAATAGTAAATAATATAATAATAAATAATATAATAATAAATAATATTATAATGAATAATTCAATTATGATTAGATGAAAAATATTCTGCAAGATGTAAAGTATTTATAAGGATGAATAGAATATAAATAGTTATAGATTTGTAAAGAATGAAATAAAGAATCGAATTAAATATATATGTAAAAGGAGATGCTTTTGAAATCAAGAAGATTTTTTGCTAAATTTATAAGTAAGTTATTTTTTAAATAAAAATTGTACAGAATAAAGTAGAAAGCATTAGAGTAATTTTGTATAAAATATAAAAAATGTTTCACGTGAAACATAATTATAGAAAAATAGAAATATAAATGATATAATAAATAGTGATCTAGAAAGGTAAGTCCAAAAAACAAGAAAGGAAAAAAAGATGGGAAGAATAATAGCAATAGCAAATCAAAAAGGTGGAGTTGGAAAGACTACAACAGCTATAAACGTAGCCTCTTGTATAGCAGAAGCAGGAAAAAAAGTTTTAGCAATTGATTTAGATCCCCAAGGAAATATGACAAGTGGTTTGGGCGTTGACAAAAATGAGGTTGAAAATACAGTATATGAATTAATGCTAGATGAGTGTTCTGTCCAAGAAAGCATTGTTGAATCTGTGGTAGAAAATTTAGATATTATTTCATCGAATGTTAATCTAGCAGGTGCTGAAATTGAATTATTAGGCATTAACGAAAAAGAATATATTTTGAAGAATGCGGTTGATTATATTAAAGATGACTATGATTTTATTATTATTGATTGTCCGCCATCATTAAATATGTTAACAGTTAATGCAATGACTACAGCAAATACTATTTTGGTTCCAATACAATGTGAGTATTATGCTCTTGAAGGTTTGAGTCAATTGATGCATACAATTAATCTTGTTCAAGATAGACTTAATCCAGAGTTGAAAATTGAAGGTTTAGTTTTTACAATGTATGACATGAGAACAAATCTTTCAAATCAAGTTGTAGAAAATGTAAAGGAAAATCTTGATACAAAGATTTATAATACAATGATACCAAGAAATATTAAGCTAGCCGAAGCACCATCGTACGGTTTGCCAATTAATATGTATGATACAAAATCAGCTGGTGCTGAAAGCTATAGAAAACTTGCCAAGGAAATTGTGGATAGAGAGGATATATAAAAATGGCACAAAAAAAGAGTGGTTTAGGTAAAGGACTAGATTCTCTTATTGCTGATAAAGTTAGTAATAAAACAAAAATAACAGAAGAAACAAAAGTAAATTCTAATGAAGGGATTAAAGTTCCTATTAATAAGGTTGAACCAAATAAAACACAACCTAGAAAAGAATTTGATGAAGATGCTCTTTTAGAGTTATCGGAATCTATAAAACAGTATGGAGTTTTACAGCCATTACTTGTTCAACAAAGAGATGGTTTTTATGAGATTATTGCTGGAGAAAGAAGATGGAGAGCTGCAAAAAATGCAGGACTAAAGGAAGTTCCAGTAATCATAAAAAATTTATCAGAACAAGAAATTGTTGAAATTTCATTAATCGAAAATATTCAAAGAGAAAATCTAAATCCGATTGAAGAAGCTTTAGCATATAAAAGATTACTTCGAGAATTTAATTTGAAACAAGATGAAGTTGCAGAAAGAGTATCGAAAAGCAGAACTGCTGTAACGAATACTATGCGTTTGTTAAAGTTAAATGAAAAAGTACAACAAATGATAGTAGATGAAATGATTTCAACGGGACATGCTAGAGCATTATTAGGAATCAGTGATTTAGAGATGCAGTATACTGTTGCTCAAAAAATATTTGACGAAAAACTAAGTGTTAGAGAAACAGAAAAATTAGTTAAAAAAATTCAGAATGGTGAAGATGAGAAAAAACAAAATTCTGAAAATAAACTAGATGAAAAATTAAGAATTATTTATGCTGACTTAGAAGAACAAATGAAAGGTATTTTCGGAACAAAAGTCAAAATAAATTCAAAAAATTCAGATAGTGGAAAACTTGAAATAGAATATTATTCTCAAAGTGAATTAGAGAGAATAATAGATATTATTAGAACAAATGTTCAGTAAGAAGAAATAACTAGGAGATTATGATGATAGAAAGATATATTGGAATTAATACAGATTATGTTGTAATTGGATTAGCAGGAGTAATGCTTTTGTTTTTTATTATTATGATTGCTAATTTAGTTCAGATTTCAAAGTTAAAGAAAAAATATAAGGCTTTTATGGAAGGGCAAGATGGTAAAACTTTAGAGGATACATTGATCAAAAGACTAGAACAGGTTGATACATTAATTCAGAAGAATAAGAAAAACGAAAGAGATATTGATGTATTATATAAGAAGTTTGGTGTTACTTTCCAAAAAGTAGGATTAAAAAAATACGATGCTTTTAACGAAATGGGTGGAAAACTAAGTTTTTCTCTATGCTTGTTAAATGAAGTTGAAGATGGTGTAATTATAAATGCAGTTCACAGCAGAGAAGGAAGTTATACTTATGCTAAAGAAATAATTGGAGGAAATTCAATTTTAGAGTTGTCGAAAGAAGAACAGGAATCTTTAGATATTGCAAAAGGACTAATTAAAGATGAAGCTTCTTAATTAAGGAGAAAGTAATGAACAAATTTTTAAAGTCAATTGGTTTTTCTGATTTTAATAGAGAAGATGTAGAAAAACTGATAAAAAAAGTTGATAAAGATGCTCAGATTATTACTTTCTGTAAATTAATAGACAATACAGAATACGAAGAGAAAGAATTCGAAATAGCTGATAATATTGGAATAAAAGTATGTGGATATTATAGAAAAGGAACAGATGAGTTTGTCCCAGAGTATTATTTTCCTTTTTTAAATGGAACTAATATCAGTACTAAAGAAAAAGTTGAGTTTGAACGTTATTACGATAAAGAAGCATTATGTGGAATTTGTGATGAGGTTCGAATGGGTGTGACGTTAATTTTTTATGTTCAAAACATGTTGAGTTGTACAGAATCAATTAAAGAAAAAAGAAGTTCAAAAGGTACATACTTAGCTGGGCTTGCTGAGAGTGGAAGGATACTTTTACCAATAGTACAGAAAAGTAAGAAGAAGGCAAGTATAAAAAATAGTAGTGAAACTATAAGAGATGATTTGATTGCAAAAGCTCGAGAGGGAGATGAATCTGCTGTTGAAGATTTAATGCAAAGCGAGATTGATACATACTCAAATTTGACCCAGAGGGTAAAAAGTGAAGATATTTTATCAATCGTTTCAACATCAATTATCCCATATGGTGTTGAACCAGATATTTATAATGTTTTAGGAAATATTGTTGCTATAAGAAAAGAAGAAAATTCTATTACAAAAGAAAAAATTTATGTGATGAAAATTGAGGCAAATAGGATAATATTTGATCTTTGCATTAATGAAAAAGACTTGTTGGGTGAACCAAAAGTTGGAAGAAGGTTTAAAGGCAAAGTTTGGTTACAAGGCAGAGTTTGTTTTAGCTTTGGTCTTTTCAAATCAGAAAAAATGTAGTAAAATAAATTAGTGGCGATAGGTTACAATTTATACGTCTTCGTAGCTCAGTTGGATAGAGCGCTCGCCTCCTAACCAAAAGGTCGGTGCTCGGAGCCCGTATAAATACGGCACTTGTGAAAACTCGACTGAGTGAGTGTGAGTGAGTAAAACTAAATAGGGATAACAAAGAATATCATATATTCTTTTGTTTATAAGTCCACGTAGCTCAGCTGGATAGAGCGCTAGCCTCCTAAGCCAGAGGTCGGAGGTTCGAATCCTCTCGTGGACGCTATGAGGAGCCTATTAAGACTCCTCATTTTTTATGCGCTCCTTTATATTGTTCAGCCTTCTCTTATCAGTTAAAGAATAATGTGCCTCATTTGTTTGAACCTCATGTCCTAAAATCAGAGCTCTGTCAGATGGAGATAAACCTATTTCAATGAGCCTTGAATTAAAAGCCATACGAAAAGCATGATTGTTTGTAGGAATACATCCGAGTCTTTTGCATCGTTTCCTTAAGTTGTGAACATATCCATCTGTTGGAACCATGTTTGAGCAATTGCTATCATGAAAAAGATAAAGAGAATCACCGGGAATAGCCTTTGCTAAACTTATAACGCGTCTTGCCTCATCAGTTATTGGGATAAAACGACCATTATGAGGATGTAAGCGTTCATCCTTCGTGTAACCAACCTCTACAAGATTATTGTGATTCCCTTCGCGGACCTTAATCTGTTGTCTGTGAACATGGATGAAATCATCATTTACATCATCGACATGTAATGCAGCTAATTCACCTGCTCTCATGCCTGTTTCTTTTGCCAGAAGAGACATTAATACTCTTGGGTTGTCCAGATATTTTTCAGCGTCCGCAGTTATAATTGAAAGTTCTTCAGATGAAAATGCTTTTTCTTCATCAGTTTTGACTTTCTGATCACACTGTTTGTAATAGTCCTGAGCCTCAATATAACGCACTGGATTATCAAAGCATATCTTTTTCTTAATACCATAATTAAAAACAGCCCCAAGTGATTGAAGCATTCTCTTGATAAAGTCAGGTTTAGGATTGTTTGGGAGAAGATTGGAAACAATAAATCTTCTGATGTCTTCATCAGTTATTTCGTTGATATCCTTCTCAAGAAGTTGCTGTGGAACATGTTTGAAACGATTTCTATCTGTAACAATGGTTTTATCACTTCTATTTAAGCAGGTCTTCTTATAGTCCATAAACAATTCAAATACCTGACCTAAGGTCTTTGCTTTATTATCTTCTTCATAATAGAAATCATAAAGCTTTTCTATTAGCTTATCTTCTGTACTTGATGTGATCTCCTTTCTTTTGGAATCAACATATACGTAAGTCTTGAAGCATCCGTTTTTCCAACTCTTGCTTGGAGGCAACTTAAAGATTGCTCTGGAATGCTTAGACTTAACATAGTTACGTTTTGCCACTGTAAGCATGTCATTTACCTTGGCGCTTTCCATACCACAGCTAAATAATAGCTGTAAATCCCTCATCCGTAAAGTAGTATTATCATCAAGAATGATTGGTCTATCGTCATTAATATTTTGTAAATTCAATAGTTTGGCTCCTTTTTTACATAAAAAAAGCAACCAACAACAGCAACCTTCCAAAAAAAGTTTTTTGGTTAGTTGCTGTAATTGGTTGCTACATTAGTAGTTGCGATTATTTAGTTGTTAAATGGTATTTCCATTTGTTCGGGAGCTTCTATAAAGCCATCATCCGAAATGGAATCATTCTTCCTTCGCCATGCACGGACTCGTCCATATTTGGATACAGTTCGCGTTCCGACCGCCTCCCAATCAGGATTGTGATGCATAATTTCAGATATTTTGTTAGAATCACTTTTCTTCAGCTGATCATATTGAGAATATCCAAGAGCCTCATATGCGAGCATTTTCACGCATACATATTTCTCATGAGTGTTGGAAAGGAAGAATTCTATCGATTCCTGATCATTATCTTCAGGAGTAAATCGTTGCTGATACTTAGCCAGTTCAGAATCAAGATGTTTTGGAAGGGTAAGAGAGAAATTGCCGCTTCGGTAGATTTCCATAACTTCTGCCCAAACCTGTAATATATAGTTTCTGGAGTATTCCTCATCAGCAAGAATGTGCACCTCTGCCTTATCTCCATGAGTCTCAATAGGAATGATTCTCCTGTTTCCACTCTTATCCATAGGAAGAATCTCAAGCTTATTTGATGTTCCTCCAAAGACGCACTGCCTCTTAGGATCCTTGGGATGCTTAGCATATGGTGTACGATAGGTGTCCATTTGGCGGCTCAAGAAACTTTTAATATCTTCATCATGCTTGGAGTTAAGCATTGTAAGCATTTCAGCCATTTCAATGAACCAATGGCTTTGAAGCTTTACTACAATCTTTTCATCATCAAGTCTTCTTAAATCATCTGAAAACCATTCATCCTTAATTGCAAGGAATCTGAAAAACGTCGATTTGCCAATACCCTGATCACCTACAAGGCATAAAAAAATTTCAAATTTGCATCCGGGAGAAAACACTCTGCTAACTGCACCTAGCAAGAAAATCTTCAGGGATTCTGTAACAAGTTCAGTTTTTTCAACACCATAAAAATGAGTCAACATATTTTCCAGGCGAGGCTTTCCATCCCATACCAGACTGTTAAGAATATCTCTGATAGGATGATACCTGTTTTCATTAGCCACGATTGGAATAGCCTTTTCAAGCGCACTGTTATAGCTAATTCCATAGTTTTCTTCTATATAAAGAGCTATATATGCCATATCAGTGTCATCCAAAGTATCTTGTTCACGTTTCCATCCAAGATCTCTAACAACATCAATTCTCCCGGTAAATTCATTCAGTCGAATTGCCCCAATAAAAAAAGGATCCTCTTTCAGAATCCTTACGACATTTGACAAGGTTGCTTTTGGGTTTCCTTTATCATTTAGTTCAAGCGTTTCTCTAAGACTTTCAACCGGTAATAGTTCTTTACCTACCTCATCTAGTTGCTCTTTGCTGAGCATTGGTAATTTCTCGTTCATATTTGCTAATTATCTCCTCTCTGTTTTTGTAAATTTCAAAAATATCATCGTCGTTACCGAAATCAATGACTTCCAGAAGATAGCCAACTTGATCAATAAACTTAACAGCGGCTATATATCTTTTATCGATGGTTCCGGCGTTCCATTCATCTTCTGATGGTGCATATTCAAGATTCCAGTAATGGAAAGTTCGAAAAAAATCAGACAGTTTCAATCGAAACTGTCTGATTTCTTCTGCATAAGCACGTCTCACTTTATTTTCATGTTCTTTAGCTTTGGCTAGGCGAATTCTTGCATTACGTTCTTTTGCTGATTCTTTCCTTTGGAAATCAACAGCCAAATTAAAATCTTCAGCAATTTTAATTGCAGCATCTATAGTTCTCAGACCAAACATCTTCGCTACAAAGTCAACTGTATCTCCATCTTCTTGACAGCCAAAACAATGAAATCTTTTATCAAGTTTCAAACTGGGATGTCTGTCATTGTGAAATGGACAACAGGCCATTCCGTTAAGATTGACATGAACTCCGTAGTACTCAGCCGCCTGCCTGGCTGTTACGTTTTCACGAATAACATCGAAATTTCCCATCAGCGCTCCTCCATATCTTTTCTCTTGTTTTTAGAAATAATATTTTTGGAAGAATTGCTTCTATTAACTTCACTTTTGGTTTGTTGAAGTCTTGCTAAAAGAGATTCTTTTGCTGTTTTTATGATTTCAGTTTTGTTTTTTGATTTCACATCTGGAGAATTTAAGACGCTTATGACTCTTTCAAGAAGAATGGCTTTGTTACAAGCAAGCTTATCTATAATCACATCCAAAACTTTCTTTACAAGAGTCTTATGCTCCTGAGAATTCTTTCGTTCAGGTGCTGTAAACCATTTTTGATAAGCACTGATAATCTCTATATCTGATTTGACAGTCTCTTCTTTGACGGTGTCAGTAACGACTTCGCATGCCTTTTCATATGCTTTTTCAGCGACATCATCAGCCAAAGCATCAATATCGGATATTTTTAATAATTGATTCTCAATATAAGCAGCATTTGCAGCTATCTCTTCATGCTGCTTGGCTATAATGAAGTCATTTTTTTCCAAATGGGTTTTTCCCTCCAACGGAACTTCCTCAATCGTAATGCCATGCTTTTCAGCAATGCCGATGAATAAAGATCTGATCTTTGCATCAAAAGCCATCTTCCGATTATTGTGTTTGCTTTGTTTTTTAGCAGGATCAGGTCTTTCGAACCCAAGGACTTCAAGTGCTTTATCTTGTTTTGGAAAACTCATTCCGTAGTTATCATCAGCAAAGAAAACATGTCGTTCATGAATGTGAGGTGTTCCTTCATCCATGTGAAGTGCCCAATCTAAAATTTTGATATTTGAGCCATATAACTTTTCAATTTCTTGGATTAGTTCAGCTACGACCTTGGTAAATAAAGCTGGATCTTCATGACCATCTTTCGTGCCAAGCTGATAAATAGTTTCTTCAGGACATGTTTTAGGATCTTTTAGAATAGCCTCTACTTCACGAATTCTTTCAGTGTGTCTAGATTTACGATGTCGCTCATTTTGAGCATCAATGGAATCCAAAAACTTGTTTTCATAGAAAACCCGTTCAATTTCATCGAAGTTATACTTCCTTTCAGGACGGTTCCCATTTTCATCAGCGATATTAAATCCCTGATAGCAATCCCAGTAGACATTCATAAAACATCTGTCTCTGTCGATGTGATCAGCATTATCCAAGTCAAAGGATCTGTCATTATGCCCGGCTTTAAAAATTCCCTCCTTTCCTTTTCTGCCGTTGTGTCTTGTTGCTCTTACTTTTTTCATTTCTTTCCTTCCTTTCTGCCACGAAAAAAGGAACCGGTTTTATCCGATTCCTTCTTAAATCTAGTGGCTAAAAATATTAATTAGTTGCTTTGGATTTCCGGCGAAGCCGCACCTGTTCTAAGCGAAGCGCGACAGGATATAACCCAATACAATGTGTCGCATGCAACACATCATTGGGCCAAGGTTGCACCTTGGATTTGCCCATGCGCTTCGCCCTGGACCCGACGAGATGTATGTCTCTGTTTAGCTACGGTCGTTGCAATATATGCGCAACGGCACGTTGTAAACTTTCGACCATACATCCCGGCAGGAGTCTTACTCCCGCACCCTTGCGTAAGGCTCTGCCTTTACAATCCGTCAAAGAGCTGCGCCCTCTGAACACCGCTCTAATTAATTATTCGTATGAAAATGGTAGTACCCTCATTTTCATAGCAAATTGCATCAGAGCTACTATTTTTCATAGAAATAATCCTTGTTCTGATGCAAATTTGCACCCATTATGCTAATATTGCTTTGTATCAATAATCAGAAAGGACTGCTGCAAGGATGGGTGAATACTTACCTGGAAATCTTCAAGAGCGACTTAGAGAACTTCGAGAAGCGAACGGATACAAAAGCAGGGAAAAGCTTGCCGAGGTAATAGGAGTTAATAAGACCACTTATAGCCGAATAGAAAACGGGTCAACTAAAACTATCAGCAGTGATATTTTGCTAAAGTTAGCAGAACTTTATAAAGTTCCGACTGATTATATTCTTGGACGTATAGATACTCCTGAAAACACTGGATATGATATTAAAGAGCTTGGATTATCGGTGGATGCTGCCAAAAATCTTTATTCAGGAAAAGTTGATCCCCGAGTTGTGAATGAACTTCTTATCAATGACAAGTTCGCAATGGCTACAAAAATGATGTCCACATATTTTTCAGGAGCTGTGGCAGGGCTTATAACAACGCAGAATAAATTGTTGGATTTTTCTTATGATATTTTGAATGAGTTAACACAGACAGGGAAGATTCCAAATGATAAAGAAATACAACAGTCCAAAAAGAAACTAAAGGCAGCCAAGTTGCCTTCAGGACATGTGGAACTTGACAGAATTCAAAGACAGCTTATGGCTTCTATCAGAGAAATAAAAAAGAAAGTGGTTGATGAAGTTGCAGAATATGAAAACAACCATGATCTCTTGGAATATGAAATAATCGAGAAAGTTAAAAAAGAAGCCTTAGCTAATCCTGATATTAAAAACCTTCCGGAAAATGAAAAGATTATTGTAATAAAGAATGCCGTTATTAAAGGAATTAGGATTAATAAAAATATAAGTGATGAAAAGATGGAGGAGATAGAACTGCTGATTGATCAGACGGTTTCTTTGTTGGTGCAGCTATGGAAAGAGAAATGACAAATGCAGATGAAATTGATAGCCGCAACAGAAGGCTTTGTGAACTTGTAAAACAAAATAACCTTTTTGCACAGACAGAGATACTTATCGTAAATGAAGGACTTATAACTCAGCTTGCAAAGAGTCTGGAGATTACCCACGACATAGACATAAACCATTATGCAGGAATTGAGTTGGATGATCTTCTCCAGGAAGGTCGGTTTGCTTTACTTGAAGCAGCTAAGAGTTATGACCTGAACTCTCGGACTAAGTTTTCAACATATGCTTACACAGTAGCTGGAAATGCTATGCGTGACTTATGTAGGAAGGGAGACTCGTCCTTTGAAAGGCAACTGGTTAATCACGGCATTGTCCAGGTATTTCTGAATGATAATCCTGTTGATGAGGATGGTGTTCCGGAAGCAGAAAAGATTTCTGACGGAAGAATACATGATCCAGTAGGTGATGAAGCGGTGCTTCGTGTCATGATTCAAAAGATGCGAAACCGCCTTGAACTACTACCGGCTCGTGAACGCAGACTTCTTATGTATCGCTACGGTATAGAGTCTCTTGAATATAAGACAATCGAAGAAACAGCAGCTTTTTTCCATCTGACAGAGAAATATTTGCAGATTATAGAAACAAGGGCACTTGGAGTTTTGCGTGATGGGATGAATGATGGAAAGATACTCTAAATATAAAAATGAAAGGACGTTATGTTATGTCTAATGAAGTAAATAGTGCTGATATTTTACTTTACGAAGATGCTGATACCAAAGAGTTTGTCAGTGTTATTTTCAATGAAGATAATTTTTGGTTATCTCAGCTAGGAATGTCTGAGTTATTTGGTTGTACTCCAGAAAATGTTATTCAGCACCTTAATAATATCTATGAAGAAGAGGAATTGGTTAAGGAGGCAACTACTAAGAAATTCTTAGTAGTTCGAAAAGAAGGAAATAGAAATGTTCGTCGAAACATCGATCATTATAACCTAGATGCTATAATCGCTGTTGGTTATCGTGTAAACTCAAAGAAGGCAACCAGGTTTCGTCAATGGGCTACTAAAACATTAAAGGAATACATTACAAAAGGTTTTGTAATTAATGATGATATGATGAAAAATGGTCGGGCATTTGGGAAAGACTATTTCGATGAATTATTGGAAAGAATTCGCGAGATTAGAGCCAGTGAACGCCGAGCATATCAGAAAATTGCGGATGTATTTGAGCAATGTAGTTTATAAAGTTATACTTATTTATGTACAAAAAATATTAAATAAAAATGTACAAATGATATGATATATGAGTTAAACAGGAGGAACTCACAATGATTATAAAATCAGATATCATATCAGATTTAAAGATTGAATCAGTTAATGATTTATATAAATTAAAACCATTTATGGAGGAAGGCATTTTGAAAGTAAATAAAAGCCAAATAAGCAGAGAATTAGGTATAGATCGTAGAACCGTAGATAAATATATTAATGGATTTGAAAAATCAAAAACCCGTAAATGTAATAACTGTATTACACCTTTTTATGATGTAATTAAAGAGTTATTG
>NZ_FNPG01000045.1 GCF_900107245.1 Lachnobacterium bovis DSM 14045
ATGTACATTGAAATATATAACCGAGCATGTTAAAAATGCAAAAATATTTGTTTTTGATACTGCAAGTATGAAATTAAGAAGTTTTTCAAGTATGGAAAATATCGATTATGCATCAGGAAAAGAACAAAGTATTGCATCATTGGAAAAACTAAAAGTTTTAATAGAAGATCGTAAAACTGCGTACAATCTACAAAAAGAGTCTAATCCAATGATGAGTATAAAAGAGTATGGCTTAAAACAAACTCCAACATTTGTTGTTATAGATATAGTACAAGAACTATATGAAAACGTAGGAGAAGACAATGAAAAAATAGACGTTTTAAAAGAAGCATTAGATGTTGGAATATTTGTTATAGCATCTGCAGATAATAAGTTAAGAACAAGAATGAGTCAATTCCTAGAAACGTTGACGAATGTAAAAACGGCATTAGTAGTCGGCAACTTCAGGGAACAGAATCTATATAGCACAATAGGATTTAGAGAAAATAACACAGATTCTCGTTTTGGATATATTTATTCAAAAGGAAAAATAAAGAAAGTAATGATTCCATTGGAACAATAAAAATGAAGAAAGTAATGACTTCATTAGTTTGATAAAGATATTTAGTAAAAGTATTCAATAAAAGAATAAATAGAATATAAATAAGAAGCTTAAAAAAAGAAAGGAAAGGTGGCAAATGACAAGTAAAGATTACAGATTAGCTCTGTGGAAAGAATACCTGAAAAAAGTTGATTTTATTAGTGAAAGAGAAAAGGAAAATCTAGATGCAATAGCAAAAATGTATTTTGAAGATCAAAGCTTTTTATTAGAAGTTTATAAAGCTTTTGCAAAAGATTTAGATTACTTAGAAGACCAAGAAAATCACGTTCATTACGAAAAAGATGGCAAAGATTACATTTTAGCGTTAGAAAACATAGAAACTGTTTTTGATAAGCAGCATTTTGCAAAAGTAATTGCGGCAATGCTTGATATATTAGAAGAAATGCTTCCACTAGGAACAGTGGTAGATTTAGATTCAGAGATGATGAAACTAGTGGGAGAAAAAATAAACGATGAAAAAGCAAAGGAAGGAGAAGAACTGATAGATGTAGATGCTGTAGAAAATTTCAGAATGGTTATAACCCATAGATTTTTAGGCTCAGATGGAAAATATTATTATCCTTACGCAGGAGTAGTTTATCCAACCGGAATGCCAGGCTCAAGAGAAGTCTTTTATTTTACAAGGGCATTTGTAAAAAATATAGTCCAAAAAGGATATGAAGATGAACTAGAACTTCAGTTTCAATACATGATGAAAAAAGAATTGATAGTGAATAAAGGCATGTGTACAGTTGGATACACATCACCTGAAACAGCAATAGAACTCAATAAAAAAATCACATCAGGGAAACTGCATGAAGCATGCTAAAAAACAAATAAAAATAAAAAAATAATTAAAAAGGAGAATAAAGCATGTCAGGTAAGAAAGAAAATTTAGATGTAAATCTATCAGAACTTAAAGCAAGTACTGATTACCTTCAACAGTCGATAGATACATATGAGAAGCTTTCTAAGGATCCGTTTAAAAAGGAGCTAGAAGAGCTAAATAAAATGAGTTCAGATTTTATAGATTCGTTTTATACATTATTAAAAGACATTAATGATTCGGCAGTTAAACTAAGTGATGATTATAAATCTATTGCAAAAAATGCGGCAAAGATAATTAAAAATTTAGAAAAAGTTGATCATGAACAGGCAGAAAAAATTTTAAAGAATTCCCAAGGAGGAAAGTATAAAAATGACAGAAGTTGATGCAAAAAATTACGTAAATGAAATTGTTAATGCGGCAAATTCATTAGAGAAAAGTTTCAAAAATAATTTTGAAGACATGGATTTAGAAAATACTATAATAAGGACAAAAATGGAAACTATTGTACAAAATGCAGTTTCAGATTTAGAAAAATTAAAATCAGATATTCAAGATTTAAAATTTGACAAAATATAGAAAATTTTATAAACGATTAAGAAAGGAGAAGTTTTGAAAACAGATTTAAAAATCAATTATACAGGTCTTGAGGTAATTGCAAGTAAAATTGAAGAATATAGAGAAGCAATAGAAAATATCGATGAAGCGATAGAAAGGCTAGATAGAGTACTAACAAAACAAGAGTCAAAATCTACTAAAAAATTATCGAAAAAAATAAGTAAAATGCACAATGATAGATCAGAATTAATCAATACACTTAAAAAATTAGAAAAATTAGTGCATGATTATACTGATGATATGTCAAAATTGGCACCGTGCAAAACAGAAGGAGTGAATACTAGAGTTGACAGTTTGGATATTAAATTTAATTTGTTCCAAATAAGGTGCTCAAAATACGATTTTAAAACAAAGACGGCTAGTACTCCTTTAGATAAAAGTACATATATATATTCAGCGGATCCTAAAAATGCAGAAACAAATAAAAAGATGAAGGCAAATTATGAGAAAATAGTAAAGTTTCATGAATCAAGAATTTTGCCCACATTGAATAAGATGCACAATTATTATGACGAACTAAATGATATATACGAAAATGTTATATCAGAGTATGAAAATACAGATGATGTATATCAAACAAGAATGAATCAGTTGTATAATGAGTCTATAGATAGTGGACAACGATGGAAGGACTTTGGAAACAAAGTTGGTAGTATTTTAGATGCGTTTTCCGCATCATTTGTGAGGGCATTTGCACTTGCGTTTATAGTAGAGCTTTTATGTGTAGCATTTCCAGCGTATGCAGTCGCAATAATAATTATAGCTATGGTTGCAGTACCATTAGGGCAGAGTGCAATATCATATGCACCGGATAGTGCCTTTGATTGGCCATTATTACGCGATATTAAAAACGAATGCAATGCAACAAAAGATGATATTGGAAAAATGTGTAATGCTGCAATAGAAAGAGGACCAATTGGAATACTAGAAGTAATAGGGCAAGATTTAGAAGATAATTGTCAGACAGAAGAAGGCTATGCATCGTTATTTGGCAGTGTAGCCGGATCTGTTATGGGAGGAAAGTTTGCTCAGAACTCTTATGAACTATATGGTCCTAAAAAATTAGAAAAAGCTAACTTTGAAGCTGTTCGAAAAATGGTCAACGAATCAGAATTAGAAGAAATAAAAGATCCTAAAATGGAAATGGCGGATTCTGTAGAAGGCAGCAACAAAGGAGAAACTACTGTTAAAGCTCCTAATAAATTCCAAGAATTAAGTAGTGCAGTACTTAGAAAAATTGATGACGCTATTGACAAGGAGTTCATAGAGAGAGCTAATAGTACAATAAGAGAAAAAATGTCAGGAGGTATAAGAAGACATTATAATACTGGTTATGCTGAAGCTCATGTCACAGGTTTAGATAAGACGACGTATTTTGCACATAGTAGTGTAGATTCTCTAGAGGATTTAGCAAAAAAATATCCTAGAGAGACGGTTGAACGTGCAGAAGGAATCTCTACTTTACCACCGGAGGATGAAAGAGTATTTGAAGCACTGAAGGTAAATACTGAAAACGTTGTTGATGGAAAAGGGGCTTATTATAGATATAATGATACAGAATATAAAATATTAAATGAAATAGCAACGAGAATCGGAGACAATCCAGAGGCATCGGGACACATAAAGATGTATTCAGATTTGAAGAGTTGTCCAAGCTGTCAGCATGTTATAAAACAATTCCAAGCACGGTACCCGAAAATAAAAGTTGAAGTAATATATAAAAAGGTAGGAGGAGGAAAATAGATGGAAGAAAAGCCTTTTGAATTTAAATATTTTGTTATAGATGATATATATAGAGACGTTCTAAATTCAGATGATACATTTGAAATATCATTCGCAAAATGTTGGGTCTCACTTTGTGGTTACATAAATAGTGATACAATTTCTTCTATTATCGTTATTACTGAAATGTTTGCAGTTGCAATAATGACTGATATTGAAATGTATATGCATAATTTCAAACATTTAAAGGAAATGTTTGAATTGTTTGATAAAATAGATGCAAAGAACATTTTCACACCTGTAGAGTACGAGTATTTAAAAAATGATATTCAAATAGTTAAAGAATACTATAACAAGGGTAAAAAAGTAATAAAAGAAGAATTTCCACGTAGAGCAAGTGATTTTTTTGAAGAAATCCCTAAATTCTATGTAGAAAAAGTTTTACTAGGAGAAGATCCAAACCATAGATTAGAAAATATTACAGAAGATAATTCCTTTGAACTAGATTATTTAATTTATGCATACTATTATAGAGGAATTTTTAAAGATAAGCTAACGGAACAACAAGCATTCGATAGATGTTTGATAAAATTTAAAAAATATCTAGAGGAAGATTCGATAAAAACAGTTATTGTAGTAGCTGCATTAACAAATATTTTAGTATGGAGTAAGGAACTAGACTTAACAAGAAAATTCAAAAGTTTGATTGATAAGACTGCTGAACTATATAAAACTTTTGATGTGAAAAGTATATTATCAGGAGACAGATTAGAGTTCTTAGAAGATTCAATGCGTGATATTAATGGACTTTATAAATATGAATTACCAGAATAAAAAGTAAAGTATTCCCAAAGATACTTTAGATTTAATTAGAAAGCGAGAAAGACTAATGAAAAACAAATTATTTGATTTATTTACAGGAACAAAAACTGAAAAGAATCAAAGTAGATTCTTTGCATTAAAAAATGATGTTGTAGAAAACATTTATGATAATCTGTATGCATACGATTTTTCGTACGGACAAGCGGCTAGTAAGTGTTACGTTGATATGGGCGGAGTCATAGAAGAAGATAATGTTGATGCTTTGTTAGTATTAGTTGAGATTATGGCATCAAAGCTTAGAAATGATGCAGAGTTCTTTTATGGAGATTTAGAAGATTTAGAACGAATTTTTAAATTACAAAAATCTTTAAATATACAAGAAGAATTGTCAATTTCAGAAAGAGAATACCTAGAGCACGATGTAAAAATACTTGAAACATACTATAACAAATTCAAAGATGCCATTACAAAGGATAATCTAATTAAGCCAAGTGATGTGATAGATGCTCCAATTCCTAAAATGTCTTGTGAAGAAGTTTTACATAAAGAAGATCAGGAACAGCATTTAGATAATATAAGTGAAGATAGTTCGTTTGAATTAGAATATTTAATAAATGTTGAATTTTACAATGAAATGTATAAAGAAAAGAATTCTCCAAGAGAGGCTATGGATAAATGTTATGTAAGATTCAATAAATATATAAAAAGCTTATCAATTCAGTCAGCACTTGCGATGACACTTATTATTAGACTTCTTGTCAAATTTGGAGAAGAAGTTAAAGAGTCTGAATTGACAGATATGTACACAGCTTTTACAATTTACAATTCAGTTAATGCCAAAAAAATACTAGGAAAAGATAGATTTGAACTACTCAAAGAAGATGTAGAAATGATGCAAGATAAAGAAAAATTTTCAGAGTTCTTGGTGTTAGGACAGTTAAAATTCATCAAACCAATTCCAAGGGAATATGAAAAAGTTTTCAAAACATTGATGGTTAATAGCAAAAATGAAATCAACGGGAAATTAGCATATGATAGATTTGCAGATCCAACGTTTGTTAATTTAAATGATATAGCATTGAAATTAGGGGACAACTATGGAGCTTCAGGAAATGTTAAAATACATGTTGAATTATATCCATGTCCAAGTTGCCAATACGTTATAAAACAGTTTCAAGAAAGATATAAAAACATAAAGTTGGAAGTTGTATATGGAAAGATTTCTTAATAATTTAAGAAAATTAAAAGCATTATAGCTTAAAAAAATATGGCAAAGTAAAATAAATGTAACCACAAAGATTAAGGTTTCATACAGTTAAAAGTTATACTTTTAGATGTATATGAAATTGAAAAGTCTTTGTGGTTCTTTTTTACTTAAAGAGTTTGTATCGCATACACAAAATACAACTACCAATATGAAACGTTAGCATGAGACGTATATTATTTTTCAAAAGAGGGTAAATTATAACGTCAAGAAGATCAAAATGAGGTTGGAATCTCATTTAATTATGCTATAATGGATTGTGTTCGATGTAATTTAAGGTACAATAGAAATGCCATTTACCCTAAATAGATACG
>NZ_FNPG01000039.1:0-4177 GCF_900107245.1 Lachnobacterium bovis DSM 14045
ATCCAAGACATCCTGCTTCATATCCACAAACAAATGTAACTTCTCCATCATATCTGGAGCGAACCTGCTCCATGTATTTAAGAACAAGTTTATAATCTGATGGTATTGTCTGCTTATATTCAACCTTATCTGTTTCGTAACTGTAACAACAAAGTGTGTACTGTTCCTTATGGACATCCATCCCAACATAAACTATACTATTCATATGTGACCTCCTATTGTATGCGGTAATCCCTGTTACCTGATATTGTTTTTTTCAATTAATATCTTACAGGTAAATCCACGAATCTACAATTGTGAGGTCACTTCATATTGTCTCCATTAAACTTTCTCTACCTATAATACAATAATTCTTTTAGATAGACAACTTATAAAAAATCATTAAAAACAAATTATTCTTTTCTTTTTATATCAAACAAGATATAATTTATAGAATGAAGAAAAATTATTTAAACTATTTACGCGATGGAAAAGCACTATCTTTTCATCAACAGATACTTTTGACGCTACAGTTAAGTTTTCCTGCCATTTTGGCACAGCTTACATCTGTAGTTATGCAATACATTGATGCTTCTATGGTTGGGCATTTAGGTGCAAATGCATCCGCATCAATAGGCCTTATGACATCAACGACCTGGCTTTTTGGAGGATTAATTTTAGCAATTAATGCCGGATTTACTGTTCAAATTTCTCAAAGCATAGGTGCCAAAAAAGAACGAGAAGCACGAAGCATCTTAAAACATGGCTTTTGTGCAGTGCTAATTGCCGGTTTTATATTTGCATTACTTGGAGCATTAATTAGTCCTTTTTTGCCAATTTGGCTAGGAGGTAGTCCTGAGATCTGCTCTAAAGCATCTCAATATTTTTTCATTTACATTATTTCAATGCCAATTATAATTCTTGCACAATATGCAGGTAGTTCCTTACAGGCAAGTGGAAATATGCGTGTTCCAAGTATTGTTAATATTCTAATTTGCTTTTTAGATGTAGTATTCAATTGGTTTTTTATTTTTTTATTAAATCTTGGAGTCATTGGTGCTGCTATTGGAACCGTTTTAGCTGAATTTGTTGGTGCAGTCATTTTACTTTACATACTATTATTTAAATCAAAGATGCTACGTTTACAACCAAAAGAACGATTTTCTTTTAACCAAATATATTTTACACGTGCGTTTAAAATAGGTTCTCCTGTGGCTTTCGAACAAATAATAATGGGAAGTGCTTATGTCTTACTTACAAGAATTGTTGCTCCTCTTGGAAGCATTGCAGTTGCTGCACATTCTTTTGCTATAACTGCAGAAAGTTTTTGTTACATGCCTGGATATGGTATTGAATCTGCTTCAATGACAATAGTTGGACAAACAGTTGGTGCTAATAGAAAAGATTTAGCTAAGCGACTTGGTTGGCTTTCAATTATTCTTGCAATGATTATTATGGCAGGCTCCGGTTTATTTTTGTACTTTGGTTCACCTTTTATGATGAAACTTTTAACATCTGATACTCACATTCAACAGTTGGGAATAAAGGTTCTACAATTAGAAGCATTTGCAGAGCCAATGTACGCAGCTTCAATTGTGGCCTCGGGTGTTTTCCGTGGTGCTGGAGACACGTTTATTCCGAGCATGATGAGTTTTATCAGTATGTGGGCTGTTCGATTAACTCTAGCATATATTATGGCACCAATTTATGGTTTATTTGGAATCTGGCTTGCGATGTTTATAGAATTAAATTTCCGTGGAATCATTTTTTTAATACGAATGTTTTCTGGAAAATGGTTGCAAAAAAAAGTATAATGTTGCTTGACAAAAAAAAATCATAGAACTATAATTTTTGCATCAGAAAGGAGGTAAAGTTATGAAAAAATTAAATTTTAAAGGGTTAATAATATCTATATTAAGTGGCGCTACAGGATTATGCTTTTCTTGGATAGTAAGACTAATTATGAGTGGTATAGAAGAAAATGTAAATTGGATAATGATAATATCTATAACTTTGGCACTTACTTTTCTTACAATTATCATTAATGCTATCAAGAAAATCATTATTGCAAGAATAATAAAAGAGTTCAACTGCAAATATAAAAATCTAATTTTTGAAGCTAGATTTAAATCAAATAAAGACAATAATTATATATCATTATTAACAAATGATATTAATGTTGTAGAAAATGATTATTTAAAAGCAAAATATGATTTGATTACTTGTATATCTATGTTTATTTGTTCATGGACAAATTTAATTTTCTACAATTTTTTTCATGGTATTGTAATATTATGTATGGCTATTATATCATTATTAGTTTCCCTAAAAATGAGACAAGAAGCTCAACAAAAAAGAATTGATGTTTCTCAAAAGCAAGAACTATATACTCATAAAGTAACAGATATGTTTTTAGGAATTTCTGTAATTCGACAATTTTTAGTCCTAGAACATATTCGAAACGAACATGATAACGTTAATCTTAACCTAGAGAATTCTAAATTTAAAAATGAGCTTTTTTTAGCAAAAATGGAAGCAATTGGTACTTTATTTTCTATGGGAATGTTTTATGTTAGTTTTTTAATTGGAGCAATATATGTTAATAAAGGAATTTACACTATTTCTATCATGATGGCTTCAATTCAATTAATTAACAAAATAGTGACTCCATTATATGATGGCGTTGCAATTCTTAACAAATATAATGGTGCAATTGCAATTGTTGATAAACTAGAAAATAGTTTAATGGTGGAAAATAGACAATCTGGATTAACATTTGACAAAATCAACAAGATTTCCATAAAAAATTTATGCTTTAAACAGCAACAATTTGAAATGAAAAATATAAATATCGAACTTGAAAACAATAAAAAATATGTTATTGTTGGAAAAAGTGGTTCTGGAAAATCAACTTTGTTAAATTTAATATCTGGACAAATGACTTGTCATAATGGTGAATTATGTATTAATAATGTTCCATACAAAAATATTGATTATAATTATCTTAAAAAAGCTATTGCATATATGAACCAGGAAGTATATGTTTTCAATGACACCATAAAAAATAATATTACATTATATGAGGATTATAAAGACGATTGCTACAATAATGTTTTAAAAAAATCTGGTGTTGATTCATTTATTAAAAATCTTAAAGAAAAAGATAATACAATTCTTGAAGAAAATGGAGAAAATATATCTGGTGGACAAAGACAACGAATTGCCTTAGCTAGAGTACTAATGCGAAATGCCGACGTAATCTTGTTAGATGAAGCATTTTCTGCACTTGATTATGAAACAACTAGACAAATCATAAATGACATTTTTTCATTAGAATGTACTGTCTTAATGGTTTTGCATAGTTTTAATGAGAAAATATTAAAGAAATGCGATAAAATCATTGTGATGGACAATGGAGAAATAAACGAAGTTGGTTCATATGAAGAATTAACAAGTAAAAATTCATATTTTTCTGAATTATATAATATGAGATAAAAATCTCAAAACTATTTTTTAGTTAAATCTTAAAATATTCGTTCATGTAGCATACTCCTTTTGATTCTGTTTTTCCTGTTGATTAACATTCTATCAAAAAGTTGCCACATGGACTTCTTTCTTAACAATTCATTAAACCTTAATCTTTGTGTTTCCATTTATTTTTTATTTGCTATATTCTATTTTTTATGATTATTATGACAACATAATATCATAACATATCTAAGATAGTTTACTTACATCTTGAAACGAATAAACTACTTCAAACCATATGCTTCTCTTATCTCTTTAAGCTTCTGCTCTACGATTTCCTTATGTTCTGGATGACGACGTTCTACATAAAACTCGCATGCTGGAACAAGATATTTGTAGAATTCTTCGTAGCCGATGATATCTTCTACATCATCATAACCTAAGCTTGAAAAAAAACAGATTACATTTTCTCCAAAATAAGATTCATCATACGGATCATCATAATCTTCTGAAAATATCATTGCATAACTTTGGTTATAATCACTCAATTTATTTTTCATGTCATCTAAATGTTTTAAAAAATTTTTTGAATTGACGTACCGATTCAATGTTAAACTAACTGATCCCTTGTTACATTTTTTCCAATAATAAGCATCATACTCTCTCATACATTCCATAAAATTTTCTTCTGTCACTACTGTTACTTTATTATTTTTTTCTATACTCATTT
>NZ_FNPG01000039.1:4782-9719 GCF_900107245.1 Lachnobacterium bovis DSM 14045
TTTTTTCCAATAATAAGCATCATACTCTCTCATACATTCCATAAAATTTTCTTCTGTCACTACTGTTACTTTATTATTTTTTTCTATACTCATTTAATTACTACTCCATTCTAGTACTGGATAAGCATTTTCGATTTCTCCAGTATTCATATTTTCAAATCCTTCAAATTTAAGTGTCTTTCCTTTATATGACACTTTACCTTGATATAGTACTTTGTTTTGCTTATCCATTACCCTTTTTCTTCCACTCTTTACCGCCTCCTTCATTGCATCTTTACTTAATTTTATCATTTCATTATCTGAAATAACATTAGGATCGTATACAGTTTTCTTAAAAATTCTTTTTCCTCCGGGTACGTGTTTAAATTCTCCGGGTATTGGTTTTCCAGTATAGTCTTTTACGGGTCTTTTAAGGGTATACTCTATGTCATAAACACCATCTATATCAGGATGTTTAATAGCTTTATAATGATCTAGTGTATATTTTGAATTAGCAATACCTTCTTTAAAATTTTTTAAATTATGACCTCCACTTGCTCCACCTTGATCTGTAAATTTTTCTGCATAACTCATATGATGTTCATATCGTCCTTCTTTAAATTTAACTTTCTCCAATTTTGCTTTTGGTCCAATTGGTTTTTCCTCTCCTTTTGATACCTTCGGCTTCTCACCCTCTACATCCTTTAACTCTGGCTCTTTTGTTTCAGAAATTTTTAAACTTTTTGCCTTTGCTTTTGCTTTTGCAGCCTTTGCTTTTTTTACTTTTAAACTAAGCTTATCTCCTGCAAAACCTCCAGCTATCGAACCTGTTATCGAACCTGTTATCGATGCAAGGCCTTTACCTGTCTGACTTGCATCTCCGATGTCTTGACCTATACATTCTAGGACACCATATATTCCTCTATCTGAAAATGCTTTCCACTTTTCATTCAAGCCGTCTACATAGCTATCACTAGAATCTTTTATTCCTTTTAGCCATTTAGCTTCAAATGCACTTTGGGGCATACACGATATTGTGCACTGACCTGCAGCTACTAATATACCAAATACCATAAACATAACTGGGACCGATACGGATATTGCTGTAGCTATTACAATCAATGTACATGTTGTCAAAAATGCTATTGCAAAACTTTTACAAAAAGTAACTATTTCACCTTTATGGTCAAACAACCAATCTTCGGCTATTTGCGTCCAACTTTTTCCTCGGTGGTATATACTCGCCATCTTCGATTCATAGTCATCGTCTAGATTTTCATATGGCGCTATGTTTTTATCATAGATTTTGTTCAACCTATCTATGTAATCGTCTACTAATCTATACGTTGGAACTATATGACTTCTATGAAAACTTACTTATTTGCAGTTTACAAGATTTTTCATGTCAACACACTAATTTTGTATCACTTTTTGAGTTTTCGTCAAGACAAGTAAGAAAAAACCACAAAGACATTTCAATTTCATACTCATCTAAAAGCATAACTTTTAACTGTATAAAACCTTAATCTTTGTGGTTACATTTTTTACTATATTCTATTGTCTCTTATAACTAATTATTATCATAAGATAATATCATGGTTTTGTCTAAAATAGTTTGCTTATATTTTGTAAAAAATTAAACTACTTCAAACCATATGCTTCTCTTATCTCTTTAAGCTTCTGCTCTACGATTTCCTTATGCTCTGGATGACGATGTTCTAAGTAAAACTCGCATGCTGGAACAAGATATTTGTAGAATTCTTCGTAGCCGATGATATCTTCTACATCATCATAATCTGGACCTGAAAAAAAGCATATATTATTTTCCCCAATATTTTCTTCATCATCTGGATTATCTGGATCATCAAAATCCTCTGGGAAAAGCATTCCATACCCTACGTTCCAATCACTCGTTTTATTTTTCATTTTATCTAAAAGTTCTAAAAAACAATTTGAGTTGACATATTCAGTAAAAGTTTCAGCCACAGCATCCCTTGGACATTTTTTCAAAAAGTATCTATCGAATTCTCTCTGATTTTCTAATATTTCAAAAATTTTATCATCATTATTCATTATTTTGTACTCCATTCTAATACTGGATACGCATTTTCGATTTCTCCAGTATCAATTTTTTTAAATCCTTCAAATTTAAGTATCTTGCCTTTGTACGATACTTGACCTTTATATTTAATTTTATTTTGTCTATCTAACACCCTTACTCTTCCACTCTTCACTGCCTCCTTCATTGCATCTTTACTTAATTTTATCATTTCATTATCTGAAATAACATTAGGATCGTATACAGTTTTCTTAAAAATTATTCCTTCTTTTTCAGGAATTGTTTTATATTCTCCGGGTATTGTTTTCCCAGTATAATCTTTTTTTGGTCTTTTAAGGGTATACTCTATGTCATAAACACCATCTATATCAGGATGTTTAATAACTTTATGATAATCAAACGAATATTCAGATTTTTCAATATAATCATCAAATTTTTTCCAATTATGTCCTCCACTCACTCCACTTTTTCTTTTAATTCCTTCTACATGACTCATATGATGTTCATATCGTCCTTCTTTAAATTTAACTTTCTCAAATTTTGCTTGTGGTCCAATTGGTTTTTCCTCTACTTTTGATACCTTCGGCTTCTCACCCTCTACATCCTTTAATTCTGACTCTTTTGTTTCAGAAATTTTTAAACTTTTTGCCTCTGCTCTTGCAGCCTTTGCTTTTTTTACTTTTAAACTAAGCTTATCTCCTGTAAAACCTCCAGCTATCGAACCTGTTATCGAACCTGTTATCGATGCAAGGCCTTTACCTGTCTGACTTGCATCTCCGATGTCTTGACCTATACATTCTAGGACACCATATATTCCTCTATCTGAAAATGCTTTCCACTTTTCATTCAAGCCGTCTACGTAGCTATCACTAGAATCTTTTATTCCTTTTAGCCATTTAGCTTCAAATGCACTTTTGGGCATACACGATATTGTGCACTGACCTGCAGCTACTAATATACCAAATACCGTAAACACAACTGGGGCCGATACTGATATTGCTGCAGCTATTACCATCAATGTACATGTTGTCAAAAATGCTATTGCAAAACTTTTACAAAAAGTAACTATTTCACCTTTATGGTCAAACAACCAATCTTCGGCTATTTGCGTCCAACTTTTTCCTCGGTGGTATATACTCGCCATCTTCGATTCATAGTCATCGTCTAGATTTTCATATGGCGCTATGTTTTTATCATAGATTTTGTGCAACCTATCTATGTAATCGTCTACTAATCTATACGTTGGAACTATATGACTTCTATGAAAACTTAGCAACTTATTATAGTTTGCCTTCATTTTCCTTTGATTGTTTTCATTGCTAGGTCCAACTGATATAGGGGTTGGCGGCTCCACTGGTGCCTTTGTCATTTGACCTATAAAAGTTGTTAAATCTCCTGCAATCTGCCATATATTAAATTGAATGTCAAACTGATCTACCCTTGTTATTGTTCCTTCACTCTTACAGTTTACAAGATTTCTCATGTCTTCACAATAATCTTTTATAATTTTTTGAATATCGTCAAGTTCATCTATTAAGTCTGAACGTTTAGTTTTCTTGTTACTTATCTTGCTCTCAAGTTTTTTAGTAGACTTCGATTTCTGTTTTTGTATTACCTTATCTAGATTTTCTATAGCATCATTTATGTCTTCTATGGCTTTTTTGTATTTGCCTACATTTTCTGCTATGTTCTCTAACTCTAGATAATTTATTTTTAAATCAACTTTCAAAATATCCCCTTTCTATTATTTCTGGTTTTTGTTTTCTTCTATTCTTATTTAGTTTCTTCAAATTTTAAAGCTTCCAACTCGCTTTTCAATTTCGATAATTCAAAATAAGCCCTTGCAACAACATCCTCTATCTTTGTTTGTACATCAGCATTTTCTAAATCCATATCGTAATAATTGTCTTTCAAGCTTTTTTGCATACTTTCAATCTGACTTATTTTTGCTTTAACATATGTTTCCGCATCATCTTTTGTCACTATTTTTTCACCCCCTGTGTTCTTTTTTGTAAATCAGCAGCCTGATCATGGTCAACCTTTTCTAAAGTCTTAGCTACTTCTTTTGCATTTTTAGCTATAGCTTTGTAATCTGAACTTAAATCCGTCGCATCTCTACTTATTTCATCTAATGCATAGTACAACTGCGTAATAAAATCAGCATTCATTTCATCTAATTTCTCTAAATCGTCTTTAAACGGATTCTCTGAAAACTTTTCATATGTATCTATTGCCTTTTGAAGTTTATCTGCACTTGCTTTAAGTTCTAACAGATTTACCTCTAAATTTTCTTGTTTTCCTGACATATGCCCATCTCTCTTTCTCTTTTTTTATAATTGTTCAAAATTTATTATTGATTTTTTAGCTGATGATTTTAGAGTTTTCCATTTTATTTTTACTCTTCCAATTCAACTTTTTCATTTAACTTACCTAATCTAATTTTTGAATTTAATTCCATTGCAATCTCTGCCGATGTATAGCCTACTGTACACATGTCTTGTTCCACAATTATTTGCCTTTTCATCAAATATTGAAACTGATATTTGGTATTGTACAATAAAATTTGACACCCTATCCTCAAGGTTTTTGATATAATGATAATCAATCAGAAAACAGGAGGACAATATGGCAAAAAAACAAAGAACATATGACATGGAGTACAAAGCACAGGCAGTAAAACTCGCACAGGAAATAGGTGGACATAAAGCAGCGAAAGAATTAGGTGTTCCAGACGGTACTATCTATTGTTGGATAAAAGCATTTAAAGAAGGACGTTTACATGTTGCATCAGCAGTTCATACACCTGATGATGCTTTATCACTGAATGAGGAACTAATCGAACTTAGAAAACGTATCAGAGAACAGGAAAAAGAAATCCAACGCTTAAAGGAAGAAAATG
>NZ_FNPG01000023.1 GCF_900107245.1 Lachnobacterium bovis DSM 14045
GTTATTACATTTACGGGTTTTTGATTTTTCAAATCCATTAATATATTTATCTACGGTTCTACGATCTATACCTAATTCTCTGCTTATTTGGCTTTTATTTACTTTCAAAATGCCTTCCTCCATAAATGGTTTTAATTTATATAAATCATTAACTGATTCAATCTTTAAATCTGATATGATATCTGATTTTATAATCATTGTGAGTTCCTCCTGTTTAACTCATATATCATATCATTTGTACATTTTTATTTAATATTTTTTGTACATAAATAAGTATAACTTTATAGGTTTTAGACTATGACGAGAAAAGGAAGTAATATCAGCTTAAAGAGCTATGATGATATTTTTACAACTGAAGAAAAAAGACAAGAGACTGGTGAACACATAGTTATGGTGCCGGTAAAGCAGATTCATGAGTTTAAAAATCATCCTTTTAAGGTCCTAGATGATGAAGATATGAAAAAAACAATTGATAGTATTAGAGAATATGGCGTGTTGGTTCCTGTCATTATTCGTCCAGATGGTAATGGAGAATATGAGATGATATCTGGCCATAGAAGAAGGTATGCATCAATTATGGCTGGCAAACAAGAAGTTCCAGCAATCATACGTGAAATGGATGATGATACAGCGACTATTTTGATGGTGGACTCTAATCTTCAACGAGAATATATTTTGCCAAGTGAAAGAGCAAAAGCCTATAAGATGAAGATGGAAGCACTAAAGCATCAGGGAAAGCGAACAGATCTTACTTCGTGCCAAGTTGGCACGAGGTTACGTGCAGATGAAGAATTAGCAAAGCAAACCGGTGAAAGTGCAAGAACAGTGCAGAGATTTGTGAGACTCAACAGTCTTATTCCAGAACTTTTGGAGCTTGTTGATGAAAGAAAAATAGTATTTAATCCTGCCGTAGAAATTTCTTATATGAAACCGGAAGAACAAAAAGATTTTTATGAAGCTATGGAGATTGCGCAAACAACTCCATCATTATCCCAGGCACAGCGTTTGAAAAAATCAAGCCAAGAAGGAACATGTACTGCAGAATTTATAGAAAGAATAATGGAAGAAGAAAAGAAGAATCCACTTAATAGAGTTGTATTTGATAGCAGTATTTTGAAAAAGTATTTTCCGCAACAAACAACAGCTAGAGAAATGGAGATGCAGATCCTTCAGCTTTTAGAGCAATGGTCTAAGAAAGCATAAGCATTTTGTTTTATCATGATTCTAGACTCATGATTTTCATGAGTCTGAATTATTTTTAAAAGTATGTCAGAAATACTGACATAATAAAATGGATGTGTTATAATGAAGATGTCAGAAAAGCTGACACGGAGGTGCAACATGGATAAAACAATTGCCGATAGATTAAAAGAAGCAAGAAATAAAGTAGGCATGTATCAAGAAGATGCTGCACGTTGTATGCAAATGTCTCGACCAACCCTTAGTGCGATTGAGTCAGGCAAAAGAGCAGTGACAGCAGAAGAAATTCGAGATTTTTCTTCTTTATATCATGTATCAAGTAACTGGTTGTTATATGGTGATAATCATGAGGAAACTGCCAAAATACAAAGATTAGGAAAGTATTATCAGCTTTTCTCAAAGTTAAACGGTTCAGAGCAAAATGAAGTAATTAGTTATATGGAGCAGATGTTGAGTAAATAAGGGGGCGCCTATGGTTGCATTAAAATTATTTAGAATCATTATCCATTTCATGTTAAAGATTATTTTTTTACCAATACAGATAGTATTAACTGTCCTTATATCTATGCTTGATTTCGCAAGTGGCGTCATCAGCGTAGTGTTTGGACTAGTTGGTGGAATTTTTGTATTGCTGGCTTTTAGCTTTTTGTTTACGTCACCAATTGACTGGAAAATGTTTATGGAGGCGTTAATCTTTGGATCATTAATAGGAGCACTTCCACATTTAGTACGTTATTGTGGAGACACTATTCTAATGTATATAAAAGTGTTATTAGATATGATTTAAAATAGGGCACTAAAGATACATCTAAAGGGCACTAAGAGTACACTTGCAATGCATTTTCAAAAGAAAATCCGTATGATATTATTACAATGGATCTACTGAAGTGAAGCAAATAACTTCCTCAGAGTCCAGTTTTTCTGCAGAAAAAAATAGATTTAGTAAAGAGCGTCAGCCCGTGATTTAAAAGTCACGTAGCCGGGCGCTTTTTTATTATCCAAATCAGTAAGCGCGCGCTGATATGGCTATTACAAATGTTGAAGAATAGACCAAACAGATTTATAGCAGAAGTAGATCTTGATGGAAAAAGAGAAATTGTTCACGTTAAAAATACAGGAAGATGCAGAGAAATTCTAATTCCTGGTTGTAGTGTTTATCTAACGGCACCAGACTCTCCTAATAGAAAGACTAAGTATGATTTAGTTGCTGCAAGAAAGAAAAATGGAATGTTATTTAATATAGATAGCCAGGCACCTAATAAAGTTGTTAAAGAGTGGTTAGAAAGCAAAGATTATACATATGTTAAACCGGAATATACCTATGGTGCTTCAAGAATAGATTTTTTTATGAAAAAAGGTGACGAAGAATATTTAATGGAAGTTAAAGGGTGCACTCTTGAAATCGATGGAGTGGGATATTTTCCTGATGCTCCAACAGCTAGAGGTGTTAAGCACGTAAGAGAACTTATAAAAGCCAAAAAGGAAGGCTATAGAGCTATACTTGCTTTTGTTATTCAGATGGAAGGCGTGGATATATGTCTACCCAATAAAGCAACAGATCCAGACTTTAGCGAAGTAATTGAGGAAGCGAAAAAAGAGGGAGTAGAGATTCTTTATCTTAGATGTAGAGTAAAAGAAGATGAATTGTATATAGATGAATAATAACAAAACTAAAGAGAACTAGGATACATAATAAAAGATATGTAAAGATATGTGTAAAGAACCGGAATGTGAGGTAACGTCTTATATTCTGGTTCCTTTTTTCTTTGATAAAAATTATCATAAATACACAAAAATATTGACATAGCTTCCTTTAAATGTTAAAATAACTTTTGTTAGTTGTATTTAACCGGAACAAAATAACATCAGGAGGAAACAAAATGAAGGTTCTAAGAATTGTTGGAGCAGGATATGAGTTACCAACAAAAGAAGTAACCTCTGAGGAATTAGAGGCTATGATGGATTTTGACAAATTCAAAATTAGAAAGGGTATGTCAAAATTATTAAGTGGTGTAAATAAGCGAGGTTTTGCAAACGATAATGAAGATGCATCAGATTATGCTGTAAGAGCGTCAAGAAAGGCACTAGAAATGGCAAAGTTAAAGCCGGAAGATATTGATATGGTGCTATTTTGTGCAATTTCATCCGATTTTATGGAACCAGCAACAGCTATGAAAGTAAGAGAGGATTTGGGTTGTATTAATGCAAATTGTTATGATATAAAAAATGCCTGCAATGCTTTTTTAAGCGGATTAGAGATTGCTAATATGTATATTGAGACAGGTAGAGCTAAAAATATCTTAATATGCTCAGGAGAAATATTAAGTAGGTATTTAAAGATGCATTACGACGATCCTAAGGAGATAGCTAATGCTAATGCTACTTTTTCACTAGGCGATGCAGGTGGTGCAATAGTGGTTACAGCAGTAGAAGGTAGTAAAGAGGATTGTATGCAGAATGAATTTAGGACATCATCAGAATATTGGGATGATGGTGTTTTATGGGGAAGTGGAACACATTTTGCCCATGATCCTAGTAAGGCTTATTTTCAAAATGAGTCTAAAGAAATGATAAAGACAAATTTTAATAGAGCAATGAACTTTTATTCAGAAATGTTTAAAAAGTACGATATTAATTTCGACAAAATCGGACTTTTTATACCTCATCAAATAACTAAGTATTTGACATTAAAGACAGTAGAAATTCTAAATCTCCCATCGGATAAAACTGTTGATTTAGTTGAAAATCACGGAAATATTGGATGTGCATCGATTCCATTAGCTATAGCTAAATCCATTGAAGAGGGTAGGTTGGTTCTTGGTAGTAACAAGCCTATTGTTATCCTTGGTTTTGGTAATGGAATAAGTATGGCATTTTTTACATTAAAAATATAGGAGGAAAAAATGGAATTTGTTACAGAAAATGATGTCATAGATCTACTAAAAAGAAATTTCCCAGATTTAGAAAAGATACCAGTTTCAAAATCATTTACACAGAGTGGAATATTATCATCACTTGATTTGGTTAATTTGGTGTTTGAATTAGAAAATGAATTTAATGTTGAATTTGATTTGGAAAATATCGATTTAACTGAATTCGATTCACCATTGAAGATAGCAGAGACTATTAATAAGTTAAAGGGCTCGGATAATAACACTATAAGAAAATTAATAGACAGTATTTGTAGTGAAAAGAAAGATGAAATAGCATTAATTTTTGACGACTATAAGATAACATATGGTGAAATTTACAAAAATATAAAGACTCTATCTTTTGGTTTTATAAAAGATGGTGTAAATAAAGGTACCCATGTGGCTATTATCCTAGAAAACTGTATGGAATATATAATGTCATATTTTTCATTGTTTTATATTGGCGCCATACCTATTCCTATTAATACTAGATGGAATACTAATGAAGCAATTAGAGTAATAAAAGATAGTGATAGCTGTTATTTTATTTCAAAAGAACATCAGGGAAAACTAAAGTTTAAGGATATATATAATGCGCTTGTTGAGGATAATATAAAAATAAATAAAGTGTATTATTGCCAGGAAAACTTAGATGAAGAGATAAAGGAAATTAAGAAATTTTCTGATATTTATTCGGATAAAGAAGAGAAACTTAACAATATAACAGGCGAAGATATTGCGATGATATCGTATACATCTGGAACAACAGGAGTACCAAAGGGAGTCGTACTAAAAAATAATAGCGTAACAAATATCTCTTTATATACCGCAAAGGTTTGGACAGATTGTGAAGATAGTCCATTTTCCATAGCTCCTCTTTATTCAGCACAAGGTTTTCTTAGTATGTTAATTGACTTTTCAGTAGGTTCTAAGTTTAAGATGATTAGTAGCTTTAATACTAATGATATTTTGCAAGAAATATCAAAAGGAGAAAACACTATTTTTCATACACAGCCTACTATGTGGACAATGCTACTTAATAGTAGGGCGATAAATTTTGCAAGATTTACAGGATTAAGAAAAATAGTTGTATCAGGGTCGCTTTGCAGTCCTGAATTAGCAAAAAGAATTGAAAAAAGATTAGGGCTTAGATTACTAAATGCATATGGACTTATAGAGGGCACTAGTGTTGCAACTATGACAAGATATGATGATTCTGAAGAAATTAGATATAACACAGTAGGAAGACCGATACCAGGTGTATCAATTAAGATAGTTGATAAGAATCATAAACCAGTAGAGCATGGTCAGATTGGAGAATTAGCAATTAAAGGCTATGTTATGGATGGTTATTATAAGAATCCTGAAAAAACAAAGGAAGTTATCGATGATGAAGGTTGGTTATATACTGGAGATTTGGCAAGATACTATGATGATGAAAATATAAGCATTGTAGGTAGATGTAAAGATATGGTCATTAGAGGTGGATTTAATGTTTATCCTAGTGATATTGAGGAAGTTATCTTACAAATTCCTGAAGTGCAGACGACAGCTGTAGTTGGAAAAGAACATGAAGTTCTAGGAGAAGAATTAATAGCTTTTGTTGTACTTAGACCCGGAGAAAATATCCGTGAAAACGACATAAGAAAATATGTATTTAAAAACCTAGCAAACTATAAGCAACCAGACAAGTTTTATTTAATAAGCGACATGCCAACTATTTTAGCTGGGAAAATAGATAAAAAGGTTCTTAAAAAGTGGGCTGTATCAGGAATACCAGATAATAAAAAAATGCTTTTCGCATAAGGGAGAGAGCTTGATGAAAGAAAAATTAATTAATTTTATAGCAGATAGATATGGATGGGATGAAAATGAAATGTTGAGTGTGGAATCCTTTGAAGAGTTGGGATTAGATTCATTAAGTCTATATTCATTAGTTACAGATACAGAGGACGAATTTAATGTAAAGTTTGATACTAATGACTTAACTTTAATCGATTCTCCAAAAAAATTTATTGAGTATGTTATAGGGTGTATTGAGAATGCAGACAATTAACGAGTTTAAAAATGAAATTGATAAATTGTATTTGGATAACACCTTGGCTATGAGAGTAATAAGAGGAGAAGTTAAGCGTGATGCTGATAAGGTATCAATTCTTGCTTATCAATGTAATATGGCAAGAATGAAAACAACCGATATTAAACTTCCAACATTTATTGAAATTATTGCTGATGCAAACGGTATTATAAAAGATATTTCTTTATACGATAACTTTAAAGGATCACAAGGTATGGTTTGCTCAGGCAAATATTTAGATAAAACATTAAAATCCTATTTGCTAAATAAAAATATAAACAGTGATTTTTCAATATTAAAATACACAAAAAACTATCATTGTAGACATACATATGAAGTGGTTGCAGCAGGTATCTCGTTTTATCATTTTTTAGTTGATGGAAAGCTAGATTATGGATCGTTTCTTAATAAAACTGTTGCCTATGAATGCGAAGCAGGACTTGAAATAAAAGATGAATTAGTAATTAATGATGATGAATATTTATTAAAAGAAAATGTTCATTTTAATGCTAAAGACCTGAAAATGCTTAGCAACGGAAAAATTGGTGCTATTGATGCCTTTAAATTAGATGGCAATTTTTTTCATAATGGATTGATGGTAGATGATTTTGTAAAGGAGATAACCCCATGTGATACAGCATCAAAGGTAACTTTAAATATGATGAGATTGTTTAATTGTCCATGGAAGATGTTAGGTAGAATTGTTGGTAAAAATAGGAACTTTTATTTTACCAATTTAGTACCTTCGTCTTTTTATGGAGTTTTGATTCAAGCTATTTCACTGATACTATTTCCTAATAACTATAATTACTTTCAGCATACTATGGCGGGGCTTCAAAGAGAGGATAATATTCCTCTTTGCTCTGGTATGGTAATTAATTTTGATGAAATAAATGAATTTTATCCTGATTTAATAAAATACATATAAAAAGGGAGAGAAAAATGATTGAGTTAAAAGATGTAAAAAAATATTACCAGATGGGAGATTCCGTAATTAAGGCTGTAGATGATATCAGTTTTAAGATAATGGACGGAAAGTGCACAGTTATCCTTGGACCATCAGGTTCAGGGAAATCCACAACTCTTAATTTGCTTGGAGGAATGGATACTGTAACAAGTGGAGAAATACTATTGGATTTAGAAGATATATCAAAGTATTCGGAAAAAGAATTAGAGAATTATAGACGAGAAAAGATAGGCTTTGTTTTTCAGTTCTATAATCTTATACCACAGCTTACTATTCGAGAAAATGTTGGTATAACAGCTGATATGGTAAGTGATAGCTTAGATGTTGATGAAGTAATAAATGCTGTAGGATTAGAAAAAAGAAAGAATCTGTTTCCACAGAATTTGTCTGGAGGTGAACTTCAACGAGTTGCAATTGCAAGAGCTCTTGTGAAAAATCCAAGAGTATTGCTTTGTGATGAACCTACGGGAGCACTTGATAGTGAGACTGGTAAAATGATTCTTAAACTACTAAAAGAAACGTCAAAAAAACACAGTATTTCATTGATAATAGTAACACACAATTCAGCCATTGAAAAAATTGCAGATCAGGTAATTAGAGTAAAGGACGGTAAGGTAGTTAGTGACACTGTAAACGAGAATCCATTAGAAATAGATGAGGTTGTTTGGTAATGAAATACTTGATTAAAAAAATGCTAAGAGATGTACAACAAAATTACACGCAGTTTATAGCTGTGTTTTTGATGGCAACTATTTCAGTTATGATATACTCCGGAATGGCATCAGTATGGACAGGCCTAAGTAGTACTGTTAAAGAAGAAGTTGATGAAACTAATATGGCAAATCTATATGTTTCTGCTACAAATATTACTGATGATGATGTTAGTGACATTAAGGACTTAGAGGAGGATTTAGAAATTTCTCTTATATGTAAGAGAAGCTTTAATACGGTTGATGGAGAGAGTGAAATCGAGGTAAATACCGTTAATAATTTTGACGTTAGTAAATTTACGCTTATTTCTGGAGAAACCTATAAAGAAGATAAAGAGGGAATTTATCTTGATAAGGATTATGCTGAAAAGCACAATTTAAATATAGGAGATGATGTATATTTATTAAACGCCTGGGGTGAAGAGGTGACACTTACACTTCTTGGAACCATTCATTCACCGGAATATATTTATTATACTGGAGCTATTACAGAAACTGTTCCTAATTATGAAAAATATGGATATGGTTTTGTTAGTAATAATACCTTTTTAAAATTAAATTCTAAAATAAATTATACGTTGGCAAAGATTACAACTAGTAGTGAGATAACTGACGATATGCTAAGTGAAATTCTTGGAGAGAGATTTGTATCAGTAACTAAAAGAGCTGATTATACGACATATTCTAGAGTAGAAAAAGAAGTAGAGCAGATGAAAAAGATGGCTACCCTATTTTCTCTAGTATTTATTTTGCTGTCTTTACTTACTATGTATACATCAATGGTTAGACTTGTTAACAGACAAACTCAAGTTATTGGTACATTAAAGGGGTTAGGCGTTAAGTCTAGACAGATTAAGTTTCACTATGCCCTTTATGGACTTATTACGCCATTATTAGGCGGTCTGCTAGGACTATTAATCGGCAGACTTACGGTTTCTAAGGTCTTATTAAATGTGAAAAAGACTACGCTTTATTTAACTGAGTGGAAATTAGTATTCTCAGCCTCTAGTTTTATACTTATAGCGATTATAATCATTTGCTGTAGTATGGCAGCAGTGCTGGCTGTAAGAAAAGTTTTAAAAAGCGAAACCACAGATATATTAAGAGGAAATATAAATCAAGGCAGAGTAAAAAAAGAGCTAAAGGATAAATATTTCTTGAGTAATTTCTCTTATGAATTTAGATTGGCTATTAGAAATATGTCTGAAAACAAAGTGCGATTTATAATGGGAATAGTTGGTGTACTTGGTGGAATGGTTTTAATGATAGCAGGTCTTGGCGTTAAAGATTCCATTAACGGCTCTAATGATTATGTTTTTTCTAAGCAATTTACATATGAAATAAAAGGTATATTAAAAATACCTGGTAGTGTGTTAGAAGGAGAAGATGGACTTCAATATCTATATGAGAATAGTGTTGAAATAAAGACAGACTTAAAGGATAAAAAGACTATCTTAACAGCCCTAGAGGATGGAAATTATTATCATTTTTATGATAATGATGACAATGAGATAAATATAAAGGATGCAGGTGTTGTAGTTTCTAGACATTTAGCAGATGAACTAGGTATTAAGGCAGGAAATACTATTAGTATTAAAGTTAATGGTGATGACTCTTTTAAAGAGATAAAGGTAAATGCTATAACTAAAACGCTAACGCCACAGGGAATATTTTTTTCAAAGGATGCTCTTGAGGATGCAGGAATTAAATTTATTCCAACCAGTTTTTTAACGGATCAAAAGGATGCAGAATATTATAGAAATCTTGATGAAGTTAAAAATTGCATAACTAGAGAAGAACAGTTAAATAATACTAAAACTGTGGCAGATTCTGTCATGTCTGTTGTTAAACTCTTACTTTTAGCCTCAGTTATGCTTAGCGTTGTAATTCTATACAATTTAGGAATTCTAAATTACGTTGAACGAATCAGGCAATATGCAACTATGAAGGTGCTTGGCTTTTATATGAAAGAAATAAGAAGTATATCCATATCAGAAAGTATTATAACAACGCTTATTGGCTGGATTTTTGGAATGTTAATAGGTGGAGCATTTTTAAAACTTTATGTAAAAATTATATCATTTGATACATTTGAATGGATAGCGATAGTCAACCTTAGGACATATATTATTGCAACTCTTGTGGTAGTTGGTGTTACTTTGGTTGTTAATATTTTGCTAAATAAAAAAATTAAGAAAATAGTGATGGTTGAGGCGTTAAAGTCTGTGGAATAAAAAGGAGTTAGACATGATTTTAGAGATAGATATATCTGATATTGAAAAAGCTGAAGTATCTACATTTGTGGATATGCTTACATATGTATCAGAATACATATACGAGATTAAGAAGGAAGAGAATAAAGTTTTGCTTAATATAGAAGGTGGCAAAAACGAAGAAGTATTAGACAAAATTAAAATTTTGCGAGGCTATCTTAATTTAGATGAGGTAAAGAAAAAAAGAGATGTTTCAACAAAGGTTTTAGAAAATCATACGGATAAAAAAACAATAAACAAAGAATCTATTTTTGAAAAGTTGATAGAGTGTGGAAGTATTGTAGAAATGTCTGATGGTGCATATGGTTATAGCGGGATTTTTCTTAAGGTTTTTAGATACTTTAATAGAAAAATAGAAGAATTTGGACATGAAATGTTTGAAGATATTATTGATCTTGAGGACTCAATTCTTTATCCAGTTGATGAATATGAAAGAGGCTTGTATTTTGAAAGTTTTCCGCATCACTTATGTTTTGAGACTAATATAAAAAGTAATGTAGAATTGTTAGACAGATTTTCTAAAAATGGTATTAGTGATCCAGAAATTTTTAGTATAACTAATTTTAAAAAGCCAGAAAACATACTTCGTCATGCAGCTTGTGTGCCTATTTATCCAATGCTTAAAAATAAAGTGATAAGCGAAGATAAACCTGTATTTTATTTGGTATCAGGGAAGTGTTTTAGAAATGAGGATAAAAATATTTCAGAGCTTGCAAGACTTAATGAGTTTTATATGAAGGAATATGTGTGTATAGGAACACTTAAGCAGACTCTAGATATGATAGAGAAAGCAAAAAAATTATGGAATTATTGGATTGAGAAGTTTGATTTAAATTGTACAATTCAGACAGCTAATGATTCTTTCTTTGCAAATAACTATAAGAAGCTTAAGATTTTTCAGATTATGGGAAATTCAAAACAGGAATTAAAGGTGAATCTTCCACATAATAATACAGAATGTGCAGTAAGTTCTGCAAATGTCCATAGAACACATTTTACAAAAACATATAATATACATTCAAATAACTCCTTATGTATGAGTTCATGTTTTGCTTTTGGTATAGAAAGACTAAGCTATGCGTTACTTTGTCAAAAAGGAATTGATATTGATAAGTGGGATGATATAACAAGAAAGGAAATATTAGGAGAATAAATGGATTGCTTATATCTAGTTATAGGAACTGGAGAATTAGCAGTACAAATAGCAGCCACATTAATGAAACAAGGCGTTAGTGTGGTTGTTTTTGAAGTAAAGTATTCAGATAATTCTTTAGTATCTAAGGGTTGTAAAGATAATAATATAGAATATAAATGTGTAAAAAAAGAAGAACTAACTGCTTATCTAGAAAGTAAAATCAATAAGTATAAATTGAAGGTGATAAGTGCGGTAAATACATATATCTTCCCTAAAGATATTGTTAATCACAAAAATTTTTTTGGAATTAATTATCATAATTCTTTGCTGCCACTTCATGCAGGTATGAATGTAGAAAGTCATACGATTTTTATGGGGGATAGAGTTACAGGCATTACGTGGCATATTATAAGTGATAAGATAGATAAAGGTAAAATTATATGTCAAAAAGAAATAAAGATCGATGATAATGAAACATCACTTACACTTCTTGGCAAGCAGATGAAACTGGGTTATGAGACATTTCTTGGGTTTATGAAGAATTTTATAGATAATAGTATAGATTCATTTGATAATTCAGGAACTGGATCATATCATAAAATTAGCGATAAACCTTGTGATGGAATGATTACATTAGATATGCCCGATGATCAGATAGATAGATTCTTAAGAGCATATGATTATGGTTTTTTATATACGCTTGGGAAACCTAAGGTGTTGTATCAAGGAAAATTATACGAATTTAGAGCATATAAGATATTAAAAGAAGATACTAAACCATATGCAAGAATTGATAAAGGAAATCTTTTATTTAAGGTAAAGAGTGATGGAAGAAGTTATGTGTTAAGAGGAATAAAAGAAATATAATCAGTCTTTATCCGCTATGCGAGTCGTTTTAGGTCGAAGGTAATATGCATTACATACATGTTAAATTAAATTTGTTGAAAAAATAATTCTAATTGATATAATAAGACTGCTTAATAATATTACTGAAATAGTGAAGGCTTTATGAGAATAATAAAATAAAAAACAAATACCTGCAGTAAATGCGCCAATTTTCTTTATTGACGAAAATAAAAGTAAATGATAAACCCTTATCAATATAAGGGAGTAGTTGGCGCTTATTGCGCGGTATTGTCAACATAATGGGTTTCCTTGGCAATGCCTTAATTAACGAGACTTATCCAAGTGCTGATTTGGATAGGGCTCTTTTTTTTACTCTGTTTAATAAAGATTGGAGAAAAGCTATGGGACTATTTGAATTGATACTGCTAGCGATAGGACTTGCAATGGATGCATTTGCAGTATCTATATGTAAGGGACTTGCAGTAAAAAAACTAACCATTAAGGAAGGCTTAATTTGTGGAATTTGGTTTGGCACATTTCAGGGTATTATGCCTTTTATAGGTTTTTTAATCGGATCACGTTTTGAAAGATGGATTAAGATAGTTGCTCCTTGGGTAGCCTTTATATTACTAACTATTATTGGAATTAATATGATTAAAGAGGCTTTCGAGGAGGAAGAAGAGGATGCAAGGGCTGACTTTGATTTTAAATCAATGTTTGTACTAGCTATTGCAACTAGTATTGATGCTTTAGCGGTTGGTATTACATTTGTTGCTGTTCCAGTTAATGTATTAGCAGCAAATGTACTTATTAACACAATCTTTGGAGTGTTAGTAATAGCAGTTATAACATTTTTTATTTCTGCAATTGGTGTAAAAATCGGTAATGCGTTTGGAACACGTTATAAATCTGGTTCTGAGGTTATGGGTGGAACAATCCTTATCTTTATTGGTCTTAAGACATTAATAGAGGCCCTTGATACAACAGGTGCAGTTAAGGATTCAGATACTGTTTTTGGAATGTTAATTCCTTTAATTGGTACAGTTTTAGGAGCGCTTTTCGTATATCAAAAAAAGGCAGAGCTTTCAGATAAAATGAGAATGATTCTAGGTGGATTAAGCTCAGGTATAATGTTATCAATAGCTGTATGGGGAATGATAGAACCTGCAACAAATGGATTTAAGGTAGTATTAAAGGGAGTAGCGCTTTCATTATTTGTCTGTTTTTTTGCAGGGGTATTAATGCAATCTGTTCTTGATATGTTAGTACCACATACTCATGCTTTTGTAGATATTACAGAGGGACCTAAGGTTAAATTAAAACCAGAAACTAAGATGATGCTATCTGAGATTATTCATCATGTTCCAGAAGGAATGGCTCTTGGTGCAGTTTTTGGTGCTCATTTTATTAAGACTGAATGGATTCCAATGCAGACACCAGTGCTTTTAGCACTTGCCATAGCTGTACAGAACTTCCCTGAAGCGTTATTTGTTTCATTACCAATAATGCAAAAGGGCATAGGTAAAGGAAAAGCCTTCTTAATGGGTATAATCTCAGGAGTCTCTGTTCCTTTGGTTGCTGTATTTACTCTTATTATTGTTACAATATTTCCTGTAACACTTGCATTTATAATGGCAATTGCAGGTGGAGCACTAATCTTTACAACAATAGAAGAGCTTCCAATAATTGTTAGCGATAAGGATAATGATAGTTGTACCTTTGCATTTATTATTGGATTTGTCATTTTTATGGTGCTTATTTTTAGATAGGAATTAAGAAAATATAAACCTCGTGAGGATATTAATAAGTATATCCTTGCGGGGTTTTTTATTGTTTTTAAGAGGTTATAAGTAGGATAGTTATGTATTAGTTTAGAAAAAATATTCTTAGGTTATTGACATCCTACGACAGACGTTGCATATTTACTTTATCAGATGAAGTACTTCGACAGACGTAGTACGATAGACATATTATGATTAACATAACATGATAAAGATAAGAAATAATAAAGGAGGGTATATGAGTGAGATAAGTAGTGATGTGATTCGCGGATATAACGATACTATAATACTTAGTATTCTGCTTAAAGAGCCATCCTATGGGTATGAGATATCCAAGCGGATTAAGCAAATATCCGAAGAAAAGTACGTTATCAAGGAGACAACTCTTTATTCTGCATTTACACGTATGGAAAAGAACGGATATATTGAATCCTTTGTCGCAGATCCAGATCCTTGGGGCAACGATAAGAAACGAACCTACTACCGTGTGACGGAAAGCGGGAAAGAATATTATAAAAGTAAATGCGAAGAATGGGAACTAACTAAAGAAGTGTACTGGTCAACATTTTTGGTAACAAGTCGGACGGATAAATTAGCTAAATCTTAATTCCATTGGTGTTAAATTGTTGTTATGAGTATGAGGTCTGACGTAGTTATACCAGTTAATATATTGCTTAGTCATCTTGTCTAACATTTCAACGCTATCAAATGTAAACCTATAATAAAAGCAATTTTTAAATGTATTATAATATGCATCTACTACTTCCTTTTTGAAATCTTCATTGTACTTTGCTGACATAATTGGTCCTCCTAGATAATATTATTTATAACATATTATCTGTCCAAGGTGTTACCAATTTAGTATACCAGTACAAGTCGTCTGAAAAAAATCAATAGCTCAAATGTTACATCATATGTAGAGACGGTATGCTTGCTTTCGAAGAAATGCCCAGTTTAAGCGGGTTTGAGGACTATATTTGCAAGAACATATTATGAAAATGAGCCTGTAAAATATGTGCATGAAATGAATAATAGAATACGGGTGTAGTGAAAATCAACCTTTTGGCGTAGTTCGCATAGAGTACGCTGAAAGGTTATTTTTATATGATTTTGTTCGCGAATGAATATAGGGCTGTACGTCGAAAGTTATGAAGGTTTAGATTGATTTTCGGCGCTTGTGCGCTTATAATATAACGAGGCAAAATTGTTGTAATTATAGACTTTTATGGAGTGAATATGTATGGAGTTTGAAAGAATACCAGTAACTGGTAGAATGATGAATTTTAAAGATTCTTCAGATGAAACAAATAGCTAAAAGAGGAAAGGTGGTTGCATGGCAGCAGATAAAGAGTTTTTAACTTACAATCAACAGATGAAGAAGTTGCGAGAAAAAAAGAAAATTGATTGTGGAAATACCAAGGATAAGACTACCCTGGTTAGAATGGGATACTTTAATCTGGTAAATGGCTATAAGGAGCCCTTTATTTGCGGGAAAGATACTAATGGTAATCACATTTATATTGCAAATACTTCACTTGAGGGGCTTTATGCACTTAAAAAATTTGATGATGGGCTTAGAATGCTGTTATTAAAATATATTACTCAAATTGAGGAGGAAGTACGCACATTAACAGGTTATAAATTTGATCAGTGCAATGACAATGGAAAAACACCATGGTATGACGCAAAAGCATATTCTGAAAAGAGTAAGTTGCAGAATAAAATGAACGCAATATCTTCGGCATATAGTGAGCTGAATCGTAGTAGATCAGAATACGTAAGATTCTATATGAATAATCATGAGACTATACCAACATGGATTATGATTAAGGTTGTAAATTTTTCTACGTTTATTGATGTGCTTAGCAATAGTAAAACAGATGTAACACATGCCTTATGTAAGTTATATGATCTTAAGGATGATGCGGGATATTATAATGTGAAGCTACTTATTGGTAGTTTGCATTGGCTAAGGAAGGTTAGAAATTCATGTGCGCATAATGAAAGAGTGTATTGCATAAAGCAGATTCCTGATCGCAATGCTAAAAATAGCGGAAGAATTCTTGAGGGATATTTTAGGAGCCTTCGTTCAACATATCTTAAGGACAAAGATAAGAAAATAATGGATTTATTGGTTTATTTCAAATACTACTTGACCGATAAGGATTTTAAGGATATGATGGGGGAACTTCAGAAGATGTTATTAAAGTTGCAGGCAGATGTTTCGACGAATGCATTTGATAATGTCAGAGGTAAGATGGGTATCAAAAATTTGAATGATTTAGAAACCTTGAAAAATCTTCCTAAAACTGATATATCGTACCACGAATTTGAAAATTATTGATGTAAATAATCCCATAAAATTTTCGAATTCTATTGTAATAAATTTGGAGATGTGGTAATATACTAATATAGAGATAACTAGATGTATTCTGGTTGAAAGGCACTTGCGGTAACGCAGGTGTTTTTTAATATTAGCTCATCTGCCATGTGTAGAAGGAGTTCCTGAAGACGCTATGCTTGTGCATGGCTTTTTTGCTTTATATAGTAAATTAATCGGCGAATGTATCAACCAACGCCAGAGCTAATTATAATGATCTAGGCAAGGGAATCATCGCTAATACAATATATTTGGAGCGATTTTTCGAAAATCTTCTGATGGGGTATCAGAATGAATTGAAGAATAGATTTGTTCATGTGGATTATAGGGAACAAGGTGCAATTCAAAGTGCCAATGTGCCAAGCTCAAAGAGCCAAAAGGGCACTTTGAAAATGTCGCTTGAGGAAATAGCAATAATAAAGGTTTTACATGAAGAACCTTAACCAACTCAAAAGAGAATAGCGGAGCTTACGGGAAAATCCGAGAGAACTATTAAAAGACGAACAGTTGAGATGCAGGAAAAAGGACTGATCCGCAGAGAGAACGGTAATCGTAACGACAGATGGGAGGTACTGATAAAACCGTGATGGATTCTTATGTTGATGAAAGAGACTACAAGCTTTTAGAAGCAGACAAATACATTTTCTTTGTTCTTAGGCGAATTATGGGCGGAGAATGTAAGCTGCTGCTGTCTGACCATGAGCGGATGATCCTTTGCTTTACGGGACATCCGTTCCCGGTTTGGATATGGACAGCAGATGATGCATCAGAAGAAGAAATGGAAAAGGCATATCAGCTAGCCAAAGAAAAAAAGTTACTCACCGGAGAATATCATTTTAACATTAAGTATTCTCTTGCAGAGTATTTCATAATACGAGCGGCGGAAGATGGATTAGAGTTGAAAATCTCCACAAATATGTTTGCATATGATTGTCTTAACCCTGTCAAACCGAAAACAGAGGCAGAGGGAGAGATTTACCATTGTGAGATGAAAGACTTAGAAGAGGTAGTAGAGTTTCTGGCAGTGTTCCACGATGAAATTGGCATTGATCAAAAGGATAATAATGGTTACAGGAAAGATGCAGAATTTTTTATCAATACAGGGAATATGTATCTTTGGAAGGATGAAAAGGGGCGGAGCGTAGCAAGCTGTAAGTATGCGCCAGCCGTAGATATGGCATCGATAAACCTTGTGTTCACACGCCCCGAGTATCGCAGAAAACATTATGCGGAAAACCTTGTTTATCAGGTTACGATGAAAGTGAAGGAAGCAGGATATGTACCGATGCTTTATACCGATGCTGATTATACGGCTTCAAATGCCTGTTATGAGAAGATAGGCTATGTCCTTCGTGGCAAGTTGTGTACGATTGGTTAATCTAACTCGCAGTGAATTCGATTTAAATTCCGCGTAGATTATGACGCTGAAGCTGGTGGTAAGGTGTTGCTCAACTAAGCGTACGTCGAGACGGTAGTTCTTCTGTCCAAACAAAAGCCAGATGATCATATTGAGATAGAGATTAATCTGGATGAGATTGATGCTACAAGTGCTGAGTAGAAGGCTACATACAAGGAAATTGAGGAATGGGTGCAGGAGCACTATGGATTTCATGTGACAAATCTGAATATAGCTCAGGTGAAGCAAAGCATGGGATTATAGAAAGAGAAAATTATAATAAGCCAAAATCTGGGGATAGCAGACAACCGGGATGTCCGGAGGAAAAAGTTAAGGTGATAGAGGATGCTTTGAGGCATTTTCAGATGGTACCCATTTTGCAATTCTCGTAATGGCAGATGGTGAATTTATAGGCGCAGGTGGTGTTAGTTTTTATAATGTTATGCCGACCTATCATAATACCAGTGGCAAGAAAGCTTACATTATGAATATGTATACAGATCCGAGCTATAGACGACAAGGGATTGCTTATAAAACCTTGGATACGCTTGTTAATGTTTCAAAAGAACGTGGAGTATATCAAATATCATTGGAGGCAACAGATATGGGGCGGCCTTTATATGAGAAATATGGTTTTGTAAAAATGGAATCAGAAATGAAATTAATTTAGGAGGCAGCGTTGGATATCAAATATACAGATAAACATGATTTTAATAAAAATGAACTGGAAGAATTATTTTTGTCGGTTAATTGGTCTTCAGGTCACTATCCAGAAAAACTATGCGTTGCAATGAAAAATTTCAACACAGTTTTTTCTGCCTACGATGGGGACAAATTAGTCGGAATGGTTTGTGCCATGGATGATGGAATAATGAATGCATATGTCCATTATTTGTTAGTTAATCCAGAATATCACAATCAGATGATTGGCAGAACACTAATCAATAAGATTAAAGATAAGTATCAGGATTATCTTAGAATAGCTGTAATTGCTTATGACAATGAAATGCATTTTTACCAGAACTGTGGTTTTGAAAAGAGCAATGATGCATCGCCAATGTTTATAACATCTTTATGGACATAAAAATGCGGTAAATACGCGCTAAAGAGGATGGATTGGTTAAAAAACATTGAATTATAGCTAAATGTATCATGGTTACTATAGATAAGATTTGGAGGGATATCAAGTGAAGCTTATTGTAATAGACATACAAAAAGGGATTACGGACGAAAGATTATATGATTTTGCTGGCTTCTTAAAGAATGTGACCAGTATCATTGATGCTGCAAGGAAGAATAGCATTGAGGTTATTTATGTTCAACACGATGATGGTCCGGGGACAGGATTTTCCATTGGTGATGTTGATTTTGAGATAGCTGACCAAGTTGCTCCAGAAGCAGGTGAGAAAATTTTTGTAAAAGAGATTAACAGTTGTTTTGGAAATAAAGAGCTTACCACGTATCTTGATAAACAGAAAGACAAGGTACTTATGATTGTGGGACTTCAGACTAACTTTTGTATTGATGCCTCTGTGAAATCAGCATTTGAAAGAGGATACAGAGTAATCATTCCAAAGGGAACAAACTCTACGTTTGATAATGATTACATGGATGGCGAAACGACTTATAAATATTACAATGAAATGATGTGGCCAAAGAGATTTGCTGACTGTATTTCTTTGGATGATGCAATTAAAATGATGGAGGAATAGCTTGATGAGAACAAAACATGTTGTTGTACTTCCATATGATAAAAAATGGAAGCAGGACTTTATTGATATAAAAAATGAGATTCAGCAGGCGCTAGAAGGCCTTGCTATTTCTATCGAACATGTCGGCAGCACTTCAGTGGAAGGATTGGCGGCTAAGCCAATAATAGATATTGATGTTGTTGTGAAAAAAGAGAAGATTAATGATGTTGTATTAGCTTTGAATAGTATTGGATATATTCATGAAGGGAATCTTGGAATACCTGGGAGAGAAGCTTTCACATATGAGGGCAAAGCGCATTTACAGCAACATCATTTATATGTGTGCCCAGAGGACTCATTGGAATTGAAGAGACATTTAGCATTCAGGGATTATCTCAGAATGCATCCTGAAGTTGTGAATGAATACGGAAAAGTAAAGACAGAAGCAGCAAAACTCTATCCGGAAGATATTGATAAATATATTGAATATAAAACACCGCTGATAGAAAAAATATACTCGGTTATTGTATTTCGCACAGAGGGCAATTATATATGTGAACATAAGCATAGTTGATTAGGATAAGAAATTTTTGAGAAGAGTCGAGAGATCGGCTCTTTTTTTGAAAAAAAATTATTTTTTAACTTGACTATAACGTAACGTAATAGATTACAATGTAATCAAACGTTAAGGAGATGATAGTCATGAAGACAGTAAATGAAGTAAGTAAGCTGACAGGAGTGAGTAGACGCACTTTGCAGTATTATGACAAAATAGGGCTCTTGCGGCCGACAGAGTATACGGAGTCAGGGTACAGGCTGTATGACGATGCAGCGCTAGAAAGATTGCAGCAGATTTTATTGTTTAGAGAGCTGGAGTTTCCGCTTAAAGATATCAAGGATATCGTAACCAGATCTGATTTTGACAAGAAAAAGGCACTTGATCAGCAGATGGAACTTCTTGAATTAAAGAAGGAACACATAGAGAATCTGATCAATATGTGCCGGGGTTTAAAAATGAGAGGAGTGAAGAATTTGGAGTTTAAAGCATTTGATACAAGGAAGATTGAGGAGTATTCCCAGAAGGCCAAGGAGCAGTGGAAATCCACACCGGAGTATAAGGAATATGAAGAAAAGAGTAAGAGTAGGACGAAGGCTGATGAAAAGGAGATTATGAAAGATCTCATGAAGGTCTTTGAAGAGTTCGGGACAATGAAAGAGAAGAACCCTGCTTCACAAGAGGTGCAGGACCAGGTAAAGAAATTGCAGAACTTTATAACGGATTATTTTTATAATTGTACCGATGAAACCCTCTTCGGTCTTGGCAAAATGTATGCCGGTGGCGGTGAGTTCACAGAGAACATTGACAAGATGGGTGGAACTGGAACAGCTGAATTTACCTATCAGGCAATCAAGATTTATTGCAACCGATAATCCGATTGTTTTAATTATCATTAATATGATAGCTCCATCAATGTATATATTTAGGTCATTTATTGACACACAAAAAAATATGATTATACTTATAAATAAAAAAAATATGAGTGCAAAAAGAGGTGAATTATAGAATTATATATTCTACAATAATTCTAGTACACCTTTATAATATACGGAGGAATTTGTTATGGAATTAGTAAGAGTGCAGGATTCAAATTATCGAAAAACATATGAGCTTTATATGTCTTTTTCGGAAAATGAAAACGGGTATATGAATAATGTTTACGGTTATAGTTATGAACAGTTTCTTGAATGGATTGAAAAAAAGAGAAAATGGTCAATGGGGAAAGAGTTGCCGGAAGGATTTGTTCCAGATACTACATATGTGCTCGTTGACAAAGGAGTTTACGTCGGAGTTTTTAATTTAAGGCATTGTCTGAATGATTTTTTAAGAGAGGGGCCTGGTCATATAGGTTATTGTATTTCAAAGGAATATCGTGGAAAAGGATATGCAACTAAAGGACTTGAGCTTACTCTTACAAAAGCAAGACAAATGTGCATTCATGAAATATATATGAGCGTAAATAAGGATAATCCGGCAAGCCTTCGTGTACAGATAAAAAATGGAGCATACATTCATCATGAAAATGATAAAGAGTATTTTACAAGGATAAACGAGATTGAGAAAGAAGAAGTTAATAAGGCGACAGATGAAGCTATTGGAGTGGCCAAAAACTGAACATGGGGAGGATACATTGACTATGAAAAAAGAAATATATAAAAAAATTGCTGATTTGCTGGAAATTCCAGAGGATAAGCAGTGGTTTTTAGAAGAACCCGTTAGATATTATAAAGAGAATTTAGAGACAGAGTGGGATATAATTGATGATGAATTTTACGAGGACGAAGATAGTGTTATCTGGTTCTGTATAGTATATGAGATGATTGGGGAAAACAAGGCTTGGGAATTAGACTGGAAGGAAGAATTAGGAGAGTTTATGTATGCTTTAGAACAAATTCTTCCAGACGGATTAGAGGTTGAGGTTGAATCATTAAATGAGGATGATAGTATTCCTGATTGGGCAGAGTCTATCAACTCGGTGTGGACAAAATTTGGTTACGTGCTTGCTTGCTTTGACATAGATAGTGATAGTTACGTAATCTTTGTATGTAAAAAGGGCACTTTCGAACAGCTTCAGTTCGAAGCAAATAAAGTAGATAAAAGGATTGATTTAACACAGAATTTATAGTGTGGAAAAAATATTTGTGGGAAAACTTGGTGGTGAGAAAAAGTGAATTGTAAAGATATGATGAATTTAAAAAAATTGAATAATGTTTTAAGTCTAAAAGCTGGAGAAAAAGGATTAAATCATGTTATACGATGGATTTATTTTGCAGATTGTCTAGAGTGTGTGCAGAGAGAATATAAGATAACCAATTACATACACGGTGGAGAATTTGTGATTTTGACAAATAGAAGTGTGACAGATAATAATACAAAGCTCATGACTTTAGTTAGTACCATGCAGGAAAATGATATTGCAGCGTTAGGAATTAATGAAGGGCAGATTTCAGACGAGTTGATTGAATATTGTAATAATAATAATCTTCCATTATTCGAATTACCAGAGGAGTTTCCACTGATTGATCTCTCCCAGATTTTGTGTCAAGAGTTGGTAAAAGAAGAAAGTAATAGAAGTTCTATGGAACAGCTTTTTTCATCAATTTTAAATTCGGAGTATATTAATAAAGATAATATTTTGTCGCAAGCTAAGTCGTTAAATGTTTGTATGACAGGAAAATTATCTATTGTTGAGATAGCTTTTAAAAAAAATGAAAACAGCACAAATGATGAAAGCATGCTTGATTTAGGTCAAAAAATAAAAAGAATTATAAATATGGAGTTGTCTTCTTTTGAAAAAATATTGATTTTACCCCAAATGGATAGTGTTTTATTACTATATCCGATTGAAAAAATAGGCGAAAAAAAAACAAAAAAAATATTGTTACGTATTTTAGATATAATAGAAAAGAATTTTCAAGTGATTGTTGAAATAGGAGTTGGAAATGAAACAGAGTATTTAGAAGATATAAAAATAAGTCGAAAAGAAGCAGCGGCTGCAATTAGAATTGCAAGGCAATCTAAAAACTCAAGTAATCATATACATTTTTATAAAGATCAGGGTGTGTATACTTTGATTTCAAGTGTTACAGATGTAAGATTATTGGATCAATTTGTTGAAAACCATATTGGAGCATTGATTCGTGCTGATGAATTAAATGAAAGTAATTTATGTGAGACTTTAGAAAATTATATACATCATAATTGCAATGTTAAAGAAACTGCTGCGGATATGTACATTCATAGAAACACAATGAATTATCGTTTGAAAAAGATTCATGAAGTTTTAGGCTATGATTTCGATACAGTTGAAAATTGTATTTCGATAAAACTTGCATTCATAATTCGAGATTACAGAAAATGGCGAAAATTAAGTTAGACCATTGTAATTATAAAAAAGCGAATATTCGAACGATTGTGCACCGTGCACAACAAATATAGTTGATGTAATACATTGTATGATATAATATAGATGGGTATAATGCAATTAAATAAAAGAAACGAAATGAAAAAGGCAAAGACGTCAGATAACTTTATCTGCGTCTTTTTTTTTACTAGTAGGAGGTTAGTATTATGGTAAATGAAAAAACAATGAAGGATGTAAATATTATAATTGGAAAGAATCAAATGACAGATAAAAGTGTCATTATTGAAACTGAAAGAGAAAAGCTTGCAGAAGCTTTACCTGAAATAATAACAGAGCATGTTCCGGGTCAAAAATCACAGGAATTACTTGATAGAAGAAATGCAGCAATTCCGAAGGCATTATGTGGGAAAACATATCCAATATGTATCAAACAGGGAGCTGGTGCTATGTTTGAGGACTTAGATGGCAATAAATTTCTTGATTGGGTTGGAGGTGTAGGTGTACTTAACATAGGCTACTCCCACCCAGAAGTTATAAAAGCTGTAAAAAAACAAACAGAAAAATATTTTCACACAATTTTTAATGTATATGTTCATGATGGATATGTAGCATTAGCTGAAAAGTTGAATGAGATTATGCCATGTAAAGGTGATGTCAAAAAAACATATTTTGCAAATTCAGGAGCAGAATGTGATGAAAATGCAATTAAAATAGCGAAAGCATATACAAAAAGAAGTGGTGTTATTTGTTTTACAGGTGCATTTCATGGAAGAACTAATCTTACAATGGCATTGACAGCTAAAAAGTGTTATGCAGTTGGAATGGGACCTTTCCCATCAGATATATATCGTGCTCCATATCCTTATTTATATAGAGCACCTAAGGGATTTACTAATGAGGAAGCAATACAGTATTACATAGATGAATTAAATAAAGTCTTTGATGAAGGTGCGCCAGCAAATGAAATTGCTTGTATGTTGGTAGAACCATTACAAGGTGAAGGTGGATTTATTCCAGCACCAATAGAATGGGTGAAGGCAGTTCGTAAAATTTGTGATGATAATGGAATTTTAATGATTGCGGATGAAGTTCAGTGTGGTAACTGCAGAACAGGAAAATATTTTGCATCAGAATACTGGAAAGAAGCCGGTGCAGCACCAGATATTATTACTACAGCAAAATCAGTTGGAGGTGGACTCCCAATTTCTGCAATTACAGCAAGAGCAGAAGTAATGGATGCCGCGCCAGCAGGAACAATTGGTGGAACATTTTGTGGAAATCCACTTTCATGTGCATCAGGACTTGCAGTTATGGACGTTATGAAAAAAGAAAAGTTTGATGAAAAAGCAATGCATATAGGAAAGGTTATAACAGAAAAATATAAAGAACTTCAGAAAAAATATACAGTAATTGGAGATATAAGAGGTCTTGGAGCGATGATAGGTATAGAATTTGTAAAAGATCAAGAAACTAAAGAACCTGCAACTGAATTGGTTGCAAAACTAATTGATAATGCAATACAAAAAGGTTTGCTTCTTGAAAGTTGCGGTACTGCAAGCAATACAATCCGTTTTCTTGCACCTCTTACGATTACAGATAAGCAAATAGAAAAGGGAATAGAAATATTTGAAGAGTCATTAAAAGAAGCACTTGAATAATAAGGAGGGATTATATGGAGCAAAAAGCAAAATTTGATAAAGTAATGGGAGGATGGGACATCCTCGTTATAGCCTTTGGTGCTATGATTGGTTGGGGTTGGGTTATCAACTCAGGAGATTGGATAACTACAGCTGGATTTATGGGATCAATTCTTGCAATGCTAATAGGCGGTTTAATGGTTATATTTGTAGGACTTACATATGCGGAACTTACTGCAGCAATGCCACAGTGTGGAGGAGAACATAATTTTAGTTACAGGGCAATGGGAACAACAGGATCATTTATTTGTACGTGGATGATAATTTTAGGTTATGTAGCAACGTCTGCATTTGAAGCGACCGCATTGCCTACAGTAATTACATATCTTTTTCCAAATTTTAATCAGGTATATTTATATAGTATTGCAGGAAAAGATATTTACCTTACAACCATACTTTTAGGTGTTACAGTAGCTATTTTTATCACGTATATAAACATAAAAGGTGCCAAAACAGCTGCAATTTTACAAACGGTGCTTACTGCTATTATTGCACTTGCAGGTATATTATTAGTGGTTGGCTCTGCAATTCATGGAGATATATCAAATGTTTCAGGACAGATGTGGGAAGCAAAAAATGGAAGTACATTAAGTAGTATGTTCAATGTGGCTTGCATGACACCGTTCCTTTTTATTGGATTTGATGTAATTCCACAGGCAGCAGAAGAAATCAACGTTGAATATAAAAAAATTGGTCGTATTATGATTTTTTCAATTTTTTTGGCAGTAGCATGGTATTTGTCAATTATTTTTGCAGTATGTTATATAATGCCACAAAGCGCAATAGCTCATGAGATGACAGCTCAAAACGGATTAGTTTCTGTAAAAGCTATTGAAATCGCATTTAGATCGCCTCTTATGGGAAAAGTTTTGATTATAGGTGGCTTATGTGGAATCGTGACATCATGGAATTCATTTTTGATGGGGGGAAGTAGAGCACTTTATTCAATGGGTGAATCACTTATGATTCCAGAGAGTTTTGGCAAACTCGGAAAAAATAAAACACCAGTTCATGCAATTATTCTTTGTGGAATAGCATGTTGTATTGCTCCATTTTTTGGTAGAGGCGTTTTAGTTTGGCTTGTTGATGCAGCTTCGTTTGGATGTGTTATAGCATATTTATTTGTTTCAATTTCATTTTGTATACTTAGAAAAAAAGAACCTGAAATGAAACGACCATATAAGGTAAAAGCAGGAAAAATAGCAGGTTGTTTAGCAGTTATAATGTCAGGCTTTATGACTCTTTTATATATCGTGCCGGTATCTTTTTCAGCAGCTCTTATTTGGCAAGAATGGGTAGTTGTTGGAACTTGGGTAGTATTGGGAATGTTTTTCTATTTATATTCTAAAAACAAATATGGTACAGAATTCGGGCGTGATATTTTTACAAATGATTATTCCGATATTGTAGAAGAAGTTGTAGTTAGCGATAAAGTAAGCGCAAATACATCACACTTTGTTGTTACAGTTGGTTGTGAATATGGAAGTGGCGGTCCTGAAATAGCAAAAATGATAGCTGATTATTTTGGAATAGAATATTATGATAGAGATTTGGTTGACAAAGTTGTAGATAGACTTGGGGTTGATAAAGGACTAGTTGAAGCAGCAGATACAAAATTAGGTGTGAGATATGGCTTCGATACAAGTTATGGTGTACGTTATGCTAATCTTTCAAATAGAGTAATAAGTGCACAGTTCCAGGCAATAAATGATTTTGCAGATAAATCATCTTGTGTTATTGTCGGAAGGAGCAGTAATTATATTTTGAAAGGAAGAGAAGATGTATTGAATATATTTATTTATGCTCCAAGAGAAAAAGAGATTGAAGCTATAATGAAGAAGAAGGGTATCAGTAAGAAACAGGCAAATGAAGAGTGGGAAGCATTTGAAAAAGCTCAACATGCAAGACATGAATATATAACTGGTACAAAACGTGGAGATCGTCATAATAGAGATATTTTAATTGATAGTAGTTTGCTTGGTTGGGAGAAGACTTCTAGATACATCATAGAAATGATAGAATACAAATTTCAACAAAATGAAACAAAACTTATACAGGAGGCAGTTTAAAAATGACAGGATTTTCCATTCCAACAGATATACTAGAATTTGACAGATTTTCTCAGTTTGTTTCACAGGAAAAAGTTAACAAAGACGATTTAATCATAACTAGTGAGAGAACGTATAAACATTTTATTGAACCAATGAAACTAGATGCTCAAGTAATATATAGAGAAAAGTATGGTAAGGGTGAACCAACAGATGAGATGGTTGATGCAATACTATCCGATTTGAAAACAAAAACTTTTGAAAGAGTTATAGCAATTGGTGGGGGAACAATTATTGATATTTCAAAAGTTATTGCAGTATCAAAAGCGGATGATTGTGTGGATGATTTATATGATTGCTCGGAAAAATTAAAAAAAATACATCCTCTTATAATAATACCAACAACTTGTGGTACAGGTAGTGAAGTAACTAATATTTCTGTTATTAACAGGGTGAGAAAAGGCGTAAAAATGGGGCTTGCATCAGAGGCAATGTATGCTGATAAGGCAGTTCTAATAATGGAAATGTTAGATTCATTACCATACAAAATATTTGCAACATCATCAATTGATGCCATGGTTCATAGCGTAGAATCTTTTCTAAGTCCAAATGGTTGTAGTATTTCATATATGTTTTCTAAAGAAGCGTTAAAGAAAATTATAATAGCTTGGAAAAAAACGATGGATTGTGGAAATAAATCAGAAGCAAACGAAATGTATACAAATGAAAATTGGAAGAAATATGCATCAGATTTTTTGATTGGTTCAAACTGGGCTGGAATAGGATTTGGATATGCAGGATGTGCAGCGGTACATGCATGTGCATATCCCCTGGGCTCGGTTTATCATATACCACATGGTCAATCTAATCAGTTAATGTTCGAGGCCGTTATGAGAAAATACAAAGAAATACAACCTTATGGAAGAATAAATGAGTTAGAGAAGGTAATTGCAGATTGCTTAGAATCAAAAGTTGATGATGCAATGGAAGCATTATATTCCTTAATGAATCAGGTCTTATGTTGTGAACCCCTCCATAAGTTTGGAATTAAAGAAGATGAACTGAGTGTTTTTTCTAAAAATGTTATAAATACACAACAGCGTTTATTAAAAAATAATTATGTGAATCTTACGGAAGAGCAAATACTAGAGATATATAAATTTGCTTATTAAGTACTCGATAATTATGATGCATAATGGTATAATAACCAAAACAGAAAGCATCGAGGTAGAACGAATGAAATTAGAATTAATTAGAGTACAGGATTCCAATTATAAGAAGACATACGAATTATATATGTCGTTTAAAGAAAGAGAGAACGGATATTTAAATAATGTATATGGATATGATTATGAACAATTCCTAGACTGGATAGAGAAGAAGCGTGATTGGTCAGAAGGAAAAAATCTTCCAGAGGGTTTTGTGGCGGATACAACATATGTGCTTGCTGACGAAGGTAACTACGTAGGAGTATTTAACCTTCGTCATTATCTAAATGAATTTTTGAGAGAGGGGCCGGGACATATAGGATACTGCATTTCTAATAAATATAGAGGAAAAAACTATGCAACAAAAGGATTAAAATTAACACTTGAAAAAGCAAGAGAATTTAATATAAAAGAAGCATATTTGGCTGTTAATAAGGATAATCCTGCAAGTCTTAAAGTCCAGTTGAAAAATGGTGCGTACATACATCACGAAAACAAGAGCGAATATTTTACCAGAATAAAAATACAATAAAAAAGATAGGAAAGATATGAACAAATTATATTTAAAAGGTGTATTACTTACAGTTTTAGGGGCATCATGTTGGGGACTGTCGGGTTCAATGGGACAGTATTTATTTACAGTACAGAAAATGGATAGCAGATGGCTAGTACCAATAAGACTAGGATTAGCTGGAGTGATTTTGTTAGTGTATTCCTTTATAAAAAATAGAAAAGAAGTTATGCTTCCATGGGCTAACTTAAAAAGCTCAATTATAATGCTCTTGTATGGATTAATAGGAGTAAGTTTTTGTCAATTTTTTTATTTTTTGACAATAGAGCTATCATCAGCAGCAGTAGGTACAATACTTCAAGATTTGGCACCAGTTTTTATTCTGATTTTTACATGCGTTATTGGAAAAAGATTTCCAAAAGTTACAGAAATAGGATCAATTGCTATGGCATTAATTGGAGTTTTTTTGATTACAACACATGGAAATATAAAGACAATGTCAATTTCATCAATGGCGTTAATTACAGGAATAATAAGTGGAATCTGTGTTGCAATCTATAATATTTTAGCTCCAAAATTAAGTCACATAAAGGTCATCATAATTCAGGGCTGGTCGTTTTTGCTAGGTGGAGTTTTGGGTGCATTGATTTTTAAAATATGGGAAATCAAATATGTTCCAAACTTGTATGGTTTATTTGGAATAGTTTTTGTTATAGTTGTAGGAAATGTTTTAGCTTTTAATTTATATATAAGCGGTGTTCAAAAAATAGGTCCGGATAAAGCAAGTTTATATAGTTTTGCAGAACCAATTACAGCCACAGTCATTTCTACGACAATGCTTCATTCGAAATTTACACTATACGATGTAGCAGGGTTTATAATGATTTTTGCAATGCTGTGGTTAATTACTTTAGATGCAAAAAAGGAGAAATCAATTCAAAAGTAGATAAAAAAATTTATTATTTGTTGATAATAAATAATAGGTAGTGTAGAATCATAAGTGTGAATGTGAATTATAAATTATATATTTTGTGGAGGAGAAGGAAATGATTATTGTAAATACTGATTATATTAGTGGGAAAGAACTTCAAATGATTGGACTTGTAAAAGGTAGTACAATTCAGTCAAAAAATATTGGACGTGATTTTACACAAGGTTTGAAAACTATTGTAGGTGGAGAACTTAAAGCATATACTAGCATGATGAATGAAGCTAGAGATTTAGCAACAAGTAGAATGGTTGACGAAGCAATGGCATTAGGTGCAGATGCTATCGTAAATGTTCGTTATTCATCATCAGCAATTATGCAAGGCGCAGCAGAGGTAATGGCTTATGGAACTGCTGTAAAATTTGTTTAGTGAAAATAATATAGATGTTAATACCCTTTTACTGAAAAAGTATGTCGATAATTGAATGAAAGTGATTATCGTAACACATGTTGAATCAGTAAAAGGGTTTTTTAGCTTGAAAAGTCAGGTTAATAGCAAAAGTTGAGCGAATCATTTTTGAAATGAAAGTAATTTGGAGGAAATATGAAAAAGATTTCAAAAAGAAAATCATCAAATTTTAAAATTGGTGTTGGAATAACAAGTGTAACTATAATAAGTTTTTTAGTGTTTGCTTTTTTCAAAGTCGCAAAAATATTAAAAAGACGAACAGGCATGGTAGCTGACTATGATAAAAGAAACGAAATTTGGGAAAAGGTAGCAGGTAATTCTAAAAACTTAAAAATAGAAAAAATGAATGTAAAAAGAGTTGGAAATAAACTTTTTCAACACGCCAAATTTGATTACGCAATTGCAAATAAAAAGTATAAAGATGCTGAAAAAATAATTGATACTTTCACATATATGCACGAAATTGCAGGCGGCTACGAAGAAGAAACATTTGAAGATGAGCCATATATTATTCCATATTTAGCATCCCAAACAGGTGCAGTCGTTGAAACATCCGAAGTGTGCGCATCAGATATGGCTGTAGTGATTCTTCCAGGTGGAGGCTTTGGATATAAATCTATGGATGGAAGAAATGATGAGGGAAAGGATGTTGCAATTAAGCTTCAAAAAAACGGTATAAATGCATTTGTTTTACATTATAGAAGTAATCCATATGAGTATCCTATTCCTCAACTTGATCTCCAAAGGGCGATAAAATATATTAAATATCATGCTAAGGATTATAAAATCAATCCTCAAAAAATTGTTATTATGGGATTTTCCGCCGGAGGATTTATGGTTGGTTGCCATATAAATAAATTTAAAGGCAATGATTTTTTCCCAGAAAATTATAAACTAGATAAAATTGATAAAGTGGACGATAGTGTTGCAGCAGCAGCAATGATTTATCCAGCAGTAACTTTAAAACATAATGTGCCAATGCTTTTTGCAATGTTTGATGCAGATGAAGTAAGAGATAAAGAAAAAAGAGAAAAAATCCTAGAACAATACGATTTGAAAAAATACCTTTTACGTTCGAAGGAAGTGCCACAGTTTATTGCGTGGGGAACTAGAGACGTGATGGTCGGAAAAAAAGGCATACAGGATTACATTAAAGAAGCAAAGGGTATTGGAGTAGAAGTGAAAGAAGTAATCGCAAAAGGCCAAGAACACGGATTTGAGCAGAAGTATTATATGGACGATTTAATTAAATGGTTAAAATATTTATAGCATGATGCCATAATTACACTTAATATTGTATAAAATATATTGTCTCAAAACAATCCTATTTTCCAATTCATGTATAAAAATACATAAAAAATGTAAACTCTTTCATTCATGGACACTTGAAAAAAATTATGGTATAATCTACTTTCGTGGCACCTTGAAAAAAGTTAACCAATGTATATATGATTTTTAAAAAATTGTGTGTTAATTTTCTGGCACAATTTGGTCATCAGATACATTGATTTTCAAGACAGAAAGAAGGAAGGAGAAGTGATGTATAAGTATTTTTTTGCATCACACAAGAAAAATGAAAGAAAAAAAACTTGGTTTAATGTCCTTAATTCTGATGATTTTTACATCGGTTTATGGATTTAATAACATTCCAAGATCATATTACTTAATGGGATATGCAGCTATTCCTTGGTTTGTTATTGCGGCTCTCTTATTTTTTATTCCTTTTGCATTTATGGTAGCAGAATTTGGTTCTGCTTTTCGCCATGAAACAGGCGGTATGTACTCATGGATGTGTAAATCCGTTGGACCTAAATATGCATTTATCGGTACATTTATGTGGTACACATCGTATGTTTTATGGATGGTAAATGCTTCATCAGGAATTTGGGTACCAGTATCAAATGTAATATTTGGTGAGGATTGTACATCAAAATGGTCATTATTTGGCTGGAGCTTTTTATCAGGAACTAGACTCCTTGGAGTTATGGCAGTAATATTCTTTATTGTGATTACATACTTTGACACAAAAGGTATTGACAAAATAAGTAAAGTAACTTCTATTGGTGGTTCAGCTGTTCTTACAATTAATATTTTAGTTGTAATTGGTTCTATTGTAATGATTATTGCTCGTCATGGTCAATTAAGACAGCCATTTGAGGGCTTAGAATCATTAAAAGTTCCATTAAATGCAGAGTATCAGGGTAGCCCAATTATGCTTTTATCATTTATCGTATTTGCTCTTTTTGCATACGGTGGAATTGAAGCAGTAGGTGGACTTGTAGATAAGACAGAAAACCCTAAGAAGAATTTCCCTAAAGGAATCATAACAGCAGCACTTGTTATCGTTGTTGGTTATGCGTCACTTATTATGTTAGTAGGTTCATTTACTAATTATAATGAATTATTCAAAGGAAAAAAAGTTAATTTTGGAAACGTTTCATACGTAATCATGTCAAATTTTGCAGCAGAGTTTGGAAAAGCTTTTGGATTATCTAAAGCTACTCAAGTTGCATTAGCTCATGGATTCGCTAGAGTATTTGCTTTTATCATGTTATTAACACTTATGGGAGCATTATTTACTCTTGTATATTCACCACTTAAACAGATAATTGATGGTACACCAAAAGAGTTATGGCCTGGTAAAATTAGTGAAATTGCAGAAGATGGTTTGCCTAAAAACGCTATGTGGATTCAGTGTGCAATTGTTTGCGTAATGGTAATCTTAATATCATTTGGTGGTAGCACAATGAAAAAATTCTTCGATATTTTAACAGCAATGGTTAATGTAGGTATGACAGTACCTTATATGTTTATTTCATTTGCATTCCCTAAATTCAAGAAACTTGAAGGAATCGACAGAAGTTTCGTTGTTTATAAGAGTCAAAAATCAGCTAATTTCTGGGGTTATGTTGTAACATTAACACTTTTATTAGCAAATGTTTTTGCAATTATTGAACCTGCTTTATTAAAAAAAGATTATATGAAAACATTCTGGTCATTAATTGATCCTGTAATTTTTGGTGCTGTTGCATGGATAATGTATTCTTGTTATGAATATAAAGTATCTTCAGGAAAGGTTATAAATCAAAACAAAGGATTAAAAATCGAAACAGAAAATTAAAAATCGAAACAGAAAATTAAGCATAGATAATAAAACAAGTTTTTTAAAGAAGATAATATTAAATTATAAATAAAAATAATAACTATAATACCCTACCTTAGACCGTTTCGTTGATATGCAGCTAGGAAACTAGAAGCATATTTGATGAAACGGTTTTTTTTATAAAAAATAATTATTTGAAAGTCATTTATTTAAGACTACTTGTTTTAGTATAAGTATTGTTAAAGACAATCTTATTTTTTTTCGAAAAATAGATTAATAGACGAGAAACTATAATTGTGATAAAATCAAAAGGATTGTGTTAACTAGATGATTTGTTAAAATCCTTTAGGGATTTTCCGAAGGATTTGATATAAAAATAAATAGAAAATGAAACCAATATGTCATCATAGAAAGGTGAAATAAATGAATTTAAGAGAACTTGAAATTGGAAAATCAGCTACTATAAAAAGTGTTGGTGGAAGTGGTGCATTAAGACAGCATTTCCTTGACATGGGAATTATTCCAGGAAGCGATGTGTCATTGATTAAGTATGCTCCATTAGGAGATCCGATGGAACTTACGGTTTCAGGCTATTCGCTTACGATTAGACTTGCTGATGCCGAAAAAATTGAAATTGAAAATGTAAGAAATACCAGTGAAGTTATTGAAAAAAGGAAAAAGGATTTAAAGAAAGATATTCCACATCCTTTGATAGGAGAAGATGTCAATACAAACGAACATCGTAAAGAACATAAAGAAAAAAAAGCAATAAAAGGAAAGCTTACTTTTGCATTAGTTGGTAATCAAAACTGTGGCAAAACAACTCTGTTTAATCAATTAACAGGTGCTAATCAGCATGTTGGTAATTTCCCGGGAGTTACAGTAGATAGAAAAAGTGGTGCAATAAAGGGACATCCTGATACTGAAGTGGTAGATTTGCCAGGTATTTATTCGATGTCACCGTATACAAGTGAAGAAGTTGTGTCAAGAAGATTCGTTTTAGAAGAAAAGCCATCCGCTATTATAAATATTGTTGATGCAACTAACATAGAAAGAAACCTTTACCTTACTATGCAGTTGTTAGAACTAAATATTCCAGTGGTAATCGCACTAAATATGATGGATGAAATGAAGGGAAATGGTGGTTCTGTAAATATTAATTTATTGGAAAAATTAATACAGGTTCCAGTTGTTCCAATTTCAGCAGCCAAAAATCAAGGCGTCGATGAATTAATAACACATGCCTTACACATTGCTAAATATAATGAGAAACCAGGACGTGAAGATTTCTGCGTAAAAGAGGATCATGGTGGGGCGGTTCACCGAGCAAGACATGCAATCATGAGTATAATAGAAGATCATGTCGAAAAAGAGGATATTCCTATTCAGTTTGCTGCAAGCAAGATAATAGAAGGTGATTCGTTGGTAAGAGAAAGCATTAATCTTCATAAAAGTGATGCTCAGACGATAGAAAATATTATAAGTCAGATGGAAGAAGAAAGAGGGCTTGATAGAGCGGCGGCTATTGCGGACATGCGTTTTAAATTTATATATCGTATATGTAGTCAGACTGTTATCAAGCCTAAAGAAAGTAAAGAACAAGCCAGAAGTCGAAAACTAGATAAGTTCTTTACAGGTAAATGGACAGCAATTCCAGCTTTTATTGGAATAATGATGATTGTTTTTTATCTCACGTTTAACGTTATTGGAGCATTTTTCCAGGGAATTTTAGAAACAGTAATCTCATTTTTAACAGAAAAAATAGACGAGTTACTTACAGCAGCAGATGTTGCAAAACCAATTCATTCACTAATAACAGATGGAATATGCACAGGTGTTGGTTCTGTACTTAGTTTCGTTCCAATTATTGTAATTTTGTATTTCTTTTTATCCTTATTGGAAGACAGTGGATATATGGCAAGAGTGGCATTTGTCATGGATAAATTACTCAGAAAAATTGGACTTTCAGGAAGAAGTATTGTTCCTATGTTAATTGGATTTGGATGTAGTGTACCAGCAATTATGGCAACAAGAACACTTCCATCAGATAGAGACAGAAAAATGACTCGTATTTTGATTCCATTTATGAGTTGTAGTGCTAAAATGCCGATTTATTCGTTTTTTGCTGCAGCATTTTTCCCAGAATATGCACCGCTGGTAATGATTTTCCTTTATATTACAGGAATAGTAGTTGCAATAATTGTTGCTATTGCAGGAAAAAATTCATTCTTTAAAGGTGAGGCTGTACCATTTGTTATGGAACTCCCAAATTACAGACTCCCAGGCGTAAAAAATGTAATTATGCTTATGTGGGATAAAGCAAAAGACTTCATTCAGAGAGCATTTACAGTTATTTTTATCGGAACAATAATTGTATGGTTTTTACAGAACTTTAATTTATCATTTAAGATGGTAACAGATTCGGAAGAGAGTATTTTAGCATTAATAGCAGGTGTGGTTGCTCCAATATTTGCACCATTAGGTTTCGGAAATTGGAAAGCGGTTACATCTCTTATCTCAGGATTTTTAGCAAAAGAAAGCGTTGTTTCAACACTTACTGTCCTTTTTGGAGGAACAAATGGAATTAAAACAGGGATGACAGGACTAGAGGCTCTTACGTTTTTAGTATTCTGCTTGCTTTATACTCCTTGTGTGGCAGCAATTGCAACTGTAAAAAAAGAATCAGGAAGATTGTCAGCTTTAAAGATGGTTGTGTTTCAATGTGTGATAGCTTGGATTATTGCATATTTGATTCATACTTTAGGAATGGTGATATTAGCTATATAGTTTTTTAAAATTGCTAATAATAATATAAAATTCTTTAATGAAATGCTGGTTTCAGTGATATAGGTTTTTGAAAGGAATAAGTAATAAATGAGCGTTTTAAATGTAGAACACTTAACACATGGTTTTGGAGATCGTCAGATTTTTGATGATGTTAGTTTTCGCCTGTTAAAAGGAGAACATATAGGTCTTGTTGGGGCTAATGGAGAAGGTAAATCCACTTTTATGAGCATTATAACAGGGAAAATGCAACCAGATGAGGGCAAAATTGAATGGAATAAAAATGTTCGAGTTGGATATTTAGATCAGCATGCTGTGTTAAATCCGGGAATGACAATTGAGGATGTTTTAAAATCAGCATTTGATTCATTATTTCAACTTGAGGCTCGTGCCAATGAACTCTATGGTTTGATGGCTGAAGCCTCAGATGAAGAGATGATGGCATACATGGAAGAAACAGGTGAAATACAGGAGCTTCTTGAAGCGCATGATTTTTATATGATAGATTCAAAAGTTTCAGAGGTAGCAAGAGCCTTAGGACTTATGGATTTAGGATTAGATCATGATGTTGCTGAGTTATCCGGAGGACAACGTACAAAGGTATTACTGGCTAAACTTCTTTTGGAAAAACCAGAGATTTTATTATTAGATGAGCCAACTAACTATTTAGATGAGGAACATATTGTATGGTTAAAGAGATATTTAGAGGAATATGAGAATGCGTTTATTTTGATTTCTCATGATGTACCTTTTATGGATAGTGTAATAAATATTATATATCATATGTATGATCGTAAGTTAAATAGATATCCAGGAAGTTATGCTCATTTTGAGGAAGTATTTGCTATGCAAAAAGCACAGCAGGAAGCTGCATATAAACGCCAACAGAAAGAAATAGCAGAACTTGAAGAATTTGTTGCGAGAAATAAAGCCAGAATTTCCACTAGAAATATGGCTATGTCTCGCCAGAAAAAATTAGATAAGATGGAAAGAATAGAAAAGGTAACTGAAAAACCAAAGCCAGAATTTCATTTCCTTTATTCTAAAGCTCCAGGAAAGTTTATGATAACAGCTAAAAATCTTGTTATAGGTTATGATGAACCATTATCTTCTCCTCTAAATTTTGAAATAGAACGTGGATGCAGAATTGTTTTAACAGGAGCGAATGGTATAGGAAAGTCGACGCTTCTTAAAAGCCTGCTTAGCATAATTAAACCGATTTCAGGTAGGGTTGAATTAGGTGAAAATTTAGATATTGGTTATTTTGAGCAGGAAGCAGGAAATAATAATTCATCAACGTGTATAGATGAGGTTTGGGATGAGTTTCCATCGATGAATCAGGCAGAAGTCCGCGCAGCTTTAGCAAAATGCGGTCTTACAGCAAAACATATTGATAGTCAGATTAGAGTTTTATCTGGAGGAGAACAGGCTAAAGTTCGTTTGTGCAAAATTTTAAACAGACCTTCAAATCTTTTGGTACTTGATGAGCCCACTAATCATTTGGATGTTGATGCAAAAGAGGAATTAAAGCGTGCATTAAATGAATACAAGGGCAGTATAATTATGGTTTGTCACGAGCCGGAGTTTTATAATGACGTGGCAACAGACATATGGGATTGCTCAAAATGGACAACAAAAGTTATATAAAAAAATAAAGATAATACATTGAAAAACGGAATACTTCGTTTATAATATAATTATAAGATACAATTAGGGCGTATAATTAGAGCGTATAAGTTAGAACATATTATATTATGAATGGTAGGTTCCGTTTTTTTGACACTTTTATACCAGCACTTAGTGAGAGGAGTGATGGATTTGAACGTTATCGAATTAGAACATCTTACTAGAGATTACGGATGCGGAAAGGGAATTTTTGATTTATCTTTAAATGTTAAACAAGGTGAGGTATTTGGTTTTCTTGGACCAAACGGCGCAGGTAAAACTACAACAATTAGACATTTGATGGGATTTATTAAGGCTAAGTCGGGTAAATGCATGATTGATGGAATGGATTGTATGAAAGATAGAAAGGCAATTCAGAGAAAAACAGGATATCTCTCAGGTGAGATTTCATTATTTGATGAAATGACGGGTGATGAATATCTTAGTTTTGTTGAAAAATATCGTGGTGAAGATTCGAATAAGAAAAAAAGGGATTTAATTGAAAGATTTGAACTTGATACTAGTGTAAAAATAAGAAAAATGAGTAAGGGAATGAAACAAAAAACAGGGATTGTCGCAGCATTTATGTCAGATCCGGAAATATTGATTTTAGATGAACCTACGAGTGGACTAGATCCACTTATGCAACAAAGATTTACATCATTAATTAATGAAGAGAAAAAACGACAAAAGACGATACTGATGTCGTCGCATATTTTTGAAGAAGTAGAAAAAACGTGTGATAGAATTGGACTTATTCGCGGAGGAAGATTATCAGAAGTTAAGAATATTGAGGAATTGAGAACACAGCATTCGCATAAATATACAGTATTTTTAGAAAGTGTGGAAGAAGCAAAAAAATTCGCAGAAGATTTTAAAGGCGAAGTGGATGGCAAAATGGTTACAGTAAGGAAAATGCAGACTTTAGAAAAAATCTTCATGAATTATTATGAGGAGGATGAAAATGAATAAGACATTATATTTATACGAAATGAAAAAAAGTGGAATAATGCTTCTTGTTTTTTCAGCAATAATATTGATGTATGTTGTGTGTGTAATTTGGATGTATGATCCGGAAATGATGAAAAGTCTTAAGCAGATGCATGATAGCATGCCACAGGTCATGTCGGCAGCAGGAATGGATGTGACATCAACGACTCTGATAGGATTTTTGATTTCGTACCTGTATGGTTTTATTTTGCTAGTGTTTCCGATGATTTTTATTATTTTACGGAGTAGAAACTTATTAGCAGGAAAAGTAGAGAAAAAAAATATGGCATCGCTTCTTGCGGCACCCGTCTCAAGGCGAATAATAGTACAAACGCAAATATTAGTAATTATTACATGTACAGCAATTTTAATAATTGCTACAACAGTGTTTGAGATGGTGTTTTGTCATTTGTGGGAACCAGGAGAGCTTAATATAAGTCAGCTTTGCGCAATAAATATAAGCTTGTTTATTTTACATTTTTTTATTGGAGGATTTTGTATGGCAATTTCTGCGGTCTGCAACGAAGCAAGTCTTGCAACAGGAATTAGTGGCGGAATTGGTGCAGTTATGTTTTTGGTTCAAATGATTAGAAACACTCAAATATCCGATACGGTGGAAAAATTTAAATATTTTACTTTTTTTACTTTATACAATCCTGGTAAAATAGCTGATAATGTAGAGTCAGGTATTATAGGAATTGCAGTTCTTGGTGTGTTAGGATTATTATTCTATTTTTTTACAGTTATATTATTCGAAAAGAAAGATTTACCTATTTGATTGAAGAAGCAAGAAAATAACCGTACAATATTAAAAAGACGAAAACACGGAGGAAAAGCTTATGAAAGAAATAAGAAACTATGATGCGTTCAAATATCATGATAATCCACAATACATAAAAATAGAAGATGGAATTTATAAAAAAGATGATGATTATGTGACCTCTCTTAGTTTTGTGCAAGAGCCTGAATTTGAAGAAGGCATTAATGCTAGCGATATTTCGCAATTTCCATTGGAAGATATTTTAGATAGATATTTTTGCTTTATTTCTGATTTTTATGAAAGCATAAATGTTGAAAGCTCAACGATCTGTTATTTAGAGTTTGCTGCGCGTGAGCTTGACGATATCAGAAGTTTGCGAGAAATTATTGGCAAACATGTTTATAACAAAGAAGTAAAACATGGGGAACAAACATATGTAGATTTAATAATTTCATAAAGAATATTTTGAGGTTATACGAGAATTAGCATACAATAGCATCAATGTTGACAAATATATATATAATGAGTAAGTGAAGGGGGGTAGTTATTAAAGAGATTACTTCGGTAAAGGTTGTTAATGAGCAACAGAATATGGCGATTAATGGTGAGTCAGCATATGAGGTTTGGCTAACGAGAGCCATTATCTTTGAAGTGAGTGGGCGAGAGATATCTTTTGAAAAGGATACGATTCCGTTTTCTGAGGAAATTATAATTCAGAGAGGTCATGATTTAATTGATAAAATCTCTGATAATGATGACTTCTTGCAAGAGTGGGATGAAGAATATTCACCGGAATATAAAAGAGATGTGCTTGTAATCAAATAAATGTAGAAACAGATGGAGAACTATATATGACATACGATGAACTATTAAAGATTTTTGAAAAAGGCGACGATTGTGATGAGACAGTATTTTACTTTAAAACCGATCCAAAACAAAAAGAGCATTATCTTGGATTTATACCCAAATATGATAAGCCATATTGGATTGGATATTGTGATATAGAAGATGGTTGTGAATTTACAACTGCCAAAGAGATGTTTGAGGCAAAAGTATTTGATGGCAAATCCATAAAATCTAGATGGGATGAGGTTGTATTGTGTTCGATAAATGGAAGAAATGTAGAGGATTTTTTTTGAAAATGATTATATGACTTCTGGTCCACTGGACCAGAAGTTTTTTTGTTATAAAGTACTAAAAAAAAATAGAAATAATCGCAAAAAATGTATAAAAGAGTTAAAATATATAATAAAGATAATGAAAAATTTTAATAAAGGATAATTCTTACGAGAATAATAGGGAGAGGGTGTATTTATGGAGAAACAATTAATCATTACGATAGCTAGAGAGTTTGGTAGTGGAGGGCATGAGATTGGTAAAATACTAGCAGAAAGATTTCACATTACATTTTATGACAGGAACATTTTAGAGACAATGTTTGAGGGAAAAGAAAAAACACAAGAAGTATTGAAACAATATGAAGAAAAGCCGGTTAATATATTATTTAGTAGAAGAGTAAGAGGACATACTAATTCACTTGAAGAAAATTTAGCACAGATGCAATTTGATTTTATTAAGGAAAAAGCATTATCCGGGGAATCCTTTGTGATTATAGGACGCTGCGCCGAATCTGTTTTATATGATAATGAAAATGCGATAAAAGTGTTCATTAGAGGAAATCAAAAAAATAAATTAGATAGGATTATGAAAAAATACAACTTAGATGAGAAAGAAGCTAATAGCAAAATAAAAAGACATGACCAAAGTAGAGCACGTTATCACAATAAATATTCTATTGAAAAATGGGGAGATGCTAAGGGTTATGATATTTGTTTAAATTCTAGTTGCTTAGGAATTCAAAAAACAGCAGAAGTTATAGAAAATTACATAAAAATGAGAAATGAAGATAAGTAGAAAAATAGAGATTAAGTAGAAAAACAAAGTAAATAAAAAAGATTAAGAGGGGACAAGATATGTTAACAACAGAACAAGTTATGGCACTTATCATTTTTGTTTGTATGTTTATCTTTATTATTTTTGACAAAATAGAAAGACAGTATGTTACTCTTTTTGCAGCTCTATTAACAATAATAGTAACATTTGGAATATGTATGAGAAGTTCGTCTGCGATTATGCGTGCATTAAATATACAACATTTCAATGAAGTGAGTTTTTGGTTTTCTAAAAAAGGGTCGGAATCGAAAATGTCTGGAATTAATTGGGAAACTATTATATTTATTACAGGAATGATGATAATGGTTGAAAAAATGGGAAAATCAGGTTTTTTTAAATGGTTATGCATGAAAATTGCAAAACTAGTAAAATATAAACCAATTTCACTTATGGTGTCTTTCATGATTATGTCTTTTGGCTTAGCAATGTTTATAGATAGTATTACGGTTATTTTATTTTTGGCGGCTGTAACGGTTGAACTTGCACAATTGTTAAAATTAGATCCAGTTCCTATGATTTTATCGGAAATATTTTGTGCAAATCTAGGTGGCTCAGCTACTATGTGTGGTGATCCACCTAACATAATTATAGGAACAACATTGCATTATTCATTTAAAGATTTTATAAAAAATACCGGAATAATTGCACTTATGAGTTTAGTTGCGATAGTAATTTATTTTTTACTAGTTTATCGTAAGGAACTTGTTAATGAACAGGTTACGCAGGAAGATATCGAAGCAATGCCAGAGGCGAAAGAAGTAATTAATTCCCAAAAAGATTTTTTGGTAAGTTGTGTAATTTTTTTACTAGCAGTTATTTTATTGATTACACATGAACGTACAGGAGTAACAGTTGGTTTTATAGGAGTTTTTATAGCAATATTAACATTAATAACAGATTTGAAAGATTCATTAGATGTTTTAAAAAAAATAGATTATAAAACACTGTTATTTTTCATAGGATTATTCGTTGTAGTAAGTGGTTTAGAGGAAACAGGATTATTAAAGTTGCTGGCAAAACAGATAGAAGTGGTTAGTAGAGGAAATACTATAGTTATTGTGGCTATAATAATTTGGGTGTCAGGAATTGCTAGTGCAGTTGTAGATAATATTCCTTTTGCGGCAACAATGATCCCAGTTATTCATTCATTAGCAGTCGCATCTGGGGTGGATTTGGCAGTTCTCGTGTGGGCATTAGCTTTAGGAACAGATGTTGGAGGCTCAGCCACTCCTATTGGTGCATCAGCTAATGTAGTTGGAACATCTGTAGCTATAAAAAACGGTTATATAATTACGTGGGGAAAGTATTGTAAAACCTCTATTCCGGCAACTGTAATTGTAATGTTTATTTCCATGGGAATGATTATTATTAGATATTGTTTATAAAAAAATGACGGGTAGATAGAATGATATCTACCTGTCATGTGAAAAAGTTGATTATATAAAATGATTGATTAGGAGAGACCGCGCATTTTGCGTGTTTTTTTATAGTGTATATATCTAATTAGTAGTATCTTGAAATAATTTTTGTTATAGGGTAGTATAAATAACGAGTTACACTAAGATATTGGTGGCAATGTGTTAAAAATATAACTTTGAAAAATTGGCTGAACTAAAAAGGAGGACATCGGTGATGGACAATTTAGGTGAAATAATAAGACAAGCTAGAAAAGAACAATCTGTTAGTTTTGCTAAAATAGCAAAGGGTATTTGTGATAGAAGAATGCTAGCAAAGTATGAAAATTTGGAATGTTATCCAACAAAGATGGTTGGGATAGCTTTGTTACAAAGGTTAGGAGTAGATACGCTTGAAACTGAAATTATATATGGAGCAGATGAAAAATATTGTTATGAAAGTAGGTTGGTTAGACAGTTAAATGAATTAAAAAAAATAAATAGGGCTGAAGAATGTAGTAACAATGTCTTAAATGATTTATTTAAGATTTCTAAAGAAAAAACGATAGAGGAGTGCTGGAAAAATTTAGATAATGAATTATTCACAGATGTAGAATTAAAAATAATAATACTCTACATTAGCAATAGTATTGACTTGACAAAAATATCAGAAAACAATATTAATTCTCTTATAAAGAAGCTAGAAAGTATAATTGAGAGAAAAAGGATTACCAAAAATCAGGTAATTATGTGTGTAGATTATCTAATAGAAATATACCAATATATATTTGAAAAAAATCATGAAAAAAAAGTGATAAAGAATTTAAAAAAAATTCAAGGATGCATTTCGAAGAAAGATATTTTTTATCTAAAATTGGATATGTATATAAAAAAATTCAAACTTGAATTTAGTGAAAATCAGCAATCTTTAAAAAAAATAGAAATATGCGAGGTTATGAGGGAAATAGAAAATGCCGGAATATAATAAAAGTGAATTTATAAAAAGAGAAAGAAACTATGTTAAAGTATCTCAAAAAAAATTGGCTGATGGAATTTGTGAAATTGAAACAATTTCAAGATATGAAACAGGAAAAGTCATACCGTCAGATACAAAATTTTTTGAAATTATGAGAAAACTTGGAAAAGACGTAAGGCGGTTTTACATTCCAAATGGAGGGAATGAATTTATAAATATGAGAGTCCAAAAAATAAATGATAGTATTTATTTAGAAAACTTAGATTATGTAAAAAAAAATATGGAAGAATTTTTAAAGAAGTCAGAATTTACAATAGATGAGTTACAAATGATTGAAAGATGTAAGTTATTTATTGAATATGAGACAAATGAAATAAACCTTAAAGAGTACGCCAGTAGACTTGAAAAAATTATTCAGCTATCATCACCAAATTATTTTTTTGGAAAAAAACTCGAAGTAAAATATCATTCGAAAATAGAAATATATTTATTAGATGATCTTGCTAGAATAATGTATGAATTAAGAGATTATGAAAACACAAAGCAATTAATTATAGATTTGGATGACTATTATAAGTGTGGATTCCTTCAAAATGAAAGAAGAAATATGTGCTTGAGTTTCCATTTGAGAGGAAAACTTTTTAGAAAATTACGTGAATATGAAATGAGTGAATCTGTTTTGCGTAAGGGGATTACAATGTGTAATGAAATATATAGAGATGATTATTTGCATTATTTTATGGCTGAATTGGGTAAGTTATATTGTGAAATGGGGAAAGAAAATAGTGAAGTTCTTAAGTGTAAAGGAAAACTTTATGAGAAAATCGCAGAATTTTTAAAAAGAGAATATTGTTAATTCTTGGTCTTGTGTCCACTAAATCATACTAACAGCATCTTTTATTGTACAAAGTTAAAAAAACAAGAAACTAAAACGATGATTCTTCTTAAAAAGCGTGAAATATACAGATCTATTAAAAACTGAAAAAGAACAAAAATGTACATAATAAGTCATTGTAAATTCTATTATTTAGTGTTTTAATAAATTATATTAATTAAATAAAGAGAGGTTATCAAATGAGAAGAAAGAGTTTAAAAAAATTAATTTTAGCAGGAGCAATTACAACAGCTTTATGCGGAACAAATGTTTTGGCGGCAAGTTATACAGGATACGTTTTACCACCAATGCAAGGAAATAATTATACATCAGCACATACAAAAAAGACAGGTGCTAGCTATATTACAAACCATGTTTATAATTTAGAAAACACAGATACTGTAACATTTTGGGCAGCAAATAGATCACATAAACAGATATCGCCTGATTATAAACAAAAAAAGGGTAGTACAGTAAATATACAATTTACAACAAGTGGTTATGCAAAAAAGGGTACACAAGTGGTTTTAGGAATGGAAAATTCACATTTTTATATCAAAGAGAGAGCATTTGTTGCAGGAGAAGTGAATTATAGATAAAAAATATTTTTATAAAAATAGGGGTAGGTGACATAGTGTTACCTACCCTTTGAGAGGTTAATAGAAAAATGAAAACTTTAAAATTTCATATAAAAAATCAAATCAATCAAAGGGAATTTAAAATAAGTGTAGCATTATTGTATGCTTTAGTTATTCTTGCTTTTCTGCAAGCATGCATGGTAAATTATAAGTTTCCATATGTTATGGTTAGAAATTCAGCAGAAAATTCGTTAATAATTGGAATAAGTTCTAGAGTGGCTAAAATGATGTTTATACCAGTTATACCATTGATTGCAACAACAATGTGTGCTGGATGTAGAAAAAACTCGGATTTAAACGGTAATGGACTTTTTTCGTTATTAAGGATGAACAAAAGAAAATATATAACAGGAAATGCAGCAGCGGTTGTTTTAATTACTATAATAACAGTTTTTGCTGCATTATTAATTAATCAAGTGCTATGTTGTATAGCTTTTCCAATGAATTATAGTAGCAATTCATATGGCTTCGCAAGATATAGGCTTCTGCAAACTGATTATTCGAATTGTTTATTTTGGTTTTGGTATGTTCAAAATCCATATATATATAACATATTTTATATGATAATTATCAGTTTGTTATCTGGAGGGTTCGCTTTATTATCGTATGGTTTATGCATGTTACCATGTACAAGAAAATTGAAGGGCGCTCATGTTTCGGTACTTTCATATGGATTAATAATGGTGGTATCTATATTAGGACAAGTTTTGAAAGTAAAATCAATTAATGTTTTTTTGTTTTTAGAAGAAGGACATATAGCTAGTTTAAGAGACGGAATTATTTTGCTGGTGATATTATATGCAGCAGGAATTTTTATGACAGAAATAGGGGCAAAATATTATGGGAAAATTTAAAAAAACAAATTTATTATGGGTATTAACTGTTTGCATTGAAGTTATGTTATTGATTTTAGAATTTAAATATATTAGAAGAAACGTAAAAGAAATGACATGTATTATTTTTATGCAAGTATATAATCAATTGATGATTTGTTCAGTTTTATTGCCTTTATATGCTATTCTGATATGCATAAATATCAAAAATAATATGTATTTTTCAAAGTTATTAAATTATGGAAGTAGATCTAGGTGGCTTTCAAATATTTATAAAGAGAATCTTATTGTGACTATAAAATATATACTATTATTGCTTGTGCCTTTTAGCATATTGTCATTTGTAGGGTGCATAAAATATAGAAGTATAATAGATGTGATATATATTATATTTACAACTATTTCATATATTGTAGCTTTTTATGCATTGAGTTTTGTTATTTTAGCAATAAAACTTAAATTTAATAATGATATTTTAGCTATAATATCCATAATTTTGATATGTATTCTTCCATTTAGTATTATCGATAGATTTATATTAAGTGATATATCGATTTTTTTAAATGCAGGAAATTTTTTTGTTAATTATCATTATATATGGAGCTATCATGAAATAGCTATTGTAATTATGTTAATAGTCACTTTTTTGCTATTTAAGAGGACTACCTATTTGACTAAAAAATTAGATCTGTTATGGAGAGATAAGGAATAATGAATACGAAGATAAATAAGCAATTTTTGGGTAGAATTTTTTTGTTGGCAGTTATGAATGTCCTTTTTTCAGGATATTTATTTTCAGATTTAAATTCATTCAAAAATGATAGAATAATACACTTTTTATTTGGATCAATCAGTGTAGAATGCAGTTCTAATATAATCCTTGTGATGTTTAAAGTTATTCCTATAATTTTATTTCTTTCATGGGTTGTAAATAAATATATAAGTGAGTTAAAAGACAATTTTTTATATATTTTTTTAAGGACTAATAATCGAGAATTGTGTTTGAAAAAAAATATGGTAAAGATATTTATCAGTATTTTTTTGTATGAATTATTTGTTATGCTTATTATGCTGATTTTTTTTATAGCACCTAGAGAGAGTAAAGAAATATCTGTAATTAATCTTGTGGTGTTATTGATTATTAATACACTTCAGTTATTTATGTTAGCGATGATTTCAAATATGCTAGTATTATTCAAATCAGAAGTTGTTTGCAATTTAGGAAATATAATATTAACAACGGCACCTTTAGTTATAGTTGGAGCATTGTATGAAGAAAGAAAACAATGGATTATTTTTGCAAAATGGTTTCCGTTAAATTTAGGTAATTACGTTTACTTAAATTCTATGAAAGAAAATATTATTAGCATCTTGCTGATGATTGTAATTAATTTTGTATTGTATTATGCGACGGCTTACAGACTGAAGAAATATGAGCTTTTAGAGTAGTAGGAGAAAAAAATGAAGATTAAAGTAGAAAATATAGAAAAACAGATTAAAGGTAATGAAGTTTTAAAAAATGTATCGTTTGAGTTTGAAAGTGGAAAAGTCTACGGAATATACGGACGAAATGGTTCAGGAAAGACCATGCTTATGAGATGTATATTAGGATTGATAAATTTAGACTCAGGAAAAATTATGATAGATGAGGACGAAATTGGAAAGGATATTGATTTTCCACAAAGTGTTGGGGCAATGATTGAAAATCCTGGTTTTTTCCCATATTCAACAGGATATGAAAATCTAAAGTTGCTTGCAGAAATAAAAAATATTATTGGCGAACAAGAAATCCGTGAAATGATTAACAAGGTAGGGTTAGATGACAAGGATAAAAGAACTGTATCAAAATATTCACTAGGAATGAGACAAAGGTTAGCGATAGCTCAGGCTGTTATGGAAAAACCAAAGTTACTTGTTTTAGATGAGCCTACTAATGCGTTGGATGAAGAAGGCGTCGAAATGTTTAGAAAAATAATAAAAGAAGAGGTAAAAAGAGACACTTTAATAATTATTTCTAGTCATAACAAAGAAGATATTGATATTCTTTCTGATGTGAAAATTAAAATGGAATCAGGAAAAATAGTCGATGTTGTTGAGAATGATTCGAAAGGAGAATAGTAATGGCACGAGGAACTAAAAGATTTTTTGGAATTATTGTTGTACTAATACTTCTTTCAATGGTTGCAGGTGTAGTAGTCAGAAATAGTTATACTGGATTTAAAAATATAAAGGAATTATCAAAAGTTAAGAATATTAACGAGTTTAGAATGTCATGCGGAGATAATGATGAAGAATTATTAAACTCTAATGTGAAAACAATAGACGATGTAGCTAACAAATCAGATTTGATAGTTAAGGTTAAGATAAGTGATGAAAAGATTATAGAAGATGCTGATATAAAAACAAAAGTAAAAGTAGAGAAGATCATAAAATCAGATGGAAGGAATATTAAAAAAGGTGATGATATTTACATTTATGAAATGATTGATATCTCTAAGGTAGATGATAGTTTTATGACAAGTGCCAAATATAATTATTTAGACACTGGCAAGGAATATTATTTATGCTTAAATAGTCTAAAAACTATAAAAGGTTACAAAAAATCAGAAGAAGAAAAGAAGACTTATATGTATAGTACGAATTATTATTCAGTATATTCTGCCTCAAAAGAACAAAAAGTCGTTAAATTGAGTAAGAAAAAAATATATAATGTGGAATATAAATATAGGGATTTAAAAGATCAAGTTATACTTACTTCAGATAAGAATGTAGTTGATGATTACAATAAAATGAGTGAGAGTTTCGCGCAAAAATATATGGATTAACGTATGATTACGATAAATGTGATTGAGTAAAGTAAAAGCCCATGTGGTAGCTTCTTATACATGTGAAAAACATAGTTGAAAGTAGCATATCATATGGGCTATTTAAAACATATTTTACTGAAAGTTATTAATTAAAGATTTATAATCAAAAGAAAATAGTTTATAATATTATTGATTGAAACGTTAGATAATAATTTTTTCGGAGGGATAAGATGAATATATGTAATTTAGAGAATGATACAAGAAAATTTGTAGAAAATAAGGGAAGTTTTCATGTGCTAGAGTATGAAAAAGATTGTAGTGTATCGATGATGAATGCTCAGGTAGAATACTTTATGGGACAGATGAGTGTTCGCAGAAGACAACTTGTTATTGAGATTAATAATAATCATTCAGCAATGATTCAGGCTGGAGCAATGCAATGGATTGGCGGAAATGTAAATGTTACTACAGGGGTTAAAGGAGTTGGTGACTTTTTCGGAAAAATGATGAAAGGTGCTGTTACAGGTGAGGCAGCTATCAAACCGTTATATACAGGTGATGGATTGCTTGTATTAGAGCCAACGTATAAACACATTATTTTAGTAGATATGGCAGATTGGAGTACAGGCATAACGGTTGAAGATGGAATGTTTTATGCTTGCTCAGGGACAATAAACACGAATGTTGTATCAAGAAAAAATCTTTCATCAGCAGCACTTGGTGGAGAGGGTTTATTTAATTTAAGTTTATCAGGTTCAGGTGTGGCGGCATTAGAAAGCAATGTTCCATATGAGGAACTAATTGAAGTTGAACTTCAAAATGACACATTAAAAATTGATGGAAATCTTGCAGTGTGCTGGTCATCAAATCTTGATTTTACAGTAGAAAGAACTACAAAAACACTAATTGGCTCAGCAGCAAGTGGAGAAGGTCTTGTAAATGTTTACAGAGGAACAGGTAGAGTATTAATGAGCCCAGTTGCACCAACAGACTCTTTTTTTAGTGCAGCAAATACAATGAATGCAAATCCAAATAATAACAGATAGATTTTTAAAAAAGTGAGGATATTTTAAATGACGTATATAAAAGATAAACAATTTGATGAAGAAAGAGCTCTTTATGGAAGCAAAGACATCACAGTGGATAACTGTAAATTTGATGGACCTGCTGATGGAGAAAGTGCTTTTAAAGAGAGCTCTAATGTAGAAGTAAGGGATAGTTTTTTTAATTTAAGATATCCTTTTTGGCATGATAATGTATTAAAAATAGATGGATGCGAGATGACAGAAAACTGTAGAGCGGCACTATGGTATACAAATGATGCAGGAATCTCTAATTCAAAATTACACGGAATTAAGGCACTTAGGGAATGCTCAGATGTAAAAATTCAAAATTGCGATATTGTATCACCGGAATTTGGTTGGTCTGTAAAAAACATAGACATGAAGGATACAGATGTTGTCAGTGAATATTTTATGATGAGATCGGACAGATTAAATTTTGACAATGTAACCTTAAAAGGAAAATATTCTTTCCAATACATAACAGACTCTGTATTTGACAATTGTAATTTTGACACAAAAGATGCTTTTTGGCATGCTAACAATGTCGTTATAAAAAACAGCGTAATTAAGGGAGAATATCTTGCGTGGTATTGCGAAAATGTTACATTTGAAAACTGTACGCTTATTGGGACTCAGCCTTTGTGTTATTGCAAGAATCTTAAACTGATAAATTGCAAAATGGTAGATACAGATCTTGCTTTTGAAAAATCTGAAGTCGAGGCTACAATAACATCTTCGGTAATAAGCATAAAGAATCCTATGAAAGGAAAGATTGTTGTGCAGGATGTTTCGGAGATAATTATGGATGATGAAAATGCCAAGGGTGTAGTTGTGATATCTGATGAGAAATAATACATAGAAAAAAACAATGAAATAAAGTGGCTAAAAAACACAAAAGAAAAGATACAAAAGAAAAAAAGAAGAGAAAAAGAAAGATAAAAAGGGGAAAAATGAAAAAATATTTATGGTATGTGCCAATCGCTTTGGTATATTATTTGGTTTTGTTTGCTATGATTTTTTCAGTAAAAATAGATGATCTTTTTACAAAAAAAGGTCCAGTAAAGTTTGGAAGTATATTTTTTGATGGTTGCTTAATACTTTTTGTAGTTTGTTACATTATTGGAATCATTAAACTATTTGCAGATAAAAGGTTTGATGCGAATGCTGCAAGTAAGGTTGCTGTTTTTGTAAAGGTACCACAATTGTTGCCAGCATTTTTACTTACAATATATTCGCTTATTATCTTAGTTGTGCCTATTGGGATTGTAATGAGCATTGCTGTTTGGTTTTTTATGGCTATAGTGAGCTTCCTTTCGTCAGTAATCGTTATGCTTGCATGTATAAAAGCGGGAATAGAAAAAAGAATAGGGATAGTTTTGACAATAATTCTAGGAATAGTTTGTTATTTCCCAGTAATTCAGTATATTGTACCATTTATTCTTTTGACAAGTACAAAGAGAACTACAGATTATTATATGAATAATTCTCAAAATCAATATAATCAGTACAACCTTAATAACCAGTATAACCCAAATAATCAGTATGCCCCAAATGATCAGTATGCCCTCAATAATCAGTATAACTTAAGTAACCAATATAACTCAAATGACCAATATAAGTATTAAAGATAGGAGACAAGCAATAAATGAATATAACAGCAGATGATATTATAGAAATTCTTGAAAAAGTGGGAAAGAAAAAAAGCATTGCGATGGATTTTGAAGAGGCTTCAACAGAGCTTACAGACAGCAAGTTATCAGGAATTCCCTATATACCTGAAGGCGGAGAATGGCCTGTTGATAAAGGAACAGGTGATAAATTGTATCTAATGTTACAGATTAATTTTGAGCAGGTTCCTAAAATGGAAAGCTATCCTGAAAAAGGTCTGTTACAGATATATGTTGCAGATGATGATTTGAGTGGATTGGATTTTGATAATCCGAAAGATCAGGTGGCATGGAGAATCATCTACCATGAAAACACAGATAATGCAATGGATATTGATGAAATTAAGAAATTAATGCCAAATCCTGATGAAGCAGAAGATACGGTAATGTTGCCGTTTGATCCAAAGAAAGAGTATAAAGTAATATTCGTTGAAGAAGAGCAATTTCCAAATGTAGATACAATGGAAATGGATAAAATTTTCGAGGAATTTATAGAACCAAAATTAGGAATTGAATCGTACTCAGATTTGGAAGATGAAGTCGCTGAAGAATTCTATGAAAAAATATGCAGCGGTGGATCAAGAATAGGTGGGTATCCGTTTTTTACCCAGTGGGAAATTAGAGATAAGGATGATGAAAATAAGTTGTTTATACAACTAGATAGTTTATATGATAGCAAAGAGGATATTCTTATGTGGGGAGATTCGGGTGTTGCTAACTTTTTTATTACAGATGAGGATTTAAAAAATCGAAACTTTGAAGATGTAATTTACAACTGGGATTGTTATTAAAATATAGGTATATAATCTGCTATTGTCCTTCCATAATAGGATGAGATTTATAACTTTTTATAATTTTTGAACTAAAGTGCGGTATAATATATTATAATAGTTTATAATTTGAGATTTTTAGGGAGGCTTTTGGAATGAATACACTTATTGTTTATTATTCTCTTGAGGGAAATACAGATTTTGTTGCAAAAAAGATTGCGGATAAACTTCAAGCAGATCTTTTAAGACTGGTTCCAGTAAAAAAATACCCTGAAAAGGGATTTGCAAAGTTCTTCTGGGGTGGCAAAAGTGCGATGATGGCAGAAACTCCAGAATTAGAACCATATTCTGTAGATTGGAATTCTTATGAACAGGTTATTTTCGGTTTTCCGGTTTGGGCTAGTAATATTACGCCACCACTTAGAACGTTTATAAGGGATAATCACGAATTAAAAGAAAAAAGGCTTGCAGCCTTTGCATGTCAAAGTGGAAAAGGAGCCGAACAGGCATTTAAAAAACTTACAGATACTTTAGAGGGTAATACATTGACCGCAACGCTTATTTTGTTTGATCCAAAGGTTAAACCAAAGGATGAAAATGAAGTAAGCATCCAGGAATTTTGTGATAGCTTGTCATGAAAAAAAATTTGTTTGCAACAATTGGAGTTTCAGGAGGATAAATATTTGAATTTAGATGAATTAAGAAATGATATTATTATTAAACAGAAAAAGGGGCTACCATTTATTACCATATTCATGGCTGTATAAATCGAAATCTTATAAGATTTTTTCCATATTTATTCCAGTATTCGCACTTATTTTAGGGAGTGTTTTTAATGGATTTATTTTATCTGCAACATTAACAATTGTGGAGATTATATTCGTTATAAGCATACATAATGAGCTTAGATTTTTTGAATCGTATCAATGATGAGTTTTGTTGAGATGTTGTTAGAAAAAAATAATTTTAATGACGAAGACACAACGGTGAGAGGGATTAAAGTATGATAAAAATACTATTTATCTGCCACGGCAACTGATTCCACGATTCTCTTAAAGCCAGTAATAGCAAGGCTTGTGAGGATTTTTAGGTGAATTTGTACCCCATTTTTAACCCAGGCAGTTTTTGTACAAATGTGACAAAACAGCAAAATAACAGTGATTTTGGAGATGTGACATACAATTACATATGGCGAAGCGCACTTAATCTTAAGTGTACTTGACTACCAACAAACAACCCCATCGGGTCGTGTCAAAAGCAGTGAAGATGTGCTGTAGATTGACACGGTCTGGTGGGGTTGTTAGTTGTTTGAACTTATAATTTTTTATCTTAGATTGTGCCGACAGTGTTGGCACAATTATAAAGAGCAAATCATGAAAATGGTAAGGTATTACATTGAAAGTGTTCGCATCATAGAATATAATAAAATAGATGAGTTTTGATTAGCTTATGGAGGTTTGATATGAAAGATATAAAAAAAGATCCATTTGAGGAATATATAAAAAATCTTCCTCCTACAAGAAAAGAACTTGGACAAGCTTGGCAGGCTGCGATTGGGTTGCAGGATGTTGATGGATTAAAACCATCTGAATACTTGTACGAGACTGCAAAAAAGAACATTGACGGTGAAATCTCTGTAGATGAGGCCGGAGACTTAATCAATAGTTATTACGAGAGTAAAGACGGTCGTTCTGAGGTTGAGACGCGTACAGAAGAGGCAGATAAGGTGTCTGCAAGAATTGCAAAAATCTTATCTGAGAAGGCATTTACGTTTTCGCCTACACAATATTTATCTATTCATCGCGAGCTGTTCCTTGGTATTTATTCCCATGCAGGAAAAATCAGAGATTATAATATCACGAAAAAGGAATGGGTTCTTGATGGAGATACAGTATCTTATGGTGGAGCTACTGAACTTCGAGAAACGCTAGATTATGATTTTTCGCAGGAAAGGGATTTTCGCTATAACGGTTTAACAATGGATGAGGTGATTCATCATTTAGCGGTTTTTATTTCCAGACTTTGGCAAATCCATGTGTTCGAGGAAGGCAATACCAGAACAACAGCTGTGTTTTTAATAAAGTATCTTCGCATGCTTGGATTTGATGCCGAAAATGATTTGTTTGCGGAACACTCTTGGTATTTTCGAAATGCTTTGGTTAGGGCAAATTATAATAGCATAAAGAATGGTATCTATGAGACGACAGAGTTCCTTGAAATGTTTTTAAGGAATCTTTTGCTGAATGAGAAATATGAGCTTCACAATAGAGAAATGCATGTTAGTGGTAAATTTTTCTTGGGTCACGATGACCCGATAAATGACCCAATAAATGACCCGATAAAATTAGATGGACGTGAGCTTAAAATTATAGAGTTGTTACGAGAAGAAACTGGCTTAACACGAAAAGAGATGGCAGCTCGTTTAGACTGCTCGGATTCAACAATTAAGCGGTGCCTGCAGTCTATGGTTGAAAAAGGCGTACTGAAACGAATTGGCTCAAATAAAAAAGGTGAATGGATCATATTAGAAAAGAAGTAATATAAACAAATGAATTTAACCGGATTATGGAGGATAAAGCATGGATTATCTAACATCGGCAGAATGTGCAAAGAAATGGAATGTGTCTCAAAGAAGAGTAGCAATATATTGTAAGGAAGGACGAATTGAAGGAGCTTTTCTTATGGGAAGAATGTGGCTGATTCCGAAAGATGCAAAAAAACCGGAAGATCCGAGAAGAGTTCGTAAAATGGGGCAGGATAAGAAATGATTGTGGACTCAGTGAGTCCACAATCCAAGTTGGCGTTAATGAAGAATCTATTCGGTTTCGAACTCGCGGGTATCATTGTAAATGACAGTGTTACTAGAGAAGCAATTAGAAGAGACCAGATGAAAAAATTCTGAAATTGTCAATAACAGTTTACACTTTTTTCTCAAGGATGTTTGAACTATGCTGCTTCATGTAACGATAAATAATATTGTTGTCGTTTAACTATCGGAGGTAATCCGCCATTGGCAGAACATATTCTCCGGTTATTCCAATAGCTGATAAAGTATCTCCAGATAAGTGTTTTTAATTCTTCAATCGTCATGATAGTGGTATCGTAACGTCCATAAAGCAGTTCTTCTTTAAATCTCGCCCACATGCTTTCACATCTGGCATTA
>NZ_FNPG01000041.1 GCF_900107245.1 Lachnobacterium bovis DSM 14045
AACAGGTATAAGCTATTAATTATAGATGAACTAGGTTATTTGCCAATCGACAAAGAAGATTCAAATCTATTTTTTCAACTGATAGATATGAGGTATGAAAAGAAAAGCACTATTTTGACAACAAATATAAATTTTAATGACTGGGATAACATTTTTTATGATGCTGTTGTAGCAAACGCGATATTAGACAGAATACTGCATCATTCTAAAGTAATTACAATAAATGGTAGATCATATAGAGTCAAAGATTATATTAAACCATCAGAGTAATTGTACATAATAATATAAAACTTTTTGTACATAAATACTTGACACTTTATAGCTAGAACAAAGCAACTTCCAACGAGTATACATAAAACACCTTTTTTAAGATCACTTATTTTCATCGTTTCCGCCTCCCTTATGAATAAAAATATCTTCAATTGTCATTCCAAAATAATCTGCTATGGTAAACGCCAGATCAAGCGATGGATTATACTTACCATTCTCGATTGAACTGATCGTCTGCCTTGAAACTCGGATTATTTTAGCAAATTCCTCCTGATTTAAACCGCGTTCCTTCCGCAGCTTCTCTACATAATTTTCCAATGCATATCCTCCAATTGAAACCTGTCAAGTTTCCTTTACATTTTGAATATATCATAGTGTGCTATCTATGTCAAGGTTCCTTTACATTTATTCTGACAATTACATCTTCTTAAAAGCAAACTGATTATCAATGTGCCACTACAACTCTTCGATCAAGGGCGTTTTCACGCCCCTGCCTACTGCTATCAGTTATTCATCTCTCAGGTCTTAGATTATTCCTATTAAGATTTGGACCTTGCTGCTCCTTCCTCTGATCTACGATTGCCTGGCTTTCTCTTAGATTTTGCAAAATGCTTGTTTTAGCCTTTTCAGCTATCTCAGGCTTCTTGGTCTTGTCCCACCACTCCTTGAATGTTTTGAAGGCTTTCCGCACACAAAAAAGACCCGGTACATTGTACCGAGCCTTTGAAATCTGCCATTGCAGATAATTATCTCTTTGAGAACTGTGGAGCTCTACGAGCTGCTTTAAGACCGTATTTCTTACGTTCTTTCATACGTGGATCACGTGTTAAGAATCCAGCTTTCTTAAGAACTGGTCTGTACTCTGAATCAACTTCTAATAAAGCACGAGCGATACCGTGTCTGATAGCACCAGCTTGTCCAGTGTATCCACCACCACGAACGTTAACTAAAACATCAAATTTTTCAACTGTTTCAGTTGCTACTAATGGCTGACGTACGATAACCTTTAATGTTTCTAATCCTAAATATTCATCAATATCTCTTTTATTAATTGTGATTTTACCTGTTCCTGGTACTAAATATACTCTGGCAACAGATGATTTTCTTCTTCCTGTTCCGTAATACTTTGTATTAGCCAATGTAATTTACCTCCTTAGTGAATTAAAATGATAATGTCTCAGGTTTCTGAGCTGCATGTTTGTGATCTGGTCCAGCGTATACAAATAATTTTTTGTACATCTGACGTCCTAATGGTCCGTTTGGAAGCATACCCTTAACAGCTAACTCAATAACACGCTCTGGGTGTTTATCTAACATTTCTTTTAATGTAGTCTCTTTTAATCCACCTACATATCCTGAATGATGGTAGTAAATTTTCTGGTTTAATTTTTTACCTGTAACACTAATTTTTTCAGCGTTAACAACTACTACATAATCACCTGTATCAATGTGTGGTGTATATGTTGGTTTATTTTTTCCTCTTAATACTTTAGCAATTTCTGATGCTAAACGTCCTAATGTCTTACCTTCAGCGTCTACTACATACCATTTTCTTTCGATTGTAGCTGGACTTGCCATAAATGTCTTCATAGGTTTTCCTCCTTAGTAAAATAAAAAATACTCATGAATCTTTAAAATCGCGTATGTCCGGACGCCATCTCTCTGATTCTATATATATAGTCTAAATGCTTGTCGGGGCTTTGACTCACATCTATATACTATCACAGACTTAATTAGTATATTACAAGTGTCAAAAAGTGTCAAGTAGAATACACATTAAAAAACTATAAAATATTGTACACTTTTTACATGTTTACAAGGATTTCTACCACTTTCTCAAATTTCATAAAATGAGATGCCTTCACGAGAATAGTATCTGTTTTTTCAACGTATTTCTCTATTTCGTCAACCAACTCATCTGTTGTCTTATAATAATATGTTTTAATATTTTTACCAGATTTTTCTATTTCTGAAATGTAATTCTTTGCTAGCTCTCCAGCTGCAAAAACAACATCAATATCATTATCTGCAACACTTTTTCCAACAATTTTATGTAAATTTACTTCATCTTCACCAAGCTCACCCATGTCTCCTAGCACAGCCACACTTCTTCCTGTTGCATGTGATAAGATTTCTAATGCCGTTTGCATTGAAGCAGGATTTGCATTGTAACAATCATCTATAACCGTCATTCCCGATTTTGTTTTATTAAAACTAGTTCTTCCAGCAATTGTCTTAGCTTTTGAAATTCCAGATTTAATCTCTTCTAACGTCAAACCAAGTTCCATTCCAACTGCTGTTGCAGCAAGCGCATTGTAAACATTATGTTCACCAGGAATATTAATTCTAACTTTAAATGATCCTATATCTGTATTTATTGTTGTTACCATTCCTTCGAAACCTTGATTTTCAGAATCTGTTGCAAAAACTGACTTCTTTGCGTATTCTGTGCCTAAATCATCTGTTTTGGGAGCTTTTCCTTCACCATAAAAGATAACTTTTTTACCTTCTACAATCTTTTTCATCGATAGTTTATCGTCATCTCCGTTTAAAATAATAACACCATTTTCTCTCATATTTTTAAAGCACTCAGTCTTTGCTTGCAATATTCCATCTCTTGTTTTCAAATTTTCCAAATGGCAAACGCCTATATTCGTGATTAATTGTATATCAGGTTGTGCCATTTTTGATAATCTTGTCATCTCGCCAAAATCAGAAATTCCCATCTCCAATACAGCAATTTCATGCCAACTATGAATATTAAAAATTGTAAGTGGAAGTCCTATCTCATTATTGAAATTTCCTGCTGTCTTTAAAACACTATATTTTTCGCTCAAAACAGAACTTACCATTTCTTTTGTACTTGTTTTACCAACACTTCCAGTAATGCCAATCACTTTAATATTCAATTGTTCTCTATAAAACTTTGCAATATCTTTTAAAGCTTGCTGAGTATCTTTTACTAAAATATAAGGATACTTAGCATTTTCTATTTTTTTTTCAGACAAAACTGTCATCGCACCTTGCGCTATAACTTGAGGAATAAAATCATGTCCATCAACTCTTGCACCCTTAATAGGTACAAAAAGAAAATCTTTTTTTACTAAACGACTATCAATTGCAACACCCGTCACTTCTTTATTTGAAGCAAATTCTTCATTATATAGTTGACCATCACAAGCTTTTGCAATATTCTTAATAGTCAAATTTTTCATTCTACACTCTTCTATGCTATGACCATCTAATAAAATCTCTTTATTATTCATCTTTAATCCTTTATCTATATTTTTTCAATGAAATCTCAATAAGTTTCTCACATAATTCATTAAAATTAACTCCAACCGCATTTGCCTCTTGTGGTAATAAACTTGTTGGAGTCATTCCTGGCAATGTATTTACTTCAAGACAGAAAATATTTCCTTCTTTATCTAATAAAAAGTCTGATCTTGAATATGTATTTAAACCTATTGCTTCAGCAACCATTTCTGCATATTTTTGCATTTCTTTTGTTTTTTCGATAGATAACTCTGCTGGACATGTTTCAATTGTGCTACCTGCTTTGTATTTATTTTTATAATCGTAAAATCCTTCAACTGGAGCAATCTCAATAATAGGAAGTGCTTTTCCTGATAAAACCCCAACTGAGAATTCTCTACCTTCTACAAATTCTTCAATAACTAATTCGTTTTCCCATTTGAAAGCATCATCAAGAGCTTTTGTAAATTCCTCATCATTTCTTACAATTGTCACACCAATACTAGATCCACCACAACAAGGTTTAACAACACATGGTAAATTCAAACCTAGTTTTTTATGATCATCGCATCTATTCTCTCTTGTCATAGATACACCATTTGGTGTGGGAATATTTGCATTTACAAAGAATTTCTTTGACATGTTTTTATCCATTGCAATTGCACTACTTAGATAATCACTTCCTGTATATTTTATTCCAAATAAATCGAATGCTGCTTGAATCTTACCATTCTCACCATTTTCTCCATGTAATGCCATAAATACAATGTCAGATTTTTGACAAATTCTTATTACATTAGGTCCAAAGAAACAATCTGATTGATCTTTTCTTGATGCTTTAACAGCCTCTAAATCTGGAGCAGTCTCAGGAATTTTACTAACTTTTACACTAACTTCATCTGCTTTATCAAAAATATCATCTACATTAACTTCTTTTTCATCATATCCCATAAAAACATCAAGTAAAATAACTCTATGTCCATTTTCTCTTAATGCTTTTGCAACTTCATTTCCTGTAATAAATGATACATCTCTTTCTGTACTAAGTCCACCTGCTAAAACAACAATATTCATAGTAATTGCCTCTCTTTATTTCTTTATTATAATTTACTGTATTTTATGGTCTTATATAAAAATATACAAAACCGTATTTTTATTCCATATGATTAATCCCAAAATAATTTTTAAGATTAATCACTAATTTATTATACTAGACCATTTAATCATTTTTAACAATATTTCTTCCTATTATAACACTTTTAGTAATTAAATGAGCACTTTTTGCAATAATTCTTTTATTATCATGCAATGTATTTTTTATACTAAGATTCTGAAAAAAATATAAAAAAACTGCAAAAAAAGAGTTCCACTTTTTCTACAGTTTAATAATTTTAAAAAAATAATACACTTACTATTAATCTATTTTATAAAGAACATACTGAGACATTATTTTATAGTAATAATATTTCCTACTAATTCTGCGCTAAAGTTTTTGCATACATTCTTAATTAAAATGCAATTTTATTTTGTTTTGATAATGCAGCATCCAAAAAAACATCAAATACACACCAACAGAATTTATCTATCTTTTTGTTAACGCTATTCTTTACCTTCTCTTCACGTTGATAAAAATTATCACATAGATAATTTTGACAAATAGTATTCATGTCATCATAGAATTTATTATACAATACTGCCCTTTTACACAATTTATTAAAAAAACATGTATTCTCACCCAAATGTTCCTCATTTTCTATTTGCAGTCTCCAAACATAAAAATACATTTCTCTACAAAGACTCGCTATCTCCATTTTATAATCCTTATAAATAGAGTTAATTTCAAAACGACAACAATTTAATTCTTCTGGAATACTCATCATCCCCAAAGTGATTTTTAATTCCATTAAAATACTTTCTATATGGTTCGACATACATACCTTTCTTTTTACTAATACAACAGTTACATTTATAAAGTCAATCTTATAAAACCTGAAGCCAAATCATAAATCAGATAACATTTATTTGATTAATTTCAATAAAAACATAATTCTACTTTAGATTATAAAATTATTTAAGATCATAACCCCTAGAATATTTTCTTCACCTAGAAATTACTACTTAATTTGACTTTACAACAAGTTCATACACCTAAAAAATCACCTAAATTATAGCCACTCAATAACATACGTACCTTAAAATATACACTGCAATTCATACATACCATAAAAATACATATTACAATTCATAAATTTACAAAATATACTGTATAGTTCATAATACTATAATTTTATATACTTCATATTTTGCACACATCACAGTTTTTTATACTTCATATTCCGTATATTTGTTTATTCAATTTTTTCAAAAATCTAACACTACAATTTTGGGGCAATTCTTCGTTTAAATATATGACCAAACATAATTTTTATTTACCGATTTTTTATTTATCAATTTTTTATTTATCGATTTTTTTAAGTCAAAATCATTTAACATAAATTACTCTAAATCAAAATAACATACGTTATAACAACTAAGTCAAAAAATTCTGCAGGCCATTTATTATCCACAAATAATTCTAACATTTTACATTTCACCAACATTAATTTAACATTAGCTTTTATTAAAAAATTATTCCTTTAACATAATCTTTTCTTTGCCTCAAACTACTATCTCATAGAACTTTTCAATCTCAATACTATTATATGGTTAAATATGATCAAATCATTATATGCATCATAATTCAACATCACCATATCTTTTCATCGTATTTTTAGCTGCGCTTTCCTTTATTGGACTATCATAAGGATTTCTATATTTTGCTTTGACTTTTGCCAATCAAATACTAAAAATACTATCTTTAATTCTTGTCTACTTAATAATTCTACAAATTGATTAGTCAGTTGAAAATCTTTTAATAATTTATCGTAAAATATTATCATTATGCTTGCTTCGATTAAACCCTCTTGTATATAAAAATTCTTTAACCTTTTTAGAATATTAAAATAACAAACCAATGCCTTAATATTTTCTAAGTTGAGTTATTGATGTTTTTATTTAACAAATTCGGTGTTCTCGCTTGCAGATATAGAATATCTTAAAGTCATAAGATTGTCAATATATTTCTGTAAATTTATATTTTTATAATTTTTAGTTTATAATTATATATTTTTTCTTTTTCAAAAAACGGGAATTAATCGTGCTTGTACTCTAATTTATAAAATCGATACTTTATTTTTTATTATATACAAAAACACACCATACAAAACTTTTTCACAAACTTAATGATATATTTTTGCTTTTTACATATACTCTATTTTAAAAAATTATACTCTTCTTTTTAAAAATATGCTTTTATTATTAAAATTAAACTTTTATTATTTTAACTACCCTTTTATTATTATCCTTATCCTTTAATTCAAAAAAACAACTGTATTTATAGAAAAAAGAGAAAAAAAGAGAACAAAATGATAAACATCTTGTCCTCAATTCTTTCCCCTCTTATCATACATTTTCATCTTGTACTACAATATTAACCGTTAATACTGCCTTACAATTCTATTTTTATTAAACTTTTTAGATTTCTTTATACTATTTTTATTGTTCTGGTTTTCCAGTTTTTTCACTTCAACTTTATGTCTCTAGGGGGGTCCAATTTTCCACTTCAACTTTATGTCTCTAGGGGGGCCAATTTTCCAATTTAACTTTATATTTCTAGGTCATTCCAATTTTTCCGTCTCAAACTTAACCTTCCAGACCCAATCATAAAATAATTTTTCACCCCTTATATCTACATTTTTATCCCTTAAACCCTAGCATTCTGGTTCAATTAATCCAAACGTATTTCCTTTTCGTCTGTATACAACATTCACTTCATCTGTTTCAGCATTTCTAAAAACGAAAAAATCATGTCCTGTAAGCTCCATCTGAACACATGCATCTTCCGGATACATCGGTTTTATACCAAATTTTTTAGATCTTACAATCTTAACTTCATCCGAATCATCAAAATCATCAGAGTCAATAAATGATCTATTAAATGATTCAATTGCAGACTGTTTACGTGCCAACAGTTTCTTTCTGTATTTCTTCAACTGTCTTTCTATCACTTCTTCTGCCAAATCTATTGAAACATACAAATCATCACTAACTTGTTCTGACCTAATAACAGATCCCTTAACCGGTATTGTGACCTCAATAATCTGTCTTTCTTTTTCAACGCTTAAAGTAACTTCAACTTCTGTGTCCGGAGTAAAATACTTCTCTAATTTATTCAACTTGTCCTCAACAGCTTGTTTCAAGCCAGCAGTAAGCTCAATATTCTTTCCTGTAATAATAATCTTCATAGTGGTCACTCCTTTGCTATTTAATGTAATCCTAATTTTTAAATCTTATTCTACAACATTTACAAAGAATATACTTTATGAAATTAAATAAAATTTCTTTTTTTTATAAATTTTTATATCCTTTCTAGAAAACTTATTCTTTTTGTTTAAAAAATTTAAAACTCTCGTCATAAATTATCTTTCCATAAAATATTCATCTAATTTCAAAATATTCTTAATATAATCTCTAACCATAAATATGATTTTATAATTCTTATAAGACTTAATCGTTAGAACTAACTTATAAGTTTATTATAACATATTTTCTGACTATTTCAATATAAACATATTCCTTTCTGTCTATATCTTTTAATTCTTATTATTGTCATTTTGTTTTTCATTTTCGCTGCCTTTTTTGAAATACCGTTTTTGTTTGGATATAGCAATACAAGTATATAAATTTGATTATTATCTTTTTTTACTAAATACTAATTAATCTTTATTCTATTATTTATAAGCATTGTTTTATAAATTTTTTATTTATTTTTTCTAAACAAAAAGCATTCATTATTTAAAAAATTCTAATCACATACACCTATCTCCTTTGGGAGGAAGTATCTCATTTTGAGGAAGCCTCACACTTAGATACCTTCAGCTAGATGCCTTCAGCTAGATACCTTCAGCTTACACAAAAGAATTACATATAATTAAGAATATTCCAATAATGAATGCCTATGTTTTTTTAACTAGGATATTTTATAGTCACTAAAGCAAGAATTAAATCCCTAATCTCTTATCTTTATTAACTTATACCTCGTTCTTTAAATTATACCTCATAATCCATACAAACTCTTGTTTTTGTATATGGACGAACCTTTGAATTTGCAACCTCTACATGCTTTTTATGTACTGCATAACCTGCTAGTGCTTGTTCATTCTCTAATAACGAATCTAACATAACATCTGCATTAGAACTTTCTAATCCTTCTGTTCTAACAACAAGCTCTTTCAAACCTGGTACAACTCCTACTAAACCTTCTAATCCTTCCTTAATTTCCTTTTTTATTAATTTTTTTTCTTCATCAGATATTTCATCTTTCAATTGCCATAAAATAACGTGCTTAACCATAATTTTTTACCTCTCTAACAGTTTATTATATAATCAATTATACAATTAAATATTAACAATTATACGTGATTTTTGCAACCTACATTACACAAGTTGCAATTTTTTGTGGATAACAAAAAAAGCCATGCCAATACTCAGCATGACTCTCTCATATACCTTCAAAACTTCATACAAGCTTTTCTCTTTGAAAACCTTTTTGGTCAAGCCTTCGTCCTATTAGTAACAGTCAGCTACATACATTACTGTACTTCCACCTCTGCCCTATTTACCTGTTAGTCTCTCAGGGGTCTTATCTCCTTTTGGAGGGGATATCTCATCTTGAGGGGGGCTTCACGCTTAGATGCCTTCAGCGTTTATCCCTTCCGAACTTGGCTACTCTGCTATGCCGTTGGTCGACAACAGATACACCAGTGGTTCGTCCATCCCGGTCCTCTCGTACTAAGGACAGCTCCTCTCAAATATCCTACGCCCGCGCCGGATAGG
>NZ_FNPG01000043.1 GCF_900107245.1 Lachnobacterium bovis DSM 14045
ATTTATATAGCAACAACGATGACACGATGCGCAGCCATGAGAGCAGTTGTCCTTAATAATTTTAAAGAAAAGATAGCAGGTTATAACTTTGATAATAGCGAGATAAGAAGTCTTATAGGAAGAACAACGATGGATGTTCCAGAAGATAAAAAAGGTCGTGCATTAGTCAAGTTAGATGAAATTGACATGATGCAGTTATATACACCAGTGCCTTGTTTAGATGAACTTACATATATAGAAAAACTTAAAGAGTTTGTATCAACACTGGCAAAAAAATCAACAGAGAAAAAAGCCAAAGGAATACCAGTCCTTCCAGAAGAGCTCCACTTTAGCCAACTTCCAGAGTATCCAGGATATGAAGAGATGGTTTCGCAGACACAAAATACAACTACATCAGAGACAGGAAAAATAATAGCAGGCGAAAACGAATCGCACCTATCTCAAATCCCAATCGGTATCGAGACTGAACAGTTAAATGTAGTAGGTTTGGACATTTCGAAAGGAATGGGACTTATAGTTGGTGAAACTCAGATGGGCCGAACAACAATGCTAAAAAATATTGTATCGTACATTAGTAAAGAAAATCGTTCAGAAAAAATATATATAATGGATAATTCAAGCATGGGATTAGCCAAGGTTGCAAATGATTGTGAAAATGCATCATATCAGGCTGGAAGTATGGATAATTACAATATTATCTTAAAAGAATTGACAGAAGATATCCAAAGAAGAAAAGAAGATTTCGAAGATGCAAGGATAGATGAGCCACTTCTTACACCAAGTGAATATGCAAGTAAGTTACAAAGAAGTTATATAGTGATAGATGTTATTCAAGAAATAACACAGTTATATAAAGATGAGATGAAGATAAGTGAACTTGATATACTTGCAGATGCAATTGATTGGGGAATTATTCCAATAGTAACAGCAGATACAAGGTTTGGTATAAGAACAGGCAAGCTAGTAGATAAGCTTCAAACACTAAAAAATGGAATCATCTTAGGAGATGCCACATCACAGATGATTTTTGAAGTTGGTAGAATTAGAGAACATAATAAAGATATTCATTTTGGATATCAAATGCAACCGACAGGAATAAGAAAAATTATGTTGGCTGATGAGATATAAAGTTTAACAAATGAGTAGCAATAAAAAGGGTGAACTAAGCACCAAAAACATTTGAAATATAGAAACTAATCAATCATGTGATTTTTTAAAATCACGCCACTAAAAGAAAAGGAGTAGATTAAATGGATCCAATATATCAAGAACAAATGAATTCATATTCAAAAGACATTAGTAAATTAAAAAATCTATTGACTAAGTTTGATGGATATGAAAGACGAGCTGAAGAATTAACAAAGCAGTATGATGAACTACAGAAAAAACTAGTTGGAGATAATCTAGAAGTTAAAATAACAGGTACATTTGAAGGAAACTTAGCTAATTCGCTAGCTGAAAAAATAAAAGAAATAAAAAATATTTTGGATTCAGCTACAAATTCAGCTAAAGAGTTACAAACAGGAATAAGAAATGAAAAAGTAATAATAAAAAAAGCAATAAATGAAAAACAAAATGCGTATAACGCAGTAGAAAATCAAATGAAAGGAGCGATGAATAGTGCAGGTTAAAGGTACAGATGTTGGAGGCGGCTTAAAAACAGCATCAAAAAAAATATGTGTAAATGATGAAGAGTATACAGATTTAAAAGCAAAACTAAATGCAGAACACACAACTATTAAATCTGAAATAGATTCAATTGTAAATACAGTAAATCACATGGTTGAAAAAAATGGTGGATTGTATGCTGATAACGTCTCTGCAAATATAAAAAAATTTATAACACAGTTTAAAACTGTGGGAGATAATCTCCCCAAATTGTACAGCAATGAAGTAGAGTTAATAACAAAATATGTCGCAGATATAGATAAATTAGATGTTATGAAATAGGAGATGTTTAAATGGCTTCAGAAAATATAAAAATTGATTATAAAAAAGTGGAATCAGATATCAATAGCATAAAATCATCTGCAAATGACAAAATTGAAGTGAGTGGGAATAATATTAATCAAAGTGCTTCTTCTATTTTACACGATGCAGAAGGAGACTTTGCTGGTGCTATTAGGATACAGTTAAAAAATGATAAGACATTATGTTCTTCAATGTCAGAAATGATAAATGAATTGGCAACTGCAGTTTCGAATGTGTTACAGACATTCAAACAAAGTGATGCATCAATGTCAAAAAAAATGAATAAAGGCAAAGGAAAGAAGAAATAATGAAAAGAGTTTTTGATAAAGATAAAATAACAGAGATAATCGATGAAGATCGACAGATAATGAAAAAACTTATAGACTATATAAATAATTCCAAAAAACTAGCATCAGATGTTAGTAATAGTCTACAAGGACAAGGTGTTAGTGAGGACGCAAATATAAGTGGTGCAGTAGCAAAAATAAATAAATTGTCATCACAAGATGTTGATGATATAGATACAAAATTTTATCATGCTAAAGGCACATTAGATGAAATAATGCAAACAGATGCTGATTATACAACTAAACTTGCAGAACTTTGTGTAGCTCAGGTGTCATTAGGAAAAGTAATTGATGAACTAAAAAGTTTTATTTCAACATATTCATTGATGGCAGATAAAGGCGATTTTGGCAAGGCAATGGAAGCAAAACAAAAACAGTGGACTAAAGAATTAAAAGCAACAAAAAGATTAATTGATGATTCGTTAAAGAATATAAAAGGTGCGAGCAAAAAAACTACACAATTTAGTAAAGATCCAGTAAATCTATCTTCAGGAAACTTTATCTACCAAAAGACAGATTTATACTATGGAACTGATGAGGATGATGGAGACCTTGTATTTTCACGATTCTACAATTCTATCAATGATTTTGAAGGCGTGTTAGGAAAAGATTGGAATACTAACTTTGAAGTTTGTCTAAAATTTGAAAAGGATGAAATAACTCCTGATGATATAGATGTAGTAGTTTTTAAAGAAGATGGACAAGAAGAAAAATTTATGCCACTTAAAGATGGTTATTACACAGCTGGACGTGAAAGTACATCATCTCTTAAAAAAATAGAAGAAGACGACTATGAATATAAATATGAAACATTAGCAGGAGACGTATATTATTTTTCAAAAGAAGGTAAATTATTACGTCAAGAAGACTTAAATGGGGTTGGAATCTCATTTAATTATGCTATAATGAATTGTGTTCGGTGTAATTTAAAACATTTGGACGAAGACAATGAACATTCTGTTGAAGGATCAGACAATCCGACTGCATTAGAGCCAAAAGAACTTTTAGTAGAAGTCGTTGGAGACTATGGTCAGAAGTTTACATTTGATTATTATCAAGATGGTAAACTAAAAAGTGTAACTGATGAATTAGGAAGAAGTTCTACATATAAATATACAGATGGATATTTAACAGAAGTCACAAGACCAGATGGACAATCTTTTAAGTATACATATGATGTACATGGGAAATTTAAAACAGTAGAGAACCCACGTGAAATAGTAACAGTTGACAATGTATACGATGATAAGGCGAGAACTACATATCAGACATTTGCAGATGGTTCTCATATGTCATTTGATTATGATGATGAAAAGAAAACAGTTACAATGACTGAGCGTAATGGTGCCAAAAGTATTCATTATCATGATGAGTTTTATAGAAATACAAAAAATGTCTATCCAGATGGAGAAGAAACATTTTCATATAATTCTAAGAACCTAAAAAATAGAATTGTAGATAAAAATGGTAATGAAACTCGAATGACATACGATAATCGAGGCAATGTAACAGGTATTATTGCACCAAATGGTTCAAAATTAAATGTAACATATGAGGTTCATAATAAGCCAGTTACAGTAAGTGTAAATGGTCATACAAAAGTGAAAAACGTTTATGATGCAAAAGGAAATGTTATAGAAACAACAGATGCCTTAGGCAGAACAATGAAGTATTCTTACGATAAATTCGGACGTCCAGTTAAAGTTTCATTAGCTGACGGCTCATGTAATGAAATCGTATATGACAATCGAGGCAATATCAAAGAGTTAATTGATGCTCGAGGTAATAGTACAAAGTATGAGTATGATGTCCTTGGTAGAGTTACAAAGACAATAGATGCTATGAATCGTAGTAATTCATTTAAGTATGATACTATGGGAAATATTGTAGAAGACACTAACGCTAAAGGACAAACAAGAAAGTATGAATACAATCATTTTGGTAAAGTTACAAAAGCTATTGATTTAGATGGAAGTTTCATAAGTGTAGATTATAATAGCTTAAATAGACCAGAAACCATCATAGATCAGTTAGGACGAAAAACTCATCTTACATATGATGTTATGTGGAATGTTTCAAGGGTGACAGCTCCAGATGGTGGTAAAACTACATATATTTATAATGAGAATAACCGCCTTACAAGAGTAAAAGATGCTTTAGGCAATACAACTCGCTTTACATATGATGGAATGGGAAATTGTTTATCAGCAGAAAATCCAAATGGGGATAAGACATTTTATGAGTATGATTCAGTAGGGCAGCTTGTAAAAGTAGAAGCACCAGATGGCGCTACCATGTCATATGAATACGATCTTGAAGGCAACCTTATTAAGATAACAGATGCAGTAGGAAATTATGTCATAAGAACATATGATGAAGTAGGCCAACTTACTAAGGAAGAAGATAGTGAAGGAGCAAAAAGAATATATACATACGATGTCATGGGAAATCTTTCAAGTGTAGAAGATGAAAGAGGAAGAGTGACACGTTATGAGTATGTAAAAGGAACAAATGATATTTCAAAAACTATTGATTCAGAAGGTCAAGTTCAGACTTATGAATATAATGCAAATGGCAATCTTATTTCAGTAACTGATTTTACAGGATATAAAACATCTTATGTGTACGATGAGTTAGATAGACTTGTAAGAACAGAAGGGCAAAACGGAGAAAAGACAGAGTATTTTTATGATGTTGTAGATAATGTAACATCAATAAAAGATACAAAAGGAAACGAAACTCATTACGAGTATTCGTTGACAGGTCAACTTACTAAGGTTATAGATGCGCTAGGAAATGAAGCAGTTTACACATATGATGAGTGCGACAGACTTGTTGGAGTTAGTCAACGAGGCAAGGATAAAGTAACAGGCGAAGAACTTCTTCCGAGAAACTCTTCATATAAATATGACATCTTAGGACAGGTAATTGAAACAACAGATGCCTTAGGCATGACAGAAAAGTTTAAGTATAATAAGGTAGGAGAACTAACAGAACGCCTTGATAAAGAAGGATACCTTACAAAATATCAGTACAATAAATCTGGAAATGTAAGTAAGATAACTTATGCAGATGGAAAAGAAGTAAAACTTTCATACGATGCATTAAGAAACTTAAGTCAGGTAGAAGATTGGCTTGGAATTACAAAAATCACAAATAATGTCAATGGTCAGGCTACAAAAGTAGTATATCCAGATGGAAAAGAAGTGTCATATACATATGGAATCTCAGGCGAAAAGAAGAGCATGACATATCCAGATGGTAGAACATTGCTTTATGATTACGATAAAGAGCTCCATCTTACACAAGTAAGAGAAATTGAAAGATTTAATGAAAAGAACCATGCTGGAAAATTAGCTCATAATCAGGGGATTCATGGTTTGGAAAATTTGAACCAAACAGCTCATCAGGAAATTTATGGCTTAACAGATTTGGACCGAGTAGCTCAAAAAATAAGGAAAATCGCTGATTTCACTTATGATCATATGGGCCGTTTAACTGGTAAAACATTAGAAAATGGAACAAGCCAGGCATACGAATACAATGATAGAGGCTATTTAAGTAGACTTATAAATACTGATGCTAAAGGAATTTTGGATGACTATAGATATCAGTATGATGACATGTTTAATAGAACAGGAATCAGTAAGATTCGTAGAGATGTTTCAGAAGATAACGGAAACTATACATATGGTTATGACGCAATTGGAAGAGTTGAAAGCGTAACTAAAGATGGTAGCCTATTAAGAAAATATGAATATGATGCATTTGGAAATAGAACAAGCCTTGTAGACTTCGGAAAAAATCAACGAGAATCATATAGTTATAATGCGATGAATCAGTTGATTAAAAAGACAATAGAAGTTGGTCCTAATATAAACTCAGTAGGATTAAGTAGTAAATCTACAAGTAACATAAGTTCAGCAGTTAATAATAAATCAGTAGAAAAGATTGGTTTTGCAACAGATAAAAATTCAATTGAAAAGATTTTAAGTTACGCTTATGATAAACGAGGAAACTTAAGTCAGGTAACGGAAAATGGCAAAATAAAGAATACATATCTTTATGGAGCATTAAATAGATTAGAGCAGGCAACAGATGCAAAAGGTTTAATTGCAAGATATTCTTATGATGGACTAGGACATAGAGTATCAAGACAGGTAGGCAATTTATCAAGCCCACAGTTAAGTGGAGAGGTAAGACAGCAATTAAGTAAACAAGTAACTCAAGCAAAAGTTAGTAATATGTCACAAGTTGATGTTGCCAAAAATCTTGCAGCTGGTTTAGATCCAATGCAACAACTTAATACAAAAACACAGATTACAAATCCTATGTCAAGGATTGATTATGTAATAGATTTAACAAAAGAATATAGAAACATGTTAAGTAGCACAAGCTATGAGTATGACCTAAACGCCAATGAAGATATAACGGCAAATACAATTGGAAGAGTGCCAGCAAATACACCAGCAGACATAACAGCAAGCGTGCCAGCAAATACACCAATAAATTCATCAACTCAAACATTTACATGGGCAGATGAAGAACTTGTAGAGTCTAGCACAGATATAGCCATGAACATGAGTGAAAAATCTGGTGCAGATATAGCTGCATTTAGTGATAGTGGATATAACTTCCAACCTCAAAATAGATATACATTCCTAAACGATGATCTAGGAAG